>JBKQVW010000152.1:0-53801 GCA_052142955.1 Acidobacteriaceae bacterium | reverse complement strand
CCAAGCGCCGCCGCCGTCTCGGCAGCTCGTCCGTTGTGGACCCGACGGATGCGTACCGCATTACCCAGAATTTACCCTTCAGCCACTAACCAACCCGCCACTTCCTCCTATGCGAGCATGAAGTAGCGCAGCGCGCCAATCGCAATCTGCGTGGCGATCTTCTGGCGCTCGGCCTCGTCGCGGCCTGTGTTGCGCGTGTCCACTTCGGCGCGCGTCGCGGCAATCAGCTTGTCGATCAGGTCGTCGGCCTTCACGCCGAAGCCTTTGCGTCCGGAAACTTCAATGTAGGCGCGGCCCTGGTCCTCATCGGAAACCAAGTAGCCAAGCTCCATGGCGCAGCGCGGAGTGAGCGCAACCATCTCGTACGAGAAGTGGTGGTAGTTGTCCGCCGCCTCGGTGAAGCCCATGCCGCGCAGCGCTTCAATCACGTTGTTCTGCGGGTCGGCCTGGCGCGAATCGATCACGTTATAAATGGCGTCGGCGTGGCCGAAGTGGGGCAATCCGGACGCAGGCTCATCGTTGTGCTCGGAGGAGATCCAGCAGCGATCGCCGTTGGGATAGATGTGGAAGAGGTGGTAGCCGAAATCGAGGCCGAGCTTGTTGAACTTCCACAGGTGATACGCAATGTCTTTGCCGACATAGCCGACGGTGCCGTTAGAGCGCACGATGACCTTGGCTTCATCATCGGGATTTTCGCCGTCCGAGCCTGCGGTTCCTGCGCGGCGCATGACCCAGCAGCCGGCATTCTTGCCTTCAGTTTCCAGGTACAGGACGCCCTTTTCCTTCATCAACGCAAAAGCCGCATTCCAAAAATGCAAATGGAGAATTTCGCTTTCGCGCGGCAGGAATTGGTACTCGATGCCGAGCCGCAGCATGGTTTCCAGATGCCGCCGCAGAACCGCTGTGGACACTCGGTCGGCAATCGCGGCAGTCTCGTTGCCGCCGGCTTCGAGCGCGTGCAGCGTGTCCAGGCGAACCTGTTTGCGCGCCTGCTTTTCGTTTTCCTCCGCGTCGTACCACTGCGAAACATGGGCGTACAGGTCCCAGCAGGCGAAATCGATGCGCTCGCCGCGAGCGGCAAGTTCCTCGATCCAGCGCTCCACTCCTGCCAAATCCAGTTGCCGCAGGTAGACCAGAGCGACGACCACATCGGCCACCTGGACTCCGGTGTTGTCGATGTAGTTCTGCACGCCCACCTGGTAGTTGGCGGCGCGCAACATGCGCACCAGCGTGTCGCCCAGGATGGAGTTGCGCAAATGGCCGACGTGCGCTGCCTTGTTGGGATTGATGCTGGTGTGCTCAACCAGAATAAATTCGAGCGCGTGTGGCAGGCTTTCCATCTCCGCCGCCAGCACATGTGCGGCCAGGTTTCGATCCAGACGGCAGTTGATGTACCCTGCTCCTGCGACTTCGAACCCGGTAAATCCGGGTACGCTGCCCAGCGCCGCGACCAGCTCTTCGGCGATCTTGCGCGGCGGTTTGCGTAGCGTACGAGCTAGTTCAAACGCAATCGGCAGGGCATAGTCGCCCATCTCCACTTGGGGAGGTTCCTCAACCGTGAGACGAGGAATTTCTACCTGGAATTTTTCCAGCAGGACAGCGCGAAGGCGCTCAAATAAAGATTGTCGATAGGTGCGATACACAAGGTACGTCCGTGGGCGCTGGTAGCGATTGAGTAAGTAAGAGCGAATTTTAGCAGAGTGCGCGCCGCCTTCGCGATGGACCCTGCGCCCCAGCTACTTGGTCCCGTTGATTCCAGCGCGTGTGAGCCGCGGTGACATGCGCAACGCAGCATTTCCGTTCCGCAAGGCGCGCGTCGTTACGATCGTGTGGGGAAGCGCGATGCGAAAACGGTATAAAATGAAGGCTGACCTCGCTCTCCGGCCGGACGCGCCAAGAGCTTGAACGCCAACGGCATGTCCATCCAAGACAAAAAGCAAGAGAACAAACCGACGTTTTTCCTCACCACGCCTATCTATTACGTGAATGCCCGTCCGCACCTCGGGCATACCTACACGACCGTGGCGGCGGACGCGCTGGCACGGTGGAAGCGGATGCGCGGCTTCGATGTCCGTTTCCTAACGGGCACCGACGAACATGGCCAGAAGATTGAGCGGTCGGCGGCGAAGTCGGGCAAGACTCCGCAGGAGTTTGCCGCGGAAGTATCGAGCGAATTTCGCGGTCTGTGGGACCGCATGGGGCTCACCTACGACGATTACATTCGCACGACCGAGTCGCGGCACAAGCGCGGCACGCAGCACTTGTTTTGCGAGCTGCAGAAGCGCGGATTTATCTATAAGGGCACCTACTCCGGCCAGTACTGTGTATGGGACGAGCTCTATGTCGAAGGGCCGCCGGGAACGGCCTGCCCGGACTGCGGCCGCATCACAGAGACGGTGAGCGAGGAGAATTATTTCTTCAAGCTTTCCGCTTTTGAACGCAAGCTGTTGGAGTATTACGAGCAGCATCCGGACTTTATCCGGCCGGAAACGCGCCGCAATGAAGTAGTGGCGTTTGTGCAGGGCGGCCTGCGCGATCTGTCGATCAGCCGCACCAGCTTCAACTGGGGCATTCCAGTACCCGGCGACGAAAAGCATGTCATCTACGTGTGGATGGATGCGCTGGCGAATTACATTACCGCGCTGGGCTATGGCAGCGAGGACTGTGCGGACTTTGAAAAATACTGGCCGGCCGATGTTCATCTGATCGGCAAAGAAATTAGCCGATTCCATTGCGTGTATTGGCCGGCGTTTCTGATGGCCGCGGAGTTGCCGCTGCCGAAGAGCATTGTGGCGCATGGATGGCTGCTGTTCGAACAGTCGAAGATGTCGAAGTCGCGTGGGAACATTGTGCGCGCGGAGACCGTGCTGGATGTGCTGGGCGCAGACGCGCTGCGGTATTTTCTGCTGCGCGAAGTTACATTCGGGCAGGACGGCAGCTTCAGTTTCGACGCGCTGGTGCAGCGCTATAACGCCGATTTGGCGAATGGGTACGGCAATCTGGTGAGTCGCACGCTGGCCATGATCGTGAAATATTTCGACGGGGTTGTGCCGGGGAGAAAGGCTGCGGACAGCGATATTCAGGCTAATCTCGCGCAGCAGGCAGAGCAGTTCGATCAGCGCCTGGAGCAACTCGATTTCTCTCGCGCATTGGAACACGCCTGGTCCGCGATTGCATCCGTCGACAGTTACTTGACGGCGCAAGCTCCCTGGAAGCTCAGTGCCAGCGATGATGCGGAGAGCCCTGCCAAACTGGGCGGAATCTTATATACCGCTGCGGAAGCCATTCGGATCATCACGGCGCTGGTTTATCCGGTGATTCCCGAAGCGGCAACGAAGGTCTGGAAACAGCTTGGCTTGGGCGATATTGCGAAAGCGGACTTGAAGAATTTGCAGTGGGGCGATCTGCCGCCGGGCACGAAGCTCGGCGAGCTGGGTCCCGTGTTTCCCCGCGCGGAAAAGGAAGCGATCGAACGTATGCAGAAAATGGAAGAAGATCGTCAGGCACAAGCCGCAGCAGACGTGGCGGAGCAAGCTGCTCCCGAGTTGACCGCCGATCCGGAAGCGAACCCCGCAGTTGCCTTTGAGAAGCAGCTCGCGCACGCGCACGTGTCCGAGCTGCAGTCTATTGGCTCGGTCACTTCCGCCGAGCAGGCAGTCGAAGCAGATTCGGCCGCAGCCAAAGCCGCGCCGTCGGCGAGTGCGCCGAAACCCGCGGCTGCGCCGACCCAACCCGCGCAGTCGGCAAGCGCGGTTGTAGCCGCGCCTGTGCAGGCGACTGCGGACGCTGCAAAAATCGGCATTGAAGATTTTGCCAAGGTGGAGTTGCGGGTGGCCATTGTTCGCGTGGCGGAGCGCGTTCCCAAGGCAGACCGTTTGTTGCGCCTGGAAGTGGATCTAGGCTATGAGCAGCGGCAAATTGTCGCTGGAATTGCCGAGGCCTATACGCCCGAGAGCCTGATCGGACGCAAAGTGGTGGTTGTCGCGAATCTCGCTCCGCGCAAATTGCGCGGTCTGGAATCGAATGGGATGATCGTCGCGGCTTCTGTGGGTGAAAAAGGCAAGCCTGTACTGGCTGGATTTTTGGAAGACGTAGAAATCGGCGCACGACTGAAATAGAGAAAGAGCTGCCCATGCTGGTGGATTCGCACGCACATCTGGACAGTGACCGCTACGCAGAAGACCGTGAAGCGATGCTGGTGCGTGCCTATGAAGCGGGCGTCGAAACAATTTTGGCGGTCGGCATCGGAGAAGGTCCCGACACCATGCATGGCGCGCTGGACCTGAGCCGCGCGTATCGATCCAGGCTGGACATGCCGCGGATTCTGGTCAGCGCCGGGATCCATCCGCATGAGGCAAACCTGGCGGATGAAGTAGCGCTCAACAAACTAGACTCCCTGGCTGTGGAGCCGGAAGTGGTGGCGGTTGGGGAGATTGGGCTGGATTATTTTTATGACCACTCGCCCCGCGAGGTGCAGCAGCGCGCTTTTGTCGATCAGATGCAGATTGCCGCGCGGCACAGCCTGCCGATTTTGATTCACTGCCGGGCCTCCGCGGACAGCACAAATGCCTGGGACGACGCGCTGGCGATGCTGGACGAGCATTGGCGGTCAACCGGGTTAGGCGGCGTCCTGCACTGTTTCGCAGGCGAAACCCGGCACGCGGAGCAGGCCATGGACATGGGTTTTCTCGTTTCCTTCGCCGGCAACATCACCTTTCCAAAGGCACAGCCGATCCGGGATGTGGCGGGAGAACTCCCGACGGACCGGATCTTGATTGAGACGGACGCACCCTTTCTGGCGCCGGTACCGCACCGTGGCAAACGCAATGAACCGGCGATGGTACGGCGGGTCGCGGAGCAACTGGCTGAGGTCCGCGGCGTGAACTATGAGACCATGGCTTTGACGACGACGGAAAACTTTCAACGTTTTTTTCGTGCGTCGCGAACGGAAACGGATTCCGCGGTCGAGGCGAAGGACACACGACACCGGTAGCGTGGAAAATTGAATCGAGTAAGGACAGAAGAGTATGGCGAGCGAGAATTCTTTCGATATTGTCAGCAAAGTGGATGCGCAAGAGGTTTTGAACGCTGTGGATCAGGCCTCGAAGGAAATTCGTACGCGCTTCGATTTAAAAGATTCCCACTCCGAAATCAAACTGGAGGGCGCGGAGGCAATCCAGCTTGCTTCCAGCGATGAATACAAGCTAAAAGCGGTGACGGAGATTTTGCAGCAGAAGCTGGCCAAGCGGGGAGTTTCGCTGAAGGCCCTGACCTATGGCAAGATCGAGCCGGCCGCCGGGTCCAGCGTCCGCCAGAAAATTACCCTGCAGCAGGGAATTGCGATCGAGAAGGCAAAAGAAATCGTCAAGCTGATTAAGGATTCGAAAAGCAAGGCGCAGGCGAGTATCCAGGCGGACATGGTCCGCGTCAGCAGTAAAGATCGCGATACGTTACAGGATATGATTGCAATGTTGAAGAAGCACGACTTCGGCATCGACTTGCAGTTCACAAATTATCGCTCCAATTAGCCGGCGGCACCTGCAAACGCATCTGGATAATGGGAACACAGAAACCAGGTCGGATTTTGCAGGGAACAGGGAATTGAGGACGGAAAGAATTTGAGCACAACGGCCATCACGACGGCGAAAGAGGTGTTCGACCTGCTCCGCGACGAACTGGTCGCGATGGAGCAGGAATTCGAACGCCTGTCCGCGTCCGAGGTCGATTCGATCACAGAGATTGCGGGGTACCTGCGTGAAGGCGGCGGCAAGCGGATTCGTCCAGCCCTGCTGCTGCTCGCGGCAAAGGCGCTGGGCTACAACGGAGACAGCAGTATCCGCCTGGGCGCCGTGATTGAGATGGTCCACACGGCCACCCTGGTGCACGACGACATTATCGACGTGGCCGACATCCGCCGGGGACGGCCTTCCGCGAACACGCAATGGGGCAACTCCAAATGCGTGCTGGCGGGCGATTGGCTCTATATGCAGGCGTTCCGTGTCGCGCTGGAGGAGCGGAATTTCCGCATTCTCGATCTGTTGATCGGCCTGACCCAACAGATGGTCGAGGGCGAGCTGCTGCAGATGGAGAGCCTCGGCAGTTCGTTGACCGAGCATGACTATTACGAGTTGATTTATCGCAAGACGGCCTGCTTATTTCGCGTTTCCATGCAATTGGGCTGCGTGCTGGCCGGTGCGTCCCAGGCTACGGAAGAGGCGCTGGGAGAATATGGCCGCAATCTGGGGCTGGCGTTCCAGATCGTGGATGATGTGCTGGACTTGACCGCCAGCGAAGCCGTTCTGGGCAAACCGACGGCCAGCGATCTGCGCGAAGGCAAGGCTACCCTGGCTGTGGTCCATGCGCTGAAGCATGGAACTGCCGAAGAGCGCGCCGATATTCTTGCTGTGATTGAAGACCAGGGCTTCGAGCGTGTCCGGCACGAGCAGATTCTTGCCATCCTTCATCGCAATGGTTCTCTCGATCATGCCATCCGAGTGGCAGATGCCCATGCGGAGGCAGCGCGGGGAAATCTTTCCACGTTGCCGGACTCAGAATTCAAGCGGGCGCTGTTGTGGGTACCGGACTTCGTTGTGTCTCGTGATAAGTAAGGCTACAGGCTTCCGGACTGTCGTATCATGCCGCCATCGATGAAGAAAGTGCCGCCGGTGCAGTATCCGGCTGCGTCGGAGGCGAGAAAAATCGCCAAGTCCGCCACTTCTTCCGGCTTTCCCCAGCGCCCGAGTGGGATCTCCGCCATCAGCGTGGCTTGAATCTTCTTGCTGACTTCCACATCCGCATCGATGGGCGTATAAATCGCGCCCGGAGCGATGTTATTCACGGTGATCTTATGCGGAGCCAGTTCGACGGCGATGGTTCGCATCAACATGCGAAGGCCGCCCTTGGCTGCGCAATAGGGGGCATTGGTCGGCATCGGCAGGTCCTCATGAACGGAAGAAATATTCAGGATGCGGCCGCCATTTCCCTGCTGGATCATCGCTTTGGCGGCAGCCTGCGCGCAGAGAAACGGGCCTGTCAGATCAATGGCGATCACTTTCTGCCACAGATCGAACGGATATTCCGTGAATGGGCGCTTCGATTCGATGCCCGCATTGTTGACGAAAATATCAACGCGCCCCATTGTCTTCACTGTCTGCTCCACCAGCGCATTCACTTGCTCTGGATTGGAAACGTCGGCCTCAATGGCCATCGCTTTGCCGCCGGTACTTCGAATCTTCGCGACAACACCGTTCGCTACGTCGGCATTGCCAACGTAGTCGATGACAACCGCCGCGCCCTCCACAGCCATTCCCGTGGCGATTGCCTTACCAATGCCGGTGGCTGAGCCGGTCACGATGGCCACCTTGCCTTGTAGTTTCATCCAGCGTCTCCCTCGTCAAAAGATTGTTCTTCCTGGGGTTTCTATCACATGGCGGTTCCAGCAGCAGCCCACAGCGTTGACGCACCTTGCGTCTTTGTCGTTGCGGGCCCAAACAGATAAGATGCGGCAAACGTATCCTGTCGCGTTGCGGACGAGCTCGCTCCATACACCCCGCATTCTGAAGCCGCCTTCTAAATGAATGTCGAGCGCAACGGCTGCACAAGAAGCGGTGCAGGAATCCCGCTATGCGTACCTGGTCGGTGCAGCGCGCATGGGGTCCGATTCTCGCGTCTCGGTGGTCGACAAGTTTGGGTGTGCGCATGACTTGGGTAACCTTTTGGGATGCGATGGCAGCATCCTTATCCACGCAAAGCTCTGCTATGTCTAGACTTACCATTCAAGCCCGCCGTCCGGACGGCAGATTACTTAATTGCCCAATGGGAATCTATTCTTACCGGGGATCGTCGGGATATGATGCAGCCAGCCATCCACCGAGATCTTGCGCCTCTAGAAACTTGCGGCCGGGAAATTCCCTGCCTCTCCAAGATGGCGCTCGTGGGTGGCGCTCGTGAAGCCATCGGCATGACGGCGTGTACGATCTGCGGGCGAATCACGCCCGTCGAGTTGCGAAAGGGATGACAGATGAAGAGGAACCAGGTTGTGATGGTGACCGGCGCTTCCGCGGGGCTGGGCCGTGCCATCGCACATGGGTTTGCGCGGCAGGGCGCGAAGATTGGGCTGATTGCGCGCAATCGAGAAGCACTGGAAGCATGCGAGGAAGAGGTAGAGCAGTTGGGCGGCGAGGCGTTGGTGTTGCCGCTGGATGTGAGCGATGCCGCGCCCATCGAACACGCTGCCAGCAGGCTGGAGGAAGCCTTTGGGCCGATCGATGTGTGGGTGAACAATGCCATGGCTTCCGTATTTTCGCCAGTGAAGCAGATGACAGCCGAGGAATACAAGCGGGTCACGGAGGTCGCTTATTTGGGATATGTCTATGGCACGCAGGCGGCTTTGCGCCGAATGCTGCCGCGGGACCGGGGAACTATTATCCAAGTAGGTTCGGCCCAGGCAGTGGGCAGCATTCCACTGCAGTCTGCCTACTGCGCCGCCAAGCACGCCATTCTTGGATTTACGGATTCCCTGCGGGGCGAACTCTACCACGACAAAAGTAATGTGCAGTTGACGGTGGTGCAGATGCCCGCCATGAATACCACCCAGTTCACCTGGGTAAAAAGCCGGCTCCCGAATAGGCCGCAGCCCGTGCCGCCCATCTTTCAGCCGGAAGTCGCGGCCAAGGTCGTGGTGCATGCTGCGGGAGTGGATCGGCCGCGACGGGAGTACTGGGTGGGTTCGCCCACGGTGGAGGCCGTCGTCGGGCAGATGTTTGTCTCTGGAATGCTCGATCGCGACCTGGGAGAGACAGCTTACAAAGCGCAGCAAACCGGTGTTCCGGATGATCCAGACCGGCCCAATAATCTTTGGGACTACGTTCCCGGCCGGCATAGCGCGCATGGGCCGTTCGATAGGCGATCGTGTTCCTTCAGTGCGCAGGTCTTTCTAGACCTGCATCACAGATGGTTTGCAGCGGGTGGAGCTGCGCTGGTTACGGCGGTTTTCGTTGGCCTGAAGAGGAAATAGGCAGATCGGTCTGCGTCGAATGGCAAATAGGCAGCAGGAACCTTTACGGCACATTCTTGTACCGGGCACAACCGGGCCGAGATTTACGGCTGGTATTCCCAGAGGTCGTTGAACTTTCCGCCAAATGCGACGCTGAAATCATCATCTCCACCGAAGAGCCATAGATTTCCGGACGAATCGATCCAGCCGACGGCGCTTTCGCGCTGCCCTGGAACATTGCTGGCGGAAGGCGTCCCTTGCGTCCCGTAAATCGCTAATGGCGTGGCGGAACCCAGATTTGGCCCGCCCATCCAGGTCCATTCGCCACCGCTGAACTTCCACAGGTCGTTGAGGTCTCCGAAAACACCAGGGCTAGGCGTCGAGTCGAAGCCCTGGCCACCAAAGAGCCAAACATCCCCTGCAGCATCGATCCAGCTCACAGCCATCCAGCGCGCTCCTGGAATATTGCCGGGAGTAGCCGTCCCCTTTGTCCCGTAGGTTCCCGGTTCGTTGGAGAGGTTCGATCCGCCCATCCACGTCCATTCGCCGTTGGAATATTTCCAAAGATCGTTCAGCAGGCACGGCCCCCCATATGCCGAACATATAGCTCCTCCGGTGGAGTCATTGCCTTGCCCGCCGAAGAGCCAGAGGTTTCCCTCCGCATCGGTCCAGGTAACGGCATTGGTGCGTGGTCCGGGCACATTGTCAGGAGCCGGAGTTCCTTGCGTTCCGTATGTGCCTGCTCGGAAAGGACCCGCCGTGTTCGACCCGCTCATCCAGGTCCACTCGCCCGCGCTGTACTTCCACAGGTCGTTGAGTATTCCACCGACTCCATTCGTCGAATCGTAGCCTTCCCCGCCGAAGAGCCAGAGATTTCCTGAGGCGTCGGCCCATGACATGGCATCGACACGCGCCCCCGGCATGTTACCAGGCGCAGCCACCCCCTGGGTTCCATACACCCCTGGTTGGATGAAGCCGCCCTCCTGGCTGGCGGTATTCGACCCGTTCATCCATGTCCAGGTATTGGATGCGGGGTTGTACTTCCAGAGATCGTTGAGGTATCCGCGCGTTCCTGTGGAATCGATACCGAGTCCGCCGAAAAGCCAGAGATTCCCGGACGGGTCGATCCAACTCTCCGCCTCGTATCGCGCCCCGGGAACGTTGTTGGGAGAGGCTACTCCCTGGGTTCCGTAAGTACCTTTTGCTTCGATCGTGGACGATCCGCTCACCCACGTCCATTCACCTCCGCTATATTTCCAGAGGTCATTCAGGTCTCCCTGGATTCCGGCCGAGGCGGCACCGTAGCCACCGAAGAGCCAGAGGTTTCCAGAAACATCGGTCCAGGAGGAAGGAGATGTGCGCGCTCCAGGTGTATTGCCGATATTCGCCGTTCCCTTTGTGCCGTACACTCCCAGTTGGTTGATGGCGTTCGAGCCGCTTATCCAGGTCCATTCGTTATGAACCGTGGGCGGGGTGGGTGACGACGACATGCTGCTCGAGCCTCCGCATCCCGTGAAGCCAAGCAACGCCATCCCCGCCAACATACAGACACAGGATTTCCACCGGCCTTCCATAGATAGCCTCCTTTATAGGTATAGGCTTGCGGAAGAAATCTGCAAAATGACGCTCTTCTGTGCCATCCAAATAAGCCGCCAGGGATGCGGAGAATCCGCATCCCTGGGTGCTGGAGTTTAGCATCAATTCCATTCACCAGCCATATGGACCGATATCAGGGGACTAGTTTTTGGTTATGTAGAGCGCTGATATATCGATCTCCATTGAAGCATTGGGCTCATTCCCGGAATTGACACTGTCCTCAACTTGGATAGTGGAAAGGTCCGTGCCTACAGGAATGGTCCAGTGTGCGGTCGTGGGACCATAGGTGACTGTCTGTTGGGAACCGAGATCGGGAGCCCGCTGGTAAACGTCACCGATATTAGGAGAATAAATTTCTGCCTTTCCCGCAGGAGCGGATCCTCCATCTCCGGAGTAGAAGATGAACTTGTATTGCACCGTTAGTGTGGTGTTTGAACTGGCCAAGGTCCCTGCCGGGGCAAACTTGGTCCAGGTACAGTCTCCGGTTACAAGCTGGTAGGTGTAGTCGCTGATGGCCAACAATGTCGAAGGATCGCTTGTGGTTGGGTTCAGGATAAAATCCCATTGGACATCGGAGCCGGGATCAGTGTTCTCGCAATAGTTGCCACTGGTAGCGTAATATGTTGCGGGATGCGTCGGTGCCAACGCATTGATCAGATTCTGCCCGTTCGCGCTGCCCCATCCAGTCACGAGATCATAGCCAGTGACTGCTGGGTACAAGTTCGGACTGGAGCTGTTGTAGTTATCCCCACTTGTGATGTCGTGGAAATCGTTGGTGTAGCTGGAACTGAGGCCGATAGGATAGATGAGTGGATTAATGAAGCCTATGCTGCTGGCACCGTTGGCCGCCGCCTGCTGATTGACCAGTGCCAGATAACCGGCCCAAGTCGGCGCTGCAAGGCTCGTCCCACCGAGGGGCTGTTCGCCACTCGTCCAACACGAACCGTTGGCACAGTAGTAGTTGTCGCAATTTGCCTCCGCGGCCACATCCGGTGCATTCCGCAATGTGGTCGAGCCGTGGTTGGACGAGTTGATGACTCCGGCGAGTTGCTGATACGGGGGGATTGGTATGTTATCCAGGGAAATACCTCCGCCGCTGCCGTAGCCTGCACAAGAAGTGTTGCTGCCGCCCCAGGCGATCTCGGAGGCCCAGGAACCGCCTGGGCCATTTGTTGTCAGTTCCGTACCGCCCACTGCCGTTACGTTTGCATCTTCCGCCGGATAAGCAAAGTCTCCCGAGACCCACGCTCCATAGTCCCCTGAGGCGGCAAACACATTTTGTCCATCCGCCTTCATCTGTTGGAATATAGGGTCGTCGCTAGTCGGGTCGGCAGGCTTCCATCCCCAGGAAACGCTGATTTGCTTGGCAATATCGTCTGTTGCCATGCGATTGAAGATGGCGTAGTCGCCCGTACCTGACGCAAAGCCGCTTTGCGGCGCGATATAGACGAGAACCTGGGACAAGCCGGGCGCCATCGAAGCGGCATCGACAATGTCAATGACCTGCTCTGTGTCGTCTATTCCATCTGACCCGGCACTGGCGCCGAGCAGCAGTACATTGTTGATCGGAACATTGAGCGATTGCCCGACATTGTTGAAATAAGCTTGGACATCGCTGAGTGCGTAGCCGTCAAGCTCGAATAGAGCCACCGTTTGACCGACACCCGTGAGAGTGTTTCCACCGTAATAGGCTGCCCTCCGGTCACTTCCCAGAAATAGACCGTCCGTGCCCGAGCCAGTTGTATTGCTCTCCACTGGCGAATCCGCGGTACCCTTTATAAAGAGGGCGCGGTATCGAATAGTTGTCCAGACCCGCGATGTTCCACAGCGGCACATTCAAATCTACCGAGGGCTCACGATCCGGAGAGAAAAAAGTGCGATTCTCCGTAGGGTGCTGATAGACGTTCATCGATATATTGAAAGCCGCGTCGATTTGCGCTACCGACCCGCTGATTGGTACGACTAGTCGATTCGCAGGTTGATCTCCAACTGTAAACCCCTTGGACTGAGCCCAATCGACCACCGTTTGATAGTCGCCTGCTGTGGGACCGAACTGCGCAGTGAATTGAGCTACGCTGAGGAAATGACGGTAATCGGGACTGGACGGATCATAGAGCCGACCCAACAGGTTGGTTAGTGCGGCTTGGTTGCGTAGCGGCAACAGGATGGCGAGTTGCATCTGCTGTGTATCGGGGAGCGAACCGACAAGCTTTGCCTCGGCGTTCGCCACAACCGGGCGAACATGACGTGTCGGCAGGAATCGCAGGCCTACCTGCGCAAACGTGCTTGGGCAAGCCAATAGCATTGCGATGAAAACCACGGCAAAACAGATTTTCGTGCAGATTGTTTTCGGTGACATTGAAGTGTCTCCTTTCGTTCGACAACCCTTGACCAATTGACGGCGGGAGTAAGGTTCCACTGCGGTTGCGTGGAAAGGCGTAAGCCACAGGGAGGATCATCACCGTCGCGACGCACGTGTACAGCTTTTTCTCAGATGGCTCAACGGTGTGGTTTGCCCTGTTCCCTCGATTGATCGGGCGGTAGAGGCACCGTTAAGACCTCTGCGAGCCACAGTAGTCTCAAGCGGCCAGCATAGTTAGCTTTTCTGCAACATTGTTACGGTACTTAAGTAAGGCGCAGTATTTCGGTAACAATTTGAGTGGCGAAACAGGTGACAGTTGAGCGAAGCACTCATGGGAGTCTGGCAAGAAGACGATCCAGGCATTCCGCGCGCGATTTCCGATCTATAATTCGCTCTAGTCGATGAATTGGGCCCCGGTGCAAACAATCCGCCGCTGGTTTGACCCTGAACAGGGTGTGCCCGATCATCATATTTCGCGCTGGATCTTTCTGCGTGCGCTTGGGCTGATCTACTTTTCCGCGTTCTATTCGCTCCTCTTCCAGATTCGAGGATTGATGGGTCCGCGCGGGATTCTTCCCGCGGATCAATATCTTGCCGCGGTCGCGCGTGGGTTCGGGCCGCTGCGCTTTTGGTATGCGCCGACGCTGCTTTGGTTTTCCAGCGGTTCCCACATGCTGATGGCAATCTGCTGGGTGGGTATTGTGGCATCGCTGCTGGTTGCCGTGAATATCTGGCCGCGCGCCATGCTGGCGGTTTGCTTTGTCTGCTTTCTTTCTTTCGTCAGCGTGGCTGGGGATTTTTCCGGCTATCAGTCCGATGGCATGTTGCTCGAGGCTGGCTTTCTCTCGCTCTTCTTTGCGCCGGGTGGATTTTTCCCGGGCTGGGGAAGGCTGCGGCCGCCGGTGCGTGCCAGTTTGTTTCTTTTGTTGTGGGAATGGTTCCGGATTTATTTTGAGTCGGGCGTAGTGAAACTGGCCAGCGGAGATCCAGAGTGGCACCATCTGACCGCCATGGACCAGTACTACCAGAATGGTCCGTTGCCGACGTGGATCGGCTATTATGTGCAGCATCTTCCGCACTGGTTTCAGGCGTCCACCGTGGTGGCCACGCTGACGCTGGAACTGGTGCTGGTGTGGATGCTGTTTCTGCCGCGGCGCTGGCGCATCGTTTGTTTTTTCATTGTGACGCCATGGCAGATTGTCGTGATTCTGACGGCCAACTACGCATTTCTGAATTACATTGTGCTGGCCCTGGGCTTTCTCTTGCTGGACGATCGATTCCTGATGCGTTTCGTGCCGGCGCGCTGGCGGTTCAGCGTCGCGGACAACGAAGCTGCGCCTGAAAATGAGAGCAGCCCGGAAAGCGCTGGAGAAAAAGCGCCCGCGTCCGCTCCAACGTCTCCGATTCGTCGGCATCTTCGTGCGGTGGATGTGGCTGCCACGGCGGTAATTCTCGGCTGGATTTTCTATGCGACCGCGCTGCCGATGATCGAAATGTTTTGGGAAAGCATTCCGCTGCCGACGGGACCCGTCGCTGCATTGCAGCCCTTTCATATCGCGAACCAATACGGCTTGTTTGCGGTGATGACGCCCAACCGGTATGAAATTGAATTCCAAGGATCGGACGACGGTCACACCTGGGTTGCCTATCCGTTCCGCTACAAACCGCAGGATGTGAGTCAAGCTCCGGGTATCTATGCGCCCTATCAGCCGCGTTTCGACTGGAATTTATGGTTCGCCTCGCTTGGCTCCTGGACGCAGTACCCGATTGTTCCGCGAACTGAAGAACTGTTGCTGACCAACGATCCAGCCGTGCTGTCGTTGTTCGCCGGCAATCCATTCCCGGACCACCCTCCGCGCATGGTTCGCGCGGTCCTTTGGCAGTATTGGTTTACCACGTTGGCGGAGAAGCGGGCGACGGGAGACTGGTGGCGTCGCCAATTGCTGGGAGCGTATGCTCCCACGCTGGCGATCGGGCCGGACGGCAAGTTTGGCATGGTGCGAGAGGAAGGACCCTCCATGATGGCGCCGCCGCAGTAGAGTTCAATGTATGGGGAAAGCCTTTCGCGACGTTCGGCGCAAGAAAGCATGCGTGATTGGCGCGGGCCCCAACGGCCTGTCTGCGGCGATTGTGCTGGCGCAGGCGGGGATGCAGGTGGACGTGTTCGAAGCCGAACCCCAGCCGGGCGGCGCGGCACGGACCATGGAACTGACGCTGCCCGGATTCCATCACGACTTCGGCTCCGCGGTCCACCCTATGGCGGTTGGGTCGCCGTTCTTCTCTTCTCTGCCGTTGGCGCAGTACGGCCTGGAGTGGATTCATTCGCCTGCGCCCTTGGCACATCCGTTCGACGATGGCACGGCAATCACGCTGGAGCGCAATCTTGGGGACGCGCAAACTGTGCTTGGGGAAGATGGCCTCGCGTGGCGCCATTTGATGGAGCCGTTGGCGCGCAGTTGGGCGGAATTTGCGCGAGACATTCTGCGGCCCCTGCTACGTGTTCCAAACCATCCTTTTCTGCTGGCAAAGTTTGCGCAGGATGCTCTTGCTCCGGCAACTTTCGTTGCGCGCCGGAGATTCCGGAATGAACGAACACGCGCACTCTTCGCCGGCCTTGCAGCGCATTCGTTTTTGCGTCTGAGCGAACCGCTCAGCGCATCGTTTGGCCTGGTACTCGGGGCCGCCGCCCATGCTGCCGGCTGGCCCATTCCACGTGGAGGCGCGCAGGCCATCGCAAACGCTCTGTCTGCGCATCTTGTTCAGTTGGGCGGCAACATCGCGACGGCCACTCGCATTGCGAGCTTCGATGAGCTTCGAAATTACGACATCACGATGTGCGACATTACGCCGCGCCAACTTCTGCACTTGTCGCAAGGAAAATTCTCCGCGGGCTATCGGCGGCAACTGGAAAACTTTCGATATGGTCCGGGCATCTTCAAGCTGGATTACGCGCTGTCGTCTCCGATTCCATGGAAGGCTGCGGAATGCCTGCGCGCCGCGACCGTGCATCTGGGCGGCAGCATGGCGGAGATTGCCGCATCCGAAGCCGCCATGGCAAGCGGAAAGACTGCGGAGCGGCCGTTTGTTCTGCTGTCGCAGCCGACATTGTTCGATCCGTCGCGTGCTCCTGCAAACAGGCATATTGCGTGGGCCTATTGCCATGTTCCCAACGGCTCGACTTTCAACATGCTGGACAGACTGGAACAGCAGATCGAGCGCTTTGCACCGGGGTTTCGCGATTGCATTCTGGCGCGGCGTACTTGGTCGCCGGCAGACCTGGAGGCCAAGGATGCAAATCTGATTGGAGGAGATATCAGCGGAGGCGCCGTCGATTTCCGCCAATTTCTTTTTCGACCAACCTGGCGGCACTATGCGACCTCTGCGGAAGGCACGTATCTATGCTCGTCTTCGACGCCGCCGGGAGGCGGAGTGCACGGCATGTGCGGCTACAACGCAGCGAAACTCGCATTACGCCGCCTGAGAAATTAGCGAAGAATACGAATCCTCCGGTACTGGAGGTATCGCACGCGAATGCTGGTAAAACTTATGAGTGATGGATCGACATGTAGATGTGGTCGTGAGAGGAGTTGCGCATGCGTCGTAGAAATTTTCTGAGCACCGCCATTGGGGCGGCAATATTGCAGTCGGGCGTCTTTCGCAGTGCTTTTGCCGTTGACGGGCCGAGTCGATCCGCCGCATTTTTCGCGCCGGACGCTGGTTTGCCGAGCGCAACGGCGAGCGAGAAAGGCGTAGCACCGATGGCGATCGGCGTCATGATTGCGCCCGCGTATGACAACCCCGAAACGGCCATCGCGCGCGTCAAGAAGTTGGGAATGTCGAACTGCTTTCTAAGCCTCGACGGCTACATCGGAAGATTCAGCGCATCGGCGGCGCAGCAGTTGAGTGCGGCGCTGGAAAAATATGGAGTGACGGCGACGAGCGTGGAGGTCGTCGGTCCGGGGCGTCTGGTGTGGGATTTTCTGGATGGACCGGCAACGATTGGGCTGGTGCCACCTGCGACGCGAGCTGTCCGGATCGATGCGCTGAAACAGGTTTCCGACTTTGCGAAGCGCTTGGGCATCCCACGCGTCCAGACCCATTGCGGCTTCCTGCCGGAGAATCCGAGAGACCCGCTCTACGACCAGGTTGTGGTTGCCATCCGCGATGTCGCGATGCATTGTGCCGGGAACGGCCAGGATTTCCTGATGGAGACAGGGCAGGAGACGCCGACTACGATGTCGCGGGCCATTCTCGATGTGAATCAGCCGAACCTCGGTGTGGGCCTGGATACAGCGAATCTGATTCTGTATGGAAAAGCGAATCCCGTGGATGCAGTCGACATCATTGGGGAACACGTCCGAAGCGTCCACGCCAAGGATGGGATGTGGCCGACCGATCCCATGAAATTAGGTGAGGAAGTACTGATCGGCACCGGTCGCGTGGATTTTCCGCAAGTGTTTTCCAAGCTCCGGAAGCTGGGCTATCAGGGCGCGATTACCATCGAACGCGAGACCTCCGGTCCGCAACAGATGAAAGATGTGATGCACGAGAAGATGTATCTTGAACGAGTGCTTGCCCAGGTACGTGCCAAGCGAACGTAAACCAGGAGTTCTTTGCCCATGGATAGAAGAAAGTTTGTCGGCGGTGCGGTTGCCGCTTCAGGATTATTGCTGCTGAAGCCACGAACGGTATTTGGTTACGAAGCAAATTCGGCGGTGCGGCTGGCGTTGTTGGGCTGCGGCTCGCGCGGGACATCCGTTGCAACGTCGTTCGCAAACGATACCAATACTCGCGTGGTCGCCCTGGCAGATCTTTTCCCAGACAAGTTAGAGCTGGCGAAGGCACACTTCGACCAGGTTGCCGATACGGCAGGGTACGCGAAGGTTGATCCGAAGAGGATGTTCCGAGGCTACAAGGCCTTCGAGGAAGTTGCCTCCTCACCCGATGTGGATGCTGTGCAGATTTCCACTCCGCCATGGTTTCACGTGCAGCATCTCGATGCCGCGGTTCGCGGCGGCAAGCATGTGTACTGCGAAAAGCCGATCGGCGTGGATGTGGCGCAATCGAAACAGGCCCTCGAGATCGGCAAACGCGCCCAGGGGCATGTGAGCCTCGAAGTAGGTTTCCAGATCCGCAGCGCGCCACCCTTCGTGGAGATCGTCCGCCGCATTCAGCAGGGCGCGTTGGGAAAGATCGGCGCCGTCGCGGCGCACTACAATGCGCCGGCCTCAACCTATCCTCCCATGCCGAACATGTCCGCGGACGAGCTTCGAATTCGCCGCTGGTACTGGGACCTGGTGCTGTCGGGCGATATCATCGTCGAGCAAGCCATCCATCTGATCGATATCTGCAACTGGGCGCTGCAGGCGCATCCCATCAAGGCGACCGGCACCGGCGGTAGGAATATCATTTCTCACCCCGGCAATACATGGGACAACTATGAGGTTGTGTTTACCTATCCGGAAAACGTCCATGTCAGCTTCTCCTGTACGCAGTTTGGTCCCAACGACTGGTTCGATGTTTCGGCACGGATGTTCGGCGCAGAGGGTATGGCTGAGGCTCCCTACTCCGGCCCGCTGCGGATCGTGGGCGATCATGCATGGACATGGATCGATCAGGAACCGGCGCAGCCGTCCGCCCCCGCTAAGTTTGCCGCCAACGGAGTATTCAATGACAACCTGGCGTTGGCGCAGCGGGAAAAAGATCGCGGCTTCATCGACAGCATCACGTCGGGAAATTTCCATAATCAATCTGCCGCTGGGGTGGAGACTGCTTTCAGTGCCATGCTGGGTCGAATGGCCGGCCGTCTTGGGCGCGAAGTGACGTGGGAAGAATTATTGCAGCACGGAGAAAAATTCGAGCTGGGCATTAACATGAGTCAGTTCGCTTAGCGAAATGGGATTTGCAGCAAAAAACGAAGGCCCTCCATGCAACTCGACGGAGGGCCTTCCGCTTGGATGCGCTGTGCGCGATAGGACACACGCGGGCCCAAAGCGGGTATTGTGGAAACAGCGATCCAATAATTTGGAGGGAACAAACATGACAAGTGATTTTTCGCGGCGCAAGTTTTTGCAGACCAGCGCCATCGCCGCCGGAAGCTTTTTTGCGTCGAACGCGAACGCAATCGCCTTGGGACCTCAAACGCAATCGGGCCCGAGCACGACGGTTGGGGCGAATGACCGCCTGCGGTTTGGAATTATCGGTGTCGGGATGGAGGGTGCAAGTCTTTTGTCCAGCGCGATCACGCTTCCGGGGGTCGAGTGCGTCGGCGCGGCGGACCTCTATGATGGCCGTCATACGTTGGCGAAAGAAATTACCGGGAATCCAAGTCTCCAGACGACACGGGAGTATCGCGAATTATTGGACCGGAAGGACATCGACTGCATGATTGTCGCGGTCCCGGATTTCTGGCACAAGCAGGCGGTCGTGGATTCCTGCCGGGCGGGCAAAGATGTTTACTGCGAAAAGCCGATGTCGCACACAGTGGCAGACGGCTTTGCCATGGTGGAAGCCGCCGAGAGCAACCACAGAATCGTAGAAGTTGGTTCGCAACGTGTCAGTTCCGCACTGTGCGCCAAGGCCAAAGAAATGTACCAGGCCGGCGCCATCGGAGATGTCACCATGGTCGAGCTGACGCTGGGTCGCAACAGCCCGGCCGGCGCCTGGGTGTATCCGCCGCCTTTGGATCTTTCTCCTTCCAATCTCGCATGGGACACGTGGTTGAAAGACACTCCAAAAATTCCTTTTAATCCCGACCGATTTGCCCGTTGGCGTTGTTGGCGAGTGTATGGCACCGGAGTGGCAGGGGATTTGATGGTGCACCTGCTGAGCGGCATGCAATTTACGCTTGGCTGGAATGAAGCTCCGCGTTCCGCGCTTTCCCTTGGCGGAATCTATCGGTTTAAGGATGGGCGGGACATGCCGGACTTACAAACCGTGCTATTCGATTATCACGGCATTCCTGTCTACGTCCGCCTGGGCCTCGAAACGGAAACCCCTGAGATCGCGCGCTTCATGGGTCCCCATGGAATCATCGATGCGACGGAGTTCGGAATCACCTACTCACCGCAGACGGGAAAAGATACCGCGCCGAGTTACTACGATGTAAGTTTCCCCGAAAAAATGCGCGACGAATATGTTCGCGAGTGGCACGCCAAGAACGATCCTCCCATTGGAAAAGAGCCGCTTACGAAGCAGACAATTTATACGGGCGAGGATTGGGATGACTATAAACCGCATCTATGGGCGTTCTTTGAAGCCGTCAAGAGCCGCAAACCGGTCGCTGAGGATGCCGTGTTTGGAAATCACGCGGCGATCGCCTGTCATATGGCAAACGAGTCCTATTTTAGTAAGCGGCAAGTCTTCTGGGATGCCGATTCTCACACGGTAAAGACATAAGGACGTGAGATTCCCGAACCTTTGGGATGGTTAGTCGGCTGTATCTGTCAGCCAGCATAACGGAGAGATTCGACTTAGGAGGCCGCTGCCATGAAGATTGGCAAAATGCTGGGTGTTGTTCTATTGGTCGCCGCCATTTCCGGTGGCTGTGTATTTGCGCAAACAGGACCGTCCGACGCGGATGGTTCTTCCGCTACCCAATCCTCAGTGAAGCCGTTTCTTGGCCGCTGGGATTTGACGTTGAAGACGCCCAAGGGGGACGCCCCATCCTGGTTGCAACTTTCGCAGGTAGATAGGGTCCTCAAGGCAACCATGGTGGGGCGCTGGGGAGGTGCACGTCCGCTGCCAAAAGTAGCAATCAATGACGGCACGCTGACCTTTACTTCACCGAAGGAAGAGGAAGCGTCCAAGACGGACCTGGAGTTCACGGCCAAACTGGTCCACGGCAGGCTTGTCGGCTCGGTGAACGGGCCGGACGGTGCCGCGTGGACCTGGACCGGTCAGCGCGCTCCGGCGATGGTCCGGACTGCTCCTCCCCAATGGGGTTTTCCGGTCAACCTATTCAATGGGAAGAACGTGGATGGATGGCATGAGTTCTCCGCCGGATATTTTCCGGTGACAGGGCACTGGACAGTGGTCAACGGCACGCTTGTCAGCCCAGGCAATGGACCCGAACTTGTTAGCGATCGGAAATTCGGAGACTTTAAATTGCATCTCGAGTTCAGCTGCGGTGCGGTCTCCAACAGCGGCGTGTATCTGCGTGGCCGCTACGAACTCCAGATTGAGAATGAGTCGGCCGATGAGCCGCCCAGTCATCACACCGGAGGAATCTATGGATTTCTGGCGCCCCATCCCGAGCTGCCTAGAACGACGGGGAAGTGGCAGACCTATGACATCACCCTGATTGGTCGGCGAGTTACCGTGGTCCAGGACGGGAAGACCATCATCCATAACAAAGTGATTCCTGGGATTACCGGTGGAGCACTGAATAGCGATGAGGCCGCGCCCGGCCAGATTTATCTGCAGGGAAGTGAGAAAGGACACGTTTCGTTTCGGGACATTGTGATCACCCCGGCAGAGTAATGCGGTTTGGCCGATCGCTGGAACCGCTCCAGATGCGAAACGATTGCAATCTGGACCGGTCGCTTCCGCCAAGCCCCGTTGCAGGGCGAGAACCGTGTTCTCTCTCACCCGGCTGAAATCGTTCATTTGAACTTTACTGGCGACGGTCATAGCGCTGAAATCATGGTGCTGCCGCATCACCGGTCGGGGCTCGGGGAAAGGCCGTCGATCCACTGGTTCTGCTTGAATTCGAGTTAGAGCGGCTGTATAGTCCTCCGTTGCGTACTACTACGCATTTCCCAGGTGCTGTAACTGGCGAGATACGTGACGAAGGAAACTATGAAAACCACCGCATATTTCTTACGAGCTCTTCTTCCGATCGCGGTTGGAATCATTCTGGGCGGCGTTTCCCCAGCCCAATCTTCCTCGACGCTCAACCAGAATACAACCGGCCCGTTCGGCTTTACCTGTGGCATGAGTCAACAAGCTATTACCGGCATGGTCGGGCCGTTGAAGGATGAGGGCGTGAATGAGTATTCTACCTCCGCGGCCCCTAAGCCCTACCCCAACGTGGGGTATTACCTTCTCACTATTTCCCCGACACAAGGCTTGGTAATGGTGAAGGCTGAGACAAACGATATTGAGACAGATACCGACGGCGTCGATATTATCCGTCAGTTCCATGCGATTGAAACCGAGCTGACAAAACAATACGGACAGCCCACCCGCCGAGACGACTTCCTGAAACCGGGCAGTATTTGGGCCGGTCAGGATGAGTGGACCACAAGCTACATGAAGAAAGAGCGTACTCTTTCCTCCCATTGGGCATTTTCTAATCCCGAAGGCTGCGTGACTGCCATTGATTTATCTGCCGAAGTTGCGGATCCAAATATAGGAGCAATACTGATCAGCTTCGAGTTCAAAGGGTATAACCCGTCTCAGGGCAGCCTAAAGTAAACAGAGGAATACTGCTTTTGGAGGATAGGAAATCCGCTCGGAACTATATGGTTTGCAGGTAGGTCGTGTACGGCTCCGAGCCGACCTCGGTAAACGGCACGAAGCGGAACCTCGCATCGCCCGCGCGGGCCTGCCACTCTCGCTGAGATAACTGCTGCAGATGGAGAAGCTCATTTTTTTCGAAGGCCGGCATCGGGCTGGCCTGCTGAGGTTTCAGGGCGAACAGTACCAGCGGTCCGCGCATCACCGCGACTGTGTTCGGGTGCCGGGAATCGATCGCCTCCAGCCGCGACGGCAGCGGCAACTCCAATTCGACCCGGTCTCCGCTCTTCCATGTACGTTTCACGCCCGCGAATCGCCCCGGCTCCAGCGCTCCGGCCCAGCGTCGTCCGTTCACCGAGAGCGAAGCGCCTTCGGTCCATGCCGGAATCCGGAAGTGCAATGTCATCTCGGATGGTGTCGCCGTGTTGACTGTGAAGGAAATATTTGAGTCATACGGCCATGCGCTGGTCTGGGTGAGCGAAAATGCGCTGTCGGTGCGTGACCAGCGCAGCGTGGACGGGATGTACAGATTTACGAAGACATCCCGACCGTCGTGGAAGTACGCCTGGATGCGATAATCCGCCGCAACTTGGGGCAGTGTGCCCGAGCAGCACGGCCAGTGGGCGTCCTTGTATACCCGCTTGCCGTCATAGTTGTAGTCGGAGTAGTAGAACGTTTGTCCGTTGTCCTGCAACGGCTTGGCTCCGAGCACGGTGTTGTACATCATGCGTTCCATGCTGTCTCCGTAGCGGGAGTCGCGCGTCACGCGCAGCAGGTATCTTGTCAGTTTGAAGTGTGCATAGCTGCCGCAGGGGGTCTCAAAGCTGGCATGCGTATTGCTGAGGCTGGCGAAGACGTCGTCACTGCCTGGCGCGCGCAGCTGCTCATCGGGTCCCCATCCGCCCGTAGCAAAACTCTGCTCCACTAGCATCCCAAACGCATTCTTTGCCGCTCGCAGATGCATTTCGCTGCCGCCAACCATATAGGCCATCATGGCGGAGCTAAGAGAATTGACGTAGCTATACGCGTGGTGGCCTGCCAGCACGTTTTCGCCGCGTGCCAGCGGCCCGAACCAGGCCTTGTCGTCGAGATATTGGAAGGCCAGGTCATAGTAGCGCCGGCCCGCACCGCGCCGGTAAGCGATGAAAAGGTTCTCCGGCATCGTGTACGACTCGTCCCAGTTCCAGGAGTTGCCGTACCTGTCGGATCTCCACGGCACGCCATGGTCCACGGCATGCGGCGGCAAATGCGGCAGGGCAGTGTCAGTGGTTCGCTGCAGGATTGCAAGCGCGTCCGGATCATCCGCAAAGGTGTGGGAGTCGAGCAGACCCAGCACGAGTTTGTCGTAACAATAGGAAGGGAACCGATTTTTTATGTAGAAATCCGGACTGATGGTCCTGGCGTACAGTTGGTTTAGTCGCAACACCTTGGCGCGTGTGGCTTGATCGCCCGTGATGGCATAGACGCGCGCCAGCGCGGAAACCCACTGGCCGAAGGTGCACGCAGGCGCAAATCCGTCGTCTCCGGTGAAGTGATCCAGGTCGGGATTGTAGTGGTACCAGCCGCCTAAATCCTCGCCGGGCGCGGGCATTCCGGCCATCTGTCGCAACGGCTTCAGCAGGCTCTCGTCGCTCAGCTGCATCAGCACCGCATGGGTTCCGCGCAGCTGCGATTCGTGCAAATCGCTCGCAAGAAATACATCCCCGTAGCCGAATTGCGAAAGCAAGTTCGACGGACGGATCTCGCTCGCGAAGGCGAGATCGCTCCATGCGCCCTTGGCGGCAATCGCTGCAGCCGCAGCAACAGTCGATTGCACGAAATGCCGACGCGAAAGATGGCACGACATGGCGGAAAACCTTCCTCGATAGCAGTATGCGCCTGGTCCCAAAGATGTGGCACGGCCGCCTCTTGTTCTTCCTGGAAGGTTTCCATTCGAACCGATACGCCCGCAGTGTTGGATAGGGGAAGCAATTCATCTCGCCGCCCCGAAAGCCGCCGGCAACGGCACGCATCTTTGACAAGTTTTCCCTCAAGACTGGTCCCTGAACACCGTGTGGATGGCACGGAGACGGCCCGTGAAAACCAAGCTCGCCATACTCATTGATCGAAAGCATTGCACGGCGGCACATGTCCCGCTAACTTTAGTCAACAAAGCCAATTCGGCAGGCCATTCATGCCGAAGAGATTCGCGCGCCTCCTTTCTCTGGCAGTCATGCTGCTAGCTGCTCCATTGTCTGCCCAGACCGCAGCGACCCAAGCTGTCCAGCTGCTGCTGTCTCCGTTTGAAGGCGCTGCTTTTTCCATGTCAGCTTCCGCGATACGGAGCGCGTCTGCCTTGAGAGCGCCAGCACCATGGTCCCGATGGTCGAGTTTTCTACCGGGACCTCCTGGGCCAGCGTTGCGAAGGGCTATGCCGCGCTGTCTTACCCGAGGATACGCACCGACCAGGTCCAATCCATCCTGCCCTCTGTGCAGGGCAACAGCCGCATGGCCACCATCCAGATGCTGGTGCAACGTTTGCACAACGAAGTTCGCTACACAGGGGTGGAGTTCGATAAGGCGCAGATCGTTCCACAACAGCCGGCGCTGGTTTTGAAGCGTCACTACGGGGACTGTAAGGACAAGGCGACGCTGCTGAACTGCATGATGCACGCTTTCCACTTTTCCGGCGGTGTGACGGCAACGGTGCTGACCGACAACATGAAAACGGTGGTCCTCGACCGCATCGAAAGGCAGCCCCGCTTTCATCCGAAGATGCTGGATTTCGCCAGCTACTACGGCTTCGTGCCCCGGGTCTGTCATCCGTATCGGCCCGAGACCAAGAGCAAGATCGAATCGACGATCCGGTATATCAAGTCGAGCTTCTGGCGGGGCTTCAGTTCGACTCGCTGGCGGAGTTGAACCGCCAGGTGCTGGCTTGGTGTGGAGAAGCCAACCGGCGCGTCCACGCCACGACGCGGGGGTCCCCTCGGTCTTGGCGCTCACGTTGAAGGCGGCAGCAGTCGCCTTCAACGTGCAACACCGCTCGGCAACAAATCTGCTCATCTGCTCTCGACCATGAACGGTGAATCGGGCATTCTGGTGGTAGCCCATTCGAGCTCCTTTCGGGAAACCTCAGGTTTGGTCACCTTCAGCTTCTCCGATCTGGTTTGAATGGACAACCTCTTGAAACTTCACAGCTAGCCGTTCTTGAGTATGGTATTAAATCTGTCCTGCAGCTTCTTGACTTCCTTTCCCTTAGCCTTGTCGGGATTGTCTTTCAAGAGAGTCAAAGCAGTTTTTAGGTTTTTTTTGCCTTCATTGCAAAGCGTTTTCATTTTCTGGAAGTTGCGATTGTGGTGACGGTCGAAGACGATGGCACTATCGGCAAGCTCCTGAGATAGGAAAATGGAGAAAGCTGCTCCATCGAGATCCGTGGGGCCGTTGGCTAGAAGCTTGCGAGCCTTCGTCATGTCTCCTGAAACCACTTCTGCAAGGGCCTCGTCGATACCTTTGCGAAGAGAATCTGAGGTAACGCTTTCCTGCTGATCGAACTCGATCCAATCACCTTTTTTAACACGCGCTAATGCAGCGATTTCTATGAAGCCTCTGCTAGGTGGAATGCTGGCCTCCAACGGTATCGTTTCTTCAATACTTCCATCGTGGGCGAGTTGATTCGCGGTTTCGGCCAGATTCTGCGCATCATAAGCAGCAGTCAGGAGATAGTCGTTCTGCAAGCGCTGGTACGCAATCTTCACCTTTGCGTCTTTAGTCTTGTCAAACCCCTGTCTGTAAGCTTCGGCTAATTCCATATTGCCTTTAAGCAGTCCTGTGTAAATCACTGTGCGCAGCGTTTGCGAACGCACTCGTAAATGGGTGTGCTCGGTGCGCGATGTAGGAGCTGCTGCCAACCCTTTGGTCAATTCCAGCGCCCTATTCCATTGGGCGCTTTGAAATGCGTCCTTCGCGCGGTTGTACAATTGCGCACAAATTTTAATGTTGTTGCCGCGCGCCATAACTATCAAGTCTTTATCGCTGATGGGACCGCCAGATGTTTGCCTCGCGTAGCCGCAGCTTATCAGCATAATGCCGGCAAGAACCATCAAACTGGACCAGCGCAGAATTTGAGAGAGCAATCGAAGAGAATACAACATTGCGAGACCTCCTGGAGAAAGTGGCATTACGCAGGGTAGTGTCCACAATCTTTCGCACTTTCGATCTTCCTTGTTACTCAGGAAGGTTGTTCGGTTGAGGTGGTTTTGCTGTGGGGCCCCATGGGGCCTACAGCAAAGCGGTCAGGCGATGGCCACGACTTCGGCCAGCCGATCCATCTGCAGATAACGCTTTGTGCCCCATCGAGTAGCCGCGATGTGGCGTAGCTTGGCCGCCACCAACATCAGTACACTCTTTCCATCCGGAAAGGCGCCTACGATACGCGTTCGTCACCGGATCTCCCGCATCAGCCGTTCCAGCGGGTTGTTGGTCCTCAGACATCGCCAGTGCTCCGGCGGCATGCTGTAGTAGCTCAGCGTCTCATCCATGCCGCTTTCGACGATCTCCGCAGCTCTGGCCAGCCGCATCATGCGCAGCTTCTCCACCACCGGCGAGCTTTTTCCTTAGCGGCTTTGGCGTCTTCCTGGGCATGAATGGTCCTCAGCATCGCCGCCACTGCCTTCACCTTGCCGATCGGTATCGTCATCCATACGTTTCTGTAGAAATGCACCACACAGAGCTGCCATTTCGCTTCCGGGCAGAACTCGGCTAGGTTCGGTCTCTCGGAGTTTGGAAAGAGTGCAGTTATAGAGTTATCCCCGGGTCCGGTTAATTGGACCCGGGCGATTTCAATGAATCTGGATCAGGCTTTGAGGAATATCTTCTGCCGATATAGAAAATAAAGGAACAGCCATTCCGCAAGGACTATTCCAGAACCTGTCACGAGAATTCGATAGGACCCAGCGTGGTTCGCCAGTCCCCCCACAAAAATGTTTGAGACCTGGCTAAAGTCGAACAGATTCTGTAGCAGGTAGATCGTAATGGCGTTCATGCCGATAACGACCAGAGGAAACGCCCACTTCCGATACCCTCGAACATCGATGATCCAATAAAACAGCGCGAACAGCAGCATGGCCCAGCCGTTGGCATACAGGACGTACGAGCTTGTCCATAGCCGAGTGATGATGGGGAACGTCATGCCCCAGAGCAGCCCACCGGCGAGGCTCGCTAGCCCTCCGCCCACCAGCACCTGAAGCCTTCTGGCATTCGTCAGAGAGGATCGGATCAGATGCCCGCATAACACCCCGAACATTACCGTAGCTATGGAAGGAATCGTACTCAGGTAGCCTTCATTGTCTCCAAACACATAGCAGCAGAATTTGCCGGGCAAAAAGAGTCGGTCGAGATAGCCTTCCAGATTCCCAGCCTGTGTATAGACTCCATGCCCGAACCCGGGCACTGGAATAAGCGCCATCATCGCCCAATAACCTAGTAGTAAAATAGCGGTCCAGAGCGCCTGGGTGCGAATCCGGCATTTGAGCGTGATCAATGCCGCAAAAAAATAAGACAGCCCGATTCGCTGCAGAACTCCTGTATACCTGAAATCGGCAAAGTTCAGCTGGAAGATACCGTTATAGACCAAGCCCAGCAAGATTAGCACCACGGTGCGTTTCGCTATGTGGCGAAACAATACAGTTGCTCGTTCACCCTGGGCCATGCGGCGACTGATCGCGAATGGCAGGCTTAGCCCGACGACGAACAAAAACAGCGGCGCAATAAAGTCCCAGGCGGTGAATCCTACCCATGGGGTATGGTCGAGTTGGTGGGCTAGAATGCCGCGGAATGGTAGATGAAGAGCAACTGCTATCGCCATCACCAATCCGGTCCCGTCCTGCATTAGCCAGAGCATATCGAAACCACGCAACGCATCGATCGACAGAACTCTGGTGTTCGCTGCACCCAGAAACGAGCGAGATGAATCATTCCCAGGTTGTGGCACTACTGCTGCGTCCATGGAGATCTCCTTTTGATTTCGCAATGTTTGTGTCATCAATTGATAACTTGTTACAATTCCCCGAGGCTGGCGATCGAAGGTGTAGATCTAAATCCACGCGTCTTGATCCCGTCATAGAGAATGCCAGCCAGCAACCAGAGTGAGCCCAGTATCTTTGCCTTTGTCGGAAGGTTCATCCAGATGACGAGACAGAACAAAAAACCCAGTGCGGGTATCAATGCATCAAACAGGAAGCGCCTTTCCGATCGGCTGCGTGAAAAGTAAAATTGTTTGATCACGGCTGCATTTACCCCCATGAAGGCAAGAAAGGCCCCAAAGTTGATCAATTCAGCTGCTCGTTCATAGTTCAGTAGCAGGGACCCAGTGAATACGAAAACCCCTATCAGCAAAATGCTATAAATGGGTGTGTGTCGCTTGCTATCCAGGTGGGCAAAAATGCGATGCGGCAGTACCCCGTCCCTTCCCATCCCAAAAAGCAGACGAGATACTCCTGCTTGCGCGCTTAATCCGGACCCAAAACTGGCAACGATCAAAATAACTGCCATTGCATCGAAGAGGAGCTTGCCTCCAACGATCCGCGTAACATCCATAAAAGCCGTTTCAATATTCGCGAAGGTATGAAAATTGGGGGACACGCGTTGTGCCAGATAGATTTGTAGTCCGCCAAAAACTCCAGTGAAGAAACACACAAAAACAGTAGCAATCAAAATATTGCGTCTTGGATTTTCGACATCTTCAGAGAGGGTGCTGACTCCATCGAATCCACCATAGGTAAGCGCGGCAACCGAAGTGCCAGTAGCGATACTTTTCCAATGAAACGTGCTTGGGTCGTAGAATGGCCGAATCGAGAAGAGCCCGGACCATCCCTCTGAGTGAAACAACCAGTGTGTTGCAAGGAATATAAATGCCAGGATGACGACGACCATGCCGATCATCATGACCATGTTAGCGGTCGCGGTGGCGCGTATACCTCGTAGATTGACGATGGTCATCGATGCAGCGAATAATGCGGCCCAGAAGACATAAGGAACGGAAGGAATTAACCGCCCGACAGTCAACGCTCCATATATCGTGCAAATGAGCGGTACGAGAAGGTAATCCAGCAACATTGCCCAGCCCGCGAAAAATCCAAGATGAAGATTAAGGCCGCGCCCCACGTAGGTATAGGCTGAACCTGCCGAAGGGTAGAGTGCCGCCATGCGTCCGTAACTGAACGCAGTCAGCATCATGGTCACCATCGCCAGAAGAATTGTCGTGACCGCATGCCCATCGGAGAGCTTCTGTACCACGCCAAAAAGCGGTACGGGTGCAATCGGCATGATCAGCACGATTCCATAAAGGATGAGATCCTTCAGAGTCAAGACGCGGTCGAGTTTTGGAGTCGACGCCGATGTTTGTTGTGTATAGCTCAATAGAATGATCCGGTCGAGATATCGTAGGTTTGGGCGATTGGCCCTTCAAGTAATGCCATATAGATACGTATGTCCGGCGCCTGCAATCAATCCGATCCGACTATGGATTGGAAAGTCGGCAGTGGGCTAGCCCCGTGGTAACTCGCGGAAAACGATTGCAGGCGTGTCTGCATCTTGCGCCATAACTCGTATTCCGCATTCCAGCGCCCGAGCGCGGTCTCCATCCGGTAGGGCGTGTACTGGGCCAGCCATGCTGCCCGATATTGGGGCTGAAGCCCTGTAATTCCGTCCATTAAATCCGCCAGCTTCCCATGCATCTCCGAAGCTACGTCGGATATGAACTCATCATTCAAGCGCTCGGGACTAGGGTGTCGACCGAGAGCTTGCCATTCTTGTTTGATTTCTGTGCTATACAGGAACTTCATTCCCGCGTAATCCAGCAGCCGACCCGTGAATAACAATTCACTAAGTTGATCTGGATGCTTCGAAAACTCCGCCGCGCGATATAAGTGTTCCTGGGCTTCCTCTGCCAGGATTCGGCTTTGCCGAAGATCGTCCTTGTGCTCCTCAGAGCGCTTCAGAATGGATAGATCGAATGGATCGCTCCAGAGTTCATCCATGGTGCCATGCCCGATCGCTTGTTGCAGCAGAGTTTCACTGGCCGTTAGCTTCGCCAGTGCCGTCGAAACTTCGGTTGCCACTTGCGGCGCATACATCTGGCTCGCATAGTCAGAGAAGAAGTCTGTGCGATCAACGGGTGTTGTCTGCCAGGCTGCGGCGGCCCCATAGGCAAGGCCTGGCCAGGAAAGCCGCATCAACATCTGGTTGTCATCCGTCCAGATTGTATTTATCGTGCCAAGGGCGTTAGCTTTCTTTCCAGCTGCTAGGAAGGTGTCAATATTGGCAAAGGTAAGATTGTAATCCGGGTATATCTCATCCCAGCTATTTATGCCCGTGGTGACCATAAGAGGAATTCGGTGTTCAACCAGCGGGCCGAGCCAGCGCTTGTATTCCGGATCCGGGTTGGGATCGTAATACCATGGAAGGGCAATCGTTCCGGGAGGCAATTTTGCGACGATACCTGGATACTTCACCATGATGTCCGCCCATGCCATAACGGTCTTGCCATGCTGCTCAAAAAGCTTGCTCACATTTCCTAGCTGTTCGATAAACAGGTCTACCGCAGTTGTCCCCTTTCCTTGCGATTGCGCGGCTTTCTGGATTTCCCAGGTCTCATCAAATCCTATATTGACGAACGGACTGGGAAACAATTCGCAAAACTGGTCCGCCCAGTTGGCTACCAGCTTCATGACGCGCGGGTCTCTTGGGTTGAATTCGCCTCCGTGGGGGAAGTCTGCCATTGCAGAGTATTTTTCTATACGAAACAAATCGTGCAGATGCCCATACAACTCGAGGCTGGGGACAACATCGATGTGCCGCTGTCGCGCATAGGCGACGATCCTTCGTATCTGATTTTTAGAAAAGCGCGCTTCCGGATTGAGCAGCGGATAACCGGCCAGTTCGATACTGGATTCGCTGTAAAAATAATATTGATTGACTTTCCATCGAGAAAGAAAGTCGATCTGACGTTCAACTTCCTCTTTGGTAGGTAGCGGACCTTCGCTCATATCAACCAGAACTCCCCGATACGCTAACGCGGGCCAGTCCTCGATCTTGACCTCTGGAATCGTGCCGTCGGCTTCCACCAACTGACAGAGAGTCTGCACTCCATAAAATATGCCGGCAGAGGACTTAGCCTTGATCTCACCACCACGCTTCGTAATTACCATGGAATATGCTTCGCGGGAATCGGGGCCGGGTTTTTCTCCGGGTTGCGGCAAAGCATCCACTGGGCCCGTTCGATTCAACGTAATCGTAGGCGATGAAGGAGGACCGCTCTCGGCCACAATCTTCAGGCTGTTTTTCGGCACAAGGCAGGACGACAACCGCTCCGCCGCATACCTGTCTTCTGGCGCCGCGTTCGAGAGTAGCTGGATTGTAAGGTTTTTTGTGGACAGACTGGCAGAGCCATAAACGGCGCGTTGGGGTCTTGGAAGCAGCGCACGATGCTGCGCGGAAGCATCGAATATCCCTAACAAAAACAAAAAGATAACATAAGAACTGATGGTCCTCAACATTTGTCTTTCCCCCCCGAGTCTAATGTGCCTAGGAAGTTCTTATGAATGCTTGTGCGTCCTAAAAATTAGCAATGTATTCGAGTGGTGTGTATTTCAAATACCATCTTTCAATCGTTAGCATAACTAGCTCAAACATTCTGGTTTCACCAATGCACTATAGATGTCTTATCAGCCTTGTAGTTTTCGTTTGATCCGAGTTAGTATTGTCGTATGGTTAGTGAATGCGATCGCTATTTATAGAAAGTCGATGGTAATGCTAACTGTATCGATAAATTAAAAGCAGTCCGATGGGAGATCGCCAAACTAATGACCTCGCTTCTCTACTTCAAGGCCTTGAAAGAAATCCTGACGCGTATCGAATCGGAACAAATATCTGTCATTCGAGATGCAGGCGGCATTATTGCCTCCGCCATCGCCAGTGGCGGCATTCTGCATACGTTCGGAAGCGGCCACTCCCACATGATTTCGGAAGAGGCCTTTTATCGTGCAGGCGGTCTCGCCCCGGTCAACCCGATCCTCGATCCGCGATTGCTGTTCCTGGAAGGAGCTATGGAAAGCACACAGGCGGAAAGAGAATCCGGCTACGCACACACGCTGCTTTCTCATCAAGATATCCTCCCGAACGATGTTGCAATCATCATTTCCAACTCCGGACGCAATGCAGTGCCAATCGAAATGGCTTTGGAAATGCGATCTCGCGGCATAAAAAAAATCATAGCAATTACGAACCTTGCACAATCGAAGCGGTCGGGTTCCCGCCATGTTTCCGGCAAACGTCTGTTTGAGTTAGCCGATCTAATAATCGATAACTGTGTTCCTGAAGGGGATGCAGCGGTAGATATTCCCGGTAGCTCTCAGAAAGTTGGGCCTACGTCTACAATCGCAGGCGCCGCAATTATCAACGCCATAATTGTGGAAGCAGCAGCTAACCTGCAGCAGCGGGGCCTCCCGGTTCCCATATTTCCGAGTGCAAATAACGAGGTGTCATCTCACCAAAGTCTCGAAGCCTTGCTCGCCCAGTGGGCATCGCGAGTCCCCCTTTTCCGCGATTGTTCGGAGTGTATTAAGAAGGCCGAATAGTCCTCCGATCCAACTCTCCGGCAATGCAATCCCTCGGCTCGAACCGCTGTTTACCTCGATCGCCTGTATCGGCCATAGATTCCAATCGGTCCGTCCGTATAGACACCGCTCTCCGCATGGGCATCTTCATGCGTGAAGCGAATGGGAGCGCGCGCTCCTTTCTTTCCGAATTCGACATCCTACACATTATATGTATACATGCAATCGTTTGTATATATACAAATTGAATATAAAGTGTTGACAGCAGCGAAGGCGTGGAGAATAGGCTTTTGAAGTGATTTGTTGGGGTAAGTTAACCGTCTGAACTGGGCAGGTCTCGATACCCGTGAAGGGTTAGTAGCGGTGTGGCTCTGCTGACATACTTATCATCAAGGGCAGGAGGGAAGCAGGCAGCCAGAGACGATAGTATATTGGGGGCTAGGCCGAGCAGAAGGGCGGGCGAGACTGAGTATCAAGGATTCTGACCGATGCGCGGCAACTAAGTTTCCTCTTTACGGCAGAGAGGACGCTTTCGATGTTCGCAATCAGTACGTGTGTCAGGGCCGGTGCAAAAATCCCCGTAGTACCGGTTGAAAAATCCCCCGCCTCTGGACGGTGACCAGGCGGCCTGATTTTGGAGACAGAAGAGGCCAGATGTGCTCAGGGGGAGAGACATGGATGAGATCAGCGAACTTAAACGGCAGGGGGTTGAGCACCCGGGCCGTCGGCTGGCTGACGAGTCATGACCGCAAGACGATTAGCGGATACCTGGCAGCGCCGAGCAGCCGTCCGGTGTATGGGCCGAGGGCTGGGGCGCAGAGCAAGCTTGGAGTGCCCAGAATCTATAGCTTCAATGAAACGGAACGAGCAGGGTGCATCACTAAGCAAGGCAACAAGCTGGCGCAAACGGTGCTCGTGCAATGTGCACTGACGACCAAACACTACAGTTTGTTTGTACCACAACAGTTCTGCCAACGCATTCAACGCGGCGGCGGCTTAGCAAACATCGCCCTACGCGTCAATTCCGGGGAGTCATTTATTGCACTCTCAAAAACAACTGGGGTTTGAGTACTTCCCCAACTTTGTCGTGGCCTCCTGAAAGCAGGCCACAACTACAGCATGAGCTGAGAATGATTCATGGGAGGCACAAATGTCGGACAGGAATGGTTGGTTTCATCTTTGTAATTTTCCAATCTGCGAATTGTTTTCCAATACAGTCGCGTCGTTTACCCTTCGGCCAACGGAAGCCCAAGGTTCCGCGAGGCAAGCCCACTCCTCCCGCTTTGCGGACCGCGCCATTCATAAAAATGGAACCACTTTTGTGTGGCTCGCCATCCGAGCCATGGTTTTGCTTGGCTTTGTGTCGATGGTGACGGGAGTACTGACCGCACAGAACACGGCAGCAACCGGACCGGATGCCAGCGTCAACCCGTTGATTGGCACGGGCAGCGGACCGGGCGACACCATCAATCTCTTTCCGGGCGCGACGTTGCCCTTTGGCATGGTGCAACTCAGCCCAAACACCGAAAGCAAAGGGTACGGCTATCACTACGATCAGGACACGATCCAGGGTTTCAGCATGACTCACATGAGCGGCGTGGGCTGCTCCAACGAAGGGGATGTGTTTTTTACCGCGACCACCGGCCCTGTCCTGACGCAGGTAAGCGATTTCCAGTCTCCGTATTCCCACAGCCAGGAAGCGGCCACGCCAGGATACTATCGGGTGGTTTTATCGCGCTGGGATGTCAATGTTGGGCTCACCGCGACGGACCGCACCGGCATGACGCAATTTTCGTTTCCAGCGGGGAAAGCGGCCAACATACTTCTCCCCATCAGTCACACTCTGAACCATACGGTCGCTGCGTATGTACGGGTGGTTGGCGATCGGCAAATCGACGGCTATGTGGTCAATCAGATTTTCTGTGGTGACAAGCAAACCTATAGGGTCTATTTTGTGATGACCTTCGATCATCCGTTTTCCTCTTTTGGGACGTGGAAGGGCGATTCATCCGGCGGCCCGGGAAAGATTGCAGCCGGCAATCGCACGGCGACCCAAATCAGCCACGAGCAATGGATTGGCGCATACGCCACCTGGCTGGCCGCGGCCCATCCGCAGACCATCACCGCAAAAATCGCGATTTCCTACGTGGATCCGGCGGGTGCGGAAAACAATCTGAAAGTCGAAGCTGCCGGAAAGAGTTTCTCTCAGGTCCGCAGCCGGGCCGCAGCCGCATGGGACAAGGCGTTGAGCGTGATTGATGTATCCGGAGGTACGGTCAGCAATCGCACCGTGTTTTACACCGCCCTCTATCACAGCCTGATGATGCCGAGCATTTTCAGCGACGCCGATGGGCGATATCTCGGGTTTGACGGCAAAATCCACCAGGTCGCCTCCGGGCATTTGGTGTATGCCAACTACTCCGGGTGGGACATCTATCGCAGCGAAATGCCGCTTCTGGCGATGATTGAGCCACAGCGGATGGAGGACATGGCCCAATCCATCGTCCTGATGTACCAGCAGGCAGGGTGGGTAGGCCGCTGGCCGCAAATCAATCGCTATACCAACGTGATGGCGGGCAGCCCGCTGACCACGGTGATGTGCATGGATTGGCTGGACGGCCTGCACGGGTTCGATATCAAAACCGCATGGCAGGGAATGCTCCTGGATGCTACCGAAGCCCCGCCGCCCGGCCACCCCTATTCCGGTCAGGCCGGGATGGAATGGATCAACAAACTCCACTACGTTCCAAATGACAAAGTAAACTACGGCTCCGTCTCGCAGATTCAGGAGGACGCCATTGCCTACGCCTCCCTGTACCGGTTGGCTGTGGATCTGGGGAAGACGGACGAGGCCAAGACGCTGTATCAACGCGCTCTCTACTATCGCACCGTCTTTGACCCTCAGGGTCGCTTTTTCCGGCCGCGCAATTCGGACGGCCAGTGGGTCCAAAACTTTGACCCTGCCCAGGACGGACATGGCTTTATTGAGGGCTCCGGCTGGCATTACCAATGGCTGGCGCCGTCGGACATGGCCTGGCTAGTTCATGCCATGGGATCAGATCTCTTCAACCAGCGGCTAAGCGAATTTTTCAACTATAAAAAGCCTGGGTGGTATGGCCAGTACTACAACCCATACAACGAAACCGATCTGGAAGCTCCGTTCGAGTTCAACTTTTCCGGCCAACCGTGGGAGAGCCAGCGCGCAGTCCGCCGTGTCCTGACGGAGAATTACACGGACACTCCCAATGGCGTTCCCGGCAATGATGATGCCGGCGAAATGTCCTCCTGGGCGGTCATGAGCATGATGGGGATGTATACCGTGGATCCAGCCAGCCTGGCCTACGAACTGGTCAGCCCGGTCTTTCCCAAGATCGTCCTCCATCTACAGGCTCCGTATCCAGGCAAGACATTCACCATCGGTACTTCGGCGGACCCGGAGGCGACGCCTTATATACAAAGCGCGCAACTCAACGGCCGCACACAAAAGCGCAACTGGATTTCGTTCCAGGACATCAGCCGCGGTGGCACTTTGCATTTCATGCTCGGCTCCAATCCAAATCACGCATGGGGCTCGGCGCCGAAAGATGTACCTCCGTCGTTGAGCGATTCACAACCGTGATCTCCGGGGGTAAGAAAATCTCGCGGAGATGAACCCTTGGGAATCGCGTGGCTTGCCAGCAGCGGCCTGGTGCATGGTGCCTCTGGCAAGCCGGCAAGGGTCGGTTGGGTCAATCATCGTCAGCGGGGTTTGCAGAGAACATTTGGTTCTGTGGGGTCAGGCCCGCCTTTTGGGCCGTCTCGCTGGTTTGAGGACGGAACGAGAGATTCCAGCGGCGGAACGTGTCTTCTCAGCCTTCATTGAGGACACGCGTCCGAATCTGCAAAAGCAGATGCGCGCCGCGCGGAGTCCGCTGCATCTGCTGCGGCTTGACCCTCCACTTGCTCAACCATCGGCCATAGATTCCAAGCGGCCCGTCCGCATGGACGCCGCGCTCCGCATGGGCATCCTCATGCATGAAGCGCATAGGAGTACGCGCTCTTTTCTTTTCTGAGTTCGACATTCTACATATTATATGTATACATTGTAATTGTTTTACATATACATTGTGAATATAATATGTGTATATTCGTGACATGAAGGAACATAGCCTCGTCGGTCGGACATGGTTTCTGTCAAAGTGGCCATTCAGACCGGGTCAGCATCGGGACTTCTAAAAAATAGCGTCATGGAGAACGGCAGATGCGTCAGGAGGAATCTTTACAGGCCTCATTGTCACTCGATATGCGTCCGGATATTTGAAGTCGGGCTGGTCGTGGGCTCTGGCAGAGAAGGTCGATATTTGCAACTATTTTTAAGGAGAAGAGTATGAATTCCGAAAGCTGGCTACGTCCCCTGAAGGGTATTATTCCCCCCATGGTCACACCTCTTACCTCCCTCACGGAGCTTGACCATAAGGGACTGGAAACCATAATCGAACACATACTTGCAGGCGGAGTTCATGGTCTCTTCATTCTAGGCACAACCGGAGAAGGTCCGGCATTGAGTTATGCGGTTCGCAGGGAGCTGATTGAGCGTGTTTGCAAACAGGTAGCCGCCCGAGTCCCGGTGCTTGTCGGTATTACCGATACTGCCTACGTTGAGTCTCTGCGGCTTGCCGAACATGCCGCTCATTCTGGCGCCTCCGCAGTGGTGGCTGCGCCACCCTACTATTTTCCAGTCAGCCAATCGGACCTGCTGCGACTGATAGAAGGCTGGGCCCGTGAATGCACTCTCCCGGTATATCTCTATAATCAGCCGCAACTTACGAAAATTAGCTTTGATCCACAGACTGTTCTGCTCGCTTCCGACATGGCAAATGTTCATGGACTGAAGGATAGCTCGGGAGAGATCTCCTATATTAAGGAAGTGCTCGGGTTAGTCGGCCATAAACCGGAGTTTTCAATTTTAGCCGGGCCGGAACATCTGTTAGCGGAAGCGCTAATGAGTGGCGCGCATGGCGGTGTCCCAGGCGGAGCAAACATATTCCCCAGACTGCCCGTACTCCTTTATCAAGCCTTCTTAGATGGCGCATACGAAGAGATGGAAAAGCTGCAGTTAAATATGATTGACCTTGGTTTGCCGATCTTTCAGCCGGGAGAAGCAGACTCGGGGTATTTACGTAGATTGAAGTATGCCTTGTCATTGATGAATATTTGCAGCGACCTGCTTGCAGGACCCTATCAGCAAGTATCAGCCGAGGAAGCGCGGACAATAGAGCAACACTTGCAGGCGCACGGTTTTCTCGAAACGTCAGAGACAGTCCAATGAGCCTGCTCCCGATGAAGAGACCATCCGGTCTTTGGAGTGTGGTACCGTGCACAATGTTTACGCGGCAGGATGCTGGACACGGTGAACTACCATCTGGGCGAGCGCGGCATCCCGGCATGGTTTTCTTGCAGCCAGCCTGCGGGTCGATGCACATGCTCCGTTGCTGTCAAACCAAACACCTATGCCGAGGCTCCCTAGCTATCCGCTATCTAGCTAGCCTTCCAGGATAATGTGTAATTCATTGATTCAATTCACTGGATTCTCTATTTTTAAGGACTAGTTTTCTGTTATGAACTCTATACGATTGAAGTGTGACTGGAAGTTTGTGCTTTTGACCGCCCTCTCGGTCTCGATCGGCTGGGGCATTCGCGGCCAGTTTGGACATGAGTATGGGGCTGCCTTGGCGGGTGCGCTCGGCGGCATGGTGTTAGCGCTAATGAGTGGCCGCGAAGACTGGCGTCGCCGCGTCCTTTTTTTCGCAGTGTTCGGCGCCATTGGTTTCGGTTTCGGCGGAAGCATGTCGTATATGAAGGACATTGGGTACGCTCATTCGTCCGATCCTGCCACCGTACTCTATGGCTTTGCCTGTATATTCGTGCTCGGCTTTATATGGGCTGCTCCCGCCGGAGCGGGGATCGCTTTGCCGGTATATCTGGATCGAGAGCAATTGACTAAGTTCTTTGTTCCACTCTGTTCCGTATTTGCAGCCTGGTATCTGCAGGACGTCTTTTGCAGCCTGGTTTGGGGTGGCAAGGATGTACCGTGGTTTCCATTCTTCGTGGAATATGGGATGAACGCGATTCTGGCGGCACTGGTAGCTATTGGATTTTTTGTGTTTCGGCGAAAGTACTGGGGAGTCGGCACTCTCTTGATTCTGTATATGGCCATTGGATGGTGGGCAGGATACCTCCTGTTCATTACGTTGCTGCAACTGCGCATGAATCCTCCGCGCGAAGAGACCTGGGCATCTTGCCTGGGTTTGGTCCTCGGCATTCTGGCGTGTTGCTGGCAGAAACGTCTCGGGGGCATCGCTTTTGCGACTCTAGGAGTCGGATTCCTCGGAGGCATTGGATTCTCCCTAGGAACTGCAGTAAAGCTGCTTGTTATGTCGAGCGGCCTCACTACGAATTGGCACAGCATCATGGAGCAGACGCAGGGATTCTTTCTGGGCACAGCGCTCGCTATTATTTTTGCGATGCTGATTCGGAGAGCGCCCCCGGTAAACGACGATCCTCCGGTACGCCGTTGGACAGAAGTGTTCAGCGCTGCATTCGTTCTCTGGCTGCTGCCATATGTGAATTTCCGCCTCGCTCCTGGAGAATGGGTGGGGGAAATCAAGGGACTTCAACCTAAGTTATATGGCATCAATATTGTAAGTAATCTGCTACCCTCGCAGGGATTTATTGGGTGGCTGGATTTCGTCGCTCTCGCGTTAGGATTCGCGTTGGTACTGCTGTTAGCGTTGCATCTGCGGCGCCCGCTTCCATTTATTCCGACGAATTGGCTGGGGAAAGGGCAGCTATTTTATTTTGTTTTTCTCTGGTCCATTGTGGCGATGGATTTCATGTTCGTGCTTCCGCGATTTTCACAGACGCGCCTGGTGACCGAGTGGTTTATTACGCTGAACGCCGTCGCATGCACAGTTCTCCTCGTCTATGGGTGTTTTGCATGCACGTCGCCAGCAATCCGGGATGTCTCCGACCGACCATACGCACCGGCAATTCGCAAAGTCGTGATCGTTGGAGTGCTGGGGGCGGTCATGGTGTCGTTCTTAGGCTTCGGCATCAAGCTCGCTTGCTGGGGCGATAAACAAGCGGGAGTCATGGGCGTCGATCCAATCCGGTTTGGGCCCAGGAATACGAACACAATTCGATGAAACGCAGCACATTTTTGCCCAGCATTAAGCTTCGCTACGCAGAAATCATTCCTGTACGGATTTGCTATGGCCCACAAGAATGAGCCTGGCTCTGGGTCAAAGGGAAAATGTAGATGAATTTTCGTCGTTCAATCTGTCCGCCTGCTTTGCATGCGGCTGCTTACTTGACAACGACCGCTGCGGTCATTTCAACGGTGTCCCTTTTGCCGAAAATGTGAATGATGCGAACGTGCGCGCCGTTGCCGATACCGTGGTCGCCAGCGGAATGCGCGATGCTGAATACATGTACGTCAATATTGACGATACCTGGGAAGGTCAACGTTCCATATTTTCCTGATCTTGATTGTTGCGAACAAATGCCTTCATGCCTGTGTTGTGGGACACATGTAGCCTGTGGAATTAGAACTGTTCAGAGATGGCTCGTACGATTCACGACATTTTGCATGTGTCCGTCGAGCCACATTCTTAGGTTTGAGATTGCTGTATCGAGAAGCCTACTGCGAGATTCGCGTGTGGCCCATGCGATGTGGGGCGTAATGACGCAATTTCTGGCTCCAATGAGAGGGTTGGAAGCTGTGGGCGGTTCGATTGTAAGGACATCGAGGCCGGCACCGGCCAGTTTGCCGGAATTCAGGGCTTCGGCCAGGTCTTTCTCCACGATCAAACCTCCTCGGGAAGTATTGATCAGGACAGCGCCGGATTTCATCTGAGCGATACGCGCGGAGTTTACCAATCCACGGGTTGAGGACTGAAGCGGGCAGTGGAGGGAGACAACGTCGGCGGTCGCAAAAACCTCATCGAGAGAGCCCCAATGGATTCCGGGAGGTAAGTCCGCGGTGCGGCGGGTTGCGGTGACGATCCCACGCATTCCGAAAGCTTGTGCAATCAGGGCGACCTGTTTTCCGATGCGGCCATAACCGACTATTCCCATGGTTTTTTCGCTCAGTTCGATCAGCGGGGCTTGCCAGAAGCACCAGTCTGGATTGCTGGACCATTTTCCCAGACGGACCTCTTTACCATGAAGGCCCACGTTGTTGCAAAGTTCAAGCAACAGAGCAAATACCATTTGAGCTACGGAATTTGTGCCATACGCCGGAACATTTGTGACGACGACATTCTGCCGGGTGGCTTGTTCGATGTCTACCACGTCGTAACCAGTGGCCAATACACCGATATAGCGTAACGCGGGCAATGTTGCAAGGGTCGCACTGCGAAGAGGCGTCTTGTTGGTTAGCAGAATTTCGGCATCGGCTGCGCGGGGCAGGATGTCCTGCTCGGCCGTGCGATCGAAGATTCGGCAGTCAGCCAAGGCCTGCAGCGGCTCCCAGGGAAGGTCTCCAGGATTCAGTGCGTACCCGTCGAGAACGACCGATTTCATTTTTATATCCTCCATGACCAAGCCTGCTCACACTTGTAAATTGGACCGACCACCAAGACAGCTCCGACCTCATTCTCCCTATTCGAACCATTAGACGAGTTTTCATTCACCAGTTTTACATCCATGCGCTGAATGCTACCGTGAAGCAGAAAGCTCTTACGCTGGATGAATCTCACATCTAGATTGCATCTGTCTAGGAAAGACAATGTGTATATGCTATGTTTACAATATACATGCGCGATGTATATATTCAACAGTACGCAATTCGCGTATGCAGAGCCCGCACGCGGCGTAAGAAACTGAGGGATGGAGTGCAATGAAACGTAGGATCTTTCTCAAGCTCGCGACCGCAGCCACAGTAACTCCTCCGTGGGCCCTGGCTCAAAATGCAGATCTCATCGATTTAAGAAATTCTGTGGTAATTCTCAGCTCCTCCGCAGGCTCTCGCGAGTCGAAGGCGGCGCAGGTGCTGGTAGAAGAGGCAGCGAAGCGCTGCGGCATTTCGTGGCCGGTGGAAAATTCCAAGAAAATCAACGCGCGCGTCTCCATCTATCTTGCGACTCGGCAGTCTGTAAATAAATTAGTCCGACGTAACCTTGTGCCGGCATCAATGCTGGATGGATTGCAGTCAGATGGATTTCTTCTGCGCAGCGGGCAGGACAGCGATGGCGAGTGGATTGCAGTTTTCGGGGCGGATGATCGAGGGCTTCTGTTTGGGGTGGGCAAGCTGCTTCGACTGATCGACTTCGCATGGGAGCAGGCCGGCGTTGCTGCCAACCAGTTGAATCTAGCCAGTCATCCGGAGTACAAGCTGCGTGGGCATCAGCTCGGCTATCGACCCAAGACGAACGCCTACGATGCATGGTCGGTCGAGATATGGGACCAGTACATTCGAGAGTTGGCCATCTTCGGAACCAATGCCATCGAGCTGATTCCTCCGCGTTCGGATGATCTTCCCGATAGCCCCCACTTTCCTCTTCCTCCGGACCAGATGATGGTTGAGATGTCGCGAATCGCCGACAGCTATGGATTGGATGTATGGATCTGGTATCCGGCGATGGACGACGACTACAGCAATCCGGCAACCGTGGCGAGTGCTGTCAAGGAGTGGGCCCGCATTTTTGCCATGCTGCCGCGGGTCGATGCGGTATTTGTACCCGGCGGCGATCCCGGCGAAACAGAACCGAAGTATCTGCTGGCATTGCTGGAGAAGCAAAAGAAGAATTTGTGCCAGTATCATCCGCAAGCGAAGATCTGGGTCTCGCCGCAAGGGTTCAGTGCAAGCTGGATGCAGGAGTTTCTCGGGGTTCTGCGGCAGGAACACACCAAGGAGTGGCTCGACGGGGTCGTCTTCGGTCCGCAGTCCCGGCTTACGGTCACGGAAATGCGCCGGGCAGTGCCGCAAAACTATCCCATCCGCTGTTATCCCGACATCACCCACAGCGTGGAATGCCAATATCCTGTGCCGAACTGGGATGTTGCCTACGCGCTGACCGAGGGGCGCGAAGTGATCAACCCGCGTCCCGTGGGCCATGCCAATATCCTGCGGCGCATTCTGCCGGAGTCGATCGGCTTTATCTCCTATTCCGAAGGTTGCAACGACGATGTGAATAAATTTGTCTGGAGCGCGCTGGCGTGGGATTCCCGACAGACAGTTTTGGATGTGCTGCGCGATTTTGCGCATTTCTTTGTTGGGACCCAGGAGGCCGAGGGGTTCGCACAGGGGCTGATGCATCTGGAGTCGAACTGGAAGGGGCCGTTGGCGACCAATAACAGCGTGGAGGTTACGCTGGAACGCTTTCAGGACATGGAGCGAAATTGTTCCCCCGCTGTGCTGGAGAACTGGAGGTTTCAGCAGGCGCTCTATCGCGCCTACTTCGATGCATTCGTGCGTCGTCGCCTGTTGGTTGAGACAGCGCATGTCCAACAGGCACGCGATCAACTGGCACGGGTACTGGAAATTGGCTGGGGCGCTGTGCCGTTGGGCACTGGGGATGCGCCAGCTACTGCGCCTCCGAATGGTCTGACCCCGGATCCGCTGCTTGCCAGCGCGCAGGCGATTTTGGAAGAAACAATTACCCGGCCGGCTGCAGGCGAACTGCGCGCGCGGATAGGCGAATTGGCGGCAGCGCTGTTTCAAAGTATCAGAATGCAGCTTGCGGTCGAGCGCTATCAAGGTGAGGCAGTAGAACGCGGGACGAACCTGGACACGATGGAAACACCGGTCAGTGACACGACCTGGATGCGGCGGCAAATCCTCGGAATTCGAAAGATGTCCGATCCAATGGCGCAAATTGCCGCGATTCGTACGCTGCTGTCTCGCACCGATCCCGGCCCGGGCGGTTTCTACGATCAACTGGGGAACGTTTCCAACCGGCCGCATTTGCTGGCGGGGCCGGGAGGTAAGGAGGATCCTGAGTTCCGCAACTCAGCGCTGATCGGCTTCGACTATCCGGAAGCGCTGCACGATACAGTGCCGATGGCTTGGAAATGTTGGGCAGAATCCTTGTTCGACACGCCTTTGACACTGCATTATCCGAATCTGGATCGCCATCGGAAGTACCGCTTGCGAGTGGTATATTCCGGAGACGAGCCCGACAAGAAGCTCCGCTTAATGGCCAACGGGACGATCGAGATCCATCCTTATATGTTGCGCGTATGGCCGCCTGCTCCGCAGGAATTTGCCATTCCTTCTGCGGCCACATCGACTGGAGAACTGAAGCTGGAATGGACGCGTGAACCGGGTCTGGGAGGCAACGGCCGTGGCTGTCAGGTAGCGGAAGTCTGGCTGATTCCAGTTTCTGCGACGGAGCCGGTCTGAAATGGAAACTACACCCACCGCTCAAAACAATTCTCCCTTGCTCGATGGAGCAAGTCGGCGGTTGCGTGCAAGGCTCGATGCCGGCGAATTTATTGTTGGGCTCACGATCACCAGTAGCAGCCTGGAAACCGCGGTGTTGGGCGCAAAACTAGGGTTTCATTTTCTGTGGGTGGAGATGGAGCACTCCCCGGTGTCGCTGGAAACACTGCGTGGAATCGTTCTGGCGACGCGTGGTCTTCAGGCAGCGATTTTTGCTCGCGTACCTTCCACCAGTCATGCCACCTTCCTACGTACACCGAGTGGAGGCCGACGCTGTTTAGAAACACCCCGAAAGGAAAACCCAGGCAGCCGGCAACAGCCGCACATACGGCAAGCACGAGCGGTATTTTTGTCCGGCCACGGAAGGTCAGCCATGCAAGAAGCACGATGCCGGACACCAGGAAACCACCCCAGCTTTCGTACCGGGTGACGGAAAATAATAGCGGATTCGGCTTATCGATCAACGTCCATCCAACAAAAAAGCCGACCACCAGGAAGACCATGGCGAGAACAATATCTTTCCAACGATAGCGAGACCCGACCAACGCCAGCCCCAGAAGGATTCCACCAAACAGTGCCCATATGGCGCCTTTGATCGCCAATCCCGTGTAAGCCATCGCCAACGTTGACCCTACCTGGTGAAGCTGGCCATCCGCCAGTTGCGCGGTGTCCTGCGTTGTGATGGTTGCTCCATAACCGAAGGCAATCGCACCAAACCCGACAGCCATACCGCGGGAGAATTGCTTGTCAGGCAGGAGGCTGCACAAGGTCAACGCCACCAATGCGCCGGGAACCATGGCCCCTGTTGAATGTCCGAGCTGACCGCGGAGACCCCATCCCGCCGACATCGCCAGACCAGGTAGGAGTATAAACATCCATTTATTCATCGTTGGACTATTCATTACCGCATTCTCCTCTATCGTTACAGTGTTATGAAGAGACAATGACAATCACACTGTACACATCATGTCGTCATCGGGTCAACGATAACAAGACACAAGTGAGATCGGAAACGTCTCCTGTAACTAATTGAAAAATATAAAGTTCTACGTAGACTGTCATCAGATTGTAATATCGTTGACATTATGGACACAGCATGTATATAGTTTGTGTCAAAGCTGAACCACATGTTTCTATGGAGAGCAACAAACAGAATCCGTCGTCGATTGGCAACAGTCTCGATGGATTTGGCGCAGCAAGCCCGCAAAACGCAGCGCGAGGCGCACACATCCCGACTGTCTGATGTCAGAGCTGCGACCCCTTGGCCACAATATTGAATGGCCTGCGATGAATGGTGAGATGTGCAATTGCTGAATAGTACTTGAGCTCTTTTAGGGAGGGCACAATGTTTCAACCGTTCTATTCTTCTAGGCGCTGCCTACGTAGGCTTCGCGTCGTCTTTATAGCGGTCCTTGCATTTTGTTTTGCGATGTTCGCATCGAGCGGCCGATTGAATGCCCAGGTACAAACCGGTATCAACGGCACGGTGGTGGATTCGTCCGGGGCCGCGGTTGCGGGAGCGACGGTGACGGTTCAAGGTGCAGCGACCGGTACTGTTACTCAGGGCACCATCACGTCTTCGGCGGGTACCTTCATCGTCATCGGATTGAACCCAGGACACTACTCTGTGAGGGTGGACGCACCCGGATTCAAAGCTTCCATTCAGTCGAACATCACCGTAGAAATTTCCAAGATATCCGCAGTTGAGTTCAGTATGGTTCCCGGTTCCGTCAATCAAACGGTCCAAGTTACGAGCAGCCAAATTTCCCTCAACACGACCACGCCGGAGATGAGCACCACGCTCGAAACTGAACTTGTACGAACACTCCCAATCGAGGTAAGCGGTGGACCGCGACTGATGAACGCCTTTGTCGGACAGGCTCCCGGTGTTTCTTATTCTTCCTCGCAGGGCAGCTACCTGCTTTCCGGCGGCCAAACAGTCGAGGATAGCGCCTATATCAATGGCATTCCGCTATTAGGCGGCACAGGCAACGGAGAAGCGACGGAGCTTCCCGACAGCTATCCCCCCTACGAAATGATCAAAGAGTTTAGCGTCAATGTCTCCACATATTCCGCGCAATATGGACTGACGCAAGGCAGCGTCACCTATAATACTGCCTCCGGAACCAATCAGCTTCACGGGGATGCGTTTGATATTCTGCGCAATTCCATGTTCGACTCGGACGGTTTTTTCCCGGTACATTTCAGCGCAGACGGGCACCCGGCGCCTCCCACCAACCATCAGAATGACTATGGATTTACCGTGAGTGGACCGGTGATCTTTCCAAAACTTTACAACGGCCGCAATCGAACGTTTTTCCTCTTTACTTTGGACAATTACCACGAGAACGAATATCAAAATGGCTTTGGGACCGTGCCAACTGCGGCGGAGAAGACCGGGGATTTTAGTAATTATGTAGATTCCAATGGAAACCAAATCCCCATTTTCGATCCGTCCACCGGACAGCAGTTCGAATATAACAGTAAGCTTAATGTAATTCCTCCCAATCGCATCAGCCAAAATTCACAGGTCCTTTTATCCGATATCCCGGACCCGGACAGGAGCGGGACCGGCAATGGCGAACAAAACAACAAAACGGCTGCAATTCCGGCCTTCCCCAGGACCATTGACCTATGGGGATTCACGATAGACCACCACTTTAACGAGAAACAAAGTATCCACTACGCGGAATGGCACCACAATTCCAACAATCCCGCCGATGACGATTTTCCCATTGTGCCTGCGAACAATCCGCTCTCAGGAGCAACGAACAACTTTGTTAAAGGAGATTCGTTCCTACTCAACTACGTCAATACCCTCACTCCCAACCTGGTGCTTACGGTAGGTTCATCGTTGTATACCGATAAGGAAGGCAGTCAAGATGCGGTGCCTTACTCCTTGGGCAGCTCATTTGGCGCGATCGAATCCCCTTTGTTTTTCCCCAGTATCACCTTCGACGGTCAATACCCTGTCACCACTTTCGGGGCTGGCTCACAAGGTAACGCCGGCGATCCGAAGCGTGTGGATGGTCTGGCAGTTGTCAACAATTGGCTGTGGTCAAAAGGCAGAAATACCTTCAATATCGGCGGTGAATACCGTCTAAATATGAGGGATGAAATTAACTGTGAGCAGTGCAATGGAGAGTTCTCCTTCAGTCATCGGACGACATCCACTCCAAACACGAACGACCCGAATTTCGACTCCTACGGTAGTTCCTTCGCCAGCTTCCTGCTGGGAGATGCTGATAGTGCTTTTCGAATCAAAGATCTGGAAATGAAGCTACGCAGCTCGGCCTATTCCGCTTACATTGAGGACAATATTAAGGTCAACAGCCGCTTGACGGTCGATGCTGGGCTTCGCTGGGATGTGCTGGTTCCGTTTAATGACGCTCTCGACAACGTCGTGTTCATCGATCTGACGAAGCCAGACCCCGGTACCGGCCTGCTGGGTGCGGGCTCAAAGTTCGGCAATTGTCCGCTCTGTACAGGAACTCACCGTGCAAACATCCACTGGAAAAACTTTGGTCCCAGGCTTGGACTGTCGTATATGCTTAACAATAAGACTGTGATTCAGGCCGGCTTTTACACCGCATTTTTGAACACCGGCGCCTACAATTTCGGTAACGCAAGGATCAACGGTTGGTATAACACTCTTCAGGCTGGCGCTTACGCAGTTAATTCAAATGGAACCAATGTTCCAGGCTACGGTAACTGGGATGTGACTCCCCTGATAGATCCTCCAGCGGTTCCTTTTAGCCCGGACATCGTGAATGGAAACTATCCAAGCCAGCTCGATGTGAAGACGGCGGATATTGCACCATACACCCAGCAATGGGTCCTCAGCGTACAGCGGCAACTCCCGTGGAACCAGTTTCTGACGGTTGCGTATATAGGCAACCGCATTATCCACCTTGCGTCTGCGTTGAACGACCCGAACCAGTTATACGCAAAGTATCTTTCCTACGGACCACTTTTAGGAGAAATGGCTAACTCACCGGATGCGGTGGCTGCCGGCATTAAAATTCCCTATCCGAATTTTCTAAGTGATTTAGGATCGAACGCCACAGTGGAGCAGGCGCTCCTCCCCTATCCACAACTCACCGGCCTCGACAATAACTTTGATGCCGCTGGGACCACTTTCTATAACGCATTGGAAGTTCAAGGTGAGAAGCGCTTTTCCAATGGACTCAGCTACCTTGCGTCTCTGACCTTGGCAAAGAACATGTCGAATCAGGACTTCGGAGACGAAATCAGGAATAATTTCCCTGTCAATACCTACGACCAGAAGCTTGAATGGGCGCCTTCAGTAACCGATGTCCCGTACATGGTAAAGATCGACGTGACATATGCGCTCCCTATCGGGCGCGGGCAGATGTTCCTGAATTCGAAAGGCCTATTGGCAAATCTACTTGGAGGTTGGCAGGTTGCTGCGATCCTGAACTACGAGCAAGGCAACCCTGTAGGAGACTCGCAGGACAATGCCATCTTGAGCCAGAACAATGCAGACGGCGATAACATCAATCGTCCAGATGCCGTGTCGGGTGCAAAACAAGGCACCTACAACTATAGCCGCTCGAAAGACTATTTTGAGGGTAAGGTGGCCACGCAGCCCGTGCAGATTACCACCGACGCTTTCACGCCCTCATGTTATTACTGTGTTGGAAATGCAAAACGAAATTATACAAGCATGCATACGCAGCCTTTAAAGAATGAAAACCTCGATGCAATGAAATCCTTCCATATTACAGATCGAGTCAATGCAACTCTGCGAGTGGATTATTTCAATGCATTCAATCGAACGAACCTACAAGCTCCGGATAATGACATCGATGACTCTACGTTTGGGATGGTAACCAGCGAGTCATCCGGCAACCGCCAAGGCCAGGCTACATTTAGAGTAGATTTTTAGTCGATTGTATCTCTGCACCTTTCATTGTGGGATGACTCATCGTCATCCCACAATTGTTTCTTCAATGTGCAAAGCCCGCAACAAAGGAGTGGCCCTTGCGTGTTGGATGGCGGCAAGCCTAGTCCATTGAGTCATAGATAGTTTGCATATATGTGCGTGATGTTCTGCGTTATCCCTAGAGTTTCGTTGGAAAGCACCATCCGTGCATTCATCACCGTCAATAACCAGCAGCCAAAGCCCGCTGGAAACGCGCCTTCCGCTTCATGCTTCAATTTTATGCAAGCTGGCTGTGGATCGGGGACCCGTGCAGAGCTTCCCTAGCGCATAAGGCACAGCACGGTCAGCAGTTGCGGCTGGGTAAACTATCGTTTGCTGCACTGTGTACGCCATACTGGGAGTACGGACTCGCTGACCTCCAATGCCAGCTGGGCAAACCCTACCAGCCCAACTTCTGCCATCGCCATTGCGAAGATGCCGGAGCACCTTCAGCTTCATCCGCATCACTTCGCACCCACCCAATAGCGCACCAAGGATGTCAACAGAGCTAAACGATCATAAATTCTCTGACCAGCGATTTAGGAATCGTATACTACCGGCAATAAGGTTTATATCGAATTGTCGAATTCTTCGGGAGATCAGAAATACGTTGGCATATTCTTGCGCATGGAAGCCTCTCGCTCCCACGCCTCGAATACGACCAGTCTTTCCTGCTGGCTCGTTCTGATGTGTTCCCCGGTCAACTTCGCAGCAAGCTCTGGATTTTGGTCGGAGATAGCTTGGATAATCTGCGAGTGCTCGCGATATAGCCGGTCCAGTTGGGCTACGTCATATGCATGCCTACCCATGGCAAAAATGCGGATCAGCAGGCGGGTGTCGTTAACCACCTTCAATATCCTGGAATTGGCGGCCAGATGCATCAACATAACATGGAAGCCAAAATCACAGGCCATAAAGCGCTGCATTTGCTCTGCATCCAACGTTGGCTTACCCGACTTCTCCAACTCCTCTTTCAGGACCAATATTCCGTCTGTATGGTTCTGCCATTGTTCTAACTCTGAGGGAAGTGGCTTCAGCCGTGCAACTTTTGTGGCTGCGTAACATTCAAGTACTTCGCGCAGTTCATACAGCTCAATAATATCTTGCCGCTTCAATTGCACTACTGCTGTGCCGCGGTTCGGAGTCTGTTCCAGCAACCCTTCCGCAACAAGCTGCCCGATCGCTTCCCGAATTGGCGTGCGGCTGCTGCCCAGTTGCTGGGCGATCGCCAGCTCTGAGACAGCGCTGTCCGCCGCCAGCTCCCCGGTCACGATCATGCGGTGAATATGGTCATACGCCTGGGTGCGGATCGAACGATCTGCACGGGCCGAAAGGGAACTCTTGTTCTTGCGCTTCATATCCAAGATTATATAAATGTTTTGCTCCCTTTACAAAAGAAAACGACGGTATGTAGACATATTGTTCACAGATCGCATTTTAACTGTTCCTTACAGGTTCCTTCTGTCGGCCATGCACTCCGGTCTTCAGCTCACTAGCCCAACCTCATCCGTTTCGGTGGGTGCGGCTGCGGCGCTGGCATTCACTAGGGAATGGCAAGAGCACACTGGTCAAGCACAGTTTTATTTTGCTAACAAACCCATGGTACTTGAAAGAAGCTTTGCCTGAACAGTACGCTTTAGATACTTGCTAAATGACTGTAAACAATTGGATTATCTGTTTGAGCGTGACCTTGCCCGGTGGCTCCCTTGGTTCAAAATTCAACCGTAATTTCACGATAAACCTGCACCGTGTATAAAAAATGTTGACATAATGTATTCAATATGTGTATATGTTTATAAAAATAAAAATGTGGAATTTTTATGCGGCCAGTTTTTAAGGAATTTGGATGGTGTAACAATATTTTTTTGAATACGTAAAAATTGTAAGAACAGGGTGCTAAGGAATCCCAAGGTAGCGAAGACTGGTAGCAACGGATACCGTCAACATGGGACACGTATTTGCTGGGCCATTAGAAGGCTGGCATACTGCTGTGCTGTCCCGCCGCCGCTAAAGGTTGAACGCATCACAAGGTACACGCGGATCAGCAGCCTCGAGTTGATTGGTTCTTGTGGCACCATAGTCACTCAGACTCTAACGTATCTCTAACTCAAGCGGCGTTATTTTCAATGACGCTGAGAAGGCCAGATTTCAACAAATGAGCAGCCTCGGAATTAAATCATGCATAGTATTTGTGATATTACTCGCGCTTGCTAGCGGCCTGCCCGAATCTGGTCACAGTATGCAAGCGACACCTTCCGGGAGAGGTTCAGAGGGCAACTATTTACAAATTGTCAGCAGCAAGTATTCCATGGATGACCCGCGAATTCCGCGCGTTGTGCTTGAATCTTTGAATCGCCCAGCTTCGCAGACATTCCGCGACGCTCAAGGCAAGGTTTGGAGGGCTACGCAACGCGGTCTGGTTGAAATAAATCCTACAGACAGCAAAGAACGGGTACTGACAGGTAAGGATGGTTTGCCGATCTTGTCAGTGACGGCGATCGCCGGAGGACAGAACGGCCAACTTTGGCTGGCCAGCAATCAAGGGGCGATACTCTTCATACCGAATGCGGCGCCAGATCAGAGGTGGTTCTACTTTTGGGGACAGCGCTATTTGAATGATAACCAAGTGCTCCAGATTGTTGCTGGAAAAAATGAAGCATGGATTCGCACTCGGACGGGGATTTCATTGATTGAATTCAAACCTTTTACTCTGGACCAAAAGAGCGAGATTTTTCTGAAGCGTATACAGCAACGCCATACCCGCTATGGTTATGTAGATGACTGCGATTTGCTTCGCGCCGGCGATCCAGCTTCGTGCCGGATGGGGCCGTCTGATAACGACGGCTTATGGACTTCGATTTACCTGGCGGCAGAGTGCTTTCGCTATGGGACAACCCATTCGCAGGTAGCGCTTCAGAATGCGCGCACATCGCTAGCCGCTATGATGCGTCTCGTATCCATAACTGGAATCCCAGGATATCCGGCGCGTTCCCTACGACATAAAGGCGACTATCGCGACCCTGGCGGGGAATGGCACTGGACTCCGAATGGCCAATGGGAATGGAAAGGTGACACTAGCTCCGACGAATTAGTGGGCCATTTCTTTGCATATTGGGTGGCTTACAATTTGCTTCCAGATGAAGGAGACCGCGCTGCTATCCGCTCGACTGTCTCAAGCATCGCAAACGGATTGCTCGAACATCATTTGCAGCTGATTGGTTACGGTGGACATGTAACCAGCTGGGGTAGGTATGACCCCGAATACATGAAGTCTGTGGACAGCGGAGAAAGAGCTCTCGATTCAGTCGAATTGCTTTCGCATTTACGCGTAGCGTATGCAATAACAAGAGATAAGAAATTTTTGCGCGCCTACTACAGGATTGGAAATGGGTTGGGCTACATGCAGAACATCATGCATTTTAAAGACGACGAGCAGGGGGAGAGAAATTACTCGGATGAGGAGTTGGCCTTTCTATCTTTCTACCCGCTAGTGAATTTGGAGGGCAATCCCGAACTGCACCATCAGTATCAGATGGTGTTGACCAAACTGTGGCAACGTGTCCGCTTAGAAAAGAGCCCGCTTTGGAATTTTATTTATGCCGAGGGTACAAAGGAGCCATCTTACGATTGCGAGGATTCCACGGAAGCGTTAGAACGAATTCCGCTCAGTACCATTTCCTGGACAGTCAAAAACTCCCAGCGCGATGACCTTGCGATCGCGGGTCAACTTGGGCGATTCGATGAAGCCCAGTCCCTGAATGCTATTCCGCCAAACGAGCGCAGTGTGATGAAGTGGAACAGCAACCCATTTCGATTAGATGGCGGTGACAGTGGACGGAGCGAAGACGAGGGAGCCTTTTTTCTTCTTCCCTACTGGTTTGGCCGTTACTATCACCTGACTCCTTGCCCGCAATAACCACGGTCCACTGTAACTGTGAAAACGGTATACATCTCTGTGCGCCAAAATGAGCGAGACAAGTATTCTCAAGGTGCCACGTCACTCCAACGCGGGGCGAAGAATGAGCTGAAAACTATTTATAGAATGGTCCGTTTGGGCGGCTGCCCCGGTACAAAACGCCATCTTGGAGGCCGGTCGGGCTCGCACAATTTCTGGACCCTCAGAAATTCAGAAATCTTTGCGGTCAATTTGGAGGCCGGCGGAAAGATCCCAACTCTCGCGGATAACCTCACCCGCATTCGCGAAGCCGAACTCCCAAGAGTTCAAGGCAAGCGCGGGTTTGCAGATGTCGCGCCTTCCCTCCGGCCGGCATCCCTGCGGGAGCGGATCCGCACTATCTGCTGCGCATTACCGAGCTGGAGTTGCTGGACCGCGAACGCCGCGCCACGGAGCGCCGCATCCGGCAAGCGAAGTTCCCCGTGATCAAGAGTCTGGACAGCTTCGATTTCCTCGCCATTCCCTCCTTGAA
>JBKQVW010000151.1:0-22945 GCA_052142955.1 Acidobacteriaceae bacterium | reverse complement strand
TTCAACCCTGGACCGACTACTACAACCACCAAAGACCTCATGGTAGCCTCAACTACAAGCCGCCCATCAGCCGCTCCGACACCGGAACAACCTCTTGACCTTCTACAGCCACCCGCCGGTTGAAGCTTTGCGGATTGCTCAGGTCGTAGCTGCCGTTGTAGGGATCGGGCCGAGTCCAGCGGAGTTGTTCGGTGGAGTAATTCCGGAAGGTGGCGTCGTCGCCGCCGTACTCGGTGTCCTGATAGAGACCGGCGAACTGAAACGAATCGCCGGGGTAGGAAGAGATCGTCTCCCCGTAGGGACTCATCAGGTTGGTTCCGATGATATTGCTCGATCCGTCCGTCGTCATCGCCAGGCTGCCTTCATTCAGCGTATCCCAGATAACTGCCCCACTCCAGCCAAAAGAAGGCTTGAATGGGCCACCGGCCACTCGTCATGGCACCATCCTACAATCCCACGTCTCAAAATCGAGACGTGGGGCACCCAGGTGGTTTTGTCTCAGATCTGGGCCACCCGCCGGCTCCTGCCCGTTATTTGGGGCGACCGCTCGACAGTGGATTTCTATGTGGCTGCCCGCTTTGATTTGCGATGCGTGCAGCGATCACCGTTGGGCTCCCGCCACCGGATTGATAAGCAACGAAGGAGTCGCCTGAACTACTTCCCAATATCCTTACTCCACATAGGGCACATGTGAAACCTGCTGGAAGAGGTACTGTTATCAAAAGCGTTTTCGATTCGATACTCCAGATTGAAAGCGAACTTGAAATCGAATTGATTGATGTATCTGAGAATAGTTTTGGTCGATTGACGCCCGTAGCGGCGACCAGATATTTGTTGTCGACTGAGGCAACCGAGAAGTCGACTCCTGTTTTTGGCGAACAGAAGTCACTGGATCTTTCGAACGTGTGGAGGTCGATACTGAGAAGGCATTCACTTTTCCTGAAGCCAAGATAACCTGGAGCGGCCAACAATTTGGAGCCCATGAACAACATTCCATCGATCTCAGGAAGATGGTTGATCCGTTGTATGCTTTCCAGAGTTGATCCGTTATAGAAGATAATGTCACTCTTTTGTCCAGACCTAAACGCGACGGCAAGTATATTATTTGCGGATCTGAAGGCAAGCGGGCTGTACGCTAGTGTCGCCCGAGGAAGCACAACTGCCTTAACAAGGGACCCCGTTGCAAGCGACAAAGACTCAAGTGTTGGGGGACTAAACGCACGCTTTGCCAAAACATAAAGACGGTCGTGAGCTTCGTCAAGAGCAAAATCTTGGATTTCCCCTCCTACAAGAGTAAAATCTTGGACCACCACTCCAGAAGGTAACTCTATCGTCCTGCGCGCAGTCAACGATCTGCTATCGAAACTGCGAATCGAGGTTCTGTCACTACAGGTATATACGTCTCCAGAAATCTCGCCAATTAAAGTCCTTCGACAGGGAAACGTCTGCCAACGGTGCAATTCAGGCAAAGATGTGCTCGTCAACATAGTCCGGTTCTTCGTGTTCCACGATGAGAGCCTTATAACACGATCTTGACCCCTCCCCAAACGATCGAGATATAGGTATTGTTGAGCATAAAAGATGGAACCATCTTGTGATAGCGCTGCGCCAAAGATACTCCCTCTAGGAATATCAAAGTCAGATCGATTGATTTTGGGCGTTTGTGCTGAGCACCGAATTGTCAAGAGTGCAAATAGAAAATACCAACGGAGCCACATCGTTAGCACCCCGGCGAGACCGGTTGCTTCTGCAAGGGACGGACACTCGCGACGTCAGCGACACGGACTGTTACCACCTGCGCGTCGGAAGAATGGCTGAAGCCCAGGAGGAGAAACCAAACTATGCATATCAGACAGGCTGTTTTCATATCTCAACATCTCCCAGTTAGTGATACGGACACGACTCTGGGTCTATGTTGCCACCGAAAAACTACTCCACGGTTCTTCTCCACCAGCCGAATCGCTTCACAAAGATGACTAACTCACCAGGCTTCGGTAAAGCTGTAGCCTTACCGCAGGTGTTCGGCATAACAATTCCCCGTTGCATTAATTGCCTTGTCGAGATACCTGTTATATCTAGCAAGGAGTGATCTGGCGGTGGTAGACACAAAGCATAGCCAACATATATATGGAGGGTGCTTTTGTATTTCACAATGGGGTTAGTCACGCCAAATAATCCGCAGCCCTTCCAGCGATTATGAACGTCAATTTCATCATCATTATCGGTTAGGCGTAGACGCGCAATACCGTCCTTGTCAGTCGGAATTGATATCATATCTTTGTGGTTTTGCTGCGACCATACACTTACACAAGTAGGTGCCATTTCACGGCCATTTCGTCCATTCACGATCTTTATCATGACTTTCTGTGCGTAAAGAGAAGTACATATTGACGTAAAGAGAAGGAGCATTAGAAACTGCATCAAACTCCTGAAAATTGCCCGAATCATAGAAACCGCTCCTCTCTCTGTTATGGACATGATTGATAACCCCCGAGAGGTGTCTGATCTAGGAGAAGATGGAATACAAGGCCAATCGGATTATAAGGATAGGCCGAATCGATATGTCCCGTGTATAGGTTGGGGCTAAAGGGAAGGGTTTGGGGACTGTCCTCCCCTCCGGAGCCAGAGGGAACATGGAGCGTCGGTCCAATGCCGATGATGTAAGTCCACCAATGAATTGGGTAACGTCCAAAAGAAGCGCTACCGGGTTGATTTGTAGATATATCCAGATTCAAGGTCCCCACGTCCTGCGGCGCGCCCTGCGAGTAATTAAATTGCCCCACAACATTATCAGATGTAGCATTACTCCCAAACTGGTTATTGACAGCGTTCAAAATCTCCTCTTGGCACGCTTGATTATCGGTAGGATAATATGGTTCTACGTTCGGAACCAAAGTTCCTATAATCTCCTCAGCCACCGCACCGCTGCTCAGTAACATGCTGTACTCGAATTCGCTTACCTCCATACCATCGACAATGTAGGCGTCGCTGGGCATGAAGCTGCCGAAGGGGTCGCCATTTTCATCCTGCTGCCCTGTTGGATCGACATTGTTCAGCGGATTGTTCATGGCGTAGACGTAGCGATTGAAGCTCTGCGGATTGGACATGTCGTAGCTGCCGTTGTAGGGGTCGGGCCGCAGCCAGCGCAGTTGCTCGGTGGAGTAGTTGCGGAAGGTGGCCGCATCCCCGCCGTACTCCGTGTCCTGATAGAGGCCGGCGAACTGAAACGAATCGCCGGTGTTGGAAGAGATCGTTTCCCCGTAGGGACTCAGCAAGTTCGTCCCGGTCACATTGCCCGAATTGTCCGTGGTCATCACCAGCGAGCCTTCATGGTCCAGCAGCCGGTACGTGGGCTGCGCCGTCTGCGTCCCCGGCACGGTCGCAATCTCGCGTCCGCCCGCCCAGATCAGGTCCGTCCAGGCCGTGCCGCTGAGCAGAGCCACCGGTTGCCCGTTGAAGTAGATGACTTCCGTCGGATTGCTGCCGCCGGTCTTCTCCACCCGCTGGTCCAGGGCATCGTACACGTACTGCGCTCCGTCGCTGGCCGTCATCATGCCTTCCCCATTGTAGGCGTACGTATTGTTCAGCGCATCATGCGTCAGGTCGCCCGCCGCGTCGTAGGTGTAGCCCGAGGCATTGATCCGGTTGTTGGTCGAGAACGGCTGCTGGAAATTGAAGCTGCCCGACTCCTGCTGGTTGCCCCAGGGATCGATCGAGTAGGTCTCCGCAAACGCACTGGGATCGGAGGCCCCGCTGGTGCCCCCGGTCAGCGATCCCGGAGCATCCACCGGAAACGACGGCGCGGAGAAATCGGTGCTGTCGTAGGTCCACGAGACCGACAGCGGATAATCCGTAGAGGCGCCCGCCGTGTTGGCGGTCACCGTGAGCTGATAGCCGGTACTCGATGCCGTCAGCCACGTGCCCTCGTAATAATTGATGACCCGGGCCAGCGCCGCCGCAATGCTCACGAGTCTTTCGGCACGTCATCATCAGATTGGTCTGCCTCTTTTGACTTATCAGATTCAACTTGCTCGTGTGGAAATAGAGTCAAAATGCCATTCTCCACAAATCTGTCCTTCTTCCACGGCGGCGGGCAATATGGCTCAAGCCGCCGCGGTAAGATTCGGTCAAGTGGCACGGTAAATATAAACGTTAGTATAAATCCTGTTGGAATTACAGTTATAGCAAGCCACCAATCTCGTAAACCAGCAAAATATAGAAGTAGCAGCGCAACTCCTATGAAGCAGAATTGTAGAATACTCCCGTGAGCTGCCGAAAACTGAAGTTCCGCAGAACAGCCGTGACATACCCATGGTTCGAAGCCTTTGTATTCTTCGGTTCGCATTTTGGTGCCACAAAATGGGCATCGAAAGTTCCGTACTGGATAGCGAAAAACCATGACTAACTACCACCATCGCTTGACGTCGTTCCAGATGGTCTTCCAGGAACTTGCAGCTGCTCCAGCAAACGCTGCATAAGTACCAGGATATGGTCCTATAGGCTCAAGAGCTTCAGTAAAATCGTACGCGTTCTGCCAAACCGCTGGATTATACAAAGCCTGACCAGCTAATACAGATGCCGTTGGCGATGCCGAAGCAGCTTCAGGCACGAAAGGTGTCGCAGCTACAGCACCAGTGGCAATTGCCAACCCATGCACGGTTGCGTCTGCATTAGTCCAATAACTTGCGCATCCCGCCGAACAGTAAAACATATTCATCCCGGAATAATTAGCCAGGTATTCCACCGTTCCGACTATTTGATTGTCAGAATTATAAATATAACCGAAGTTGTTGTTACTTATAAGATATTGTATCGAAGGGGCGTTTAACCCTCCTGCTAAGTCTGGCGGCGCTGCTTGCGCGGCTGAATATTGATCGTCGAGAACCCAGCCGCAACCTCCATTTTCCTGACATACATATTCATCCAGCCCGCTGGGGTCGATATTGTTCAGCGGATTGTTCATGGCATAGACATAGCGGTTGAAGCTCTGCGGATTCGTGAGGTCGTAGCTGCCGTTATACGGGTCGGGCCGGGTCCAGCGCAGTTGCTCGGTGGAGTAATTGCGGAACGTAGCCGCGTCGCCGCCGTACTCGGTGTCCTGATAGAGACCGGCGTAGGAGTTTGGATCGCTGGTCGTGGTCGAGGACAGCACTTCGCCATACGGACTCAGGTTGTTCGTCCCGGTCACGTTGCCCGATCCGTCCGTGGTCATTACCAGCGACCCTTCATGGTCCAGCAGACGGTACGTAGGGGTTGCCGTCTGCGTTCCCGCCACTTCCGCAATCATACCTCCGCCCGCGTAGATCAGATCCGCTGTCCACGCCCCGCTGCCTACGTCAAATCTACCCCATACAAGCCAACAGAAGGCTTGCATGGCGCATCCCCTCCATGTTCACGACGCGAGCCAGGAGTGGCCAGTCCACGCACACCATGCGATTCCTATGTCGTGCGATAGATGACACCGGGCTGCATGGCGTGGCCCCAACTGAGAGTCTCGGCGTCAGGGAGACTGAAGTTTGTGCCGGGGATGCGTCCTGCCTGGATCAGGGTTCCCAGCTGGAAATACACCGCGTCCATGTCGGATGGAAGCCCCGGATAATGGCCGAATCCGCCGTCCGCATTGCGACAGCTCAGCGCCCAACCCGCGGCTTTGTCGATAGCGCTGCGGCAGGCGGCGGAATTTCCTCCCAGTTGGCGCAGAATAAAGACCGCGTCGAAGCAGGAGTGCACGTCCCATGCCGGGTCCTTCATCAACTGCCATCCGCCATCGGGCCGCTGATCGCGGAGAACGCGACGCACAATCGCATCGGCCTTCGGCGTCGGCTTGCCGAGGAGCCGGAAAAAATGCACCAGATGGAACGTGGCAGCCACATGGTCGCCCAGATATCCATCCGCGGCTTGATTTTCGAGGATGTGATGTTCGAGCGCCACGCGGTATTCAGCCGGAAACGGTGCGTCGAGAGCCGCGTAAAACAACGGGAAGAAGCTGATCGTGTACCACGGCAGTTTCGCGAACGCCTGGTCCACGAAGAAGCGATCCAGGACATGCGCCGGATCGACACGCGGTTTCTTTCCCAGTGCGCGCAGCCCAACCACGCCTTGCACGGTGTTGTAGAGAACGGCAAGGTCGGACTTGGGGTCCATATCGCCGGCGTGATTCACAAACATTCCGTCCGGCTGCTGATGGCGCTGGATGAACTCCACCGATTTTTCCCTGTGCGCCAGCGTTCGCCCTTCCGGCTTCGCCAGCGTTGCGGCGTAGGTGACAGCGGCCAGATCGCTTTCAGCCGTGTCCGAGTATCCTTTGTAGTGCGGATCGAGCGACGGTGAATATCCGCCGTCCGGGCGCGCACAATGTGCAATGAACGCGAAGGCGGTGTCCTTGATTTTCTGACCATCGAGCGCAGACGGCGTCGACGGTTCGCCAGCGAATGCAGTTGCACCGAACCCGCACGCCTCGAATTGACCACCGACGAAGCCAACCAGCGCCCACTGCAACAGATCGCGTCTCGAGATTGCATTCATCGCATCGCTCCTGCAACTTTTTCCGGTTCGATCGGCATCTTCCGGTGCAAACCGTCTTTATCCTTCTTCCGCGGGGTCTGGAACACTTTCCTGCTGGGCAACCGCGCGCCGTCCAGAACGTTGCGCGGACCACTGGAGCGGCGAAGCCTGCCGCAGAACCACGGCGCGCACTTCCTCCGACAGCAGTTTCAGCCCCACCATCGACAACGATAGCAGATTGGGGTAGCGATGTTTCACCTTCCAACGCAACTCTCGCTGCGTGCGTACCGCCCCGTGGTCCGACTCGACAAAGACGGGCAAGTCCTCGAGCGGCGTGCCGCTGCGCACGGCATTCCGTACCAACTCCATGTATGCGAGCGAGGCGGCAATTTCCCCGGCAATCCTACCATGCGCGTCGGGCTTGATCAGGTCGTACTTCAACTTGAAATCGTTCAATTTTTCCAGGCTGGCGTACATCGTCTTGACGATCTGCTCCCGGTCCAGCAGGTCGGTTTCGTAGTTCAGGATGAACTCCCAGGAGGGCGCGGAGAAATGGCGGATGTGGTCTTCCAGCGTGTTGGCGAGTCGCTTCAGGCCAAATTTTTCCGGATGCTCAAACGCTCGGCTGGCCGGATCGAGAAACGGCGCCAGCGGCGCCACAAAATAGCAGAGGCGCTTGTCGAAGCCGCAGGCCTGGTGAATCTCCTCGCAGAAATCGATGTTCCTCAGCGCGCTCTCGCGGGTCTGATGCGGCAGGCCCACCATAAAAAAGATGTCGAGTTTTCTGCAGCCACGATCCAGTGCGGAGCGCACCAGCTGAACGATCTCCTGGTTCGAGCAGGGGAATTTTCCATTCTTCCGGCGCACATCCTCGTCCGCGCTTTCCAGCGTAATCTCCAGGCTGTATTTGCGGGCGGTGCGCTCGATCTTCGCGAAGAAGTCGTCGTCCGCGCCCCAGAACAATTCGAAGACCAGCTCGTTGGCGGGCCGCAGCGCGGAGACACGTTCCAGAAACTCATCGACGTATTTTGTTCCGCCCTGGCGAATGTCGCCAATGATGAAGATGGGGGTTCGACAGAAGCGCTGGATGCATTCGATATCCTGCATCAGCTTTGCCGGCGACCGCATCGACGGCTTGGTCCGGGCGCAGTTGAAGGAATAGGCGCTGCGCGAGCCTCCGCAAAGCGCGCAGTCCTGCGTGCATCCGCGCGTGGTCAGCAGCGCGCTCAACGGATATTCCAGCCAGCCTTCGTAGGGCAGCGCATCCATCAGGCTGCGATATTGGAAGACGGAGCGCATCGCGTAGCGATAGTCGGGAATGTCGATGTCGTCCAGGTTGGCAGGCGCGGGGGCGACCGGGTTGACAAACACTTTCCCATCGCGCTTCCAGGTCAGGTTTGGCACGCTGGAAAAATCCACCGTTCCAGACTTGATTTCTTCGATCAGCAACAGCATGGAATTTTCCGTGGAATCGCCGCGCATGACAAAATCGACGCAGTCGTGCTGCATCAATTCCAGGTGGTAATAGGTGGAAGAGAGCCCGCCAAAAATGACCGGTACGCGAGGATGATATTGCTTCAGCAGCCTGGCGATTTCGATGCTGCCCTGGGCGTGCGGCAACCAATGCAGCGAGATGCCGAAGGCGGACGAATGAAGTCCGCGAATCTTTTTTTCGACATCGAACCGCCGACTGTGCAGCATCCGCGCCGCCAGATTGACAATCTTGACGCGATGCCCGAATCGCTCCAGATAGCCGGCGATACTGGTGAAACCGATCGGGTACATGTCAAAGACGGAACTGGAAGGAACGACATCGCTGATGGGGCCGCGAAACTGATTGGTCTTCCTGAAGTCGTAAAAACTCGGCGGATGCAGCAGAACCAGGTCGAATTCCATCGTGCGTACGTCCTGACGCTTCAAATAGAAAAAATGTAAATCAGCCGATCAGTTCTTCCATGGAGTGGAATGCGAAAAGCCGCGCGCTGTGGCACGGCTTTTTGCGGATGCAATCGAAGCTGGACACGCATGGATTGAACCAGGTGATCCTGACTGGGTGTTTCCGGATGGGGCAGTCGTCCACCCGCGAACTATTTGACTTCCGGCGTGGTCTTGGATGCATCGGGTTTCTCGGCTTCATCGGGACCGCCGATGCCCTTGATGCCTTCCTTAAATCCCTTGATGCCTTCGCCCAGGCCTTTGCCCAAGCCGGGAAGCTTGCTCGGTCCAAAGATCAGAAGCGCTACCACCAGAATCACTACCAGATGCCAGGGCTGTAATAAGTCACCCATACAATATTCTCCCGCAGGCATACCTACCGCCTGCCTAACCTACTCAATGGTATTGTCGCACACTCGCACACCGCTTGTAGATCGAGCGGCAAAACCGCGTTGCGACCATGGAACTCATTCGGCGGGTCGGTGGAGCGGAGGGTACCGGCAGACCGGACCCACCGCAAGCGGAACACGATTGATTGGCCGTCTTAGAGCATTTTTGCTTCTACTGTGTCCTTTTGAGTGCATTTCTGTGCAGCTTTTCTTAACGGAAAAGCTGCACAGAAACCCCATCTTCGGTCTACACCCAAAGCAAAAATGCTCTACTGGCCGTCGGCGGCGTCCCGCGACCCATCCAATGGATGTACGGTGGAAAGGTGGTTGCGGATTCGGCGATAAAACTCCCAGACGTTTTCCCGGTCTCCCATGGTCAGCCGCCGATAGACCTTCATCAATGGATAGAGCTGCGACCCAGAGACCAGCAAGGTCGGCACAGCAGCGGCGCCGCCAGGATATTGAATCAGTTCCCATCCTCCGTTCCAATATCGACGCACCACCTCGCCCAGATAGCCGCCCCACAACTTTACCTGTTCCTCTACCTGGTCGTTCTCCAGCAGGTTCAGGCTGTTGCTGACGCTGGCCAGAATCGTCTCCAGCGATTCGATGCTTTCCTCGGAGAAGTCCAGCTCGAAACCGAAACGGTCGTGCGCGGTCTGGACGGCGCGGTCGGCGCAGCTTTGCATCATTTCCGCAATGGATTGAAATTCAGCCATAGGTTCAGCGTAGCAGCGGGATGAAGGAAGCAAGAATCAAGAGGACAACCCTTGCAGCGCCACCCTCGCTCCAACATCCCGATCGCAGCGAGCGACGGGGACGCGACCGATCCAACATTTCCTGCCAACGTTAATACTGGTCGGACTCCGGGACGACGGGCAGCGAGACCAGATCCACGGTCGATGGATCGTCGCGCAGCTTCAGGTAGAGCGTGGTGCCGTTCGGGCGCGGGACCTTCAGCGTGTTTCCGGCAAATCCCAGCGGTACGACGGTGGGGTGCGTAAATTGCTGCGTGGCCGAAATCGAGTCAATCAGGAAAAGATTTTCTCCGGTCACGGTGCACAACTGCGCTGGATTGGAGGGGCAGCTCACCTGTTTCAGTTCCGGTAAACGCACCAGGTTTGCCAGCGGCTGCCAGTCTCCCGGGACCCCGGCGGCAGTGACGGGACGGAACCGCAGCGGACCGAAGGCCGACGCTCCAAAAGCTTTGGCAGGGTCCAATGTGGCGAACACGGTCTGCGCGTCCTGCAATGTCAGCGTGTTGTTCGCCAAACTCAGCGTAGTGTCGAAACCGGCGTCCGTGGCCCCCACTTCAATGGTCTCGTCGCGCGGAAACTGCTCCGGCGCGACCGACTTCAAAAAGAAATTGAGGTGCCCATATTGCGAAAGATCATTGTCATTTCCCGGATGAATGAAGGACGAACTGCCCGCCGGCGTGAGCGCAATGCTCTTGCTGAGCAGTTCAACCCGCGGACGCGACGGCGCAATCGTCACCGGGATATCCAGCACGCGCTCATCTTTCAAGTGGACGTGCGCCGTCAACTTTGCACCCTCCACAAAGACTTTGGAGCCGGCCAGATTCGTCGATGTTTTCAGTTGCAACGTATCTTCTGCGCCGTTGCGCTTCATCGACCCGGCATGAAAAATTGTTCCTCCAATCTCCACGTTGGAGACTTCCTGCAAATGGGTCCCGGTCAACACGCCGTCGTCATCGCCGGCGTGCAGAATCAAACCGGTAATGACCGCCGAGGGTGGATACACATGTACCGGGACCTTGGCGGGCTTGCTTTGGCCATACTCCGAAACAGCCAGGGTATAGAGGCCCTGCGACGACTTGGTGGCGGGAAGATCGACTTCCAACAGCCGCGGCGGAGTGCGGGTGAACGTTGCCTTTTCCACTTTTCCCTGCGGAGTGTCCACGGTGACGCTCTGCACGCAAACAACGCTGTCGGCCTGCAGATGCAAGGAAATTTTGTCGGCCGCCGTGATGGCATTGCTTTCCCCAGTGACAAACGTCCATTCCTGCGGACGAGAGTTGGTGAACGCAAAATCCGGACCGTTCCATGGATCGAATCCCCATTCGCCGCGCAGCTGTCCCGTTACAGTGCCAGTGATTGGCGAGGACTGCAGTGTGCGGGCATCTACGACAAAGCCCCCTTGTTCGGCATTGGGAGTTGCGGGCAGGTCAAGAGAGTGCCCATCGGTGTCTTGTACGTGCAGAACCAGATCGTGGGCGTAGCCGGTAGAAAAAACCAGCGGCGCTCCTTCCACGGAAAGCACCAGCTTGGGCCGCTCCAGGCAAAGCAGTTCCGCCGGATGCACCGCGCGCAACAAGGGGAAATGGACCGATGCCACCGGAGGCAGGCTTGCCACCATCACCGACTTGGGATTGCTGAAGGATGGAGGGTTGCTCAATTTCAACGCCATCGCGTCGTCATCGTTGACCGACAAGGCGGGGATATAGGCATACTGCGCCGTGTGCATGCTGCCCATAATGCGAACCATGTCGACCACTGCGCCTACATACGGGCTGTACGCGCCGCCGCCGGCAGCAGAGGAAGAGCTGATTTGATTGATCATGTCGCTCGCGGCGCCCGAGGTAAGCGCCGTCACCATGGACTGGCTTTGAGCATCGTTCAGCACCAGGTCCTCTGGATTCTGGATCAGGCAGGCTTCCTGTTGGTCGGTTGGCAGGTCAAAACAGGCAGTGTTGATTTTCAGATAGAGGGTCTGCGACAGCAATTTCGAGCGAGCTTGCAGTCGTGTCGGATCGGTGTTGGAGATTTTCTTGATGGAATCGATATAGGTATCCAAGCGAGAACGGGTCAGGTCGGCGGCGTACAGGTCCTGGGCCGCGCGCACGAACACTCCGGGGCGGGACCGCACCGCCGTCCGGACGGTGGTGAATCCGCCGCCGGTATCGGGCGCCCAGAAGATCAGTGCCTCCATCGCGCCATCGGGGACGTGGACATTGACGCCGTCCTTCTGCACTTGTGGCCGCCAGGTTTCCACCTTGGTGAACCAGCTTTCCGGCGGCGGATTGAGGGAACCCCGCAGAAATACGGGAATCAACAGATAATGGATCGATTCGTTGGCAGGCAGGTCGGGATGCAGCCACATCTCGTCGCCGGCCTGCAGGTTCGGCACCTGGGAGATGGGCAGGCTGATGCCGGCACGAGTTATTTTTATCTCCAGCCGGGGCCCCGGCAGATCAAAGGGGGCCGTAGCAGCGGAAGCAAACGACGAGACCAAGAGCAGCATCGTAAACACGGGGACACTTGCGCCGAACCATAATCGCCATTTCATACTTCCTATTCTATGGAAGTCGAACGAATCCTTCATCCCCGGTGCCAAGTTCGATACCAAGAAATTTGAACGGAGATCCCCGAAGTCTGCGATGATGGCGAAGACGCTTAGGACAAGCGCGGAGCAGTTCAGAAATGGAACGGGTTCAAAAACAAGAACTACTGGACTGCGACGAGTGGTCCTGCGCTGAAGTTGCCTGCGCGCTGGAAGCCATCCGGCGGGTGAATCGGCTCTATGGCGGACACAAGATGCACAAGCAGCTCTTTCAGCGCGTGTGCTCCCAATTCAACGGCAAGAAATTGCAAGTTCTGGAAGTGGCTTCCGGCTATGCGGATGTGCTGCAGGCGGCATCCCTGATGCTGAAGAAGCAGAACATCTCGCTGGAAATCTCGCTGCTGGATCGCTGTGCCCAACACCTGCCGCAGCCGCACAACTGGCACAAGGACCTGCGCCCTCCCACATTGATGACTGGCGATGCGCTGGCCATCCCGCTGGCCGACAACAGTGTCGACGTCGTTTCCTGTTGCCTGTTTCTGCACCACCTGAGCATTGACCAGGCGCGCGCGTTTCTGCGCGAGGCCCTGCGCGTCTCGCGCGTCGCCGTACTGATCAATGACGTGGAGAGAAAGCGCGTGAACTACTTTCTCTCGCACCTGCAAACCCTGGTCGATCCCAGCAGGCTGTCGCGCCATGACGGACCCACCTCGGTGCGGCAAGCCTATACCTATGCCGAAATGCAGGACCTGCTGCGGGAAACCTGCTGCCGCTATGAGCTTGAACGAGGCTACCTGTATCGGCTGGGCGCGATCGTCTGGAAGCAGGAGATGCAGCCCGGTTAAAACGCACATGCGCAGGGAAGAGCAAGGCTCCGCTGTCAGGACACTCTTTCAAACGTATACACCCGTACGCGCCGGACGTCCCCGTCGCCTACTGGCGCGGAAAGAAAAGCTAGGCCACGTGATCGCCGACGATACCGCGGCGCTGCTCCCGATTGCCGAAACTGCCGCCGTTCGGAACTACCTTCTGTGCGCTTCTACATTTAGATCGTTCTCCACTTTGTGCACGTTGGGAATGGCCTTGGCCAGTTTCTCCGCTTCATGCTTGTTGAAGTTGGTCCTGACCGTGCCGGTCAACACCACGTCGCCTTGGGTCGACTTCGCCGTGATGTCGTCTTCCGCAAGATAGCGATGTTTCTTCACCTCTTCGTTGAATCGATCCTGGATCGCAATGTCGGTGTCGGACTGCGCCGACACCACGGCGCTGGGAGGAGGCACCACAGTGGTTTCATCGGCAACCGCGTATTTCGGCGCTGCCTGCCTGGCGGCGTCTTCCGCCTGCAGCTTTTGCTCCTGGGAAGACACCGTGCCCGTCAACGTGATCACACCCTTATCCCGGTCTTGCGAAGCGTGAACATTGCCGAGATCCTCTTGCGCCAGCGCGCTCGTCACCGCGGACTCTGAGTCTGGATACTTTGGGCCGCTGCTACAGCCGGCGACCATCAGAACCCCTCCGAGACCCGTGACAACCAAAGCGGAAAGTAAATATTTGTGGCCTTTTTCCGCGTTCCCCATACAACACCCCCTATGGATTAGGTTGAAAGATCGGACACTTACGTTGCTTCGACTCGACAATATTTGTTCTGCCTTCGGGCGCCCAAAATAAATCCCTCCGAAGGAGTTTCTTGATCTCAGCCGCCGGCATCCTACCAATCAAGCGCCCCCTTGATCGCTTGGTCGATGGGAGTGTCTGGCGGCGCAAGGTGTGCGCGATAAAGGAGACGAGATGGCCCCAGCAAAGAAGTGCAAACACGCGGCCTGCAACTGCGTCGTGTCCGATGGCAAGGATTACTGCAGCGACCGCTGTAAAGATTCGAAGAAAATGACGGAACTAACCTGCCAGTGCAATCACCCGGATTGCAAGGGCGAGCCGTTGCGGGCGTAAGCCGCGAGATGTGGCGCGACCTGGGACGGGCGAGGCGAACCCGCAGTTGGGCGACTCACCCGGAACATTTTGCGAAGAATGAATCCCCACCAGCATGGACGTAGAATTTTGGCATCGTCGGAGTTGCGACCAGAATCGTTCGCAGTGGATCTCGTATCTCCGGCGCGGTGTGCGACCAGTTTTCACGGTCGGCGCACCTTCGGGAGGGGATCATGCAGAAGCTATGGTCCGCGCTTTCCAGCTTCACCGTAATTCTCGCAGCGTTCGCTGCGCTGTCTTGCGGCAGCAATTCATCGAGCATGATGGGGCCCATAGGTCCCAATGGCCTTCAATCCATAGCACTCGCTCCCGCGACCGCAGACGCGCAAGCGTATCCGGATGGCCAGGTGCCGTTCGTGGCCACAGGCAGCTATGTCGATCCGGTTCGCAAGCTGACCCCGCAGCCAGCCATGTGGGGCGCGTGTCAGCAGAATGCTCCCACAACGGAAGTGACGGTCGGCAAAACGGGAGTTGCCGCATGTGCCATGGGAGCGACCGGCACGTACACGGTGTTCGCGTACGACATGACCAATTGCAATGCCATCACCGCTTGCGGAGGAGGGTGTACGATCGTCGGCACCGCGCAACTGACCTGCCCGTAGTGCGTGTTTTGGAAGGCGCTTGCGAATGGCAGCCGGATTGATCTCATGGATGTTCCTGCCTCGACCCTGAGGGCCGCATCGCGCTCCCTAGAGCGGAGTCAGTCCTCCGTAGAGTCCATAGAGCGCCGAGGCCAGACCGAGCAGAACGCTGCCAAACATCAGCAGCGGCAATTCGACGACGACTGAGATCGATGCCAGCACGATCGCGATTTGCAGACCGCCGCTCGCGATTTCCAGAATATCTTTGCGATGGAGTTCATGATCGCGCAGATGCTCCACCGCATGGGCCCGCTGCGCCAACTGCTCCATGCCATCCGCGCCCGGCTCAGAACGCATCCGGTCGGCACGCGCGCGCGCCGCGGCAATTCGCCCCTGGATCGCGGGATCGGTTGCCGCCCTGGGATCGCTCTGCAGCGTCTCCGCTTCGGCAGTCAGCACGGTACGGCGAATCGACTTGGCCTGATACTGCGCCCAAGTATCGCTGGCCAGAATGTGGTTTGACAGATAATTCGTCTGTGCATCCTTTTCCGCGAATTCCGTCAGCGCCAGGAAAGCCGCCATGACGGCAATGAGGATGGCTGCGCGCCGGTTGCGGCGTCCGCTCTCGTGACCCTCGGCCACATGCTCCAGGTTTTCATGCGCCTGCTCGAATTCCTCGCTCATCGATGCTGCCTTTCCAGATTTTTCAGGAGCCGATCCAAAACAAGGGAACAAGGCCAAGCGCGGCCAGAGCCGTCAGCAGCGCGAGACTCCGCACTCCGGTCTTTCTGTCTCCAAAGCTGTAGGCGTAGATGCCTTTCACCACGTTATTGCTGGCCGCGGCAATCAGAACCGCGGCCGCCGCAACTTTTACCGCTGTCAATGTGCCCGCAGCCTGCGTCATCCCCATGATGAACGGATCCACGTCGGTCACGCCCATGATGGCGGCCAGGGTATTGACCCCGGCTTTGCCCAGATACGTGACCGCCAGCTGGGTCGCGATCAACATGCCCAGAAACAGCACGGCGAACAGAAGCGCGGCGAGCAAGTCGAGCGGGTTCTTGGCTGCAAAATTCGCGGGCACTGCAGCGGATTTGGCATCCTCCCTGCGAGACCATAGCCAGCCGACGCCAACCGCCAGCGCGGCCAGCGCGAAAAACGGAATCGCCAGCAACGACAGCAGTTGTCGATTGAAAATTGCCAGCAGCGCGGCCAGCCGCAGGTACATCACGCCGGAGGCAATCAGGATGCTGCCGGCAAACAGGTTGGCGTGCCCTTCCCGCTTGGACCGCCGCGCCATCACCACGGTGGTTACAGTGGAGGAATAGGCTCCGCCCAGGAATGCCGCCAGCACCACGCCGCCCCGTTCCTTGGCCAACTTCTGCAAAACATAGCTGCCGTAGGAGATGCTGCTGACCGCTACCACCACCAGCCAGGTCTTGAATGGATTGATGTGGAACCGGCCAAACGGCTCGTTCGGAAGGATGGGAAGAATGACGCCGGCCAGCAGCAGAAACTTGGCGAAGGTAAGGATTTCCTGCGGAGCAATGCGAACGGCAAGCTTTTCCAGCCCCGCCTTCAGATCGAGCAACAGCAGGCTGGCAACGCAGAGCGTGGTCGCAATCCAGAAATGCCCGTAGCAAACCAGCGCTCCAACCAGGAACGTCGCCAGACCGGACATCTCGGTGGTGACACCGGCGACGGCAGAGGAAGAAAGCTTGTGCCAATACGACAAAAGCAGAAATCCGGCGATGACCAGAAAGCCGAGGATCAGCGGCAACAGTTGCGTACCGGAAACAAGCGCGATGGAATACCCGATCAGCCCGATCAGCGGAAAGGTCCGCACTCCGCCAAAGGAGTAGGAGGTCGCGGAAGCCTTGTGCTCTTCTCGCTCCAGTCCGATCAGAAAAGACAAAAACAGAACCAGGACAATCTTCAGTGCATCGGGCGGCAGGCGCGCATAGAGTTCCACTGGAGTTTCCCGTCCCCTTTACCTGCTTACCGGAGAAGCAGGGCGTGTGATGATCCGCAGGCCTCGATTCGTCCTCTGCAGTATAGCCGTGTATTGTCGATGAGGTTGGCAGCCTGCTGGTCTCCGCCATAGCGGACAGTTCGCCGGCAGCATGGGAAACAAGAATTTCGACATGAGTCTCCCCCTTCTGACGGAGCCCGGAATGAAGAACCCGCGCAGACCCCGCTGAACCTGGGTCCGCACGGGTTCGTTCAATTTTCCTGGCTTGAGATGTGTCCGCTTTGCGGCTAGCTGGCAGGCTCTTTGTACAGAGCAGCGCCGGCAATCGCGCCGACGATGATCTCGACAGCGCCGCCGAGGGTTGTGTATGCCATCAGGTGATGCGAAAAAAGACCACTCACGCACATGAAGATGAGGTTGGGAACCAGCACACCGACAACCCAGACGGCCACACCGGCGTAGACCGCGGTCTTGACTCCAGCGCCAAAGCGAGGGCGGATGGCAGCATAAATCCAGATCAGAACAATGCCAGTGACAAGCCCGAGCACGTTGAACCCCAGTATCGCGCTGGAAGAAAAATCTGCATGCCCCAGCGCCTTCATCCCGGCAGCCCATCGAGGCGCCAGCCAGACGCCATCGACAAAGTAACCCAAAACATCTGCAACGATCCCGGCAACGATACCGCCGAAGATGACACGACCCACGTCAATTTTCCCCATACATTCTCCTTGTCAATTCAATCGAGATGGAAACTGCGGAAAACGAATGCTTTCAAGCACAGCTGACAGGCTCTGGTGGAAGGTCGGCCAAGTATACGCCCAACTGACGTGGATGAAAGATTATTTTTTCAACAGTTGCGGGATCTTCGAGGACGGTCCACCGAGGAGGGAACTACCGCTGTAGCATGCACGTCATCGCGCGGCGGCGTATCAATCCATAAGGATCACGAGGAATGGTGGAGGCGGCGGGAGTCGAACGATTTTTCGAACATTTGAATTCAATAACATGCTTGTTTTCAATTGCTTACAAAAGTGCAAAAATGCCCAAAATGCCGCTTTCTTGGTACAGTTTTGGTACAGTTTTTGGTTGAAAAAACGCGGCGGAATGCCCGCCGCCTCCAGCAATTGCTAACCCAAACAGAATCAGTAGAAAAATAGCCTGATGCTGGCCTACGGCGGAACACCCGCCGCCTCCACACTTTTGTTTTCATCAACTTATAAGGCGTTTTTTGCGGTCGTGTGCCAGAACTGTACCGCCTGTTTTTTAGCGGGTATTTTGCACGATTTTTCTGAAATCCGCCCCATCGTTTGCGAGGCTATTGCGCAACCAAAAACATCTCCACTTGGCAGGTTGTTCTTATTTTGAGTACAATTGTTCTTGAAATGAGAACGGTCCTTACATCCGTCGGCGACTTGCTCTTCGGGCAGACCAGGGGTAGGGTGTTGGCGCTTCTCTATGGCGCACCGGATGAATCTTTTTTTGTTCGACAGATTGCCCGTCAGATCGAGACGAGTGTGGGGAGCGTGCAGCGGGAGCTTTCGCTGCTTGCTGACGCTGGACTGGTCAATCGTTCCGTGCGGGGCAATCAGGTATTCTTTCAGGCGAATCAGGAGCACCCTGACTTTCCAGAACTGCGCGCCTTGCTGGCGAAAACTATGGGGGTGTTCCAGATGCTCAAGACCGCTCTTGCGCCGCTTGCCTCCAGGATCGATCTTGCCTTTGTGTACGGTTCTGTCGCGCGTGGTGAGGACAAGGCGACTAGCGACATTGACCTGATGGTGATTGGCGCAGCTTCTCTTGATGATGTGCTCGACGCCGTGGGACCGCTCGAAAAGCAGTTGCGGCGTCCAGTAAATCCAACCATCTATTCCCGCGAAGATTTGAAAGAACGTCTTCACGAGGGCAACCACTTTCTGCAATCATTGATGGACAGCAAGAAGGTCTTTCTGATCGGCGACGAGAATGAGTATAGAGAAGCTTGCACAATTCGGTTGGTACAAGGCTGAGCCGAGCAGTCCGAAAGAGATTGCCGACCTGTTCAGCATTGTGGAGCGCTCGCAAGCGGACGCGAAGGTGGAAAGCATCTCCGACGATCTTCGCTTTCAGGCGGCATACAACGGCATTCTTACGCTAGTGAACATTGCTTTGCGGGCCAGTGGCTATCGGGTTTCGATTGGCCAGGGCCACCATCAGCGCGTAATCGAAAGTCTCGAATATACGCTGACTACGCAGGATTCCACCGCACGCGAGAAATGGGTGCGCAAGATCAAGTCGCATTCGCAGAAGAGAAACACGACGAGCTATGATCTGGCGGGCGGCGTTTCCCCGACTGACCTCGCGCAGATTATGAAAGACCTGCCGATTCTACAGGAGCAGGTACGAGCTTGGCTGCAGGAAGTCCACCCGGAACTTCTCACGCACGCAGCGAAGTAAAGTCCCCATGCCCCAGGTTCGCATTGTCTGCATCAGCGATACGCACGGCCAGCACGCCAAATTGGGCGTGCCGGACGGCGACATCTTGATTCATGCCGGAGACTTTGCCGCTTTCGGCGATACCCCAATCGAGATCATTGATTTCAACCAGTGGCTTGGCACACTGCCCCACCGGCATAAGGTCGTCATCGCTGGAAACCACGATTGGATGTTTGAGCGCCACCCCGGCGCTGCCAGAGAACTGCTGACCAACGCCATCTATCTCGAAAACTCCAGCACGGAACTTGCGGGCCTGAAAATCTGGGGATCGCCGGTTCAGCCCGAGTTCAACAACTGGGCCTTCAATGTCGCGCGCGGCGCTGCGATTCGACGGTATTGGAAAATGATTCCGGCGAGCACCGATGTCCTGATAACGCATGGACCGCCGCATGGCGTGCTGGATACCGCGCGGCCCACTACTGCCCATCTCGGCTGCGAAGAACTGGCGGAAGCTGTCCAGCAAATCAGGCCCAGGCTTCACGTTTTTGGCCATATTCATGGCGGGTATGGTGCAGCTAAGGCCAACGACACGCAGTTTGTAAATGCTTCTGTTGTCGATGAGGCATACCGTCTCGTAAACGCGCCGCAGGTTATCGAGATCGACGTTTTGTCAGAAAAATGAGATTGGCATATAACCGGCCAATCAATGGCGCTCAGCGCAAAACTGACATTCCCCGAATCGCAGCAGTGTAGCCGAGGCGCGGCCCGCGTCAAGGCTCTACGACCGCATAGCGGCGGGCTGCGGCCCGGCCTTGACACGGACCTTATCCGCCTTGGCTTATCATTCCAACTATTCCGGGGAATGTCGCCAACTATGAACAGCTATTGATAATCGAAAGCAACCAACTGCGGTGCGTCGATAACAGTTTCAATTAAACAGTTTTGATTAATGACCGCTGACGGCCAATATGTCATCCATGCTCTTGCTTACAGTAGCCCCGTTGTCAATCAGCTTTACCTGCTTACCATCAGTCCAAGTAATCACTCCGTTGCGCCTCTTGCCTTTATTGGTTCTATAGGTGACAATTTCGCCTTTCTGAAATAAATGCCGCTTGGTCGATTCACTGGCACTCAGTTTCGCAACATTCCCATCTGCACTCGATAACACCGCACTCTCAGCTTCAGAGAAGTGAGAAGATTCAACCGCACTTTCCTCTATTTCCAATTCAAGATGAGCAGCACTGGATTCGCCATCGTAGGCATCTGCCCCGTTAGCATTCGCAGATTGCTCGGCTCGCAAATCTAACGTATCTGATTCAGGCTTGAAGACACGTTTTTCGACGATGCGGGAAGCCGTCTCGATAGCGCCTAATGGTTCGATCCCCATTCGGATACCGTGTTGCATTTGGGCCAGTCCCTTGCCCGATTTTGCGAACCGCAATAGCGTACCCAGCAAGAGCTTGAAGAATGCGGGGAGTGGCGTTTCGCTTGGTGGCAAGCCACGCTGACTTGGCAATAGTGTTACGGAATTGTTGTCCCTTCCTCCATTGAATGGCGGTCTAGCTGGTTTACGGCAAATTGAAGTCACAGCAACACTCGCTCAGAAGGCTCATCGGCTTCCATCGGACGCAGAATGCGTGTACCTTGCCGTGCAGAATCACATATCTGTCAACATGCGCCCACTCTTCGGCATTTGCGGGAGGTTTGCCGTCGATTCTGACGGCCTGAATGTGGCGTTTTACATCTGCCATACCAAAAGACAGCAAGCCGAAGGGCCTTCCCGTGTCCGCCGCATTCTTGATTGCTTCGATAGACTTCGGATTATCGAATACCTCAGCAGCAATGCTCACGGGGTGCATGAGAAATTCGGCGCGAGAACTTACAATCTCATCCAAGCCGCTAAGTAGTCCTTCGAGTGCGCGCCGCTCGGAAGCAAACGCCGATTGCTGGCACTTGGCACGGAGAGAAAACGGCCACTCCTCGCCTGCTTCCTCTATGTCCGTAAGAAGTTCCAAAGCCCCATCGATTGATTGCAGTAAAGCCCGCGCATTGGCCAGCGTTTTCGGCGTAAATGCCTTGAGCGCGGCGAGTTCTTCGTTATGGAGTTCGTCTTCGATTTTGTTCTTTTCAACAAGCAGATCATGAAGACGTGAAATCTCCTCAACCGAGGGAAAACTCTCAGCTGAGGGAATACGCTTATCGACATACACAAGATCGGCACCAAGAGTTCGTCTTGCTTGGCGTATTCGTCCGGCCTCACTGTCATCGAATGGGGGCGCGCTGTCAGGCGTCAACGAAACGGCGTCATCAAACCAACCGTGCAATTCGTTGCCGCTCTGCACCAGTTCAGCGAGTTTCTGGGCGCGCATTGGGACGCCATCCACTTCAATCTCTGATAACTGGTGCAAGGCTATTTCGTTGATTCTCCGGTCGATGGATAACAATTCGGAATGCGCCCGATCAATGGAGCTTTGGCAACGCTCGATTTCTTTTATTGTCAGCTCTGGGTTGAGCTGAGACACGCGATGCTGAATCGTTTCGATAGACGCCTGAAACTGCCGAACCCCTTCGCGGTCACTTGCCAGAAGCGCAACAGTAAGGGCGCGCACCTCATCGGGAATCTTTTCTTGCAGAACATTCAGCGCAGCGTCTCCGCGTGAGGTAACAAGTACCCGTTTCCCCTGTGCAAGATAGTGGCAAATGATGTTCGCAATCGTATGAGTCTTGCCGGTCCCCGGCGGTCCCTGCACGGCTACGCCAGCCGCGTGCGTAAGGTTCTTAACGATGGTAACTTGCTCTTCGTTGTAGGGAAGAGGAAAGAACAGGTCTTGCGGTTTCTTCGAGCCTCCCGATTCACCTCGGCTAAAAATTCCGCGAAAGCTCACTGCTTGAAACGTCAGAGGCTCGTCCGAAGGTTCTGAAACAAGTGCCATCGGCCCATCTGGAATAGCGCATCCACTGGTTAGTTTTTCTTCAAGGCGTTTCAGGTCTTCAAAAAGGAAATTTACAGTTCGCGGGCGGCTGAGTAATACCCATGAGTCAGTGACTACCAGATGTTCACCAGCAGCGGGCACAGAATCGCCCTTCAAGAGCACTTCCTTGTACTGCCCCTTGCTGTCGAGGTTTCCGGCGATGAGTTTGAGCACATCCGAATAGCTGCCAGAGTCAAAAGGCGTGACCGGGCGTTCCTTGTGCTTGTCGAGATGTTCGATTACGGCTTTTTCAACTTCGATAGCACCTTCAACATGACAGGTCGTAATGGCATCAAACTCAACCTGAGTATCAGTTGCACGCGGGCGCAACTCGATGGCCATGGACTTGTCGTCCAGCGATATTTCGATAGCCTGAGTCAGTAGCGGATATTCAAACGAAAAGGCACCCTTTTCATGTGCAAGAAGCCATGAAGAGATTCCGATTCCCCAAACCAACTCTTGCGGCTTGTTGGTTTGCTCGGCCTCCATCTGGTGCATCAAGGTAAAGAGATCGCCATAAAGGGCTATGGTTTTCCGGCGCTCACGTTCGTTGCTTGCCCAAGACTTCCATGCAAGGGTATACGACTCCAGCGCACGGCGAGCTTTCTCCCACCACTTTGCGCGAAAGCGTTGAATCTCTTCCTGTACATCGGGGTCGTCTGTGTCTTTTTCGGCGAAGTGTTTCTGAACGGCCTTGTTCAGTTCCCAGTTGAGAACCCGCTCGTCCAGCGAAGGCAACGGGCCATCCGGGTTCGCGCTGAGGCTGATAGCGGCGCCTCACGCAGGCCCAGAAGAATCCAATCACTCGGCTCTGCTTTTTCTGCTTGGCGAGGGGACCGTCTTCCCAGGTGCTGCGGAAGTTCAGCAGAGTGTCCAGGTCCAGTTCATCCAGGT
>JBKQVW010000150.1:0-21079 GCA_052142955.1 Acidobacteriaceae bacterium | reverse complement strand
CGTCAGACCCTCTTCCTTGTACAACCGGTACACCAGATATTTGCCTGCATTCCAGCCCTCGCGGTTCAGCAGCACGCGGATCTTGCGATATCCATAACGTACTCTTGCCTGAGCGATCTCCCTTATCTGTCTTAAACAAGACGTGGATCACGATCGCGCGCGCAGACCGTCCGAAAGAGGTTCGCACAATTCGCCTTCGCATGTTGAATAAGCAGAGACCATTGCCGCGGCTGTCTCGATTGGGCTCCCAGTCCCGTGGGAGCGAATCGGTCCTCAGCCGAACGTGTGGCCCTTGAAGATTTCATGATGTTGATCGCAAACCCTAAATGGGAATTGCTGGGGGGACCTTGTGCTCGGTGTGGCGATTATTTCTTGAAGCATACGAAATGGCAAAAGTTCTATCGCTCGAGGAATTGGAGTCGCCTGCGCGGAAATCGAGCTGGCTGGTCTGCTCATATTCGATGACCGTCTTCGTCGAGGGGCATTCCTTCTCCTTTTTCCGGCCAGTCTCTCGCACTTTCCCTGCGATTGAGAAGAGAATTGAACTCGGGCGGCAGGAATGCAACATGAGCAGTCTTCACCGATCTGTCGGAGAGAGGACGCCCGGCGAGTCCGCCGGTTCGAACAAAACATGGGGCAGGCCAATGCGAAGGCCGGTACTGCTTCCCTCGATCCACACACAGCTCCTCATGTCCCATGTTTGGCTCATCTTCTACGGCTTAAAATTTGACGAGCACGTCACCCTGGACCATTCCGAATCCAACCGCGAAACTCCCAGAATACTGCGCATCTTAAAATTCTGCTTTCCTATCACAACGTTTCGATGTATATGTGGAAAGGGCGGTACAAAATAGGCGGAAATGACTCCTTGCGCCAATGAATGAGGACTAGGAACTCTTCATCTAGGGTTCAAACGGGGGCGACAATGACAATGGAAAGTCGTACGCCATTTTCACGTGAGCATGGATCGCAACGGTTCGATAAATATCTGGAGGCCTTTTTGTTCTTTATCTCGGCGCGACACAAGAATAATACGCAATCTCACGGCGAAGGGATGCCCCAGCCTTACATTCCCCGGGCAATGTGGCGCCAGTGCGGTCGCCCATACGGCTCGGAGAAGTCCTCTATTTTCGGACCCAGTGGGGACGCAGTGTGGCAATGTTGTCTTCGCGCTCTGGCGGTCTGCAATTCGCTTTGAATCTTATCGTGATTAGGCACGCACCCACGGTACTGGGGTAATTAGGGATGAAGTACAGAAAAATATCACGGCGCAGCATGATGAAGGTTGGAATGGGGGCTGCAGCAACGAGCTTCCTGTCTGCAACTCATCTGACTGATGCTGCCGCTGGCGTCTCCGCGCAAGGATCTGAGCCTGCCCTGGATGCCCGATCAAGTTTGGAGAAGAAGGCGATCGATTATGTGAATGTTCTTTTTGGAATTGCATCGCTGGATGACAGGGCTCTAATTGGAAACGCTCCGCCTGTCGGAGAGGAACTCTATACAGGAATGGTTTGTCCGGGAGCGGCGCTTCCCCACGGCATCGACATCAGTCCCGTGAACAAAGATGTTAGTCTCGCTTACCCTCACGGGAATCTTTACTCCTATATTTATCCGCGTCGAACGATGGTTGGCTTCTCGTCGATGGTCGACGACATGCTGTTGATGCCTCTCGTGGGGGATTGGACCACGCCGCCCGATCGGATTCGATATGCCTCGCTCTACGACAAGAACAGCGAAAAATCGACGCCGGGCCATTACTCCGTCTACTTGCCAGATCACAAAGTGCAGGTCGATCTTACGGCGACGGCACTTACCGGGCTCTATCAATTCACCTTTCCGAAAACAGATCGAGCTACCATCCTGCTGGATTTGGGTTCCAATCCGGGTTCGGAGTTAGAGATCGTAGACGATACAACGCTTCGAGGAAGGACCCAGGACGGGAAAACCTTCTTCATTGCCGAATTCTCAAAACCGTTCAAGACTTTTGGTACCTTTCACCGGGAACCTTCGGCTCCGGGGATGATTGGGTATGGATGGTTTGTCCTTGGCATGGATAAAGTGCGTCCGGGGAACCGCAAGGGAACGGGAACCTATACGGGCTGCTATGTGGGGTATGAAACGGAAGAAGGCGAGACGGTTCGGATAAAGATAGCAGCCAGCGGAAGCTACCGACAAACGCAAAGGACAATTGCCAGGGAGAATCCTGGATGGAAACCAGAACCCGTGAAGGATAGCGCCGCTGAAATATGGGGCAAGAAGTTGGCATCCATTGAAGTGAAGGGCGGAACGGAGAAGCAGCGAGCTATCTTTTATTCCTGTTTGTATCACGCGTTTGCCAGCCCAGTGATGACTGCGAAAAAGGGAGATGAATTCATCGGACTGGATGGAAGCGCTCACATTGCCAAGCACGACCGGTATGACCTGGTTCCTTACTGGGACACGGGAAGAAATCAAATTGTTCTGCTGACGCTGCTGGAGCCTGAAGTCAAACTGAATATTCTTGAGTCTCAACTCGACATGGCCAAGGAATCGGGATGGATGAGTACCTCCTTTCATGGAGACCATGCGGTTGCGATGTACCTGGGCGATTGGCGGCGCGGACTGAATTTCGATTATGCGAGTGTTTATCCCTATCTCTATAAGAATGCGACCGACCCCAAGGGTCCGAGGAACAACCTGGCAGAGTATCTGCAAAAGGGTTGGGTCCACGATATCGTCGTGGAGCATCCGAGTCCCCCCTACGAAGGTGGCAATGCCGGAGTCTCTAAGACGCTGGAATATTGCTATGACGACTATTGCATGTCGATCTATGCCAAGAAGCTCGGCAAGGAAGACGATGCCCGTATGTTCCTGGCTCGCGCGAGCAATTACAAACATGTCTGGGATCCCTCCACAGATTTCATGAGAGGCCGAACAGAAGATGGTTCGTGGATTGCTCCCTTTTATCCTTTAGAGCCGTATTACAACTTTATGTACAAGGAATCTAACTCCTGGCAAACGAGTTGGTTTGTGCCACATGATGTGCACGGTCTTATCGTCTTGATGGGAGGCCGTGAGGCTTATGAAAAACGGCTTGATGAGTTCTTTTCTATTCCGTATAAACCCAAGGCAATTGCACGGGATGTTACGGGGATGATCGGTCAATACTGCCATGGAAACGAGCCTGATCATCACGTCCCATATCTATATAACTGGGCTGGATCTCCCTGGAAGACCCAACAAGTTGTGCGCAGGATCATGCGCTTAATGTACGGCAGCGACAAAGCTGGCCTGGGTCTAGCCGGAATGGACGACCGAGGGGAAAACTGTTCATGGTATGTCATGAGCGCGATGGGTTTTTATACCGTGGATCCTGCACGGGCGGAGTATGTGCTGGGAAGTCCTCTGTTTAATGAAATAACCATCCATAGGGGGAATGGAAAAGACTTCAGGATCGTCGCGAACGATAACTCCGACCAAAATATCTATATTCAATCCGCCGCTTTGAATGGGGAGCCGTTGAATCGGCCGTGGTTTCTGCACTCCGCTATCGCGGGTGGGGGAGAATTGCAATTGAACATGGGGCCCAAGCCGAACAAGACCTGGGGGAGCGCTCCAGAAGTCGCTCCGCCCTCCATGTCTCACTAGGAACTCTACTTACTGGGAGAACGGATCAAGGAAAATTTACGCACACAGCAATTGATTTTTCAGGCAGAGATACGATGGGAGAAGACCCTATGATGAAGCAACTGTTTCGCATGGAAATTCCGGTTTTTTCCAGCAGGGTCTTGGCCGGAACGGTAGCGATGCTGTTTGCATTTCTCCTTACTCCGGTTAACTCCCAAGCGCAGCAAACCGCGCGGGCGAAGGCAGCCGATGACTTTGCCGGCCAGCAAACTGCGGACGCTGTGAAGATGTTGTCAGTCCAATCTCAGGCTGTGATTCAAGCACTGTCGCAGCTAAATTCCATCCCAATTGTCGATTGGAGATTTCACGTTGGAGACCTCGCGCACGGCGAATCCGTAAATTTCGACGATTCATCCTGGCAAGTAATTCACGCGCCCTATCAAACTACAACAAACGATATCGTTTGGCTGCGAACATGGATTGAGGTTCCCAAGGACCTGCATGGATATGACCTGAAGGGTTCCAGGATATGGATCAAGTCGTGGAGAAACAATGCAGTAACGGTTTATTTCAATGGGCAGCGGGTGGCCGGGGGCGAGGACCTGGAACCAATCGTCCTTTTTAGTTCCGCCAACCCCGGCGATAGGGTACTCGTGGCCGTCAGAATCGGTACAACGGATGATCCTAAGTGGATTCCGGACGCGAATTTATACATCGATCCACCGATGAACCGCCCCAATCCAGAGGACATGTACACCGAGTTTGTATGTGCGGCGTTGCTGATCCCCGACCTTGCGAGACAGTTGCCTGCAGAGAAAATGTTGTTGGAAAAGGCGATCGTGGAAGTAGACCTGCACGCGCTGGAGATTGGCGATCAACAGAAGTTCGATGACTCGCTGCGCCAATCGCAACAGGACCTGGAGCCGCTGAAATCGACGTTGCGGGAGGCGACATTTTACCTAACAGGAAATTCGCACATCGATGCGGCGTGGCTGTGGCCTTGGACGGAGACGGTAGACGTGGTGAGGCGTACCTTTGGTACCGCGCTGCAACTGATGGATGAATATCCAACCTATACCTATACGCAATCGGCCGCGCAGTACAACGTATGGATGGCGGAAAAATATCCGGACCTGAATGCGGAGATCAAGCGGCGCATTCAAGAAGGTCGCTGGGAAGTTGTGGGTGGAATGTGGGTCGAGCCGGACCTGAACATGCCGGACGGAGAATCCCAGGTGCGGCAACTGCTGATAGGTCAGAGAACCCTCCAACAGCTCTATGGCGTGACTACGCGCATCGGCTGGAATCCGGATTCGTTCGGGTATAACTGGCAACTACCGCAGATATACAAGAAGTCTGGAATGAACTACTTTGTCACGCAAAAAATGGCATGGAACGAAACCAATCCATTGCCATTCAAGTTGTTCTGGTGGGAGTCGCCGGATGGCAGCAAGATACTCGCGTACTTTCCGCACAGCTATGCCAATGATGACCTGGATCCTGTGCGGCTTTCCAATGACCTTGTGAAAGCAAGGACCCAGTCGCCGGGCATGCTCCAGATGATGGATTTGTTTGGAGTGGGCGATCACGGCGGTGGACCGACCCGCGCCATGCTGGATCAGGGCCTGCACTGGATGGAGCTGGGGAGAGTGGTTCCGGTGATGAAGTTTGGAACTGCACAGAGTTACTTCAGCAATATTGAGAAGAAGGTTTCTCCTGATTCTCCGGTGTGGAACTATGAGGCGATGGCCAAGGGTGTGGCGGCCTTGCCCACGCCGCCGCAAGGCGAAGTCTCCATTCCAACCTGGAAAGATGAGTTGTACTTTGAACACCACCGCGGCACCTACACAACGCAGGCTAACCACAAGCGGAACATGCGTGAGAGCGAGGAGTGGATGTTGAACGCGGAAAAATACTCCTCTCTTGCATGGTTGGATGGTCAGCCATATCCCGCGACGGAACTTAATGACGCATGGAAGAAGGTCCTCTTCAATCAGTTTCATGACCTTGCCGCTGGATCGGGAATAGGCATCATCTATCAAGATGCGCAGCGTGACTACGACCAGGTACGCTGGGCGACCCAGGAAGTTTCCTCGAAAGCACTCGGTACAATTCAGGCCCGTATCGACACACGCGCAGCCGGGTCTGTGCCGGTCGTGGTCTTCAATCCTCTCGGATGGCAGCGCTCCGGGCTGGTCAAGGTCGATGTGCAAATGCCGTCGGCAACCGCAAACGGAGTTTCTGTGCTGGACGCGAAGGGCAGTGTTCTGCCATCGGAAGTGATCTCCAGCGATACGCAGACAAACACCTATCACTTACTAGTCGAAGTAGCCAATGTCCCCTCGCTTGGTTATGAGGTGTTGCATGTCGAGTCAGGAAAACTGCCCTTTCCCAGCGATCTCAAAGTAAGCGGAACAACGCTGGAAAATGGGACTCTCAAGGTGACAGTTGATCCGCACAATGGTTGCATCACCAGTCTCTATAACAAAAAGGATAACTTCGAAGCGCTTGCACCCGGGGGCTGCGGCAATCAACTGCAAGTATTCAAAGACACTCCACAGGCCGATGACGCATGGAACATCGATCCTGGGACCTTGGATCACTTCATGCCGCTCACAAAGGTAGATTCGGTGCAGTTGATCGAGAAAGGGCCTCTCCGTGCAGTCATTCGGGTTTCACGGACGTGGCATAACTCGAAATTTGTTCAGGACATCATCCTGTATGCGAACTCCGACCAGGTAGATGTATTGAATGACATAGATTGGCACGAAACACACATCCTGTTGAAGGCGGCCTTTCCACTAGCAGCGTCGAGCAATATGGCCACCTATGAGATTCCTTATGGAACGATCGAACGGCCAACGACGAGGAATAACAGTTGGGAGCAGGCGAAGTTTGAGGTGCCCGCACTACGCTGGGCTGACCTAGGGGATGGGAAACACGGTTTCTCACTTATTAACGAGTCGAAATATGGATATGACTGCAAAGGTAATCTGCTGCGCCTGACATTACTGCGGTCCCCTGTAGAGCCTGATCCCAACGCCGATCGCGGGCACCACCACTTCAGCTACGCACTCTATCCGCACCGCGGCGATTGGAAAACCGCGCTTACCGTTCGGCATGGCTATGAATATAACTACAGGCTGCGAGCGATGCAGGTGGAACCGCACACTGGCGCGCTGCCGTTGCAGCATTCCTTCGTCAGGTTGGACGATAAAAATGTAGTTTTGACAGCCGTCAAGAAAGCTGAAGATGCGAACGGGATCATTTTGCACTTTTATGAGTGGGCGGGCAAGGATAGCAACGTTGCAATCCATATTCCTTCCGGGGCGACCTCTGCGACCTTGTCGAATTTGATGGAGAAACCCGAAGGGGCGCCGTTGCGAGTCTCGGGCTCAGGTGAAATTACGGTACCGGTTCATCCCTACGAGATTGTTTCGGTTCGGATTAATTATCCTCCAAATCGGACTCGCGACCGACTTGATGGTATGAGCTTGAAACGATGAGGAGATTCTGTGGGCAAACCGCAATCCGGAAGACCGTTGACCTTTCGCATTTCGACCCTCTTGGTGAAGGGTGCGACGCCTCACGGCACGCCCAATGTCCGAATCGTTTGCTTCTGGCTTGGTTCTTCTTCCTTGGGGGGACAACCAACGTATGAATGAAAAACAGAATTCCCCGGCTGTGGGAGACAAGGTCTGGATTGGCGTGGACGTTGGCGGCACCAAGACGGCCGTCGTCCTTTGCTCGGAACCACCGGCAATCATCGAGCGAGTCGCATTTCCGACACTGCCGGAACATGGTTCGAAGCGGACCTTGCAATTGATTCAGCGTGCGATTCACCAGTACATCGACGTGCACAAAATCTCCACCGGGCAAATCGAAGCGATCGGCATTAGTTGCGGCGGCCCATTAGACCGCAGGCTGGGTCTCATCCAGTCCCCTCCGAATTTGCCGACGTGGAACGATGTTCCTATTGTTGAAATTCTGCAGCGGGAGTTCGGCGTCGTATGTCGTTTGGAAAACGACGCCAATGCCGGCGCTTTGGCGGAGCTGCGATTCGGATCCGGCAAGGGCGTACAGCACATGATCTTTCTGACCATGGGGACAGGTCTGGGAGCCGGTGTGATCATAGATCGACGCTTGTATCGCGGGGCATCGGACATGGCGGGTGAAATCGGGCATGTCCGTTTAACTAGCGCTGGACCGATCGGCTACAACAAGGTGGGATCGGTTGAAGGCTGGGCGAGCGGTGGAGGAATCGCGCAGGCTGCATCTCGACAGGTCGCTGCCGCGATCAAGAACGGCGACGTGACATCTTTGGTCGCTCAATTTGCAAGCAACAGAATCCTGACCGCGAAAGATGTTGCCGATGCCGCCCGGCAGGGCGATGAACTGGCGAACCAGATTGTTCTCAACACGGCAAGCCGTCTCGGAGAAGCATTGGCAATCCTGGTCGATCTTCTGAATCCGGAGTTGATCGTCATTGGCGGACTCGGTATGCGATTGGGCGAGAGACTTCTGGCGCCGGCCCGCGCAGTCATGGAACGGGAGGCCCTGCCCGCTGCTGCCAAGGCTTGCCGGATTGTCCCGGCTGCTTTGGGCGAGCGAATCGGTGATATCGCGGCGATCTGCGTTGCAATGGGCGCTTAGGTGCGGCAACATGTACGATATGCGCCCAAGCTTCTTGGGAGGTTGTTTTTTTGAATCAACGCTTGCACTGGTTCTTGAGTGATTGTTGAAAATGAACGAACGGATGTGTCTGTGAACCTACGTCTTGAAATAGATATACTGCAAAGAAAAAGTTGCTGGAAGTGGATCGCGGCCACAAGTGTCTTAGTTCTCGCGACGGCCGTGAACGCACAGGTCGCACTTCACGTCGACCCTTTTCTTGGAATTGGAGGCGGAGGAAACACCATTCCAGGGCCATCGCTGCCGTTCGGCATGATTAAGCCAGGTCCAGATGTGGGAGCTAATCAGGCAAATTCTGGCTGGGAGGCGACAGGAAAAATCAACGGGTTTAGTCAGACACATGTAAGCGGAACCGGGGGTGGCCCTAAGTACGGCAACATTCTGGTGCAGCCGACAGTTGGAGCGCCCAGGGCTGCGGGATACGGGTCCGCCCGCAAAGATGAAGAAGGAGTCATTGGGTATTATCGCGTGACATTGCAACGATATGGTGTTGGCGTCGAGGTTACCACGTCGCGTCGCGCCGCTCTTTATCGGTTCACCTATCCAGCGTCGCAACAATCCGACATCCTCATCGACGCTGGCCACTGCCTTAGCTGGATTAGTAAGGCCGGAGAAGGCCAGCGCATCGCAGCTTCCCAGGTAGACATCATCTCGCCGACTGAAGTCAGCGGATCGAGTACCGTGACAGGCGGGTGGAACAAGCAAACCAAACCCTACACGGTGTACTTTTATGCGATTACGGACACGCCCGCGAAGTCGTGGGGTACATGGCGGGATGGGCATTTGCATTCAGGCAGACAAACAGAAGCTCCGCAAGCTGGCAGTAAAACTGGAGCGTGGCTTAGCTTCACGACTCGGCAAGAACAGCAAGTCCGGTTGAAGATCGGCATCTCTTTCGTCAGCGTGGATCAGGCAAAGCGCAATGTCACCACGGAAATACCGGATTTTGATTTTGCGCGTGTGCGTGCGGCTGCTGTTGCGGCCTGGAACCAGGTGCTAGGCGGCGTCGAACTGAAAGGGGCCACCCCTGCTCAAGAGCAAATGTTTTATTCCGCTCTCTACCACACCATGCTGATGCCTGTGGATCGTACGGGAGAAAATCCGCTGTGGAGATCAAGCGAACCGTACTATGACGATTTCTACGCCATTTGGGACACATTTCGAACTTCCGGGCCATTATTAACGCTGCTGGCGCCTCAACGTGAATCCGACATCGTACGGGCACTGGTAGATATTTATCGTCACGAGGGATGGCTTCCCGATGCTCGGAGTGGGAACTTTACAGGCCGCAGTCAGGGCGGAAGCAATGCTGAGATGTTGATCGGCGATGCATATGTAAAGCATCTTTCGGGCATCGATTGGGATGAGGCCTACGAGGGAATGCTGAAAGACGCGGACGTCTCGCCCGCGGATGGAATCCGGGAAGGACGGAGCGGACTGGAGGACTGGAAAAAACTTGGATACGTCACGCTTGAAGGGACCGACCGGCCAGGATCCAAGCAGATGGAATATGCCGCAGATGATTTTGAGATTGCCCTGGTGGCGCAAGGCCTGGGACATGAGACAGCGTATAAGAAATATGAGAAAAGGTCGGGCAATTGGAAAAATCTGTGGGATCCAGACTTTGAGGCGGGTGGCGTCAAGGGCTTCATCCGTCCGCGACACAGGGACGGCAGTTGGGAAAAAGACTTTACTGCTCTGCGAAGTTGCAGCTGGGGAGGCGACTCATTCTACGAGGGGAATTCCTGGACCTATTCGTTGTTTGTTCCACAGGACGTAGCGGGTCTGATTCGGATGGCAGGCGGCAGACAGCGCTTCATTGATCGCCTCGACGCGTTTTTCGATGTACCGGGACGGTACGATGTCGGAAATGAACCAGGTTTTCTCGCTCCATATCTCTATATTTGGGCTGGAAGACAGGACAAGACGGCGGACCACCTCCGCGAGATCATCGCGAAGAATTTTCATACTGGCCGCGCAGGCCTTCCAGGAAACGATGATTCTGGCGCCATGTCGTCCTGGTATGCGTTTGGAGTGATGGGAATCTTTCCGAATGCGGGGCAGGATGTGTATCTGATCGGAAGCCCCGCGATTCCTGAGGTGACGCTTCATCTGGCCAACGGCAAGACATTCACGATCGAGGCGAAAAACGCATCCGCTACAAATAAATATGTAGTAGCGGCAACGCTGAACGGTGCACCCTTCGACAGGGCATGGCTCCGCCACGAGGACATTTTGCAGGGTGGGCGACTGGTGTTACGCATGGCCGCGCAGCCGGGCGCATGGCCCACCGGTGAAGCTCCACCATCCAGCTCAGATAAGTCAGAGGAGTGACTTCATCAGCAATGGAATCACTGCTGTGGGAAATCGACCTTTACCTGGATTGGTTGGGCTGAGTTTGGAAACTGTATCCGCAGGGAATCTCCATTCATTTCATAATTTGATTTTTTGAGCGGTTTGCCTGCAACGATCACCCGAACCGGACTGCGTTGTGTGCGTACGCGGACGACCGCCTCTGTGTCCGCAATACCATCGGCAAGGAAAGTGAAGCGATCCGCGCTTATGTGTTCCTCGCGGACCCTGCAGGCAGCCGCAACCACGCTGGGTGTGGTGCTGGCAGGCATAGTATCCAGGTCGAGCAGTAGAAAGCGTCTTCCCGGAGTGATCGCAACTCGATTAAGAATCGGCAGGTCAGAGTTGAACAGGTCGATGAAGCGCCCATGCATCACGTAGGGTTTCGCGTTTGGAAGAGACTCATCGAGACCGGCGGCGATGATGTATGGACCCCGGCGTAACACCAAAGCATTGGTCTCTTTCCAGCGCAAGTTGACTGCGGAAGCAGCCTGGCGGGCGAGTGCTCGAATCGTGGCAGCACCGTCCTTCTTATACGTCAGCGCTGCTGGTGACAGGCGAGCCGACACCACAACGCCTTTTCCCACCTTGTACAGGCCGGTTGCATCTTCCGGGATGCCCAACTCGCCGAAAAGATGCTGGCGGGGAGTTCGATAGGAATAGGGTGCGGTGTTCCACCATTCGCGAACCGCGTCGTAGGGGTCGCGGTCGTTGTCCACCACCACAAGTGCGCCTCCGGCACGCACCCAATTTGCAAGCGCGGAATGAAACTGGGGCGTGGGTGGTTTTTGACCTTCGTAGGTAAGCAGCAGCAACTTGTATCTGGCCAGGAAACCAGGTTCCGTTGCGCTTTCGATCTGCACCGGTTCAACCGGCACACCACGCTTTAGCAGCGGCAATGCCAACCCAAAGAACGATCCAAGATTTGTGTCTGAAGGGTCTGGGTCGGCACGCTGGAACATCATCGTGTCGGATACCAGGACGCCAACATCTTTCGTCCCGGAATACTCCCATTGAACCTTCGCCTGTTTCATGTCGCCCAGTGCGCTGATGACAGCTTGCAACTCCGTCGCATACGTCTCTGGAATTCCAATGTTTTTCGCGTTCCTATGCGGTCCTCGCCCAGCGAAGGCTGTCTCCACAGGGTGCTTATTATTGAAGACACGACTGGGCCACGGCATGACTTCAAATCGCCATACTTCATCATTTAGGAGTGAGGCTGTCAGCGTGCTTTCCCAATTAGTTCGGTAATCTGTCCAGGTATGTTTCGGATTGTCCTCGACTGGATCGTTCAAGTACCATACGCGCCGACCAGACGCACGTATCAGATTCTGCATGGCCCCGTATTCAAGGAATGCTGTTTCGAAAGTACGTTCCTTCAGCCGTCCTTCATACACATTCGGTGTACGGGCAGTGCCCGTCCATACCTGTGCAATATAGCCATCGGCTCCTACGCCTATCAATGAAGACTCAGGGCTGACAATGGTCCAGTGAGCGTAATTGATCAGGGAATGGGTTGCAACGTAGCAGGGAATGGTCACTCCATATTCGCGGTCGTATTGTTTGACCGAGTCGAAGACCTGTCCCAGCGTTCTGCGATACAGGTAATACTTCAGCTTCGACGCGCGGTATTGTGCATCGGGAGAGGAATCGGGCGCCTGCCAGTTTTCCCCGTAATATGCTTTCCACTCGCGCCTGAAATTTTCTGACCATCCAGTGTCCGCGTAATATTCCGGCTCTTCCAGGTAGATTGCGCTCGCCCCTGCATCCAGGGCTTGCTTAACGCGTGAAGACAGAAAACGTCCATATGCCTCATTCGGTGAAATGTACGGTGTGATCCGCGGCATGTCGCCGTGGAGAGACAATCTGCCATCTTGATATTTCTGTGCCTCGTCCCAATGGAAGTGTCCATCGAATCTTCCATCCAGATAATCCTGGTAAGCACCCCATGCCACGCCGGTCATTACTTGGACAATGTAGCCGTGCTGACGCCACGAATCCAGGCGTGCTGTCAGCGAAGGATCGATGCCATATACCATGGCAACATCGGCATTCACGTTGGTGCGCGGCGACCATAGACGATTGGTTTGAAAGCTTAAGCGCTGCTGGTTGCGTCTCGCATTTCCATCCTTGTCTGCTGCGACATTCTGGGAAACAAGCGAGCCAGCGACAAGTAGGGGTGTCATCGCGAGGGCCCATGTAATCCTGGTTTTCTGCATTCCAGATCTCTCTATAAGCTTGAAAGGCTGCGAACTAAAAAAAAGGACCTGACGGGTCGTTAGCATCCGTGAGGTCCTGCGTGTCGTTAGTTGGAGGCCTTACAATCAACGACCACAAATTGTTTCTAGAACAATAGCTTCATCGCAACCTGCATAACGCGAGGAGGTCCAGCCGAGCTGACATATCCGAAGCTACCCGGTCCGTCACTAAAGTTTCCATCAGGATTTCCAAAGTTTGCATGGTTGAAGACGTTGTATGCTTCCACCCGGATTTGCAGACTGGTGGTGGTGTGAAGTACCGTGTCCTTCACCAGCGCCATGTCCCAGTCCTGGGAGCCAGGACCTACAAAGAATTCAGGCGGCGAGTCTCCAAAGTGGCCCAGAGGCTCACGGGTAAAGTAATTGGAATTAAAGTACCCCTGACAATTGCCTTGATTCATTTGACAGTGACGGGGATTCTTGTCGAGGAAAAGCGGGCTGCCGTTATTGGAAAAGTTCGGCTCATCAATGATGGTTCCATTGGCGCCAGCTAGAGATTGGTCATCGGTTTCTTTAATCTGGACCGGGCTGCCGGTCTGGAAGGTTGTAATGCCGTTCAGCGCCCATCCAGCCGTGAACACTCTAGCCACAGGGCCGTTCCCCAGGAACATGTAGAAGGGCAGCTGGAGCTGATAACTGACCGCCAGGTAACCTGGTACGTTCGCAAGATTCAAACCGCGGCTCAATTCAGGATTGATGGGATTCGTGTTGTCGAAGTCGTCCGAACTGTTGCCGATCTCCTTTGCCTTGGTGTAGGAAATCAGGAAATTCGCGTATTTTTCCTGGTGCTGGACACTTGCCTGGAAGGAGTTGTAGCTGCTGCTGGCCGCGGTAATTTCGTACGTGTTGCTGCCGAAATTGGTGGACCCGAACGGTTGACGCGTTCCGTTTATGACTGTGCCATTGGCCTCAGTATACGTAGCGTTCTCTCCTCCTGGTCCGCACGGCGTCACACCGGGAGCGAGATTGGCAGGGTTGCTCAAGAACAGGCAGAGAGCTTGATTGCCGGGGTTTGCTTCTTCCAGTGTCATGAGATGACGGCCTGCAGTTCCCACGTACGCCGCACTCAATACCGTATGCGTTCCCAGTTGCCGCTGGAGTCCCAATTCCCATTCTTGCGTGTAGGGCAAGACATTCTTGTGGTAAAAGTATTTCGACGAGAGCGGTTCAGCCTGGGCCCAGTTATAGCTATTGTCCGGATTGGTTGGGGACACGTTCGGGGGAGGAAACGTAAAGGGAAATTTGATTCCTTCAAAATGCCCGGTCGCCCGATCGATGTAAGGTGAATTGAACAGGGGAGGAACGGGGCTGCCCCAGAATTCCCCATACGGCGCGCCGCCGGCGTTGCCAAATTGTTCGACGTCCGCGAAGGACTGGTAGAACAAGCCATATCCCGTACGAATGCTGAATTTCCCTGGGCCGCCGATGATTTTTCTAAGCCATCCGTTGCCAGGAATATCAGGCGCATAGACCAATCCAACTCTGGGAGCAAAGTGAAGATGCTGCACGGGCGACATGGTTTTGGGGATGCCTGGATCGCCGGGAACAACAAGGCCTAAGGGCGCGCCCGGGAAAGTCAAGGACTGTTCCCCTGGGACGAGCGTCGAGAGTTTATTTTGCGTGTCGTACCAGGGTGTGTCGTATTCCCAGCGCAGACCATAATTCAGGGTCAGCGTGGGCAATGCGCGCCAGCTGTCCTGCGCATAGAGTCCCACATACTTACTACGCGAGTCCAGACGAGTAGGACCGCCCTGATAAAAACCGCCGACGGCGCCCAACAGATAATCCGCATAATCAAGGCCCGTCTCGTTGCCACCGAAGTAGAAGAAGCCGTTATTGATTCCGGCCGCATAGAGCATATTGATCTGGTCGTAGTGCATATCGATGCCGAACTGGAGACTGTGCGTTCCAACGATCTTGGTGAGATTGTCGATAACCTGGAACGTGTTGTTGGCTTGGTATTGAGCACCCGCGCTAGCGCCAAAGGCCCATCTGTTTGTAACAATCAACGGCACGCCTTCCTGCTTGGGGTCAACGGCGCTGATTCCACCCGTGTCGTTCCACGGTGTGTTGAAGCCCAAAGAAGCCAAACTGATGCCCTCACCTTGGATTCCAACCCCTCCCGCCATGGAGGTCCGCAAATACACCAAACGAATATCGTTGACCAGAGAAGTGCTGAACGTTGTCGTCAGGCCTATGTTGGCCATCTGCGTGATCCCTGGAAAGCCCTGGGCCCATCCAGGGATATTGACGCTGTTATACGGATTGACAAAGTCGTATTTGTCGCGAAAATAGTACCCGAATAGAGCGCCAAAACGGGTGTTCATATCCCCACGGAGGCCGCCTTTGTCATCGGTCAAGGTCTCCGGAAAGGCCGACGTCTCGTAGCCCGGAACGCCACCGCCTAAAACTGTATTTGGCATAGGAACGTATTGCAGCGTCTTCAACGACACCGGGTCCCAGGCGCTTTGAGGAATCACCGCATTTGGGAATGCGCAGGTCGTCGTGTCTGTACATCCGGGCGTATAGTACGGTTCTCCTGGTGTGACGGTGTAGCCCAGTCTGCTGGAAAGAAGGCCTGCCCAGTAGGGTCCTACTACGCCCGAACCTCCATTGGCCGGATCCGATATTTCCAATGCGGACGCTTGATCGAGCAGGTCACCATTCCGGTCATCGAGGGAAGGCACGACAACGGTTGTTGTTTGGCCAATCGTTTGTCTCGTTCCCTGGTAGTCGACAAAAAAGAAGGCGTGGTTTTTTCGAAGTGGACCTCCCACGGTCCCGCCAAATATGTTCTGCCGATACGGTCCGCGATTGTTCGAATAGTAATTTTTTGCATCCAGGTCGGTGTTTCGTAAAAACTCAAAAGCGTCTCCGTGAAAATGGTTGGTACCGGATTTGGTGACGACGTTGACCTGGCCGCCGCTGTAGTTTCCGTATTCCGCATTGAAATTATTTGTGATGATGCGAAATTGAGCGATCGAGTCGAGATTCGGGACCAGTGCAGCGACGCTCTGCGCGCCTTCCTGGGCGTCGGCCCCGTTCACCATGTATCCATTGGATCCAGGTCGTCCGCCATTGATTGTCCATGTTCCCGCGTTCAGATTGCCGGAGACTCCAGGGGACGCAGTGTAGCCGTTTGTACTGGAATAGGGAACAGGCGAGACTCCAGGCTGAAGAGGAATCAGACTCAGGTACGAACGCCCGCTCAGAGGCAAGGCGACCATCTTCGCGCCTTCAATCACCATTCCCATTTGGCTGCTCTGGGTCTCGACCTGCAGCGTGTCACTCTTCACTGTAATGGTGTTCGACACGGTACCCACTTCCAGCTTTACGTCGACGCTCACTGCAGAGTTCACGTTCAGGGTGATCGCGTTCTCCCTGAAATCTCGAAATCCTGGATGGCTGACGGTGACATCGTAGCTGCCGATTGCCAGGGTGGGGAAACTGTAAAACCCCTTCGCATCCGTCACCGCGGTGCTCTGGATGCCGGTTGCCACTTCGGTGGCAACCACAGTCACGCCAGGAACGACGGCACCGGTTGGATCGGTGATGATCCCAGAAATCGCTCCGGTGATGGCTGCCCACGCGAGGGTTGTTACCAACAGGACAACCGCACAAATACTCAGCAAAAAAGCTGGCCTTCCAAATCGACGTCTCATGGTTGCTCCTCATACAGGGTGCTCGACGTATTTGATACAAGACTGCCAACAAATGCCCTGCAAATTCGTATGCAATACAATCGCGCAACGAGGCTGGCAAAATCGTTCGAACGGATAACATTTACAGCCGACGTCAGATGGTTGTCAAGAAATTCTTTTGATCATAACGATTCGATAGAAAGCAGTAGGGTTAGAAACCTAAAGGATCCTGAGCTTGCTTTCTTGCTTTTTATCGTTGAAATGCAAGTAAAATGGGCTTCCCGAGCACATTTCGTTGTGCATACCCTTGAACTTGCTGGGAGAGCTGAACCTCATGGTTGCAAAATCTGGAAAATCCTTTTTTAACATTCTGAGGCCGATTTGTGCTGGCCTTTTCGTTGCCTATGTGGCAGTGACGACGCACCCGCTTGAGGCGCAAGCTCCTCAACCTGTTACACCTGCCATGGAGCAGAGGATCGACGCCATGGTGAAGAAGCTCACGCTTGCGCAGAAGATTGTCTTGCTGGGCGGCGAAGATGGCCTGTACCTTCGCGGCGAACCCAGCATTGGTCTGCCGCGAGTGAAAATGTCGGACGGCCCGCTTGGCGTGCGTACCTGGGGGCCGTCGACGGCGTATGCTGCTGGCATCAGTCTCGCGGCAAGCTGGGATCGAACGCTGGCGCAGCGGGTGGGCGTCATGCTGGGCCAAGATGCCCGCGCGCGCGGCGTAGGTTTCCTCCTTGCTCCTGGCGTGACGATCTACCGCTCTCCTGTCTATGGCCGCAACTTCGAGTGTTTTGGCGAAGACCCATATCTGGACGGGCAAATCGCCGTGAGCTACACCCAGGGAGTGCAGAGTCAGGGAGTGATTGCAACCGCCAAGACCTATGTTGCGAACGATGCCGACTACGACCGCCACCGCGAGAATGCGATCATCGGCGAGCGCGCATTGAGAGAAATCTATCTGCCTGTTTTTGAGGCGGCGGTGAAGCAGGGTCATGTGGGCGCAATCATGAATTCCTACAACCTGATCAACGGGGAACATGCCACGCAAAATGCCTTCCTCGATAACCAGGTACTCAGAAAGGAATGGGGCTTTCGCGGAATCTTGATGTCGGACTGGGGTGGAACCTATGATGGGATCGCCGCAGCGAATGCTGGACTCGACCTGGAAATGGGCGACGCCGAATTCATGACTGCCAAGACACTGATACCCGCCATCGAAAATGGCAAAGTCCCGGAGGCCGTGATTGACGAGAAAGTTCGCCGCATTTTGCGCACGGCCATGCAGTTTGGCTTCTTCGACCGGGAGCAAACGGATCCGAGTATTCCGCTGTTCAATCCACAGGCTGACGCCATAGCGCTTCAGTCTGCCGAGGAGGGCGCCGTCCTTCTAAAGAATGAAGGAAATCTCCTTCCTCTAAATCCGCATAAAACCCATTCGATTGCAGTGATCGGGCCCGATGCATATCCTGCGGTTCCGGGCGGCGGAGGCAGTTCCGAGGTGACGGCATTTGCGCCCGTCAGCTTTATGACCGGTTTAAGTACGGCCCTTTATCCAACAGGAACCAAAGTCTACTGGAACGCCGGCATCAAAACGCCGGCGGAAATTTTCTCCGGAACTAGCTGGTGCGTCGATTCAGCCTGCAAAAACACAGGCCTTCTGCGTACAGAATATATTCAGGCCACCAACGCCAAGACTGCCTCAGGGGAGGACGACCAGATGAACAGCCTGCAGAATCCCGGCGGCGAAGATTGGAACCCCGGATACCGGCGCGTGGAGTGGAATGGATACTACCTGCCCAAAACATCGGGAGTCTACCGGGTGGTTGCGGCCACCGTTGGAGAAGACAGCTACAAAGTACTGCTTGACGGTCAGCAGATATTGGAAGTACCCACGCATGAAAACGGGCAGGCGCCAAAATCCGCTCTGGTAAAACTCGAAGCAGGCAAACCCGCAAAAATACAATTCATATATTGGCCCATGACGGAGCAAAAAACAGCCGGTCTCGGTGTGATTGCAGAAAGCCGGCTTCTGAATCCCGCGGCGATCCATCTGGCCAGGATGGTGGATGTTGCCGTGGTCTCGGTTGGCTTTGGCCCGAGTACGGAGGGGGAAGGCCTCGACCGGACATATCAGCTCCCCTTCGGGCAAGAGGAGCTTATCCAGGCCGTTGCCGCTGTGAATCCGCGTACGATTGTCGTCCTCACTGCAGGCGGCAGCGTCGCCACACAGGATTGGCTCGACAAGGTACCCGCACTGCTACAAACCTGGTATGCGGGCCAGGAGGCGGGTAACGCGTTGGAGAAGATTCTCTTAGGCGAGGTAAATCCTTCGGGCAAGCTGCCAATGTCGTGGGAGAAAAAGATTGAAGACAACCCAACCTATAAGAATTATTACGAAGCGCCGGGTTCGAGAAATGTGAACTACGCGGAAGGAATTTTTCTCGGCTACCGGTATTACGACAAGAGCCATGTGAAACCGTTATTCCCATTTGGCTTTGGTCTTTCGTACACCAGCTTCGCCTTCAGCAATCTAGAAGTAACTCCTCAAGTCGCTTCGCAGACGGGTTCGATTACTGTGGGCTTCGACGTGAAAAACACGGGGTCACGGGCCGGAGCAGAGGTCGCTCAAGTCTACGTCGGCGATCCTTCCGCAACTGTCCCTCGTCCAGTAAGGGAGCTGAAGGGATTTTCGCGCGTATCTCTGGCGCCGGGCGAATCGCGTCACGTCACGGTGACGCTGAATCGCAGGTCGCTGGCGTACTGGGACACCATCACGCACAATTGGGAAGTCGATCCGGGCAAATTTGTTGTCTATGTCGGTGACTCCTCGCGAAACATTCCGCTTCAAAAAAGCTTTTACGTTCATTAGAGGAAGCTTTTACGTTCGATAGAACAGGCCAAGAGCGAACCGAAGTTAGAATTCGACGCTGGAGATCTCGGTAGCGAGCCAATCTGCGGTTCTCACTCGTAACAGGGAAATGCCATTCCCTGTTACCGGGTGATAATTCCCTGTTCGGTTGCGCAGAAAGAATTGGGGCTAGTGGCGACAACTGCCGTAGATTCGGTAGGATAGCGAAGTCTGGAGTGGAGATTCTTGAGCCAAATCTGCGAATTTCCCTGTAAATTTGCCTGATAGCAGTGAATTCGGTCCGGAGCTAGGTCGTCGAGAGACTACCTACACCGCCATGAATTAGTTTCATGACATCCAGTAACATCCAATGAATGCAGAAAATCCCCAGTGAATACTGGGGATTTCGTCTTTCTGCTTGCAAAGCTGCACTATTGAAGCCAGACATCGCTGGGGGTATTTTCCAGAATGGGGTGTTTGAGGAGGAATAATGGCGCTGACTGACACAGCCGTTCGCAAGGCCAAAACCAAGGACACGGCATACCGTCTGAGCGACGGTGGCGGCCTGTATCTCTGGATGACACCCGCTGGGGGGCAAGCTCTGGCGCTGGAAATATCGACATGAAGGCAAAGAGAAGCTCATGACCTTTGGGAAGTACCCTGATGTCTCGCTGGCTCAGGCAAGGGAACGCCACGCCGAGGCGCGCAAACTGCTGGCCGTCGGCATAGACCCAATGGCGCAGCGGAAGGCCGAGAAGACTGCTGTGGAGAATTCCTTTCAGAACATCGCTACACTTTGGCGGGAGCATTGGCAGGATGGAAAAAGTCCGCGCCACGTGGACTACGTGAAGCGGCGCATGGAGGCCGATATACTGCCTTGCCTGGGTGCGCGACCTATCGCGGAGATCGAAGCGCCGGAACTGGTGACAATGACCAAGGCCATTGAAAAGCGCGGAGCAAGGGATATTGCGAAGCGCGCATTGGAGACGGTTGGGCAGGTGTTTCGCTACGCCATTGCCCACGGGTACGCCAAGCGCAATCCAGCCAGCGAAATTAGACCCAGCGACATTTTGAAGTCCGCGCGGAAAGTCAACTATGCCCGTATCGATGCCAAAGACTTGCCCGGACTGCTTCGATCCATTGAAGTCTATCCCGGCACGCACGTCACGCGGATGGCCTTGAAACTGATGGCTTTTACCTTTGTCCGCACCAGCGAATTGATCGGGGCAAGGTGGGAAGAGTTTGATATCGAGGCTGCCCGCTGGAACATTCCCGCCGAACGCATGAAGATGCGCACCCCGCATATCGTTCCCTTGGCGAAGCAGGCAGTGGAGGTGCTGGAGATTTTGCGTACACTCACCGGCACAAGCGAATGGCTTTTTCCCGGTGACCGCAACGCCAAGAAGCCCATGAGCAACAACACAATTCTGAAGTCCTTGGAGCGCATGGGATACAAGGGGCGGATGACGGGGCATGGATTCCGGGGACTCGCTTCCACGATCCTGCATGAGCAAGGCTATGGGCGCGAACACATTGAATTGCAGCTTGCTCATGCGCCACGCAACGCTGTGAGCGCCGCATACAACCATGCGCCGTACTTGGAACCGCGCACTAGGATGATGCAAGACTGGGCAGATTTTCTGGAACAGACGCAACGTGGCGGCAAGGTGCTGCCC
>JBKQVW010000149.1:0-31372 GCA_052142955.1 Acidobacteriaceae bacterium | reverse complement strand
ATACCATCACGCCTCCCTTTACTGGAACCGTCACCGTCAACTTCGGTCCCACCGCCAGTTACGGCAAGCAGACCTGGAGCGTGGCCACTCCCAGCGGCGGCGGCCCGGTCAGCATTGAAGTGGCCGGCATGCTGGCCAACACCCCCTACCACATGCAAGCATCCGTGCAGTTAGCCGACGGTGTCACCGCCAGCGATGCCGACCATACTTTCACCACCGGCAGCTATCCCGCAGGCCTCACTCCGCATTTCACGGCGACGACGACTCCCGGACAGACGCCGGAATCCGGAATCGAGATCGTAAACCCTGTTGGAGCCTCCGCACAGGTTCTAGCGACGGATTTGACCGGACATGTTATCTGGGCCTACATTGCGCCCGACGCCGTGGGTCGCGCCGGAATCTTTGCTCCTAAGCAGCTCCCGGACGGTGACTTCCTCTTTCTCCTCAGCGATGAGTCGTCCGCTCCCGTCAATGGACAATTGTACCCGTCAGACCCCAATTTGGTGCGCGAAGTCGATCTGATTGGCAACACCGTCAAGCAAATCACCATGGCACAGCTCAACGCCAGGTTGGCTGCCGCGAACTATAACCTGACGCTTCAGGTGTTTTCCCATGATGTCACCCCATTGCCGAATGGCCATTGGCTGGTGCTGGCGAACACTATTAAAAGCGTCGTATTGAATGGCCAGACGACACCAACAAATGTGCTGGGCGATGTCGTTGTCGACCTCGATACAAACCTGAATCCAGTCTGGGTGTGGAATGAATTCGATTACCTGGATGTCAACCGGCATCCGGCACTCTTTACGCAAAGTGACCCCGACTGGACACATTCGAATGCAATCACTTACTCCAAGGATGACGGCAACATCCTCGTTTCCATACGCCACCAAAGCTGGGTGGTGAAAGTGGATTACAACAATGGGGCTGGCGCTGGGGATATTCTTTGGCGCCTGGGCTATCAAGGGGATTTCACGCTGATGAATAACGGCGCAGTGGACACCAACCCCGCCGATTGGTTCTACGGACAACACGATCCATCTTTCACCACGACAAACACAACTGGAATTTTTGGTCTGACGCTGATGGACAATGGCAACTTTCGCGTCTTTCCCCCGGGCGTGACCTGCGGAACCGGAAGCGCGCCGCCATGCTACTACAGCACCATCCCGATATTGCAAATCAACGAGGCAGCCAAGACCGCGACGCTGGAGTTCCACCAGATCCTGCCGACTCCTCTCTACAACGAGTTCGGAGGAAATGCAGAAACGCTGGCGAACGGCAACGTCGAATACGATCTTTGCGGCTTGCTGCCTGAAAGCTCACAGTTTTTTGAGGTGACAAATCAGGCCAATCCGCAAACGGTCTGGAATCTTACGCTGGCGTCGAATTGGGCCTATCGTGCATATCGACAGCCAAGTCTCTATCCCGGCGTGCAATGGTGAGTGGAGGAGAGGCTTCGCGTGCATCTGGATGACCTTGCATTGCCGAGGCGATGTATCGGAGTCTCGTGTGTGTCTTGGTGCGTGCGATTGCACCCGCCACTCAGAATTTGAGGCCATGCAGCCGCGTGCTTAGGGGTATATCAATCTACCGCTTCCGGACCTTATGCGGCGGCAGTTCGCATGATGCGCCCCGGCGGCACCGCGTAAGCGACAGTTTGTATCGCATCCCCGGAATAAGTCTTCAAGTACATGCGGTAGTCGGGACAAATCTTACGTATCAGCAGCGGGAGCCTCCAGATATCCTCCTGCAGGTGGTACACGCAAATCGCGAGAATGGGCGAATCTCGTTGAATGACGCGCCTGCTTCCGACCAGGGCGTCATATTCCGCCCCTTCGATGTCCATTTTGATCATGGTTACGTATCGCTCTCCGAGCAGGTCATCGATCGGAAACAAGTCGACGGGGGCTCCTCCCGTTAGCGAGACCTTGGAAGTCAGATCGCCACTATCTTCAAAGCAGACGGTACCCCGCGTGGCACCAATCGCACATTTGTGCAGCCGGATTCTTGACTGGATTGATCGATCCAGCGTGGCAACGTAGGTTTCGAGCTTTTGAAAGGACTTCGAGTCGGCTTCGATTGCCTCGACACTTTCGAAGCGGGGTTGCCGGGCAAGGAGAGCTCGAATTGTGTCTCCATCAAAGGCCCCGCAGTCGAGGAGACGCTCGCCCGGGGCTGCGTCGAAGATGCCTTCGAGAAAGTAGGATTCGGGGGTCGGACGCGGAAGGCCGGAAGGCTCACCGAGAGCCCGCAGCCTGATGTGCGCCAGATACTCGTATCGTGAAACATCGTCTTCCCAGACCTGGGCTGCGAGAAGAACTCGATCCGCCTGCTCATAAAGTTTGTGGGGAAGGTCGTAGAGAAGGAATGGCAGCAGTTTCTCGCTGAATCTCCAGCAGACTGGAGCGCCACTTACGATGTGCCGGCAACCTAACGACCGCAACTGTTCGTAGGTCCCCTTGTACCAATGATGCTCATTCCGGATGGTGACAATGAAAAGGGCATCCTTGCCAAACCGTTCCGCTGCTTCCACAGGCGACAGGAGCGGCGTACCGTCCACAGTGGTACCCCAAAGCTTCCCATTGTTGTCGGACATTGCAAGCGGTTGGATACCCACGGCTTTGAGGGCCGCCAGCGAGCTGCGGCCAAGACTACCCGCGCCAAACAATACACAACGATTGTTTGTGCCAGCCAGCAGCCGATCCAACACAGTCCTCTCACGATCCCTCGCGGAGGAAACGGGCTCCCGAAGAATTTCTTGAAGCTCAGATTCCAGCCTTGAGGCCGAGCAGCCAGGTGCTGCCTGGACTGCTGCATGATTGGAAGTAGGCATCTATATCCTCAATACGCCATTATCGCAAACGCGATCGAGTGGGCGAGTCTGCGGTTGCCCCTGGAATCGCCAAAACGTACCCAAACGTATTCATCGGAGCGGCAATTCCTGGGATGCCGCGCCGGACGGTCAGCAGTCTTCACGCCGCGGAATTTTTACAACCCGGTACGCAAAAGTGAAAGGCTTCTCAACCGCTCAAGCTCCGTGGGTTGCGCGGAGCAGCCATAGCGCGAAGTCGCCGCGCTTGATTGGCCCCGCGCGAGGGGTCCCTTTCAGCCCTGCTGTGGCCAGATCCTGCCATGTAGGTGAACTTAGTTTTCTAAGATTGGAGAATGCGTCTCTGCTGAGGGCGCCGTCTAGGTTCGCGCGTGTCAGAGCAGTGACAATTTCCTCGCCAGAGAGAGAATCGTTCGCTCCGAAGTGCAGCGACGTCGGATCTGCCTGTAACCACGCATACGCGGCGGTCAGCTGGGCTGCCTCGAACCAGGGAGACTTAAGGGCGACATCGTCGAACCAGAAAATTGGCTGGCCATGCTGGACAAGCCAGCGTTGCAATCCCTTCAGTTCCGCGGGATTGGAATCGATCTGGTTTGGCGTTGTGTGGTGATCGAGAGACCAGACGATAGCGCCTGCGGCAGCTTCGCCAATTGCCCATTCCGTTGGATGCAGCCGATAGGCGCCGTTGGTGATGTGGGTTGTTCCGATGTCCTTGGACGCAGCCAGCAGGTTGTCGGAGTCCTTCGGAATAAGAGCGCCAAGCGGGATTTCGTATGGCTTCGATGCGGAAGTAAAATCTTTCCTGCCACAACTGTGGATATCGATCGGATATTGGCCAATCCCGACGCTGTCGGGATATAGTCTGGCACGCGCTCCTTTCTGAAATTGCACTGCCAGGTCCTGTTCGACGATGGTTCTTATTGCAACGATCCTACGCGACTCGCGAATATACGGTTGTTGGGCGAGACCATCCGCACTTCCCATCGATCGTTTTTGCAGTTCCAGCCGCGGATAGCCATATCCCCCGCCATCATCTCGTTTCACGTCGTGCTGGAGCCACCACGCGAACCCCAGCGAAACGCGCTTTCCCCGCTGGAGCGCACGGGCTTGCGCAAGTGGGTCGGTGGACAACAGTCTAGGGTCGCAGTAATCGTTGCTGTCCCAATTGATCATGCTCAAGTCGCCGGAAAATGCTCCGGGACGAAACTGCGCAGCATCGACGGAACGGCGATACGTCCAGAAAGAGCCCGGCGTTCGCGGGTAGCTTGAAAACATTCCATAGGTGAGTACGCCGCCGTCGCCATTATCGACGGTAAGACGATAACGATTTTTTAACGCTTCATAATAGGACGGCGCAACGCCCGATTTTACTGGGTGGCTCGTATGGAGGAGAATGAACGGATACGTAAAGCTCTGGATCGCACCTGGATCGGCGACAAGCGGCGCATTCGGTTCGCCGGTTTCGTTTCTCGCTTCCGCCCCCACACGAAATGGCAGGCCGGCAAGCCGAACTAGATCTCCCCACTCCGTTGCATCAATGAAAAAATGTCCGTTCAACCGCAACCACCGCTGACTCGAAAAGTCGTAGGCTTGAACGCTTTCGATGGAGCGACCATCGCTCTGTACGCTTGTAGGCACTGTATGAAGCCAGATATGCAGCTTGCCGCTCGCGATAGATGGCTGCAACATGGATTGCAAGACTTCGAGAGCGGCGCTTGGCTGGAAACACAAGTATGAAACCCAGCAGTTCCCTGGATTGAATCGGCCATCAGAACCACCCGAAACTAACTTGACGGATGGCTTACCGTACCGCGTTTGATAGAACTTGATAATACGGTGCCGAAGTTCTGCATAAGTGGCGGTAGCTCCAGTGGTTTCAATCCACTTATTTTCATCAAAAGCCGAGACACCTTCCGAGGTCATCTGGCCGCCCAGCCAAAGGGTAGGTTCTGTAAGGCAAACAGACAGGCCAGAATTTGCAGCAGTCAAGGCCGCACTGACTCCACCCATACCTCCGCCAATGATGACGACATCGCAAGTATGCGTTTCTTCTGGACCCGGAACTGGACGAACCAAAGCCTGCGCCGGATCTCCATCTGCACGAACCTTCAAAACATCCAGCAGCAGCTTCGAGGTAGAACCCGTCGAAGGCGCCGTTTCGCGTGTGCTGCGATGCGTTTCAGCGAAAGCCCTTGAGATGAGACAAAGAAATACGAAGGCAATGGCAAAATTACGGAGAAAGCCGCAGAAAGAAACTCTCATCCGGCTCTCTACCCCGCCCCAGATATGCAAACCTACATTGGAGCTACACCCTGGGCCAGTCACAGTTTCGCTACTCCAGCTCCCAAGGGGCATTGACCCAAGTTTCCATCTGCTTGATTGCATCGGCTTCTTTCCCTGATTCACACACGATTAACATGCTGAGAGATCGGTCGGCAGTGATAGGAAGAGTGAAAGCTCCGTCTGTCAGTGCCGGGACGAATTGTTCATCCTGCTTCCATCGTCCACCCGTGACCTGACCTGCAAGTACGACAGGACTATGCCATTGCCCCGCTTGCGGCAAACGTATCACCCCTTCTCCCATCGGTAAAAGCAGCAATCGTTGTGCCGTGCGAAGCGCATCCAGACTGAACGAAATTGCCATGAAATGCAGATTGCTCCCGATCAACAACTGGTCGCCCTCAAACACGTCGGAGGAGGATTCGACCGCCTGAATGCCGGTCTTTGGATCGCCAACCAACACACCTGTCATCCAGGGGCGCAACGTAAGTTTTACGGTCCGATCCGCAATTGGGACGGTCATATCCTGAACAGTTTTGCGGTGATCGTAATTCACCAAAACAGCAATTTGGCGTGAGTCTTGCGACGGAACCCGAAACAGATGTACCGGCGCGTCGGAGGGCGCAATTTCTTCTCGCTTTAGATTGAATGCGGATGTTACCTGGCGATAGAACACATGCGCATATTCCTGGTACCGTGGATCTCCGTGCAGCTCGATCGGGTCGCTGCTAAAGATCACTCGACCTTGTCCGCGCTTGAATTCGGTGACGATCGGAGTTCCATCTTTTCCGGCGAGCAACAACTGCGCTTCACCAAGACGAATGACAATGCCAGGCGTAGCCATATATTTCGGCCATCCAGAATTGTTAGGGACAGTCTCTTCCGCTCCTTTTTGATAGGCAATGTTTGGAAACCGTTCTGACACAAACTCCACGCCGCAAAGTGTCTTCAGTCTGTCAGTTCGCGTGCGTTGCCGCGCAGAGTCATAACTGAGATCTCCGGAAATGTATAACTGTCCTCCTTTGTCCACAAATGCAGAAAGCTGTTCCACAATGGCATCACTCGGGCAATATGGGAGCGGATAGAAGATGGTCGTGACACCGTTCGGGATCGCCTCCATATATTGATCGGAAAGGGTAGCAAAACGTACCCGCTCATCCAGCAGGAGCCGAATCCCGTTCAATTGTCCTTCGATTACCTGGCTTCCCTGGCCACCCATTCGGTTTTCACTTGCCAAAAGGACAAGAGTGTCGCTGGTTTCGTATCTTGGCCGTAGTCGACGGAACAGCAATCCGCTATTTCGATAAAAGGCAAGCACATCACGACCGACAAGTTCGTTCGGATAGTTGATTCCCCATTCAAAGGGAAGGTCTACTGGATATTTCCAGCACCAGTTCTGTATCTTGGAAGCGCCCAACGCAAACGCATAGTGTGCAATGGCGAGGAAGTAGGCCTGCTCGTATGCCTCTGTTCGAGCTTCAATGTACTCTCCAGTGGCCTTCCACGCCGGGTGCGTCTTAACTCCGAACTCGCCGACATTGATTCCTTTGCCGCGCACGCTTTGATCGAGGAATCGGCAAACCTGGGGAAATTTGTAATAGTCCTCATTCTTGTCGGCGAAATAGCCGAAGTTTGCAAGCTCCAGCTTCCCAAGCGCTCCGACAAGGTCAATACCGTCCGATGGGGTCTGATAGAACTCCGCTGTAACCGGGTGGTTCGTGTCGACTTTTCGAATGGAGTCGTACATCGCATTCAGCCAACGCTCAACCAGCATGGAACGAAACCGGAAGTCGTCGAGGGTACGCACATCCCTCCAGTCATCCGTGCCCCCCAGTATCGTGAGTTTTCCGATAGGGGCTTCCGGGGGTGAAATTCGCCATGCCATACGAAGCGCCTGGTCCGTGCCATATTTTTCTTTCAGGAAGCGGTTGTACAAAACCTGCAGATCGGGCAGGTTCGGGTCATGTAGCTCCAGGTCTCCGTTCAGGTAGTACATGATTCCGGCAGCGTCCTTGTAGCGAGTTGCGAAAGCCTGTACATAAGCCTGCTGGTCTGCAAGGTCCTTATTGTCAACCGCCGTATTGCTGAAGATCAGAAGTCCAGGAAAAAATGCCCCACCTGATCGCTGAGTATTCAGCAGCATGGCATCGATCCATCTCCACCACGCCTCCGTTGGCCGTTGTTGGGGCCCGCGCAGCCCCATCAGGTTTTCATATACGTCGATGCAGGAATCGCGACAGCCGCGCACGTCTTCCTGCCAGGTGAGAGTATTTTCACTCTGGTCCAGAAAGGTATGCAGATAATCATCCGTTCCCTGCAAGAACAGGCTTCTGCCGTGGACCTGGAAATAATTTTCCTTGAAATTGAAGGGCAGCCCCTGGGCGAGAGTTTCCAGCTTCCAGATATTGAACCCAGTCTCAATCTGGTCGATTTCGGCGCCGTTGAGGTATAACTTGACGGTGACACGGTATAACTCGTCTGAAAAAGATGCAGGGTGCCACGTCGTCTCGATAGGTTCGGTTTGCCCGGGAAGTAACTGTACCCTTGTGCTGGTATCGAATGCGATTGCATCACCATCCGCAGGCTGCACAGCCCAGTGTAACTTGAGAGTAGCCGACTGCCGGCCGTAGTTACTTACCAGCACGCGCATGTGGACGGGTTCACCCGGCTTATATGAGGCATAGTTCGTTTCACAGGCGTGCAGAAAGCACTTTGCGACAAGAGGGCGAGCGACTGCCTTGAGTACCTGGGAGCCAAAGGCAGATCTCTTGTCAAAAATATCTTGATTTTCGACGCCAAAAAACGCCCACGTCCCTCTGGCATAAACTCCGCGCGTGTTGTGTACCATGGCTCCGGCCGCGCCCCGATTTCTTCCAACATGATCCACCGCCCGCAGCAAGGGGACCCAACGGGCGTGATCCATGCCGAGCACAGCGCTGGCGGCGTAACCATCGAACGCGCCGGTCAGTTCTTCTTGTGAGCGGAGCACCGATTGCCCAGGCGCGGTATGGATCGCGGCAACTCTCTTCAGCCGAAAGTCCGCGTCGAACATTCCAATCTGCGTTGGGGTTACCTGCAAATCATCCTGGGGAAATCCGAGCGCAGTGTTGATGCGTATCTGGGGAGATCGACTCTCCAGGCGGAATCCGGTTCCCCACACAGTACCCGTCGCATTGATCAAGCCAATATTTACGCGCAGTTTTACACAAGGTGGGATCAGGTAAAAGAGATGCTCAACCTTATGCCATTCTGATGAAACCCGAAGTCGCTCAAACGTGATTTTGGCTGCCGATGCCGGTTCTCCCGCGCTATCGAGTTGTTCCACGCCCACGTAGGCGCATCCATCGGGAGCCGGCTGGATGTCGGCCGTGCGAATCCAGACTTGAAAGAAAAATTGTTTGCGGTCGCCGCTGGCAGGTAAGTCGAATGTCCAACTGGCAGTCTGGTCCCAGCTATTCGGAGCAAGATGGACACGCGCTGCCGGTTGCGAACCCGACTGCGATGGCAGTTGAACGGCTTCGATGGTTGCATACTTCGTATCGGAAGGCTTCCATCCCGCACCCGCTGGCGGTAAGTCGGGTAACAGGTTCGGACCGCTTTCGTGCTGCACCTTATCGTTGTAGAATTCCCATCCATTTGCGGTGACGACCAGCGGAGATTGAAAAGCATAACCACCGGTAGTAAGAAGATCGCCTCCGTCAGCCAGAAACGCTTCGACAGCTGGCAGCGCCGGCAATGGGAAGCTTTCCCCATAGGGAAGTACCAGCAAGTCGAATGCAGTCCGGTTGAAATGACGGGTATCGGCCAACTGCTCCGCGGAGAGAAATTCGACACTATGGGTCTCGCTCAAACCGCGGGCCATCTCTCGCGGGTCAGAAGCTGCTCCGCGAACGGGTAGCTTATCGCGCAGTACGGCGGCTGCGGGCCGCGTGCGCCCCTGAGACCTCAATCCATTCGCATGCGCCCATTGCGCCGCCTTCCAATAATCGACAACATCTTTCAGATCGGCGGGTTGATCTCCTTCCACAAATGTTAGATCGGAGAACCATGCGCTTCCGGAACCCCTGTAAATCCCGACGACAACTTCAAACCAGTCTGTGGACGGCAGGCAAAGAAACGAGTGCGAAAACCGCTGCCAGTCCGAACTCCCGGTAAAGTTTCCATAGCGTTGTTCGGGACTTTGTATTCCGTCTACAGAAAATTGGGTGGGTCGTCCTTGAAATTCAAACTGCGAAGCGGCAAAGTAGGCCCCCGTCACATTCTTCTCGCCAACGATATTCTTTGTTCGAACCCATCCACTGAGTGTATAGGTCTTACCCACCTCCGGCTCAAGCACTAGAAATCGCGCATAATCTCCTGACTCCGTATGAATTCCCAGAGAATGAGGCCCACTTTTTCCCGGAGTCTTTTCGACCGCCGCATGACTTGTGAATTGCCATCCCCAGGCGGAGCCTTCAAATCCACCATCATTCAATAGCGTGATTGTTTTGCCCGCATGGCTTGCTGCCTGCCGCATGGCCTCAGGCATAATCGAACTCCACCCTGGCCGGCAGAGCGCCGCAATGCCCGTTGCCCCCATACCCTGCAGGAATGTACGACGTGACTTCATGCCCACGACAGAACCAGGGTCGTGGGGACCGTTGCAAAGGTTTTTCACTGCAAACCCTCTCGATGAAAAATAAAATACTTGAAGCTATTCCACGATGGTCGCTGGAATGTTTAAGATCGCGCGATAGCGATCGCCACGGTACAGAGAAAGCGCCGCTTCCACCGGCTTTCCTTGTACGGTCCTTATCGTGCGGGAGATCACCAACAAACTTAAGCGAGGACTCATTTCCAGGAGTTTCGCCTCCCGTTGCGTAGGAGTGCGCGCCTCTATAATTTCGTCGGCCGACCCAACCCGGATTCCATAGCGCTCGCGCAAAGTCTCATAAAGAGAACAACGGGTAAAATCGATGTTCTCAATTCCAGGGAATTCCGCCAGCGAGAGCCATACCTGTTCGATCGCCAGCGGAAGAGCATCCGCCAAGCGAAGGCGGTAGAGTTCCAGCAAAGGCAAACCGGGAGACACCCCCAGCCGTAGCGCAATCTCTGGAGATGCGGCCTTCGTTGCCCGTTCCAGAATGCGCGAAGAAGGTTTCATCCCTAGCGAACGCATCTCTGCGCTAAATCCGGATAGATGTGCAATTTGCTTTTCAACCTTTGGCCGAATGACAAAGGTCCCGCGACCCTTTTGGCTGCGCACCAACCCCTGATGCTTGAGGGCCTGCAGCGATTGCCTTGCGGTCATCCGGCTTACGCCGTACAGACGGCAAAGGTCCTCTTCTCCTGGCAGCAAATCCCCGGCTTGCAACTGGCCTGACTGAATTTGTTTCAAAAGTCTGGCTTGGATCTGAAAATACAAAGGGATGAAGCTGTTCTTATCGAGCGGTTCAATATTGAGCGGATTGTGTGCGGTTGTCGGCATGGATTTGCTCCGCTTGAATTTCCCTTTCGTTTCCATCTGCTTTTGCTTGAGTCCCATGGATTCCCCCCTGGACATGTTCTACATCAGCGGTCTGGAATGTTTTGCCGGGCATCCTCTCTTCCATCAGCAATTCGTGTCACTTTTCATTCGCTGCCTTCTCGCACCTTACCGGGTCTTGCAGACAATTCGGCTAGAATGGCCACAACTCCCACAATCGCAACCTTGCCCGCACGAACCGCCACGGTATTGGCAATCGGTCGGAGTGGACGAGAGTGGAAGGCGCAGCACAAAACCAGTTGAGCGCTTTCGCTTTCTGGTACACTATACATCTGTACAAGTGATTTAGAAAATGTTTTTCTACGCTGGATGATTTCCGGCCAGGCCAGAAACGTATGACGACGCCCTGCGCTGCCTTGAAAGACGTGCTTGTGGTCTCCTGCCAGGCTTCTCCTGGAGATCCATTGGAAAATGTCGATGCACTTCGACGCATCGCCATGGCTTGCATTCGCGGCGGCGCAGGAGGTCTGCGACTGAACGGGGGCGAATGCATCGCTGCAATTCGTCCAGATACGCGCCTTCCTATCATTGGGTTGAAAAAAGCCTATTTAGACGGTCGGCTTCGAATCACTCCGGATTTTGCCGCTGCCACCGAGCTGGCCAAGGCAGGTGCGGACATCATCGCACTCGATTGCACAGACCGAATCTGGCTTGCCGGCGAGCCGTGGCATCAATTGGTCAAGCGCATTCATCAGGAATTGCACCTGCCGGTGATGGCTGACATCGCGACACTGGAAGAAGCGCGTGCTGCCGCCGCCGCCGGTGCTGACCTGATTGGGACTACCCTGCACGGCTATACCGAACAGACGGAGGATGCTCATGGATTCAGCTGGTCTCTACTGGCAGACGTGGTCCGCGAGACAGGGCGCCCTGTCGTCGCGGAAGGTCACATCTCCACGCCCGCCGAGGCAAGACGCGCGCTCATAGCTGGCGCCTGGTGCGTCGTTGTAGGATCGGCCATCACGCGGCCGGGGACGATCACCACCAGCTTCATTCACGCGATCCGGCCTCCGCTCAGATCCGGCGCTGCCATCGGAGTGGATATTGGCGGAACCTGGATCAAGGCGGGATTGGTCGATCGAGATGGCCGCATTCGCTTTCCGGCGCGAGTTCCTACAAAAGCCCGTGGAGGTCGTGAAGCCATCGCCTCCGCGACCGGCGAGGCAATCGATGAGGTACTTCGATCTGCGCGCGAGGAAGGCTTGGAACCGATTGGACTGGGGATTGCCAGCGCTGGAGTCATCGACGTTTATGATGGAAAGGTTTTTGCAGCGACTGAGAACCTTCCCGGATGGACGGGGTTCGATCTGCGTGGATTTGCCGAGAAGCGGTTCCATCTGCCCACCTGTGTAGAAAACGATGCACATGCTGCAGTGCTTGCTGAAATGTATTTTGGGTCAGGCCGACAGTTCAACAATTTTGTGGCCATCACGATCGGCACAGGTGTCGGTGGAGGCGTTGTTGTCGATCGCAAACTGATACGTGGCCAGCATGGTTTTGCCGGTTCCTTTGGACATTCGACACTTCGGCAAAACGGTCGCCCATGTACCTGCGGACGCGCTGGATGCCTGGAAGCGTACGTCTCCGCTTCAGCGCTGGCGCGAGAATTCAGAGACCGATCCAGTGCTCGCGGGGATGACGATGCACTCACTGACGCAGACATGGCCCTCAAGGTGAGTCATCTCGCCGATGCGAAAGACATCACGGCACGAGAAGCGTACTCCGCTTTGGCGGGATATCTGGCGGAGGGGGTTGCAAGTCTCTGCAACGTTTTGGATCCGGATGCGGTGATCGTTTCTGGAGGACTTGTGGAAGGGAAGCCATGGTTCATTGCGGAGGTTGAGAAGCGGGTGGCGCAGCTACTGCACTTTGGAGCGCTTCGCAAACCACGCATACAGCTTGCCGCTGCGGTGAATGAAGCGGGTCTTTTGGGCGCAGCTGTGGCTGTGTTCAACGCTCCGCACGAGATCGACCACCGCTCATATTCTGTAAATTTAGACGAGAACCAGAAAATTGCGCTGACAACGCGCGACGCTGTTGTTACAGTAACTGGAAGCGATCCAATCCAGCAGAACTAGATCGAGATGGCAAGGGTGGGGCCGGATCTCGCAGCCTGTTCTCGGGACCACCTAGCAACGCAACATCAAAGGAGACTGTTTCCAAGTATGTCCACTGCGATCGAACCGCGAGCATCCTCTGGTTTGCCCGGCAATCGTCTAGTTTCTCTGGATGTCCTACGCGGCGTCACGATCGCGTTCATGATTCTGGTCAATAACGGTATTTACAATTACGCTTACCCCGCCCTGGAACATGCCGAATGGAACGGATGGACCCCAACCGATCTGGTATTTCCCACGTTCTTATTCCTCGTTGGGGTGGCAATCGTTTTTTCCTTTGAGTCGCGATTAGGCCGCGGAGCATCAAAATCCTCGCTTCTGCTCCATACTTTGCGACGGGCCTGTATGCTGTTTGCGCTCGGGTTGATCGTCAACGGGTTTCCGCATTTTCCGCTGGCCACATGGCGCATCTATGGAGTGCTGCAACGGATTGCGATCTGTTTCCTGATCGCCAGCGTCTTGTACCTGCTGGATCGGCGACCGGCCAGCAAGATTGTGATTATTGTGGTGGCGTTGCTGGGTTACTGGGTTCTGCTGCGGTGGGTTCCAGTGCCAGGATTTGGAATGCCGGGCAGGGACATTCCGTTGTTTGATCCTACCCGCAATCTAGGAGCGTACATAGATCGACATATCTTCCCCGGGCGGCTATATCGTGGAATTCGCGATCCCGAAGGGCTATTGAGCACAATACCCGCCCTGGGTACAACCTTACTCGGCATGCTGACAGGTATGTGGCTGCGTTCGAAACGCAGTGCTGCTATGAAGGCGTGGGGCATGTTGGCGGCCGGTGTTCTTGGAATTTTTCTTGGACTATTGTGGGGACGCTGGTTCCCAATCAACAAAAATCTCTGGACCAGTTCCTATGTGCTGTTCGCCGCCGGGGTGGCTCTTGTCGCATTCGCGATTTGCTATTGGGCGATCGACATCAAGAACTGGAAAAGGGGCTGGACCTATATCTGGCTTGTTTTTGGAATGAATGCAATCACGGTGTACGTGTTCTCTGAGCTTCTAGCGTCCACCTTATATGCAATCAAAGTACACTCGGGAACAAAAACGGTGAGCCTAAGCTGGGATTATTTCGTTCACTGTTTTGCGGAAATCCCCTCGCACCACTTGGCATCGTTGGCGTATTCGATCAGTATTGTCGCTATTTGTTTTGTTCCAGCCGTCATCCTCTATCGCAAGCAGATATTTCTTAAAGTCTGAGGACGTCACGCAACAGATTTTTTCATGCGTACCGTTGCGTTGCTGATGAGAGGTTTTGCCCAGAAGCCAACACTCAGCACACAGGTAAAGGTCAGGTAGAGAAACATCATCCCGATCCGAAGACCGAATGCATCCCCGATGCGGCCAATAATTACGGGGACAACCGCGCCTCCCATAATTCCCGTACAAAGAATTCCTGCAAACGCTCCGTGGTACTCGGAGACTGAGTTCAGCGCTAACGACACCAGCGTCGGCCACATGATAGAAGCAAACAACCCAATGGCCGGGAATGCGAGAAGTGCGACCCGGCTGGGACCGAATAACGCGGCGGTAAGACTCACAATCGCGCCGACGGAAAATCCCACTAGCACACGCCGGCTGTCAAACAGCTTGAAGAGAACCATCCCGACAAAGCATCCTGTCGTCAGCATCCCCCAGAACCAGGAAACTGTGGAAGCCCCGGTCAGGTGAGGACTATAGCCGTGATACTGAGATAGAAACTTCGAAATCCAGTCCGCCGTTCCTTGCTCGGAACCCACATAAGCAAAGACACACGCAAAATAGACCCACACCATGGGCCGGTGCAGCAGCTTCTTATACATGCTCAGCGTTCCCGCCCTCTCATCGGAGGTGCGTTCCACTGCTGGCAATCGAACTTGAAACACAACAATCACCATCGCAGCCGTACACACCGCAAAGATCCAGTACATCGATACCCACGGAGATCTGCCAGTAACCAAGTTGCGTAGGACTCGAAGAATAAGTGCGTGATCTGAGCCGTTTCCGAGGTTTAGCACAAGGTAGGAGTATAGGAGTGGACTGATGAATGACGCTATCCCGAAGACCAGTTGAGCTAAGGCAGAATTGAAAGCGAAATTTTCTTCGCCTCCTACAACCCGCAATAAAGGGTTGATTGCCACTTGCAATGTAGCCATTGCACCGCCCATCACGAACAGCGAAGCAACGGCGACGGCATACGCAGGAAACGCGGCGAAACTCAGGGACCCTACGGTAGCGGCCAGAAAACATGCCACGATGACGGGCTTCTCGGTAAAACGTTCCACAAGGAAGCCTGCCGGAATCGACATAACTCCGTACGCGATAAAGAATGAGAAAGGTAGAAATGCCGCCGTGGCAAGGCTGACATGAAATGTTGTGATGATATCCGGAACAATCGGGCCCAGAATATTCGTCAAAAAAGACATGATGAAGAATATTAAAAAGACCAGGCTGATAATGTATGGACTTCTTCTCACAGCCATTTTCCTTCTGCCCCGCTATCCGTCAACATTCGGCCGCTACCTCAGTGCGCAGCAGAAAGTGCGCCTACATTATTCGATGATGGTAACTTTTGTAGCTCGCGTGAAAAGGCCAGCTTCCGTTCCTGAATGATATGCCAGTGCTAGCGTCATCATCTGGAGCGGGAGGATTTCTAAAATTGGCAGAATTCTGGTGGACGAGCAGGAGATCCGCAAGGCCGCCAAACCTGCGCCAGGACCGATCAGGTCCGACCGTCCTGATGCTCGAACAATGTCCTCTTTCAACTGCTCATTCAGGTTTCTCGTCCGGTCGTCCCCCTCCAAGACTCCGACAAAGGTATCGCCCGTCAGCATTTCCATCGGCCCATGACGAAATGCAGCACTGCTCATTCCCTCAGCGTGAATTCCGACCGACTCTTTTGTAATCAACGCCCCCGTTCCAGCCGCAGCCAGCGATCTCCCTCGTCCAACGAAAAACATATGGCGGGTTCCGTCCAGATAGCTTGCGATTTCGAATACATGCTGCCTCCACGTGTCGAGATAGGCCGCCGCTTCCGACGCTGCATGAAGTAGGTTTTCTCGTACTTCTATCTGATCCTCATCGCACAGATAACCTCCAAGTATTTCCAACGCTAAGAGAGCTGTAACATATGTTTTCGAGGAGACGGAAAATTCCTCTCCTGCATGTGTGATGAGTGCCGCATCGCTTGACAGAGCCAGCGGACTCATTTGGTTATTTGTAATGGAAATAAGCTTTGCCCGGCCGGCGTTCTTTTCCAGCAACCGGATCGTTTCTGCGCTTCGACCAGATTGCGAAACACACACGATCAAAGACTGACGGTTGAGCAGACTCTCGAGATAGTAGATCAATTCCGAAGTTTCGGAAGTTACAACTTCATATCCGTGGTTTGCCAGCGCCAGGTATAGGGGCATAAGAACGTGAAAGGACGAACCCATCCCAGTAAGGACGATCCGTTGGATGGTCCCCGCATGAAGCTGCTCCCTGATGACAGCCAATTCGTCAGGCACAGCCATCTTTTCGAATGTCGCTTGCAGCGCTTTCGGCTGGTCAAGGATGTCCTGCAGGTATCTTCCCTCGATGATGCAGCGTCCGTTAGACTTCACAAGAACTCCTCGACTTTTGGAAGCGGTGATACCACACTTGCGCGGCGCCAATAAGCCCCGCATCGTCTCCTAGAGAGGCCAGCGAAACTTCACATAGATGTCCGGGCACAATCTGACACCCAGAACTGATAGCATCTCTGATCTGGGGAAGGAATAAGTTTGCGCTCTTCATCACGCTGCCTCCAAGGAGTACCACCTCGGGCAAAAAGCAAGTAATTACATTGACAATCCCTATTCCCAGATATCGAGCTTCGCGTTGTACCGCGCGCATCGCGGGCCCATTTCCTTGCTGTGCAAGGTTGCAGATTTCTTTGGCGGTAAGATGCTTTTCTGAGTGTGCCGATGGGTACTCTGTTTGCATCCAGAGCGCCATGGCCGTTCCACTCGCCAGACTTTCCCAGCAACCATGTAGACCGCAGGTGCACAAGGGCCCTGCTGGTTCGATGATTTGGTGCCCGAGTTCCGGATGATTTCCTCTGACACCGCGGTAGACATCTCCATGGATGATCACGCCTGAACCTATTCCAGTTCCGACCGTGATGCACACCAGCGACTGCTTGCCTTTGCCGACTCCGCACATCGCTTCTCCGATAGCAACTGCATCGGCATCGTTCTCAATAGCGGTCGAGATATCGAATTCCCGAGACAGAAGTTCGACTGGGTTCATCTCTTCCCATCCTGGCAAAAGGTTCACATTACCCAGGACACCGCTGATCGGATCCACGGGACCCGTACAACCCATGCCGATTCCCTCTAGCTGGCAATGTGTGCTTGCGATCTGCGCCTTCAGTGCCTCGGCAACTCGAGCCATGGCAAATTCAAATCCGCGATCTACAGATGTCGGAAACTCCTGCTTCGCCGCGATCTGTCCGAGTTCGTCCACAAGACCGACGGCGATTTTTGTTCCGCCAATATCTACTGCGCCGACCATCGATACCAAACCTTCCTGTTCAACCTGAAATACACGCTCGCTATTTCCAGCTGAAGATTGCGCCTTCGTATGGACTTAAATCCACCGACCAGCTTGACTGACGTAGAGATACAGGCACATTTTTGCCTGCTTGAATATGTTCAATGGAGTGGATTTCTGTACCGGATGTAATAACTACATGTTGTGCTGTTGGAGCATGGTTGACCACGACGACATATCCTCGGTCTTTTGCATCGAGAGACGATACTTCCACAAGCGGCTGATTGCTTCGAAACATGGTCTTCAGTCCAGTCCAGTCTCGAAAAGCCTGATAAATACGGAATGTCTCGTCATTTGCTTCAAAAGCCGAAGGCTTCTCAGCCAGATAAGTTTCCAAAGGATAGGCAGAGAGCAATGTCTTCCCTTTCCCTAATTGATTCGCTACCAACGCTGGCCGGCCATCCTGGTCGACAGCAATGACTGTTCCCCCGGTGATATCCAAGGTGGCTGGCCACTGATCGGGACTGTCCGAGGACACGGAGTAATGGAATGTATCACCCACGCGTAGGCCTCCGAATGGAGTAATGATTTTCAGCGTGACGTCTTTGACAGGCGCATCGTCTTTCATCCGTGCACCAAACAATCCTGCCATTTGGGGAATTGCAGAATTTCCATTCAGGGAGGCGTAAAGAAAACCTCCCTGCTCAACATATTTCTTCGCCTTCTGCCAAAAATCCGAATGTACGTGGGTTAAAAAGTCGTTGGTGCCGGTAAGCGGGGACGGAAGGAATAGCATGGGATAGCGTTCCCATTGCGAGTACTCACGTGGAAAATCGGCTTTGACACTTACTTCACGCGCCAGGATGAATGTTGACAACCACGCCCCGGTCAGGCGGGCATTCTGTTCCGAAAAGTCCGGCAGTGGCTGACCGACAACCGCACCGCCCTCGTCCGTGGAGGTATAGGGAACAATTTCCGGCCCGCTAAGTCCGAAGTGAGATTCGTCACCGTGTGGTTTAGCCCACTCGTTTGGTACAAGAATTCCGGCATCTGCTACGGCTGGTTCAATTCCTGTTAGATCGAGTTTTCCTGTCACGGCCGCAAACTCCTGAAGCATTTTCGCTGCAGGACGCTCTTTTCTGTCCCAGGTGACGAGACCGAATTCCGTTTCGTTGGGAGACCGCAAATAGGGAACCTTGGAGTATTGCGAAGGAGCTGCATCTGTGTAACACCAAATCAGGAACCCGTTTGCTCCCTCGCCTAAGCTTGAGTACAGATTTGCTTGCTCGTATTTCGCAATCTCTTCTGGCCCATACTGAGCTGCCGAGGCCCCTACTTCCTGAATCATGACAGGATGGCCAGCACCACCCGAAAGTGCCGTCTGAAACGCCGACCCAAACGTGCCGCGTACCGATAGCATCGGATCCGGAAAAAGCCTCGGCTCGTAAATCGTATACGGATGGACGCTGAAGAAATCGACTTCTCCCTGAAGATTGTCAGGACGAAAGGCTCCATGACCTATGTCCTCCGTCGATGTTCCAACCACGAGCGGATGCAAAGAGTCATAGCGCCGGATCGCGCCTGTAATTAGCCTTGTCCAATTGATTGCCATCGAATCGGTAGTTGAATTCTGCACAATCCAGAATGGCGGCTCGTCGGTCAGATCCCAGGACATGATTGCACTGTCCTTGCCAAATCTGCGCGCCATTTCTGCAGCATAGTCTGTCTGGTAACGCAACATGTCCGGGTCTGTATAAGGGTTTCTTCCCTGGCGGTAAGGAACATCCCAGTATGCCTCGCCGACTTCTCCTCCAATAAATAGCTCCGGTTGCAGATAAATGCGATATCGGTTGGCGAGCGACGACAGAAATTGCAACTGCTGAAAAGCTTCAGGGTTATAAACTCCTGGACGCGGTTCAAACCAAGCCCAAACAAGGTCCAACCGAACTGTGTTGAAGCCAAGATCATGCATCTGTGCAAAATCCGTCTCGATCGATGCAGGATCCCACTGATACGGCCACTCCATCGCCGCCTTGGCTGGAACCCAGTTGGCGCCCACTGGGATGAACCGATGGCCAGCTCGACTAAAGTAGTTACCATCCAGGCGAACTGGATCGAGTGGGGTCGCGCCTTCAGACTTATTTTGGCGGTTCTCAGGATTGGCTTGCTCCGCCGGTTGTGCGGGAGAACTCATTTTCTGGGCCACGCCACAAACGCAAGCAAGACCAAGGATCGCAGAGACGAAAAATACAGACAGTTTCAACCTGACGGTGTTGCCACGCTCGATATTCCGACCTACAACGCAGTCGTTCATAGTCTAAACAGCCTTTCTCGCAGCAACTTCGAACCCAAATATACGTTTAGAAATTCAATTTGAAAGCAACCTGGATTTGCCGGGAGCTATGGACAGTAGCAGAAATGGAGCCCGCCTGCGAAGTATCGACTTGCGAATCTGGAATTCCAAATTCCGGAGTATTCAAAACATTGAACACTTCGGCGCGAAACTGCAGGTCCATCGCTCTCGGCAATGCGAAATTCTTGAACATAGACGCATCTAGATTGTATTGGGCTGGCCCCCGTAAGGTGCCAACTCCTGCGTCTCCAAATAAGGTAGCAAATGTTTGGCCGGGCGCCAGTTGGGGGATGGCGTACGCAGTCGGGTTGAACCAGCATGTGGTGGATTGACGATTCGATGGACATCCGGCGCTGGTTGCGTTGGCAAAGTTATAAGGATTCCCTACCACGTCGGGCCTCGGAGCTCCAGAGGATGTATTGGTTGGATCATACGAGAGCGAAGGGGTGAATGCCTCTCCCGAATACAACGAGAGGATGCCTTGAGATTGCCAGCCACCCGCGATGTAGCGCATTTTCCCTGTGCCATGAAAGTAACGTTGCCCCGGGCCAAATGGCAATGTATAGGACCATGCAGAACTAAATTGGTTCCGAAAGTCAGGGTCCTGATCGCCGCGTTCTGCTCGCAGGTTGTTCACATCTTGCGGTCCAGCCCACTCGTTCTCAGCGCTCTGTCCAATTGTGTGCTGCCACGTGTAAGCATTCAGAACGCTCCAGCCGGAGGAAAATCGTTTCTCAAATTTTGCCTGGAGTTGATGCGTAATTGAGTCCGCAATATTAGAATTTGTTCGAATGGCGGCAATGTTCGGGACAGTAGAGAAATATGGGCGACCATAGTTGGGTGCCGGACCAAAATTGCTATCGAGAGGCTCCGTAGCTTGATTGAGGTTGTAAACGTAGGACAGATGCACGCCGTGAGTTCCTACATAGGCAAGTTGAAAGACTGAGTTCTTGCCAAGCTGTTGCTCGATGTTCAGATTCCATTCTTCGATGTAGGTAGTTGGGTTGTGAAAAGGGACTGCGCTGGCCACACCGGACGGATTGTCGAGTGTAGGGTAAATTTTTGGTGGAAATCCTGTAGACAGTCGAATCCCAACAGTAGATGCTGGGTATGTATAGCTCTGGCTGAAAAAGAGGCCAGTTGGATTATAGGGAAGCTCAGAATCTCCCTGTGTCGCCTGTAAATCGTAGAAGATACCAAAGCCGCCTCGAACCACGAAAGGGCCGCTGTTCGGCGTCCAGGCGAAGCCTACCCGAGGCGCAAAGTTTTTCAATGGGGTGGCGACATTGCCGCTGCGGCTGACTTTCGGCATTTGCGGTGCAACGAATTCCCCTGTTGAAAAATCGAAATTCGCCAGTCGATCATGCTGTTCCACATAGGGAGTGAAGAGGTCATATCGGAGCCCCAGGTTCAATGTCAGTTGTGGAGTGACTCGGTAGTCATCCATGAAATAGCTTCCGAGCTCCAGCCAGCGAATTCCGAATGTTCCCTTTTGGCCGTAACGTGCAGCCGAGATAGGATAGCCAAGAAGGAAACTGGCTAAGGGCGCTCCGCCCGTGCCAGTGACGAGATCTTCTGTGAATTGCTGGTCGAAGGATAGATCCCCTCGCGCATTTTGCGTTTGGTTAAACCCATTGAGCCTGCGACGAATATCGACTCCCATTTTGAAGGAATGCTGGCCCCGAATGTAGGTGAATGAATCAAGATATTGGTAGTTGTTTTCCCGCAGGAATTCTGGAAACCAATCCTGATTTCCCAAAGCACTCAATCCTGAAATGGCCATGTTTGGCAGGCCACCCGTAGCGACAGGATTATTTGGGTCAAATATTCCTGGAATCCCAAGCTGTCCAGATATATTTTGCCCGGCGAAGAAAGGGATTGCGTTCACTACGTAACGCATATAGCCAATTTTGAATTCGTTAATCTTGTTTGCTGCAAATGTGTGAACGTCGCTGATTCCGACCGCGCGCGCCAGATCGTTGATGTTTCCGGAAAAATTTCCGCCACCAGCCAGACCAGGGAACGGGTCGGGTTGAGTTTCATCGACGTTTCCATAGCTGAACGCAGCGAAGAAGCTGTCCTTGCTAGTCAGCTGGTGATCTACACGAATGTCAAAGGAGTCCTGATTGTTAATAAGCGATGGATTGGACAGGTAGTTATTCGAAGTTCCGGGTAGATTTGGCGCCGGGAAAAGTGCGACGACACTCAGGGCCGCCGGATCCAGGTCGCCCGGGGGAATTATGTTTCCAAGGTAGGGCTGACGCGTATTGGTCGCAGGATCGTATGTGAGCGGGTTGTAGATTTGCCCGGTATCGTAACCGTTTGGTCCAGTCACGCCGGTCAGCAGGTCAGAGAAATCGCCACCCCGCTCCGACAAGGGTGGCACAGTGCTGATGACTGTCTGAGACTGGTTGACGCGGGAACCCTGATAGTCCACAAAAAAGAATGTTCTGTCTTTGATGATCGGACCGCCCAAGGTACCTCCAAATTGATTTTGCCGAAAGGGTGGAATCGGCATCGTGGCGCTATCGAAATAGTTTTTTGCATCGAACACCGAATTGCGGACGAATTCGAAGATATCGCCATGAAACTGGTTTGTACCGGATTTGAGCGCCACATTCACGACGGCGCCGCCTTTTCCGATATCCGCGGCGAAATTGCTGGTTTGCATCTTGAATTCTTCAATCGCGTCCACCGACGGTTGAATGACCTCAAAACCGATCTGTTGTTCGTTGTTGTCGAATCCGTCCAGCAGAAAGTTATTGTTTGTTGCGCTCAGGCCATTCGCCTGGATGGCGCCGTTCCCTCTCTCGTTCTCTGGGATCGAGCCCTGTTGCACAGCCCCCGCAGGCCCTTGATTCACGCCGGGCGTCAGGTAGGCCAACTGGATGAAGTCTCGACCATTGAGTGGTAACGCTGTGATGGAGCGGCCGGTGACTACTTGACCGACGGATGACGTCCCCGATTCAAGAAGCGGTTCGACCGCCGTCACTGAGACAACCTGATTGACTGCACCAACTACCATGGAGACATTCAGGGTAATGACCTGGCTGACATTGAGTTGGAACGGGGCCTCAAGAACTTTCTCGAAGCCCTCGTGTTCGACAGACGCACTGTAGGTCCCAGGCTGAAGTTGCGTCACAATGAATTCGCCGCTGGAATCTGTGGTCACCACGTGGCGAATGTTCGTACCATTGTTCACCACGTTCACGGTTGCTCCGACGATCGCTGCGCCGGAACTGTCTCGGACTGTGCCCACAACTTTGCCGGATTCCACCTGCGCCCTGCCTGCAGTTGCGCATGCAAGAATGACCAGACACACTCCAAAGCGCTGCATTCCATAACGTATCTTTATAGCCAGATGCCGGTAACTCATGAGCCTCCTTCGGGTGCCCATCGGGGATTGGGCCGACATTACGCATTGAAAACAGACGAGATCCGCGTGCATTGGATCGAACTCGTTTTTGGATTGAAGGCAGCATAGCATAATATGTACATATCATGTCAAGTAGATTGTAATCTCGTTATTTCTAAGACTTAGACCTGCCTATATACTTAATATGACAAGATATGGACCAATTCTCCTCCCTCGAATCCAACGAAGCGAAGCGAGGACCAACCCTCCTCGACATCGGCATCACGCTGGACGAAGCCAGCTACGTCCCCTACTACGAGCAGATCGTCGAGCAGGTCCGCAATCTGATTCGCAGCCGGCGACTGGCTCCCGGCGCCAGCTTTCATTCGGAGGGAGAAATCTCTCGCGCCCTAGGAATCAGCAAAATGCCGGTACGCCAAGCCTTTCAGAAGCTGCGTGCGGAAGGCCTCCTGATCATTCAGCAGGGCAAGCGACCCATCGTCGGCGCGGAACGGGTGCCTTGGGATTTTCAACGACTGAGAGGGTTCAGCGAAGAGATGCTCCGCCGCGGATTGACGCCATCGGCGCGGGTTCTTTCTCTTGACCAGCAGGTCCCAGATTCCACCGTGGCAGCGGCGCTGAAGCTGACGCCAACGCAAACCGTCTATCGGTTGGCTAGGCTCCGATACATCGATCAGCAACCTGTCGCATTGGTTACTAGCTTCCTGCCTGCGCATATCTTCCCTGGGATTGAACGACTGGACCTGGCAACCCAGTCTCTCTACCACATTGTGGAACGCATCTATGGCAGGCTGTTGCAACGAGCCGACGAAGTGATCGGAGCCGCGAACGCGGAACCGGAGGAAGCGAACATTCTTCAGACTTCGGCCGGAAGCGCGCTCCTCGTCATTAAAGAAGTTACCTACGATGTGCAGCAGGTACCGGTTGAATACAGCGTCTCGCTGCTTCGTGGAGACCGATACACGGCTTCCGTGACCTCCGTTCGCAAGGCCTAAGGCATCACTCGTACAAATGGTGGGCATGCCAGCAGGCGTGAAGTCTCGTTCCTTTCATTAGCTGCAGAGTGTCCTCGCGTTGGCGCAGCCTCAAGGTTCATCCCACGATGTCCGACCCCCAACATCAACACCTTCAGCCAGTCCTAAAAACGGCGAAATGGTCAATATTGGAAGAAGACCTCTGACCTTGTATAGTCTACCTATCATCTACCATAAACTTGGCTGCTAAATGAAGGCCAGCACGACACCGGCGTCCGTCCGGCACGAAATCGCGCTGCGTCAACGAATGGCAACTGCAAAGGGTTACGATAAGTTCTTGCTCTCGGAATCGGCAGCACCTGTCCTGCAATTCAAAAGGGGTATCGATGAACGTCACATCCGTCCTTGTCTTGGGAATCACGTTCGCAATCATCGCAGGGATTATGAACGGGACTTTTACGCTGCCTATGAGATACATGGGACGGTGGTCGTGGGAAAACGTTTGGGCCTTGTTCATTTTGGTTTCATGCGTGATTATGCCCGTCGTCATTGTCAGCGCAACGCTTCCGGGATTCATGCATGTGCTCGCCAGCGCGCCATCACGCGCAATCGCGATGGCTTGCGTCTCAGGCTTTGCCTGGGGCTTTGGGGCCATCATGTTTGGCCAGGGGATCAGCGCCGTCGGAATTTCCATGGGCAATACCCTGGTGCTCGCGATCAGCGCGTCGCTAGGGTCGTTCATTCCCATCTTGCTATTGGCTCCGGAACGACTGCATCAACCTCAGGGCAAGGTGATCATTCTGGGAACGTTGATCGGCATTGTGGGAATTGCATGTTGCGGCTACGCTGGCTTTCTGAAAGAACGGAGCCAGAAGAACGAAGCGGAAAGCACGCGCGGAGAGATGGTGGGCCACGCTCGCCCGTTTGGTATCGGTCTATTGCTATGCACGGGATCGGGGCTGCTTTCGGCCGTCTTTAACATTGGGTATAGCTCGGCCCAACCTGTGCTTGAAACCGCCGTTCGCATGGGGCATAGCGCATTCGCAGGATCCAACTTGATTTGGCTGTTGATGCTGGTGAGCGGCGCGGTTCCCAACTTCTTTTTCTGCGGATATCTCTTTAAGAAGAACGGCAGCTGGGGGAAATATGCCGCTCAAAGTTCCCGGTCGCTCTATCTCTTGGCGGGGGTGATGGGTCTGCTCTGGGGTGGAAACATCTTTGTTTACGGATTTGCCTCACCCGAGTTGGGCAAGTTGGGACCCGCCATCGGATGGCCGCTCACTCTGATCACCGGGTTGATCACTGCAAACATCTGTGGGTTTCTGACCGGCGAATGGAAGCTCACCCGACTGAAAGACCGGCAGTGGATGGCAGTTGGCCTGGTGGTGCTGCTGGCCGCGATCGCTACGTTGGGATGGTCCAGCACGCTCGGCTAGGATTCCTGAAGCTACTGCCATGCTCCGGGTAAGATGACCCTACCCGGAGCATGGAGTTTCGATCCGCCGCCGATTTCAATTCCTTCGGCCAAAGCGTTTAGAACACAAAATGCACGCCGACTTGCGAAATTCGCGGCAGGTTTGCGGAAGTAATATGGCCAAAAGTCGGGCTGGTTGCGTAATAGCCCGTGTCCACGCCATTGAAGTTGGTATGGTTCAGAGCGTTGATTGCTTCCGCACGGAACTCCATGACAACTTGCCGATATAGATGAAAGTTCTTCTGGATGGAAGTGTCGAACTGTACAAACTTTGGCAATCGCGCCACGCCGACGCCTTCAGTCCCGAAATGTCCCAGGGCCGGTGCGGCAAACGCATCGGGGTTCAGCCAGTCATTGATACCGCTTCCGGCTTGGGCCTTTCCGATCAGATCTGGACGCTGCGTGCTGTCGACGACTCCCGATGCAGTCGTCCCCGACGGGAGATAGGTGTTATCGGAGACTGTCAGCGGCTCGCCTGAGTCCGCCGACAGGATCCCGCCCCACTGCCATCCTGCGAGAGATTCTCGTACGAAAGCGTGTTCATTGGTTGCGAAGAACGGTAGCTGCCACTCGTAGGAGGCGACCAGCATTTGTGGCTTGTCAAAGTTTGCAGGGCCGTACTCTGCGTGAGGGTCCAAGCTGTTTTGCGGACTATAGTATTCGCTCGATGCGTCGGTGAGTGTCCTTGAGTAGGTGTAGCTCACGTTGAAGGTCAACGATGGTCTGGGTTGTCCCTGGATCGCTACTTGCAGGCCATGATAGTTGGAAGAAGCCTCTGGGGTAAGCTGTCCAATCGCTCCATACCCCAAATATGGACGCGCCTGATTGACGTTAATTGTTCCCGATGCGACTGCTGCGCTGGGAGGATTTGCATTTACCTCGGGGTTGTACAGCAAGTGTTCCCCTAGCGTCTCAACATATTCCGCGTCGACCATGACATTTCGGATAACCTGTCTCTGCACTCCAAAAGACCATTGGTAGTTGTACGGCCAGTTATATTTTGTCGCGAATGAATTTACCGCCACGGGCGAATACACTGAACTTCCGCCCGACCCGCGGGGATTATTCACCAGAACGTTGTACAAGGTTACGGAGGAATTGAAAGGTGGGTTGCTCTTCGCGCCCAGTTCGAACGGCGGGACGCGATCGAAATAACGTCCAAAACCGCCGCGTATGACTGTCTTGCCATTGCCAAAAACGTCATAACTGAATCCACCGCGCGGTGCGAGGTTCACCTTGAAAACCTTGTAAACAGCCGAACCATACGGCGAGTTCTCGCCAGCAACAATAATACCGTTCGTGGGTAGGTACGCTCCTTGGTACAGTTGAGACGGGGGAATACTGGACAGCGTCCCGTCGCTATTTACCGTGGGTGCCAACGCCGGCTGATACAGCCCAGGAATAAAGTTTGAGTCGAGGTTATTCTCATCGATCGGTGGACCAAAGTAAGTCCCCCTCAAACCGTAGGTAACGCTGAGGCGATGATTTACCTGCCACTGGTCTTGCGCATATTCCTCAGCATCCCAATACCGAAGATGTTGCGTGGGATCTGTCTCGTTCTCACTATAAGACTGAGCATATCCCAACAGCATATCGGCCATGTCGTTGGTTGTTTGAGTCCCTGTGAATGTAAACGACCCGTTCGTCAGCGAATTTGAGTTATCTTCGTTCTTGCCTTGATACGTGAGCAATCCGCCAACCCTGAAATTGTGATTTCCATGGTGCCACGAGAGATTATCCGTGAACGTGTGATAGAAAAATCCGTTCAGGAACGGCCACTCCGCCAGTAGCCCGGAGTACTGTACGAAGTTCAGGCTTGGGATACGATCGCTGGCATTGAAGTGGTTGGGAAAATAGTAAGGAATGTCCAGGCCAGGGGCCACACTGCGTGAGGCGGTGGGGTTAATGGAGATCCGGATGATATTGTGATAGAGGCTGAATTGCGTTTCGTTCACCAGATTCGGAGTGATGCTGCCCGTTACGTTGACCGCAAAGTTTTGCATGGGCTCAAACTCGGTGCTGCCTGCAACGTATGGAATCACGTTGAAATCGAACAGCGAATAGGGCGAAGTTATATGATTTTGGTCCTGAACGTAATGTGCGAATGCCTTCCAGTTTGCATTCAGATTGTAATCGAGTCGTATTAATTCTTCACGCACCGTCGTAATATCTGGGGCGGCCGAAGCGAAGTTATAACCATTCACGATGGGGCCGGCAGTCGGGTAGTAGGTATTCAGCAGCAACTCCGAATTGGTGTTGAGCAGCCCTGTAGGGATCTGGTTGTTTGGGAACGGTTGCCCTGCCACACAGCCAACGCAGAGCGGGTTTGCCGCGACAGACGCCGGAACAAGCGGTTGGCTCACACCGAGCGTTGCATAGTCGGAGAAATTTCCAGTCCTTTCGTCAGCGGTAGGCAGCTTGGCCAGGTAAGTTCCGGACGGTTCTTTAATATGACGCCACTCTTCCGACCAAAAGAAGAAGAGCCGATTTTTTTTGATTGGGCCGCCAACGGTATATCCCCAGTTGTTGTAGTTGTCCGAAGGCCTCGGTACATCATAAAGGTTGTTAAAGTAGTTATTTGCGTTGAGATCAGCATTGCGCAGGAATTCAAAGGCTGAACCATGGAACTGATTGGTCCCCGACTTGAGGATAGCGTTGATGGAAGCTCCGGCGCTTCGTCCCTGTTCCGCTGTATAATTGCCGCGATCAATGCGAAACTGAGCGATGGCGTCGATATCAGGAGCAATGTTGTTGTTTCCGTTATACACATCAAGATCTGTCGAGCCATCTATCGTCCAGTTATTTGAATCCTCGCGAACACCATTCACCGAGGCCGCTAGAAGGCTATTGGAAGCAAAACCTGGCTCACTGCCTATATCGCTCGAAACACCCGGAACCAGCTCGATCAATTGAACGAAATTCCGAGTGACAAGCGGAAGCGCCTCGATCTGCCTTGACCCTACTACTTCGCCGACATTTCCTGTTTGTGTATCGGGAACAATGCTGGAACTGACTACATTGACGGTTTGCGATACAGTTCCTACGTGCAATGTCAAATTCGTCCTCAGATTTTGTCCTGCATTCAGGATTACAGATGACACTTCCGTCTTGCTGAATCCTGTTTTTGCCGCCGAGATGGTAAAAATCCCAACCGGCAGATCGGGAAAAATATAACTGCCATTCGCATCGGTTACGGTGTGCCACTGCACGGCGGTGGAGATCTGAGTCGCTGTTACAGGAACTCCTGGCATTACCGCACCGGCGGTGTCAGTGACCACGCCCTGAATGGTGCCGGCACTCGTAACTTGAGCTAAAACCCGCTGGGACAGAAGAGACATCCCAAGGATCAGCATGCACGCTACTACGATTCTAGAATTACGCCACATATCCGCCCCCAAATTTCGTTTCTCCATTCAGCTTTTGTTGCGGGGGGCTTCACCTAGAGAGTGCAGGTTTGAAACCGCCGCGCTGCCTGGAATACCTGATGGCCGAAACTGTATAGACATCTGGCCTACATGTCAATATAAATGTACCGAAGCATACGCTTTTGCCCAGGCTCAGCCATTTCCCCGAACAGCCAAACAGGGACTCCAGAACCCAATTGGCGATAACAGCCAACTCACTCATCCAGCTCACTTTCGAGCAGCGGAAGCGGCCTCGATTGGGATTAGTACCGAAAAACGAACATGTGATCGGTGACCAATAGAAGGTGAGCTGCCACTTGGAAGGATCCCCAGCCGGAGTTGTCCGTAATCTACTTACATCTTGCGCACGTGAACGTGATGCTGCATGTCTGACCGCAGCTGAAACGCAGCGACCATCGCGGTTGGAGCTCTAGATTTGGCCGAAATGACAGAATCGTGCGTGAATCCGGCACCGCTCCAGATGAATGTTCTGCACATTGGATCGCAGAACCGTTTTGGCCGCACCTGGAATAGATTCGTTGGGAATGGAATTGGACTTCCCGGCCGTTGACTTGACCAAGTAGTAATTGGACCAGCCAACGGCAGCAAGAGGTTTCTCCTTCGAGTCCAGCTTCTACTCGATCGGGATCCCTGTATGGCGCAACCATTCGACTTCGAGATCGATCCGATCGTGCGAATCGTGGCTCCATATCTGTTCCGCTTGCCATCCGATACATTCATCGACGGCTGATTGATCGATTTTATCCACGGCTAGCAAAGCCGAGAGCTCTGCATGCCCAGAGTGGGTCCAGGCAGGAATCTGAAGAACCACGCACACGGCACTTGCGACCCAGATGAGCGGATATCCGCTCATCTTTTGGAGTTCGATCGGGTCGTAGGTGTTGAATGTTGCCATGATGACCAAGAGATTATGAAATGCTTCACTGACGATCTCTGGTCCAAAAACTGTAGTCTTCGGCCATCGGCAGGAAGCTTCGTGAAGTGCCCATAAAACAAGGGTCCGGCATCAAGAAATCCGGAAGGGTTTTTGGCCAGGGGCAAAAGGCCGCCAAAACGATCCGCGCCAGCCTGTATGCTCGGGTCTCCACTCTGGGCCAGCAAACGCTCCCCATGCAGAACCGGGCCATGCGCGAGTATGCCGCCCGACGCGGCTGGATCATCGCACTGCAGGTGAAGGAAGTCGGCTCCGGTGCACCGCCTGCGGGCAGATGCGGAAAAAGCTGATCGAAGCTGCACGCCGCCGCGAGATCGACGTGGTGCTGGTGTGGCGGCTGGATCGCTGGGGAAGATCGGTCACCGATCTGCTCGCCACAATGCAGGAACTGGAACATCTGGGCGTCGGCTTCGTGTCGCTGGCCGAGGCGCTGGACCTAACCACACCCGCCGGTCGTGCGATGGCTGGACTGCTGGCCGTCTTCGTCGCCTTCGAACGCGAGATCCTGGGTGAACGCGTGCGGGCCGGACTCGCCCATGCCCGGCAGAACGGCAAGCGGCTTGGCCGGCCTGTAACTGCAGCACGGCACGCCGATCAGGTCCGCAAACTTCGCCGCTCCGGCCTCAGCAAATCTGAAATCGCCCGCCGCCTCAACATTGGTCGCACCTCAGTACGCCGCATCCTTGCAACTCCGCCCAAGCAGAAATAGACCAGTATGCAGTGTTGCCGAAAACTCTCCAAGCAACGCCGTCGATGCCGCTGCGGGTTCGACCAGTTCGCCCTTCTTCAGCGCACGACGCCACTTGAAAACCTGGTTCGCGTTCACACCGTGCTCACGAGCCACCAGCGCTACACTGGCACCGGGCACGCATGTCAGCTCCGCAATCCGCCGCTTCTCCGATACTGTTCGCCACCTGCGAACATGACGTCCAGCTCCCGCTCCATGAACCATGACCACATAGTCGGCCTCATACACAAGTTCATGCTAGAGCGGAACTCAGGACGCTTACTCCTGTCGAGAAATGGCCATTGCACTACGGGCGCTGACAAATCCTGAGCTACGAGAAAAAGGCAAACGTTCAGAATCTGGGCCAGTTGGGATGAAGCGGCAATGAATACCCGATTCGGGATGAGGGTTGCTACGACGCGTTGGGACCCTCTCCACTGGCCTCCAAATTTGCCGCGGAGATTTTGATTTTTTGAAAGTCTAGAAATTGCGTGAGCGCGACTGGCATCCAAAATCGACGCCTTGTAGTTGTGACGCGCGCAAGCTTTTCATTCCATGAAGTTTATTGGGATCATCCTCTCCCTCGTTTTGGAGCGAGGTGCCACATCGAGAATAAAGTACATACTTCCGGTATCCTAATTGGCCCCCAGTCTCTGCCAGAAAGGGATTACTAAGCACTCAATTCGATGGAGAATTCCCTAAAAAACAGCTTTCAATCCCATTTGGAGGATACGGGGGTCGTCGGCAGAAGTAATTTGACCAAAGCTGTTTTTTAGGGAATTCTCCATCGAATTGAGTGCTTAGTAATCACTTTCTGGCAGATACTGGGGGCCAATTAGGATACCGGAAGTATGT
>JBKQVW010000148.1:0-6069 GCA_052142955.1 Acidobacteriaceae bacterium | reverse complement strand
AACGCGGCTCTCGGATATGCTTGCTAACTGCCGCCACAAAAGGGCCTAAAAAGCACGCCGCATAAACCCAACAGAATCAAGGCCCGATCTACCGGATCCGGCTGTTTCACAACCTAAGGATTTATGAGCAAATGGGGGAGCTCGGGCGTTATCGCCATCATCGTGGCGGCCTTTGGGTTGATGCTTGGCTTGCTGAAGCTCGCCGATGCATTCAAGCGCATCGGCGTCATTGTAGAAATTGACATTGCATTGCTGAACCGCCAAGCCGCCGGCCGGCCCTAGCCGGCACTTCAATCAACCCACCACGCCGGATAGATCGGCCCAGCCTCCTCGGTTGCCTCCAGGCGGTACGCAATCCCCCGCAGGACTTATCAGATCTTCCTAAACCAGCGATTTCACTTCAATCCGCCGGAACCATATCTCCGCGAATTCGATCTCGATGGCGATCTTGCCGCGTTTTAGCGGAATATACTGGCCCGCGTTCTTGGGGTCGGGCTGTTGCAAACTGGTTGCCACGTTGACCGTCCTTCCGTTCACGATATGAGCGGCCTTGTCTCCCTGCCACAGTACTTCGACAGTGTTCCACTCGTCGAGAAGTTCGAAGTTGCCGTCTTTGATAAACCGACCTCCGCTTGGTTCCGCAGGCCTTTGCGCGAAGCCGGGCGGCGGGGCTCCCGGACTTTCCGGCTTAGGCCATCCGGTCACTGGGCTGATCCCCTCGCCAAATAGACCGTTCCCGTGCGGAGCTTGAATGCCGCGCGTGCCGACCATGAAGAAGTCTCCTACATCCCCTTCCTCAATCTGGCATTCCACGCAGGTGGGCCAAACTTTGTCCTCTCCGACCAGCGCGTAGAGCAGTCCGTTATCGCGCTTCGGTGTATAACGCGGCGCGTGGCGCTTCATGCCCCATTTGTACTCCACGCGGATGTGAACGTTTTCAAACTCCCGGTTCGTTGCGAGGTAACCCGCCTCTGCTGGGATCAGGCCCTCTTCATTGCCCAGGATGTGGAGCATCTCCTCCTCCATCGTGACCATTCCATGCGCTTCCGCGAACCCCTTGCCGGACTTCTGCAGCATGGAGTACCAGCCCGTCAGATCGCGCCCATTAAGTAGCGAAACCCAGCCATCGGCGCCCGGCGCGGGGAGTGGAAGCGAAGACGATGCGGCCTGACCGAGGCCTCGGTAAGGAAGAAGAGCATGCGCCAGAACAAGCGATGTGCTAGCTCTTAGAAAGTCACGACGTTTCATTCAGTCTCCTATGCTTCCGTAAAGCGGGCACTATGATATGCGACGAAGCGGAAAGAGATGGACCTGACGCGGCAATTTCTCGATCTATCGTCTCGGCACGATTGGGTGTGGAACCACATCTGCTGGCATCCGCACCAAACACCTATGTCGCAAAAGCATCTCGGCTTTGAACGGGTAAAGACGCATAACACGTTTGAAGCGAAGCTCGCGATTATGCAAATGGAGCTGAATCGGATCTGGCGTGCAATTGAATCCTGGTACCGCGACAGCGTAGATTTATGGTTTCCCAGGTCTCAAAAGCGAGACCTGGGGCACCCAAGTTCATGTGCACGATTACAAAATCATCAAGTCACGGTACTACTCCAGGTAATGTACACTCTTAAGCCAGTCCTCGAAGTCGCCAGGCAGGGGAGTTGCAGGCCCATGCGCAGAATCCATTGCGTACTGGATGAGGTTCAGCAGCAGACGATCGGCGACAGGATGCCTGTCGATATTGTCCAGGATCGGAAAAGTGTTGACGATGAACTGTCCGGCTCCGAATTTGTAGGTGCCCAGCAATAATCCCGACGGTGAACCACCTTCCTTATCGTATCCAGTGGCAAACGCGGCGGCTATTACTTCGCTGGGGGTATCCTGACCGTCGAATAAGTAATGGGGCCAAACGGGGCCGTAGTAGTACCAATCGAGCATTCCGTTGCCTTGCAGTCCGTCAAACACGGGATGGGGCTTGGCTACGCATTCTTTGTGGTAAAGCCAGTCGTGGAACTCGTGTACACGGCCCTTGTTTGCCAGTGGCATCCAGCCTGTGGGATCTTTATCCCGCTTGAACGCAAGTGGAGAAAGGAATACAGCCGTGCTCCCTGTTGCAACGCGCGCCGCCAGTTTCACCCAATCGTCGCTTCGCGATTTATCGGGGACTTCTCCGACGAGAATTACCTCGCGAGCAACAGATGCGTTGTTGGTTAGCGGCGCGGCGGTCACTCCATGCAGTTTCAGCCACGAGATGATGTTATCTGAAATGCACCAGGAACTAACATGAGCGCGGAGGCGTGGCAAAGAGGCGGGGTCGGTAAGGTGAAACTCCCATGATGTATCGGGGGGAGCAATCTTCTTTTCGATAATGGGGATGAGCTTGTAAGCCCCTGCTGGGCCTGACAGAGTAACTTCCTCTTTCATCACCGGCACCGCGAGCGGACCGTCCTGTCCCTTGGCAACCTCAGGGATTCGAATGCGGCTTTCATGCTCCCAGGCAACTCCCTTTGGACCCCATACTTTGAAGCGCGTTGGGTAGTCTCCGGGTATCAATACATCTTCGTTCGCCATCACGGCTTCCAGGGTCAGCGGCCGTCCTATGTAGGTATGAGTTGGCCCCACGAACAGGCACCAACGAACCGGAGCCCAACCATCCTGCATTGCGTCGAAAGCTCCCGGCTTCCAGTCTCGCCAGAATCGCCATACACCTTCGCCGGTCATTCCGTGATCCAACATTCCCGTGAGATTGAATCCGCAAAATTTGGGATTGGAGCGGATCAAATTGAAGCCCAGCAGCCGATGGCGAGCCATGGCCTGTTGGCTTACTTGCAGCAAGGTTTCTGGGGAGGGATAAACAGCATCCATGCCAAATCGCATCCATGCAGCCACAAAGGTATCGGCCATCGAGCGCATATAAATATAGTCTTCCGCATCTTTGCGAATGCCGGCCTGCTCATACATGCGTGCCTCGTGCATCACGTCCATCATGCTTCCAATGCCATACTCGGAAAGAAAGACGGGCTTGCTGTCGTGACCCAGAGTGCGCATCAGCTGATTGGTATCCGATGTTTGCGGCACCACTGGATATAGGTGGAAATCTCCGGAACCAATTCCGGACGGGTATTTCCCGTCGACGTGACCACCCCCAGGCCCTTCCTTGCCCCAGACCGGCTCCCAATCATGGCTACCGGGATTACTTGCCGAACCAATGTCCAAACGCCGATCCCATCTTCCACTGGAAAGCAGCACCAGACGCGTCTCGTCCAGCGACCGCAGCAAAGCAAGCGCAGAAACTGCTTCGCGAAACACCGGCCCATCTTCAGTTTCATTTAGCATTCCCCACATCGCGATGCAGGGATGGTTGCGATCGCGCAGGATCATCTCCCGAAGGGATATCTCATAGCGCGATTTCATCTGTGGCGAGTTGTGCAAGAGCCATGCACCCCGCGGCTCCTCGTTGACCAGTAATCCCAATTCGTCACAGAGGTCTAGCTGATAGGGGTGCGCCACACCCGTTAAGAAACGGATCGTATTGAAACCCGAGGCCTTGGCGTTGTACAAATCGCGCCGCAGGATATCCGGATAGCCGGGCGGAGGAATGTTGACTCTGAACGGAGTGTGGTTCCCGGTGTGCGTGCTGCGCACCAGGACACGGCGACCATTCAGCCGGAAATATCCATTGACGATGCGAAAATCCCGAAACCCTAAACTGGTGGAAGCTACGTGAGAACCCTCGATGCCTGCAGCCTCGACGGTGACCGAGAGCCGGTACAAATATGGGTCTTGAATATCCCACAGCCGATGGTTCTCGATTTCCAATTCGTGATCCACAACGGTTTCCCCGGGCTTGGCCTCCGCCTCGGCTGCATCGGTCACGAGCGCCTGCCCAACGCTTGCGCCTTCCACGACAAAGCAAAGCCGCGCATGGCTGGCCTTCTCCAATTTATTCAGCAAAGTCGTGCGGATCCGAACCCTACCGGTACTCCAGTCGGGACGAACGTAGAGATCCGCAATGCGGGTAGCGGGAGTGAGAATGAGTTCGACCGATTCGAGAATTCCTCCGATGGGATAGCCTTTGGCGTTGGAGTAGGAGAGGGACGAACTGAGGAGTGGAGTCTCGTCGAGAACGATGCCATCGATGGGATCGTAGGTCGGATTCAGCACCCGTACCGCCAGATGGTTCGTCTGCCCGGGACGAATGAACGCGGTGACGTCGAGGACAAACGGAGTATCCGCGCCCTCGTGGCTGCCAAGATGCTGTCCATTCAACCAAACTTCCGCTGTGTAATCCACCTGGTTGAAGCGGAGCAGATACCGGCCACCCGCATAAGGATGGGGCTCGGCCTTGAACGTCCTCCAATACCATGCCACGCCGTGATATGCGGGAAAGGTCTCCTGAATGAGGGATGGGACTCGGGTATCCTGGGCATCTGGGTGAGTCGCACGAAACCAGCTCTGCTCGCGGCCTGCGTTCTTGGGGTCGGTAAGGATCGACCACTCGCCATCGAGCGAGCACACCAAGGTCGGTGCCTTCAATCCTCCGCCTACAGGGTGGCGGCCTGCGACCGGAAGAGCTTGGAGCACATCTTGTCCGAAGCAAGAACTTGAGATACCAAGACCGGCGCCTAGTCTGGCAGCAAACTCGAGAAATCCACGACGCTGCATCTCTATACCTTCCTGCCTCTCACTTCAATTCGATATGGATAGCCAGCTTCCGGAAACAGCCGTTACCAGGCGAGGGTTTTGCGCAGCACCGGTTCAAGATCGTCAGCAATCTGCTGGTGTTGCGCTCGGGTCGGATGAGCGTCACATCCGTTGCCGGGATAGTGATTCGCTTTTACCCATTGGATCCTCGCGTCATTCGTCCGGCTGACAGCATCTTGAACGTAGCGGCGCAGCAAAGGATCGGTAACGATGGCTCCTTCGGTCACGAGAATAGAGGCGTTGGGATAGTGCGATCGCAGCGTCATGAGAAAGCGCGCGTAGTCACCGACAAAGGCATCGGTGTCGAGGGGCCTGGTCTTCTGCAGATTGAAATCGTTTGTTCCCAGCGAAACGACAATTCCATCGGGAACCCACTTGCTCGAGTCCCACGGTGCGCGATTTGCTGCATCATCCGCTGGAATTGACATGTCGAGAAACTGAGGCGCGTTCAGCACGTTGTTGGCAACTCCTAATCCGCGATAGTCACGATCAAGTCCCCGGCCTCCATAACAAACCAGGTGAGTTTGCGCATCCAATCGACGGCCGAGTTCCATTCCATAACTGTGATAGGCGTCGCTGGCCGGGTGTTCGGGGTCGGATGTGCAAGTAGAGCTATTTCCCACACCGGACCCACAGGTGACCGAGTCTCCAACAAACATGAGTTTTCTTGTTGGCAGCGGGGGAGCCGATAGCAATGCGCCCTCTGGCGGCAGTTCGATGCCGAGCAAGGTAACAATCCCTTGCCATGTCTCTGTCTGCTTGTACACTTCTGCCGTGTGCGGCGCTTGCTCCAGCCCACGTGCAAGAACCAGTGTTTGGTCACCTTTCTGCAGCAACTGAAGTGCGGGGTCACCGTGGTCGATAACCACGGTCAATGCTGATTTATCTGAATCAGTACTCAGTTGCAAAGAAAGAGAACTGCCTTGAAACCGCAGTCGCAGACCCGTTCCCGGATATCCGAGACGGGGTTGCTTCGGATTTCCCAGATCGATCTGGCCCAGGAGCTGGAGCCGAGGGTCGTCCGCAGTGATGTTAACGGTAGGCGGCAGTGCGGCGGCATTAGTAATCTGGGCGCGCGCGGGATACATTGCCCAGACAAACAACACAAGGAAATAGATGCAGCTTATATGCTTTGAAGCCATAACTCATCCTCGATAAAGCGCAACCAGTGTAACCCGGAATCTTATTTTTCGGCGTCGGGAGTCGAGCTCTCTTTGGAAAATCCAACGAGAGGCGGGTGGGACGGCGGCAGATTGCGCTCGGCCCAGTGGCCTGGCGTCTTGCTCATCGTCAGCACCAGCCGCCCGCCTGCGGCGATCTCACGATGGCGCAGCCAGGCACGGTCGATGGGCTTGCCGTTCAACG
>JBKQVW010000147.1:0-38293 GCA_052142955.1 Acidobacteriaceae bacterium | reverse complement strand
AACAAAGACATGCTGAAGGGCGGCAAGAAGCAAATTCGCCTCGACTCTGGCGTGGGCATCAAGCCGATTTCAATTACTGGAACCAAGCGCCTGGTGCGGGTTGCGATTGCGTTTGCTTTGAAGCACGGACGCAAGTCGGTCACCCTGATGCACAAGGGAAATATTCAAAAATTTACAGAAGGCGCGTTTCGCGAATGGGGCTACGAAGTCGCCGTTGATGAATTTCGCGATTCGATCATTACCGAGCGTGAGAGCTGGATTCTCGGCAATCTGGAAGCGAAGCCTGGTCTGACGATTGAGCAGAACGCGGCGATGGTTGAACCAGGGCTCGAACATGCGCCGCAAAAGTTCCGCGATGAGATTTACGCGGAAGTGAAGCATGTCATCGAAAGCATCGGCGAGAGCCACGGACAAGGGAGGTGGAAGAAGAAGTTGCTGGTGAACGACCGCATTGCCGATTCCATCTTTCAGCAGGTGATTGTTCGTCCCTCGGAATATAGCGTACTGGCAACCCCGAACCTGAATGGCGACTATATTTCCGACGCCTGCGCGGCGCAGGTGGGCGGGCTGGGGATTGCGCCCGGCGCGAACATCGGCGACGGCTACGCTGTTTTCGAAGCGACGCACGGTACCGCGCCGAAATATGCGGACAAGGACGTCATCAATCCCGGCTCCGTGATGCTGTCTGGAGTCATGTTGTTCGACTTCATCGGTTGGGTTGAGGCCGCTCGACTCATTGAGAACTCTCTGGAGCGGACCATTCAGCAGAAATTTGTTACTTACGATTTCGAGCGGCAGATGCAGGGAGCCACCAAGGTGGGCACCAGCGAATTTGCCACTCGCATGATCGAAAACATGGATGCCGTCGCGACGACGCGCTAGCGCGACTGAGCATGCTTCGAGAAATACTTCTAAAGGAGAACTTATGAGAAAAAAAGTGTCGATTGTCGGTGCAGGAAATACGGGCGCCACATGTGCACATTGGCTCGCGGCCAAGGAACTGGCCGATATTGTGCTGGTCGATGTTGTGGAGGGTATACCGCAGGGCAAGGCGCTCGATCTGATGGAGGCCATGCCCATCGAAAAACGCGACGTTCACATTACTGGAAGCAATGACTACGCAGCTACGGCGAATTCGGACATCGTCGTCATCACAGCGGGGATTCCGCGCAAGCCTGGCATGAGCCGCGATGACCTGCTGCAGACGAACTACAGGATCATGTCGGATGTGGTTGGTAAAGTGGTGGGGGCCTCGCCGGACGCCATTCTGATCGTCTCCTCCAATCCGCTGGATGTGATGGTCCAGACCGCCTTGAAGCAGTCGAAGTTCAATCGCGAGCGAGTGATCGGCATGGCGGGAGTCCTGGATTCAGCCCGTTTCCGCACCTTTATTGCCGAGGAGTTGAAGGTGAGCGTGGAAAATGTCGCCGCATTTGTCTTAGGCGGTCACGGAGACACCATGGTCCCCATGCCACGCTATTCCACCGCGTATGGCGTGCCCATCACGGAACTGCTGGACAAGACGACCATTGATCGCCTGGTGCAGCGCACGCGTGACGGCGGCGCGGAGATCGTCAAGTACTTGAAAGCTGGCAGCGCGTATTATGCTCCGGGAGCGGCCACAACCGAGATGGTGGAGGCGATCCTGAAAGACAAGAAGAAAGTGCTTCCATGCTCGGCTTATCTAGAAGGCGAGTACGGCATTCACGGTCTTTGCGTGGGTGTCCTGTGCAAGCTGGGTGCTCGCGGCCTGGAAGAGATCATCGAGCTCAAGCTGACCGACGAAGAGCAGGCGGGACTCAAGAAGAGTGCGGACTCCGTAAAGGAGCTCTGCGGCGTGATCGGCGTCTAGATTCCCGCTTGTACCAAAGACAAGAGGCCCGCACACAGCGGGCCTTTTTCATAGGCATTGGTCGCAAAAGTGTAGGGTTTACCAGGGCAATGGCTTTCCCATGTGGATAAATGCGCCTGTCGGACCATCTTCCGATAAGGTTGCTAAGGCAACCGAAGTAATTGCTCCGGCAACGATATCCATGGGAGCCGCGTCAGTGCCCATGTCCGTCTTGACCCACCCGGGATGAGCGGAATTGACCTTGATCTTCGTGCCGCGCAGTTCGTGCGCCAGGTGAATCGTAAACGCATTCAGCGCGGCCTTGGAGGCATCGTAGGCGAAGGGCTTGATACCATAGATCGGCGATTTAGGGTCGCTGTGGAGGGTCAGCGAACCCATGATGCTGGAGAGGTTCACAATCCGCGCAGCGTGACTTTTTCGCAGCAACGGCAGCAGTACGCGAGTCAAGGCGACGGGTGCAAACAGATTTGTCTCAAAGACCCGCTGCAGCGTTTCGGGTGTCGTGGAACTCGTATTGTTGCCGCTCCACGCGTTTGTCTCTGCAATGCCGGCATTGTTGATCAGAATGTCGAGTTTCCCAAATTGCTGCTCGAAAAACTTGACGGCCGCGTCCCGGTCCGCAGCGTTAGTAACGTCCAACCTCAAGGGGCGTGCATCGATGCCCTCGGCGCGAAGCTGCGCTGCCGCTGTTTCGCCTTTGCCTGGATCGCGTGATCCAAGAATGACGGTAATGCCCAGCTTGCCAAGCTGACGTGCAGTCTCGAATCCAATGCCTTTATTTGCGCCCGTGATCAGCGCGACCTGTTTGCTTTGACTCATGGGCCGTCCGAATCCTTTCCACTCAACCTTAGATCAATTGGGAGGTGGAAAAGATTCAGAGGGCGCAAGATTTGCGCCCAGGGCTGAAGGCGGAAGGAATGTCGTGCAGCTACGCGACTCGTTCCACGGTGACAGATTCGAGGACCACCGGAGTGCGAGGTTTATCGGAGCGGTCGCGATCGATTTCCGATATTTTGTTGACGATGTCCTGTCCTTCGACGACCTCCCCAAAGATGGTGTGATTGCCGGTCAGCCAGGGAGTGGCAGCGACGGTGATAAAGAACTGCGACCCATTCGTGTTGGGTCCGGAATTCGCCATGGCCAACTGGCCCGGCTTGCTGAAGCTATGCGGCGACCCCTTGGTTTCGTCCTCAAATTTGTAGCCGGGGCCACCGAAGCCGGTACCAGCCGGATCGCCGCCCTGGATCATGAACTTGGGGATCACGCGGTGGAAAATTGTCCCGTCGAATAACTTGTCTTTGGATTTTTTATTGTTGGTCGGATGCGTCCACTCGCGCGCGCCTTCCGCGAGTTCGATGAAGTTCGTTACCGTTTTCGGCGCGTCTTTTTCATGGAGACGGCATACGATTTTGCCCTGGGATGTCTGGAAGATGGCGTAGGTTCCGGGTGTCTGGCTCATAATCGGCAAACTCCTTAGTAACGGTGGAAATCCTGTTTTACAACTCCATGTGTTTGGAACCGATTCGATTCCAAACACATGGAGGTTCAAGGCTGGGTCGATGCCGGCGGTGTGGCTGCTGACCCTGCCTGCGGCGCAGCGGGCGCCGGCGCTGGCGGCATCGGCTGACCGGGCTGCACAACCGTAACCTTGTTCAGATAAACCGGCTCGATTGGCTTGTCCTGCGAATTTCGCTGTACCTGAGCAATGGAGTCGGCGACCAGAACGCTGCCCGGATCGCATTGGCCAAAGATGGTGTAGTGCTGATCGAGCGAGGGTTGTGGCGCCACAGTAATAAAAAACTGAGAGCCGTTGGTGTTGGGGCCGGCATTTGCCATCGCCAGCCGGCCGGCCACATCAAAGTTCAGATCTGGAACGATCTCATCATTGAAGAAATAGCCGGGATCACCCATTCCGGTGCCAGTAGGGTCGCCGCCCTGGATCATAAAGCCTGGAATCACCCGATGAAATGTGGTGCCGTTATAGAAGGGCTTACCGCGCACCTTCTTGTGACTGGTCGGGTCGGTGAATTCTTTTCTGCCCGTGGCCAGTCCGATGAAGTTCGCGACGGCCGCTGGCGCTTCTTTTGAATAGAGTTCGCAGGTCATTCTGCCCATGGATGTATCGAAGACAGCGGTAGGTCCGTCGGGAGCAATGGGGGCTTGAATGTGCGCAGTGGTTGCCGGATCATCCGGCAGAGCATCGGTTGCAGCAGGGGTAGATTCCGAGGTATTGGCAGACGTAGCGCCCGTCTGTTGCTGCTGGGCCTGGCCGTTGCTTCGGGGAGCGGCATCGAGTTGCCCGGATACGACGAGGATGAATAGAGCGATCGAAAAAACCAGAGGGAGTCGGTACGCTGAACGAGCCATCACTCTGTATTGTAACGGCTCGTCCTGTCTTGTGAAGCGCGGGCGAGACGGTACTCCACTCTGCCGGTTCGTGCGGTTGCCGTGTTGCTGCCCGCTTCCACTCGAATCGTTCCCAGGCGAAGGCCAGTAGAAGTCCCGCCCGTCGATGCACTCTTGTCCGTGTAAAAAATACCCAATCCGGAAGCTTTTGCCTGCCTCAGAATTCCCAAAATGGGAAACGATCCTAATTTGGTAACAACAAAAGTAACCTGTGTCACAGCACATCTCCACTTGATGCGAGTAGTTTACAGATGAAGGACGTTTTCCACATCCTGAAAGGCAGCAGCGCCGATGATTTTGGCATCGCGCGTGCATTCACATGAAAGCAAACAATTTTATATGTAATATTTACAGCCGAATCGGAGATTCGATGCGCTCCTCGCTACTCCCCGCATGTATGATACTTTTGCTTTGTCTTGTTTCGTTTGGATGCGCCGGAGGCGCTCCCGCCAACGCTGGACTTGGTCTCACTTCACCGGGAACTCCGGTTACCCCTCCGGTTACTGAACCGGTTACTCCTCCGGTTACTGCTTCGGATGCAACAGTTTCCATCGTCATTAGCGATCCGGCAGTCTGCAAGGCTCCCGGTGGCCCGTTCACGCACGTCTATGTCACCATCGCCGACGTGCAGGCCAGCACCAACGCCGATGCTCCCGCGAACGACCCCAGCTTCGTCGATCTTACGCCTGGACTTTCGTCGGCACCGCAACAAGTCGATTTGATGGGCACGGCGAACAGTCACTGTTTCCTGGCATCGCTGGGAGTAGGTCAGCAAGTAGCTGCCGGGAATTATCAGCAGGTGCGCATCTTCCTGGCACCTGATTCCCAAGCGTCCAGTATCTCGAACAATGCTTGTGGCGCCTCCTATTCCAATTGCCTGGTGCGCACTGATAACAGTCTGCACGATCTGGTTCTTCCTGCGGCGGCCAGCCAGGGCATCGAACTGGCTGCGAGCCACATCATCAACGGCGGTATCACGATCAATGCAGGCGATCAGCCCTATATCGATTTGAATATCGACGTATGTTCCTCCATCCTGGTCACGTCCGATGGCCAATATGAACTGAATCCGATGGTGCATGCCGGCCTGATTCCATCGACTGGCAGCACGATCAGCGGAACCGTCGTCAGCTCCAAAACAGGCCAGCCGCTTTCCGGTGGAAGTGTGGTGGTTGCACTGGAACAGAAGGATGCTACGACGGGGATTGATCGGATTCTGATGCAGACCTCCGCCAGCAGCAACGGTACCTTCGTTCTGTGTCCCGTGCCGCAAGGAACCTACGATTTAGTGGCAGTTGGCGTCGACGGAGCGAACGTTTCGTACTCGGCGGGCGTTGAGACTGGAATTCAGTCGGGCCAATTGGCAGGACAGGTTCCACTGGTGCCAGGGTCTCAGCAGGGAACTTTGGAAGGACTCATCACTACCCAGGGTACTGGCCTCACTCCCAGCGGAGTCTCGCTCGCAGTGCAGGCAGACGCGTTGCAGCAAATTACGACCAATGGCGCCACCATCACTGTGCCATTGCTCCCCAGCGAGAGTCCTTACAACGAAGCGATGTTGACCACGAGTGGGTCGAGTTGCACTCCAGGCGTCGATTGTGCTGCTTTTGCCATGCAACTACCCTCATCCACCCCGAACGTGGTGGCCTGCTCAGAGCAAACAGCACAATTCACACAGCAACAGGGCAGCACCCCAGCGTATACGGCCGAATCCGTTGCGGAGGTTCCTGGTTCCGGAGGTATGGTGGATTGCGCATCGGGCAGTCTGGATGCGCCGGGCGGACCAGTCTCTGTGGGTTCAGGGGAAACTTCCATGACATCCGCTATGAATTTCACGCAATGCCAGTAGAGCTTGAACCAGACGCGTGTGTTGCGAGCGCAACTTGAGACGGATCAACGAATTTGAAACGCTAGGGTGTGTGCATGCGCCGGACCTTTTCGTTTGCTGAGTTGGGTAGACAACCCGGATCGCAGCGGTACCATCTTCTACCTAGCAGAAAGGTGGAATGATGACAGACATTCAGGATCTGAACAAGGACACTCCGGCCGTAGATACGAACGATCGCCGATCAGGTAGCGATGAAGCTGAGCAAGCACATCGCCGCGTGGAACGCGAAGCAAATAAGGCTGCCGAGCGCGGTCGAGAGAGGCAAAAGAAAGATGACCCAGGCGAGTTCAGCAATGTAGGCCCCGTCTGAGCGTTCTGGCTGCTTGAAAGTGGAGTGATGGCAACAAGGCATTGTTACGACGGTTTATCCCTCAATAGCCCTCCCCGATTCCGCGCTGGTTTCTCTTTTTTCTAGAGGGGCCGGCGCGGAATTTTTTTCAGCCACGGCCCTTGCGCTCCAAAATGTGCCGAAGGTTGTGCGATCATAACTCGCTGCTTTCCTTGACTCTCCGGCTATTGCCTCCAATAATAGATGTTGACTCTTCCGCTGCCTCTTCCTGCCAGATGCATGGTGGCTCCTGCGCAGTTCGCGCGGGCGATCGTGCATTCGATTTCGATTGGCGCTCCGGTACGTGCATCGCTTGTGCTGAGTGCTCGCTTCGAGTACTGGGACGGAACGGAACGAACGCATCCTCAACCAAGGCAAGGTCTGGAGATTGACGATTCACTTCGACAAGGCTGGAAAAAATCAATGAGCGCAACGATGAGCGCGGCCAGCGCTGGTCCGCATCAGAATCGGGTAGCAACTTTCTGGCAGTCTACAAACGGCAAAAAGGTGGTCATGGCGGTAACCGGTGCCATGATGTTCCTGTTCGTGATTGGCCATCTGTTGGGCAATCTGCAGATCTTTGAAGGTCCGGCAAAAATCAACGCGTATGCTCATTTTTTGCATAGCATTGGCGAAGTGCTCTGGATCGTGCGTGGCACGCTGATTCTCGCGATCATTCTGCACATTATCGCGACCGTACAACTGGCCATACGCAACTGGAAGGCGCGGCCCATCGGCTACTCCCGCAAAGAGGCGATCAACTCCTCCTATGCATCGCGCACCATGTATTGGAGCGGCCCCATCGTTCTGGCCTTCATCATCTTTCACCTGCTGCAGTTCACCGCCGGGTATATCCATCCCGAGGCAAGCTTCATCGAGGGCGACGTCTACCATAACCTGGTGTCGGGTTTCCAGGTGTGGTGGGTTTCGGCCTGGTATATCTTCGCCATCACCTTGCTCGGCTTCCACCTGCGCCACGGCCTTTGGAGTATGTTCCAGTCGGTCGGATTGGCCCATCCGCGCCACACGCAGACCTTGAAGCGCGCCGCGCTGTTGATCGCTACTCTCATTGTTTTGGGATACATTTCTATCCCGATCAGCATTTTGCTGGGGTTCGTAAAATAATATGACACTCGACGCAAGGATCCCCTCCGGCCCAATTGAGCAAGCCTGGGACAAAGCCCGTTTCGATATGAAGCTGGTCAATCCCGCGAACAAACGTAAACACTCCCTCATCGTTGTAGGCTCCGGCCTTGCTGGCGCGTCCGCATCGGCGTCGCTCGGTGAGCTTGGCTATAACGTGAAGTGCTTCTGCTTTCAGGATTCACCGCGCCGCGCGCACTCCATCGCCGCGCAGGGCGGCATCAATGCGGCCAAGAACTATCCCAACGATGGCGAAAGCGTTTACCGGCTCTTTTATGACACCGTCAAGGGCGGCGACTTTCGCTCTCGGGAAGCCAACATCTACCGGTTGTCGGAGATCAGCAACCATATCATCGATCAATGCGTGGCGCAGGGTGTTCCTTTTGCCCGTGAGTACGGCGGCACGCTGACGAATCGTTCTTTTGGCGGCGCCCAGGTATCTCGCACCTTTTACGCCCGCGGCCAGACAGGCCAGCAGCTTCTTCTGGGCGCATATCAGGCGCTGGAGCGCCAGGTCCATGCTGGAACCATCACCATGATTCCGCGCACAGAGATGCTGGATTTGATCGTGGTCGATGGACAGGCGCGAGGCATTGTCGCTCGCAATCTGGTGACCGGCGAGTTCAACGTGCATATTGCCGATGCGGTGATTTTGGCTACCGGCGGGTACGGGAACGTCTACTATCTCTCGACCAACGCCAAGGGCTCCAATGCCACCGCAATCTGGCGTGCCTACAAACGCGGAGCACTGTTCGCCAATCCATGCTTCACGCAGATCCACCCGACATGCATTCCGGTATCAGGCGAGTATCAGTCGAAGCTCACGCTGATGAGCGAGTCGCTGCGCAACGACGGACGCATCTGGGTTCCCAAGATGAAAGGCGATAAGCGTCCGCCGAATGAAATTCCGGAGGAAGAGCGCGATTATTATCTGGAGCGTCGCTATCCGAGTTTCGGCAACCTGGTGCCGCGTGATGTGGCCTCGCGCAATGCCAAGGCCGTTTGCGATGAAGGCCGCGGAGTGGGAAAGACTGGACTCGGGGTCTATCTCGATTTTTCCGAGGCCATCGCGCGTCTGGGCGAGAAGACGATTCGCGAGCGCTACGGAAATTTGTTCGACATGTACCAGCGCATTACAGACGAAGATCCCTACAAGGTGCCGATGCGCATCTATCCCGCCATCCACTACACCATGGGCGGCCTGTGGGTGGATTATCAGTTGCAAAGCACCATCCCGGGCCTGTTCGTGCTGGGCGAAGCGAATTTCTCCGATCACGGCGCCAACCGTTTGGGCGCCAGCGCACTGATGCAGGGGCTTTCGGACGGCTATTTCATCATTCCCTACACGGTGGGGAACTATCTGGCGACGAATAAGTTCGCCAAGGTCGACGAATCGAATGCGGAAGTGCAGAGCGCCGTAGCCTCCGCTGAGCAGAGGGTCGAAAAGCTGTTGTCCATCAAGGGCAAGCGTACGGTCGACTCTTTCCATCGCGAGCTAGGTAAGATTTTGTGGGATTACTGCGGCATGGCACGTATGGCTGAGGGTCTGGAAACGGCGATTGGAAAAATTCGCGCGCTGCGCGAGGAGTATTGGCACAACGTCACGGTCCCCGGCAGCGGCGACGACTTAAATCAGAGCCTCGAAAAAGCCGGTCGAGTGGCAGACTTTTTCGAACTGGCCGAGTTGATGTGCATCGACGCCCGCGACCGCAATGAGTCCTGCGGCGGACACTTCCGCGAGGAATATCAAACGCCAGACGGCGAAGCCCAACGCGACGATGAGCATTATTCCTACGTTGCAGCCTGGGGCTATCGCGGCCCCGATGCCCCTCCCGAACTCACCAAGGAGCCGTTGGAGTTCCACTACGTCCATCCGAGCCAGAGGAGTTACAAGTAATGAAACTTACGCTGAAAATCTGGCGCCAGAAAAGTTGCAAAGAAAAGGGCAAATTCGTCACCTACGCGGTCGACAATGTCGACCCGGAGATGTCGATCCTGGAATGTCTCGATGTTCTGAATGAGTCTCTGATCGAACGCGGCGAGGAACCAGTGGCGTTTGAACATGATTGCCGCGAAGGTATTTGCGGGTCGTGCGGTTTTATGATCAACGGCGTGGCCCACGGTCCGGAACGCGCCACCACAGTTTGCCAATTGACCATGCGGCACTTCAAAGACGGCGATGAGCTGGTTATTGAACCGTGGCGCGCGGTCGCGTTTCCGCTGGTGAAAGACCTCGTGGTCGAACGCCGCGCGTTCGATCACATCATTGAGGCTGGCGGCTATATCTCTGTCTCGACTGGCCATGCGCCGGATGGCAACACACTTCTGGTTGGCAAGGAAACGGCGGACCAGGCGATGGACGCCGCTGCCTGCATCGGATGCGGAGCCTGTGTGGCCGCCTGCCCCAATGCTTCCGCAGCGCTCTTTACAGGCGCAAAAATCGCGCACCTCGGGATTCTTCCTCAAGGCGGACCGGAACGCAACCGCCGGGCGTTGAACATGGTGACCCAGATGAATGCCGAAGCCTTTGGCAACTGCACCAACATCGGCGAGTGTACGGGCGCTTGTCCCAAGGAGATCCCGCTGGAAGTGATTGCCGTGATGAATCGCGATTACCTGCGCGCCAGTTGGAAAAAGCGCGAGGATATCGTGACTGACATCTCTCCTGCGATTGAACTGACTGCCAAGGGATAGAAGATTCGAGCTACAGATTGGACGCTTGCAGGTGGCTTGGGATGAGTTGCGTCAGCAGACGGCGCAGCGCATGTCCGCGATGGCTGATCGTGTACTTCTGTTCCAGGCTGATTTCCGCCATTGTCTGATCCATCTCTGCCAAGTAAAAAAGAGGATCGTAGCCAAATCCACCGCTGCCGCGCGGAGCATCGAGAATGAAACCTTCCACTGAGCCATGCGCAACTGCGATGCATTCTCCGTCGCGGGCAGCAGCCAGCACGCAGTGATACCGGGCGGTCCGCTGGGCTTGCGCGACACCACGTAGATTTTCCAGCAAGAATATATTGTTGCGAGCATCATCGGTGCTGGCGCGGAGCGGTTCGGGAGCAAAGCCTGCATCGGCCGCATAGCGAGCAGAACGTACACCCGGCGCGCCGCGCAATCCATCTACTTCCAGGCCGGAATCGTCCGCCAGCACAATTGAGCCGGGGACGCGCCGACTATATTCGACCGCCTTGCTGCGGGCATTCTCTTCGAACGTTGCGCCATTTTCCGGCGGAGGCTCCATCTCTTCCATCGCCGCTAACGGGGCAAATTCAACCTGCCCTGCATACGGTTCGGCGGCAACGGCGAAGTCGCGAAGTTTTCCGGGATTCGTGGTAGCGACGTGAAGTGTGAGCGGCATCTCGTTTCGAATCGGGCAGTGAATCTCTATTTCCCGGGTGCGACAGAGGCAACTTGCACCATCAATCCGGAAACTGCCCCCTTGACCACGGCAGTCGCGCCTGCCAGCGCATACAGCTCTTTCTTTTCCTCGGGGTTCGCTTGTAGCGTATACACCTTGTTGCCAACCACCAAAGCGTAGGGAGAGCCCATGCCAACGCATTCACGTGTACATTTCGCCGCGCTCGCGCCGGCCATCATGTGATGCGTACCGCACATCTGGTCGCTGACGACGCCTCTCAGTGTTGTGGTCTGGGCGATGGCAACGCCGCCGGACATCAGGCCCACGAGGGCGAACGCGCTCAAGGTATGCGAGAGTTTCATGGTTGTTTCCTTTCAGGGGCAGCGATCTGTTTACGCTGGCTTGTAAAGCCAGCGTGAGAGTGTCCAGTATAACGGGCGGACCTGAAGTCAGGGAAGGAAGGGCTGCAAGGGGCAGCCTTCACAACGCGGTGTGGTGCCGCAGTGGCGCTTGCCGACTTCAACAATCAACGCATGCAGCTCGTTTGCGTGGAGCGCTGTTTGTTTTGGCGTAGCACTCGTAATCGCACCATCTCCCAGGGCCTGGAGCTCGGCGTAGCGTGCATTGGCGTCAGCAAGTTCATGCCGTGTGGCCACTCGCCGAAAGTATTCGTCCACCACAAACAGCGGATGATCCAGCGCGTAGAGCAGAATAGCATCGGCAGTCTCCGGGCCCACGCCCGGCAACGCTAGCAGTTGTGCGCGGAGATAGGCCGTAGGCTGCTCTGCCATCTGATCGAGTGAGCCGCCATACTGCTCATCTAAAAATCGCACAAAAGATTTGATCGAGGCTGCTTTGCGGAGGACGAATCCGGAAGGCCGAATCCGCTCACGCAGCGCTTCTTCCGAAACGCCACGGATGCTTGCAACGTTCAGCAGACCTGCCTGACGCAGATTGGCGATAGAACGCTCCACGCTCCGCCAGGCTGTGGCCTGGGTGAGGAAGGCGCCAAGCACCACCTCAAACGCGGTCTCCGCCGGCCACCACTTGCGGGTTCCATAGGCAGCCAGCAGGGCAGCATACATGTCGCGCAAAAGTCTCTCGGGTTGCGTGTTGGAACCTGGCGTGCGCGAAGATTTGTGGTGGTGGCGGGTCACAACGATTTTCCTGCGCTGGCAGCACTCCAGCTCTCCTCAGTATCCTATGTCTTGTGAAGGTACATACGGAATATCTGCACATGCAAACACCCCAGCGGCGTGAGATTGTCCACATTACGCCGCAGGTGGAAGAGATTGTTCGTCGCAGCGGGATTCAGGATGGTCTTTGCTTTGTCTCGCCGATGCATATCACGGCGGCTGTTTACGTCAACGATCTGGAAGAGGGACTGATCGAAGACATCATGGAATGGCTGGACAAGCTGGCTCCGGTGGGGCCGGATTACAGACATCATCAGACCGGCGAGGACAACGGCGATGCTCATCTGAAGTCGCTGCTGCTCCACCACGAAACCACGCTACCCATCACGGCCGGCAAACTCGATTTAGGACCGTGGCAGCGCGTGTTTTACGCGGAATTTGATGGTCAGCGGCGCAAGCGCGTGATTGTGAAGGCCATGGGTGTGACCGAATCTGACAGGTCGAAATAGTGTTGCGGGGTCAGCCGACGACGGACAGTTCTTCTTCCAGCATTTGCTTCTCATGGAGTTGGGTGTAGTAGCCGTTGCGCGCCACCAGTTCATCATGCGTGCCCAACTCGACGATGGAGCCGTTAACTAGAACGGCGATCTGATCGGCGTGGCGTACGGTGGAAACGCGGTGGGAAATAAAAATTGTGGTGCGGCCACGCATGGCTTCCGCGAGTCCCTGTAGAATGCGTTCTTCCGTAAAGGTATCGACACTTGAAAGTGCGTCATCCAGGATCAGGATTCGAGGGTCGCGCACCAGAGCGCGCGCGATGGCAGTGCGCTGTTTTTGTCCACCGGACAAAGTAATACCGCGTTCCCCTACGAGAGTGTTAAAGCCCTTGGGGAACTCGAGGATTTCGTCCCGAATGTGCGCGGTGCCGGCAGCTTCGAGAACATCTTCTTCCGTGGCAGCGGGCGCTCCAAAGGCGACGTTTTCGCGGATGGACTCGCTAAATAAGAACGTTTCCTGCGGAACAAATCCGATCGCCTCTCGCAACGTCGCTAATGGATAATCCATAACAGAGTGGCCATCTACTAAGAGCATTCCTCGTTCCGCTTCAAGAAGCCGAGGGATGAGTCGGACCAGAGTCGTTTTGCCGGACCCGGTGGGGCCAACGATCGCAAAGCTGCTGCCTGCGGGAATGCGGAGATTGATATTTCGCAGCACCGGGGCCGTAGAGTTGTCATAGGTAAAGCTGAGATTGCGAAATTCGATTTCGCCGCGAATGCTTGCCGTAACTGGTCCGGCCGTGGGCAAAGTAGCGTCGGAGATCGACGGCTCTGCGGTAAGAATCTCATGGATGCGCGTGACGGATGCCGTGCCGCGCTGCACAAGGTTGACCACCCAGCCCAGCGCAATCACTGGCCACGTCAGCATCGCCATATAGGTTGTGAAAGCGACGAATGCGCCTACAGAAATTTTGGCGTTGACAACTTCATGGCCGCCTACGAGCAGCACGACAACCAGGGAAAGCCCCAGCATGAACTCCAACGTCGGCCACAGCATTCCCATTAGGCGGACCAGGAGCAAGGCGCGGCGAATATATTCTGTGTTGGCGCGTTCGAAGGCGGAAATCTCTGCTTCTTCCTGTGCAAAGGCCCGCACCAGGCGGGCGCCGGAAACATTCTCCTGTACCTGCGCGGAGATGTCGGAGTACATAGCCTGGATGCGCTCGAAACGTTCATGAATTTTGCGTCCGAAATATTGGACCAGAATACTGGCCGCGGGCAGCGGCACAAATGCAAACAACGTTAGCCAAGGGCTGATGCGGACCATGAAAACCAGTGCGCCCACTGTGAACAGCAGCGTATTCGCGCTATACATGATGGCCGGACCCAGCAGCATGCGAACGGCGTTCAGATCGTTGGTGGCGCGCGCCATGATGTCGCCGGTGCGATTTTCCTGGAAGTACGAGGGAGCTTGCCGCTCCAGCACGCGGAACAAATCATTGCGAATGTCGTACTCGATATCGCGCGAGATGCCGATAAGGACCCATCGGGTGAGGAAAAGGAACACGCCCTTCGACAGCGCTACGGCAACCAGAATCCCAGCATAGAAAAGGATGCCACGATAACTTAAATGCTTGGTCATGTCGTCGATTGCGCGACGAATGACCTCTGGAAAGAGGACCCAGATGGCGTTGCTGCAAACCGCGAAGAAGCCACCCAGAAAAAATCCGTGGCGATAGCGCCGCATGTACGGAAACAGGGGCCGCAGATTTTCAAGCAGAGTCAAAGCGATGCCTTCTTAAACTTCATTGTAGTCAAGACGAATCATCGCAGGGAATTGGAGATTCGTTTTCGTCGCCCTGGGGCTTTACGTTGGCGTGCGCAACAGGAGATACCCTCCCACCAGGCCGAACAGCAGATCGGGCGACCACGCGGCCAGCATTGCGGGTAGCGTATTCACATTGCCCATCGCCTCAAACAGTCCCGCAGCCATCCAATATGCGATGGCTACGCCGATGGCGACAGCAACGCCGGTGAGAGAACCGCGCCGGCCCATGGAAAGCGAAAAGGGAACTGCGAGGATCGCCATGACCAGCGTGACTAGCGGGTACGCGATCTTTTTATTGAGCTGAACCCGGAGAGGCAGAGTGTCAAAACCGCTTTGACTGAGGTCGTGGATGTAGTGGGCCAGTTCAGAAAAGGTCATCTCGGAAGATTGAAGATCTTCTTTCTTGAAGTAGCCGGGCGGTTCGGTGATGTTGGGAAAGACTTCACGGGTAAAGGTCCGATAGGAAGAGATTGTGCCCCCCTGGAAGGTGCGTTCCCATCCATCTTCAAAGGCCCACTGATGTTGCTGCGGGTCCCAAACCACGTTCGATGCAAAAATGCGGCCGGCGAGAATGAAGCTGTTCGGCTGAAACTCCAGCACCGTCAAATTGGCAAAGCGGTTGTTCGCAGAATCGAAATATTCGTAATAGAAAATGCGCGACCCTTGATTGGGTTTGCTGCTGCCAAAGACCCATTCGCGGTCAGGGCGCAAAAAGGTACGGGGGGGCTTGCCTTTAATCTCGCTGCGCAGCGCTTCCTGTCTGCGGTTGGCGTTCGGCAGATAGAACTGGTCGAAGGTGAACATCACAACCGAGAGTATGGCGGCGATCATGAAAATAGGCACGACGGTGCGGTAGAGGCTGATACCGGTCGCCTTTATCGCGATCAGCTCACTGGAACGATTCAGTGTCCCGATCGTCACCAGGACCGCAATCAATACGCTGAGGGGCGTAATCGTGTACATCATGCTCGGCGTCAGATTTAGCAGATATTCACCGACGACTTCCAGCGAGGCGTGGTTGCGAATGATGTCGCTGAGCAGTTCAAACAACGAGAAAATCAGCGACAGCATGACAAAACTGACTTCTATCAGCAGAAAACTTCCTACAAATGAGCGCAATACATAATCGTCCAGGATCAGCGGAAAGCCTTCAATTAACGGGCGTCGCGGCAAAGCATTGAACACAGTTTCTGCTGCGGGCTCGGCTCCGCGATGAAAGATTCTGCGCACCTTGTCGCCAAGCCGCGGCATGGGCAAACGGACCGTGCCGCGCGACATTTGATAAAGCAGCAACAATCCGGCCATGCCGAAGATCAGGTTCGCTCCCCACACGCCCAGCAGGACAGGGATCTTTTGCTGCTTGGCCAATGCCATCCCGGTCGAGGAGAGGAAGTAATAAATGAAGACAAGGAAAATCGTGAGCACAAAGCCCATGCTCTTGCCGCCGCGCCGGGAAGACAATCCCAGGGGAATGCCCACCAACATCAGGACCAGGCATGCCGTTGGATAGGCGTAGCGCTTCTGCATTTCAATTTGATACCAGCGGCCGTCGGCGGAATGGGCGTGTTCAGACAATTGTCGGTTCGACATCGCCAGAATGGGCACATCGCTGTGCCCGATATGCGCCGTGTCCTGACCGCTGGTACTGATCTGGATGGGTAGGTCTGTCTGCGCAAAGGTGGAGATGTTGTAGGCTCCGGGATCGTTCGGCGGCATCTCATGCTGCTCACCATTGCGCAGGCGCATGCGCAAATCGTGATGCTGACCGCCGACCACGGTAGCCTGTTCGGCCAACGTAATTTTCGGGGAGCGCGGATCGCTGATATCGGCAAGAAACACGTGCGACCATACCGAGGCGTGACGACCAATCCGGACATCCTGCACATAGAGAATCGAGTTGCGGAAATCCTCGTAGAAAACACGCGGCTGGACCTGAAATGTCGCCTGCGAATCCCGGAGAGAGTTTTCCACTCGTAACATGGCGGTGGTCGCCTTCGGCGCCACGTAGAGCGAATTAAAAAGTCCGAGAAACCAGGCGGCGACGCCGACGATAGCCACAATGCGGACGAACTGGAAAACGCCGAAGCCGCAGGCACGCATGGCTGTCACTTCGCTGTCGGCTGCCAGTCTGCTGAGGCCGAGCAATACGCCGACCAGCAGCGCCATTGGAATAGTGACGGTTAGGGAATTTGGCAGCGTGAAGAGGACCAGCTTCAGAACACTCGATGGAGACGCGCCGTCCTGCACTACCAGTTCCAGAATTTGGACCAGTTGGGGCATGAACAGGACAAATGTGAACAGTGCGATTCCCACTAAAGTATGGGAGAGGACTTCGCCGAGAATGTAGCGTGTCAGGATGCGCACGGTCGTTGTCTTATCGTCTCGCTAGAGTATTGTGCTGTTCCGGTGGTCTAGTCCTCCAGTGTATCGCTGCGGGCCTGGCTGTCGCGTCCGGTCCCATATCAATTTCGTTCAATGTTACCCTGATTCTTGCCAAGAAACGGTTGCATTTTGTGCTCTTTGTGAGGTCATTGCCGAACGTCAGGAGTTCGATCCCATGAGATTCAGTTCGTCCAGAAATTTCATCATCGCCACGTTTGTCTGCATGCTTCTTGGGCCCTCGTTCCTGCTGGCCGGGGCGCAGAACATCGAGAACCCGCCGCGGCAGGAAACTCATGGTATCAACGTTGCCAATATGGATCGGTCGGTGGCGCCAGGCGACAATTTTTATCTGTATGCCAACGGCGACTGGATCAAACGGACGGTGATTCCTGCTGACCGGGCAGGGGTCTCAGTCTTTTCCAGGCTGGATGACATCGCCAACAAGAACACGGCGGCATTGATTCAGGAATTCGCAAAAGCCGATGCTCCGGCCGGCTCAAATGAGCGAAAGATCGCCGATCTCTATAACTCCTACATGAATGAGGCGGCGATTGAGGACAAAGGCCTGACCCCGCTTCATCCGCAACTTGCCGCCATCTCTGCCATCCATACCAAGCGGGAACTGGCCCGGGCATTGGGCGAGAGCCTGCGGGCCGACGTGGATCCACTCAACAATACCAACTTCCATACTGCGAACATTTTCGGTCTGTGGGTTGCGCCGGGCTTTAACGATCCCGAACATTACACCCCCTACCTTCTGCAGGGCGGCCTGGAACTGCCTGATCGGGAGTATTACCTGGGCGACAGCGCCCACATGCAGCAGATCCGCGCGAAATATCAGACACATGTATCCGCAATGTTTCGCCTTGCCGGGTTCGACAAAGCAGATACGCGCGCCGCTCGTGTGATTGCACTGGAGCATGCGATTGCACAAACACATACCAGTCTGGCCGACAATGAAGACATTCACAAAGCCAACAACGCATGGAAACGCTCGGAATTTGCGATAAAAGCTCCCGGGTTGGACTGGACGGCGTTTTTCCGCGCCGCTGGGCTCTCGAAGCAAGGCAGCTTCATCGTCTGGCAGCCGAATGCGTTTACGGGCGAAGCTGCACTGGTCACATCGACTCCTCTGGACGCGTGGAAAGACTGGCTGGCGTACCACGCAATCGAAGAATACGCGGGAGTGCTGCCAAAACCGTTGGCGGACGAACGGTTCGACTTCTTCGGCAAGACTCTGGTGGGCGTGCCGCAACAACGCCCGCGCTGGCAGCGGGGAGTTTTTGTCGTCGACGAACTGCTGGGGGATGCTGTTGGAAAAATTTATGCACAGCGCTATTTCTCGCCGCAGGCAAAAGCGGCGGCCCAGGCGATGGTGGCAAACATCATCGCCGCCTATCGCGTGCGTATCGAAGCACTAACGTGGATGGCTCCTGCCACCAAGGAAGAGGCTGAGGCCAAACTCAATGCGCTGTATGTGGGCGTCGGCTATCCGGAGACCTGGCACAGCTATGCCGGCTACGAAGTAAAGCCGGATGATATTTTCGGCAACATTGGGCGTGCAGGATTGTTTCGCTATCATCAGCAGATCGCGCGATTGGGGAAGCCGGTCGACCGCAAGGAATGGTCGATGACCCCGCAGACCGTGAACGCGGTGAATCTGCCGCTGCAGGACGCGCTGAACTTCCCGGCTGCGATTCTGCAACCTCCTTTCTTCGATGCCAAAGCCCCCGCAGCGACGAACTACGGAGCCATTGGCTCGATCATTGGACATGAAATCAGCCACACGTTCGATACCGAGGGCAGTACATTCGACGCTAAAGGCCGTTTGCGCGACTGGTGGACCGCCGCTGACTTGGCGCATTTCGATGCGGCCACCGCGAAGCTGGCGGCGCAGTACGACACCTACGAGCCGTTTCCTGATCTGCATGTCAATGGCAGGCAGACGCTGGCGGAGGACATCGCCGATGTTGCAGGAATTTCGGCGGCCCTGGACGGGTATCACGCGTCGCTCGCAGGCAAATCCGCACCGGAACTTGATGGGTTCATCGGCGATCAACAATTCTTCATTGCGTTCGGCCAGAACTGGGGATCAAAAGCACGTCCAGCAGCGCTGCGCCGTCAGGTGATGACAGACCCCCATGCGCCGGCTCAGTATCGCGCGGATACAGTCCGAAACGTCGATGCTTGGTACAAGGCATTTGATGTGAAGCCAGGGCAGACGCTCTACCTGGCCACACCGGATCGCGTCCGCATCTGGTAACTATCGCGCGGATACTATCATGGCTTTCGTAACCACCCGAGGTTTCGAAAGTTGAGAGTGAGCACAAGATGCAAAACAAGAAGCTTACACGTCGCGGATTTTTAGGTACGGCTGCCGGCGTAGGGTTAGGGAGCCTTGCCTTGCCGGCTTTCCCTGTCAAACTGGCCGCTGAGAGTGAGGTGGTTTCAGAATCCGATTTAGATCGGCACAATGGGAATGCGCTCAGCCCCGGCGCGAGCGGCGGCTGTGCAGATCATGCGGAGGATTGGAAAAGTACTTCGAACCGACCGCCGCGTAAGGTAATTGTTGGAACGGTCATGCAACCGTTCTGGGGAAAATACCCAGGCCTGGAAAAGCGCCTGCAGCTGTTGACGGAGCTGGTGGATCGGTTGCAGGAGCAGTCGCAGAAGCACTATGGGCGCGGGCTAGACCTTGCTGTATTGCCGGAGATGGCCGTCACCGGGGAGGGCGAATCCGTTGGTGACGTAGTGGAATGGTCATTTCCGTTGGAAGGCCCGGTACAGGAGGCCTTCGCCCGGAAAGCGCGCCAACACCATTGCTATATCGTGGTTCCTCTGTTCCTGCTCGAGGATAAGGCCACAAAACTTTGCTCCAACGCTGCTGTCCTCGTCGGGCGCGAGGGCGAGGTCGCCGGTATTTATCGTAAGGTGCACCTCGTGGTGGATGAGCGTACCGACTCTATGGAACACGGTTGCACTCCGGGCAAAGAAGAACCCATCTTCGCATGCGATTTTGGCAAGCTGGGAATACAGATCTGCTACGACATCGACTTTAATTACGGTTGGAGAGAACTGGCACACAAGGGAGCGGAGATTGTGGCATGGCCCACGCAATCACCTCAGAGGACTCGGCCTGTCGCGCGGGCGATTGAGGGCCACTACTACATCGTTTCCAGCACTTGGCGGACCGACGCCTGCGTGTTCGAACCAACAGGCAAAATCGTTTCCCAGATCGAGTGGAAGCCCAGCATGGGTCCGGTCGAGAGCGTCGGCGACAAACCTCTAGCGGATAACATCCTCGTGCAGGAAATCGATCTGAGCTATGCCATCGTTGGCTGGAGTCCGACCCTCGAGAATGGAAAGTTGTTTACCAAGACCTTTGGAGACAAGGCGGGTTTTCGCTACTACGATGACGACGACCGCGGAATCTTCTGGTCGAATGACCCGAAGATGACCGTCCGCCAGATGATAGACAGACTGGGTCTGACGGAAGAGCAGGAGCAACTGCAGCATGCCCGCGAGGTCTACCATAAGGCGGGAGTCCCGGGCTACTGAGAATACCTGTTTCGCCCCATCGACACTGCGAACTCAGTACCAGTCCTTCACGTGCTGCCAATAGGCGGAAAGGTTTCCCTTTCCGCCTATTGGCAGATAGGTACAATCTACAACTTCCCTCGAGAAGGAGGGCGTTACTCAACCTCATTGTGAGAGGAGATGGCTGGATGAAAGTGGGCGCAAATCGCTTCCGCGACCTTACGCGAAACAACAGACTGGAGAGCTTCGAGTGAGGCGGATTGGACGGCCCTAAGGCTGCCGAAGTGGGTGATCAGGCGGTTGCGAGTCTGCGCGCCGACGCCCGGAATTCGCAGCAGATCGGAGTCGCGGTCGCGCATTTCTCGCCGTTTGCGATGGTAGGTGACGGCGAAGCGGTGAGACTCATCGCGGGTACGCTGCACCAGGTGCAGGACCGGCGAGTGACGATCGAGCACTACCGGTTCGTCCTCCTGGCCGTACACGTAGATCACTTCTTCCCGTTTCGCGATGGCCGCCAACGGCTGGCTGGTGAAGCTTAGCTCTTCCAATGCGTCCGCCGCGGCGTGCAGCTGGCCCAGCCCGCCATCGATCAGAATCAGGCTGGGCATGGGTCGATGCTCCTCCTGCAGGCGTCGATAGCGTCGCGTGACGACCTCTCGCATGCTGGCAAAATCGTCTACGCCTTCGACAGATTTGACCTGAAACTTGCGGTATTCCGACTTATTCATCGCGCCTTTTTCCCAAACCACCATCGAAGCAACGGTTTCCGCGCCCTGGATGTGGGAAATGTCAAAACACTCAATCCGCTCCGGCAGTGCGGGCAGGTTCAGAGCATCCTGCAGCGCTTCCTGGATGGCGAGGATGCTGGGCTGCAGCACGCGAAAACGCTGATCGTACGATTGTTTTGCATTCTGTCCGGCAAGGTCGAGCAGGGAACGCTTCTCGCCGCGCTGCGGTACGGCGATCTCCACCTTATGACCCGTATGCTCGCACAGCAGTTCCGTCAGGGGGGCGCGGTCAGGGAAGTCGACGGGCACATAGATATTGCGCGGCACATATTGCTGGTCGATGTACATCTGCTTCAGCAAGGCCGAGAAAAAGGCTGCCGGCAAAAATTTTTCGCTGGAAGGCATCTCCGCGGATTCGACGGCAAGGGGCGGGGCGCTGGCTTCGCGAGTGGAATCAAGAATCGCCACCGGTTCTTCCATCGCTTGAGCTTCTGGAAATCCTGGCAAGTCTTCCCAGAAGAATTCGCGCCGGTCAACGATGCGGCCCTCGCGTATGTGAAACAGGTTCGCGGCCAGCATTCCTTTTTCGTAATGGAACCCGAAGATATCGGCATCGTCGTCGGAGGCGGCGGCCATTCGCTGCTTTTCCTGCAACTGATGGAGGGTGATGACCAGGTCGCGGTAACGGCCAGCCAGCTCAAACTGCTCATTGGCCGCCGCAGCCTGCATCCGCTGCTCGAGAGATTTCTCCAACTCCGCCGCGTGTCCTTCCAGCATCAGGCGAACATCGCGTACCGCCTCCGCATAGAGGTCTGGAGTCGTGAGCCCCTCAACGCACGGGCCAAGGCAGCGGTGAATGTAGTACTGGAGGCAGGGTCGCGGATGATAGCGCGAAAGATCGACCTTGCAGCTGGGAATCAGGAAGGTGCGATGGATCAAATCGACGATGCGATAGGCCAGGTTCCCAGGAAAAAATGGACCGTAGTAGATAGCGCCATCTTTGCGGACCCGCCGGGTCACCAGTACCTTGGGATAGCGATCACCGAGCGTGAGCTTCACGTAGGGGTAGGTCTTGTCGTCGCGCAACAGCACATTGAAACGTGGCTTGCGCTGCTTGATCAGGTTGTTTTCCAGCGCCAGCGCTTCGTGCTCGTTCGCAACCAGGATGTATTCCAGGTCGACAGCTTCCCGCATCAGCGAGCCGGTTTTGGCGTTTGCCTGCGCGGCCTCAAGAAAATACGATCGCACGCGAGAGCGCAGGTTTTTCGCCTTGCCAACATAAATCACCCGCCCATCGGTGTCGTGAAACAGATAGACACCTGGACTGGCCGGAAGGGTGCGGATTTTCTCGTGTAAGTCCATGGAAAAGGGCGTCCATATCAGTTTATGCGCTTCAACATCAGTTGAGGAAACGCCGCCTGCGAACGATGAATCGCATGTAAAATTTGCCTGCTTTCGACACCGTCGTATGTCTTTCCAATGCTGATATGCAATATAAGCTATTGATAAATAATGGAATAGAGAGACCTCTTCGATTGGCTGGTGAATTGCACTCTAGGATTCAGTCAGCGAATGAGTTGCGCCATTACGAGGGGGAATGCTGGTTATGAGGAAAAATGCTGCAGGTTCGAAAATTCTACTTGGGGGAGCATCTATTCTCGTCCTAACGTTCGCCGGTTGCGCAACAAAGAACTATGTCCGCACACAGACAACTCCTTTGATTCAGCACACCAACGAACTGGAAGATCAGACGGCCGCCAATCATCGTAATTTGCAGGACGTCGATACTCGGGCTACGCAGGGCATCCAGCAGGCGCAGACAGCCGCCAATGCCGCCGATCAAAAGGCCGTCGCCGCGGGTCAGGCCGCGAACCAGGCTCAGCAGTCCGCGCAAGACGCAATGAACCACGCCGACACACTTGCCAGCGTCGTCAGCAACCTCGACACCTATCACCAGGTCGCCGATACCAACGTGCACTTCGCTTTCGACAAGGCGGACCTTACCCGTCGTGATAAGGCGGATCTGGACAATTTTGCCGGTCAACTGGTGAATACGAAGTCGTACATTCTGGAAATTACGGGCGGAACCGATTCAACCGGCAACAAGGAATACAACTACCAGCTAAGTGAGCGGCGAGCCGAGACCGTTGCACAATATTTAGCCGCAAAATACAACGTGCCTGCGCATAAGTTCTACCTGATCGGGATCGGCAAGGATGTAGAAGTCGCCAGCAATCAAAGTGCCAGCGGACGTGCGAAAAATCGGCGCGTAGAAATCCAACTGCTTTCCAACGCACAAAATGGAAACGGACAGCCGGATGCGAGTTCGCAGAGCAATTCTCAAGGAGCGATCAATTCCACTCCTGCAATGACGGGACAGGCGAATCCGCCGGCGAACAATCAAGCCAGTACCGGTTCAACGCAACAGTAAAAGCACGTGTTACGTGTTAGCACGCTGAATTGTCATACAGCACAGGATTCAGGTCAGGATCGTTGTACATCTTAAGTTGGCGATAGACCTGGAAGCGAAGTTCGCCGTTCAACACGCGCTGCCAGAATCGATCCATACAAGCGGCCAGGTCGTTGCGTTGATTCTCAAGAATCGCCAATCGTTCCTGGTTGCGTTGTTTATGCCCCGGCGGCGCGGAAACTCGTTCGATTTCTTCCAGCGTGTGATAGCGCTTCAAGCTAAGGACCGACAGGCGATCCAGCATCAACCCTGGTGTTTCAGAGTGCAATTCCGCTCGGGGATTGGGCAGCGTTTCCGCAGGCAATTCCTCCAGTAAAATTACGTCGCAACGTTCCATCTGATCGTTCCTGCGCTGATTGATGGCGTCGATCGCACGCTTGGCGGCGGCGATAGCTGTATCTCCGGCATGACGGTCGCGCGCTTGATCTTCCTGATGCCAAAGTTCAAAATTTGCGCGATGCAGCCCTTCGATCGCAGCGTCGAACGGATCCGCCGTCTCCAAAACAAAGGGCTGATGGTGCCAGTGAGCTGTCCATTCATCGAACAGCCGAAGAACGCGTACACCGTGGAGCAGATGGGCCGATGCCATAGCCAACATGATACTCATTTCGCCTCATTTTCTACGTTGGCGAAGTTGCATATTGTCGATCCATGTATGGTTTGGGGATAGTTGGCGTGGGCGTGGGGAAGTCGGCCATGTTTTTTCCAGCGGATGATCGAGCTATACTTGCGGCCATATGAAGATGAACGGTTCGGATGGCGAGATCATTCTATGTATAGCGGGCAGCAACATGGGCCATAGGTTTCTTGAGGAGTTGACGCAGCTTGGTTGCCGGGTCGTCCTGTTGACGCTCAATGAGCACCGGGATGCCGGATGGCCTCTCGATGCTATCGATGAATTGCACAGCATGCCTTCTGGCATGACGATGGAGCAAATTATCAACACCGTGACGTATCTTGCCCGTTCGCGGAAATTCGCGCGCATCATTGCTTTGGACAAGTTCAATCTGGAGATTGTGGCAGGCCTGCGGGAACATCTGCGAATTCCTGGCATGGGCGCCACCACAACCCGGTATTTTTCCGATAAGCTGGCCACGCGTATCAAGGCGGCCCATCTCGGAGTGCGCGTTCCTGCGTTTGCTTCGGTCGTAAACTATGACGTTTTGCGTGCGTACATGGAGGAGGTTCCCGCGCCTTGGCTGTTGACACCGCGAAGCGAGGCCTTGGCCACTGCGACTCGAGAGCTTCAGGATTCTGAGCAGGTTTGGCGCACACTCGAGGAACTGGGTGATCGGCAAAGTTATTTTTTTTTGGAGCAATTCATTGCGGGAGATCGTTTCCACGTTGACAGCATCACGGCGGACGGGAACGTGGTGTTCGCGGCGGTATACCCCTATGGCGGCGCACTTATGAACACGGCGGAACAGGGCGAACTGCTGCCGACACACTCCCTGACCTTCGGCAAAACAGATGACGAGGGACTCCGACGGGTAAATACTGCGTTGTTGTCCAGCCTGAAGCTGGTGCGTGGGGTCACGCATACGGAGTTCCTGCGCTCCCATGCAACCCACGACTTCTATTTTTTGGGAACTTCGGCGAGCATCGAGGACGACTGTATGGCAGACATGATGAAGCAGACTCAAGGTCTGAATCTGTGGACGGAGTGGGCAAGGCTGGAAGTTGCGGCCATGCGTGGCGAGCGTTATGCGTTGCCGTCGATTGCCACTGTCCGCAAACTATCGCCCCAAAGCAGCGAATTCCAACATCGATTAGCATGAGGAGTGGCCTTGGAGAGTGATTTTCTATTTCTTGCAGCCGCGCAGTGACACAACGGCGGCTTTTCTTAAGGAGAAGCCGCGCGGAAATTGCTGACATCGATTTCATTGATAGGAAATTCTCTCTCGCCTCATGTCTCCTATGCCGCCATCGACCTGGTTTCAAGTTCCACATCGCCGCTTCAACCCATTAACCCGTAAGTGGGTGCTGGTATCACCGCACCGCACCCAGCGACCATGGCAGGGGGACGTTGCCAAAGCCGAATCTTCCCCCGCGGTTCACTACGATCCAAACTGCTATTTGTGCCCGGGAAATACGCGCGCCGGTGGCCATAAGAATCCGCAGTACGACGGTGTGTTTGTCTTCGACAACGACTATGCTGCACTGCTTCCGAATGTTGCTCCGTTTACGGATGCGCCCCACGATGACTTGTTGCGGGCCGAGCGCGAGCTTGGAATCTCTCGGGTGATCTGCTTTCATCCCGACCACGATCTGACGTTGGCTCGGATGCAGCCGCAGGATATTGAACGCGTTGTGGCAACATGGGAGGCGCAGTATGAGGACTTAGGCGAGCGGCCGGAAATCAACTACGTCCAGATTTTTGAGAACCGCGGCGCCATGATGGGAGCGAGCAATCCGCACCCGCATTGCCAGATATGGGCCACCGAACACGTCCCGGACGAGCCGCTGTCGGAGCAGGCCGCACAGCTTGCGTATCGCGATGCGCATGGCACGTGCTTGCTTTGCGACTATTTGCAGCGCGAAGTAGAACTGGCGCAGCGGATTGTTTGCGAGAATCAGGAGTTCGTCGCGCTGGTACCTTTCTGGGCCGTCTGGCCCTTTGAAACGCTGGTGCTGAGCCGCCGTCACTACGGTTCACTCACGGAAATGGATGGGGCACAGAGAGTGGGTCTGGCGGATATCTTGAAGCAGCTAACGACGCGCTACGACAATCTATTTGAGGCCAGCTTTCCCTATACGATGGGTTTTCACCAGAGTCCGACGGATCTCCAATCACACCCGGAGTGGCATTTCCATGCACATTACTATCCGCCACTGCTGCGGTCCGCCACGGTCCGCAAATTCATGGTTGGATTTGAAATGCTGGGCATGCCGCAGCGGGACATCACGCCGGAAAGCGCAGCCGAAAGATTGCGCGCGCTAAGCGATCTGCATTACACCTTGAAAAAATAGAAGAGGCGAACGAATTGGATTCCTCATCGCTGGCATTGAACGGTCAGTCGTTGACCCTGGAAGAACTTGCGGCCGTAGCGTACGAAAGATTGCCGGTGGTGTTGCACCGGGAAGCACGGCAGCGGATGGAGGCGTCACGCGCCGTGGTGGAGCGCTATCTTGCCGAAGGCGCGACGGTCTACGGCATCAATACCGGCTTCGGCAAAATGTCTGAGGTGACGATTCCCGCCGATCAACTGGCCGATCTCCAATTCAACCTGGTTCGCAGCCACGCTTGCGGGGTTGGCAAATCGCTGTCGGAGGCGGAGATTCGCGGCATGATTCTGCTGCGCGCCAATGTTCTGGCAAAGGGAACCAGCGGCGTACGGGCGTTGGTCGCCGAACACCTTCTGGCCATGCTTGAAAAAGATGTTTGCCCGGTGGTGCCGGCCCGCGGATCTGTCGGGGCCAGTGGCGATCTTGCTCCGCTGGCGCATCTCGCGTTGGGAATGATCGGCGAGGGCGAGGTTTTCTATCAAGGGAAGCGTGTTGATGCGAATGATGCCTTACGTGCTGCGGGCTTGGAGCCCTTGAAACTCGCGCCGAAGGAGGGGCTGGCCCTGTTGAATGGCACGCAAGCGATGGCAGCTGTCGGCGGACTGGCTCTATTGCGCGCCGAACGCGTCGCCCGCCTGGCGAGCCTGGCCGGCGCCATGACGCTCGAAGCATTGAAGGGGACGCCGACTGCCTTCGATGCGCGGATTCAGGCCGTGCGTCCTCATCCTGGTCAGTTGGAAGTGGCGCGCCATCTGCGTTCTTTGCTGGCAGACAGTGAGATTCGGGAATCGCATCGTGAGCATGATCCGCGGGTACAGGATGCGTATTGTCTGCGCTGCATGCCTCAGGTTCATGGCGCGGTATTGGACGGACTGGCCCATGGAAGGAAGGTGCTCGAAGTCGAGATGGGCTCGGCAACGGACAATCCTCTAGTATTTGTAGCAGCCGAGGGCGCAGACTCTGTGGAGGGTGAGATTGTTTCGGGCGGGAACTTCCACGGCGCACCGCTGGCGTATGTCTTCGACTATACGGCGATTGTGTTGACAGACCTGATGAGCATCTGCGAACGTCGCATCGATCGCCTGGTGAATCCGGACTTGAATGAAGGCCTTCCGCCTTTTCTCACTCCTCAAGCAGGAGTTTCCTCCGGCTACATGGTCGCGCATGTGGTTGCCGCCTCTTTACTGGCGGAGGCCCGAGTCCTTGCTCACCCGGCGTCGATCGACAGCGTACCCACGTCCGGCGGCAAGGAAGACCATGTGTCGATGGGGATGACGGCAGCGTGGAAGTTGAGACAGATTGTCGAGAACGCGGAATCGGTGCTGGCGATTGAGTTGATGGCAGCCGCCGAAGGCCTGGAATATCGCCGACCTCTCAAACCGGCGCTGCGCGTGGAGGCAGCGTGGAACCAGCTGCGCAGCGTGGTTACCAAGCTCGACCGTGATCGCAGTTTGCATCCAGACATCGCGAACCTGCGTGCCGCGATTCTTCGTGGAGCGCTGGACGGCTGGATGCGTTAAGCTGCGCTGATATCTGCACCAACATTTCCCAACCAACTCCAGTCCAATCGAATTGAGCTGCCGCTAGAGCTGCAGACGTATGTGCATGCGAGTCAGCACAGCAGAAACCCCAAGGATCGCGAATGTAAAGACCACGGCGCCGAGAACTCCCGACGCGCCCGTCTGGAAGTAACGATCGAGAAACGTGAACCCGACAAATCCTGCAAGGAAGAAGTAGATATCGGGCAGCAGATAGGTCAGCAACGTATTCTCGCCCGCCGGTTTTGCAAAAAAGGCCCACCGCGTTTTGCCCATCACATCACAGACCCAGTAGAGCAACATGAAGCAGAGAACGCTGGCGCCGACGCTTGCCAGGCACCAGGTTGGTGTGGCGCGAATCTTCGAAATACCAAGCGGAGCCAGTAGCCACGCGGCAGCAAGAGTAATGGCGGCAAAGCCGAGGGCCATCCACATTTTTTGGCGAAGGCTTTGCCAGCGATGTTTGCCGAGAAAGATGATGGATGTGACGACGCCCGCCATGACGATGGACGCGGAAGCGCCCCCACCAAAGGGCCAGTAATAGAGCAGCAGATGTCGAGGAAGTCGGATGATGTGCGTCGTGGTCAGGGCACAGAGCGTCGTCAGCGCAACAAACCAGGCGACCGGAGCCCACAGCCATCGTCGCGTTGAGATGTATAGCAGTGCGACGGAGAAATAGGCGAAGCCGATCAAGCCGAGAATTTCCGGATAAGAGAAATCGATCCAGGCAGCGGTCCCGTGGGCGGTGCGACGGAAGATTGCGAACACGCCGACGATCATCAGGAATCCTACAACGCGCAGCCAGCGATAGATGCTCGTATGTTGAGTGTTGCGGCTGGGGACCAGCCAAAAGAGAATGGCGCCACACAGCCCGAGGAGGGCCCACGCGGCCGTCGAAATCCCCATTCGAACTGGATCGCCCTTCTCGGCGTTTGCGAGAATAAGTCCTAGAACGACCAGGCCAACGGAGCGAGAGATTACATGCCGCCAAAGGGAAACGTAGGAAGGATTCCGCTTCAATCGCCCAGCGATTGCAATCGGCATCGACATGCCAACGATGAAAAGGAAAAACGGAAACACCATGTCCACATAGGTCATCACGTTCTGTTCCATGTGTGCGTGATAGGTCCACCACGGAAGCCCACGAACGCTGGAGAGATCGTTGACAAAGATCATGACCATCATCGTGAGACCGCGAAACACATCGATGGAAGCGATGCGCGATGTCGGCGCGGTGGCTGATGCCGGTGCAGCGACAAGTGTAGGGGAAGCGCTCATGGTGCTATCTCCTGTTTTGACGGCCGACGATTGGCCGCCAGTCCGCGATCGATGGCATCCAGCAATTTCCCGGAGGGATCGCTTTCATACTCCCAGAACATCATGCCCGCCAGATGGTGATCAATGACGTACTTGCACTTGAGGGCCAAGGATTCCGGGTCCTCGTAGGACACAAAAATCTGTTTCTGGGCATTATAGAGATAGGGCACGGAAGCCTTCGTATCCCAGTAGCGCACGTATCCCTGGCTCTGCATTGTGCCGGCGAGGGCCCCATAATTCGCATATGCATTAGGAACGGGCAGCCCCGGTTGAAAAAGCCCGTGATTGGTCGCCGAAACATGGCCCCAAACATGACCGTAAAAGGGAACTCCCAGCACAATTTTGTCCGCCGGGACTCCTGCCGCTTCAAATTCCGTTACGGATTGGTCCGCGGAGATCCCTTTCGGATCCGCCGGGTCAACAAATAGGGGCGCATGATTGCCGGTAAGCTTATCGTCCCCGGGTTCGTAATAGTCATAGGCCATCAGGTTGACGGTGTCGACATATTTCTGCACTTTGGCCATCTCTGTATGCTGCAGAAAATCAGCCGATGCGCCGGCCGCGATGCTGATATAGAGGCGACGATGCAGAGTCTTCTGCATTTTCTTGAAGCGCTCTCGCAGCTCCTTTAACAGCAAGGTGTAATTCTGTTTGTCTTCAGGGCGAAAGACATTTCCAGCGGCGCCCGCCATGGCTGGGTACTCCCAATCGATATCCAACCCATCCAGGTTGTAACGAGTGATAAAGGCTGCCACGCTGTCAATGAACTTGGCCCGGCTGGCCTCGGTCAACGAGGCGTCTGAAAAACGTCCAGACCAGAGCCACCCGCCCACCGAGACGAGCACGGTCAAATCTGAATTTTCCTTTTTCAGACCAACCAGTGTCGCCAAGTTCTCTGCATCGGAAGGATCGCCTTCCACGATGCGTCCGTGTTCGATATTGGCAAATGCAAAGTTGACACGCGTCAGCTTTTTGGCTGCCACCTGGTCCGGCGTAAGGATCGTCTTGCCAGGGAAGATGTAGGCGGCAATCACAAACTTCGTCGACCTCGCCAGTGCTGGTGAGCATGACAGGCCAAGTACGAAACCCAGCAGCAGCAAAAGTTGCAGCGGACGCCTTGGGAAGCAATGCATCCGATAAAAACAATTGAAAGGCAAGTTTCTATGCTTCGACAGAACAGTTGCGTTCATAGGCCCTCCTCCTGCATTCTAATCATTGTTAAAGAACTGGGAGCGAAATCGTATGCAATCATTCATCCTCTCAGGCATTTTGCTGCGCGAGGATTCTAAAATGAAAAATTCGTATCTCCGATTCTTCGCCTGTTTCTGTTTCGCCCTGATCGCCTCAACCTGCGTGGCACAAATGCATATTGTGGTGGACCAGGTAGGGTATGAAACCACAGCGCAAAAGCAAGCGTTGGTTGTCTCAGACAGTACCGGTGAGAACCAGGATGCACCACTGAGCTTTACACTGAGCGATGCCGAGACCGGCAAAGTGGTGTTGACCGGACCCTTCAAACCAGCAGGTCAGGTGGACCAGTGGGGTCGCACCTTCTGGCGGGCCGACTTCTCTTCTTGGCAGAAACCTGGCCACTACAAGATAGCGGCCACGACGAAAAACGGCGAGATCACCTCCTGCGCATTCTCGATCAACCAGAATGTGCTGGAGCGGAACACACTCTCCAACATTATTTACTATTTCAAGGGTCAACGGGCCAGCGGCGCCATGAACCGGGCCGATGAACATCTTCGTCTACCGGACGGCAGCGGTTTTGTCAATGTTCGAGGAGGTTGGTACGACGCAACCGGTGATTACGGTATTCATCTTTCGCATCAAAACCCCACATCGTATTTCAATCCGCAACAGCTGCCCCTGGTCGCATGGTCGTGCCTTGAAAGCTATCGCACACTCGAAGCCCGCCACAACGATAATTTCAGCGAATATGAACGTCGATTGCTGGACGAGGGCTTGTTCGGGGCGGACTTCTTGGTACGGATGAAGCGCCCGGACGGGTCATTCTTCGAGTCGATCTCAGCCCCCGGCAAGGACAAGCTCGCCAAGGATCGGACGATCGGCAACCCCAACTGGCGCACACAGATCAAGAAGAGCGCTACCGATAGCACAGAAAAAATCAGCGCTGCGGAAGGACCGCACGCGTACGAGGCCAGCTTCCGCGCGGGCGGCGGCATGTCGATTGCTGCGCTTGCATTGGCCAGTTCCATGCCCATCAGCGGCGATATGGACCACGCCGCGTACCTGAAGGCAGCTGAAGATGCTTTTGCGTTTTTGTCCGTTCATAATCGCGAACTGCTGAACGATGGCAAAGAAAATATCCTCGACGATTACTGCGCTTTAATGGCGGCTACGGAACTCTATCGTGCGACTCACAACCCCGCATACCTTCACGCAGCGGACCGGCGAGCGGACCACCTGATGGTTCGCCTGATTTCAAATGGAAAGTACCACGATTATTGGCGGGCCAACGATGGTACTCGCCCCTTCTTTCACCCGTCCGATGCGGGGCTGCCGGTCGTTAGCCTGCTGGAATACGCGCAGGTCGCGTCTCCTGCCCAGCAGAAACGGGTCCGCGATGCGGTGTCGCGCTCGTTGCATTTCGAGCTATGGATCACGGCACAAACGAATAATCCATTCGGCTACGCCAGGCAATTGGTTCGCATGAGAGATGGCACCCTACGCAGTGCCTTCTTCTTTCCCCATGACACTGAGGCAGCACCGTGGTGGCAAGGTGAGGATGCCCGGCTTGCCTCGCTGGCCGCGGCGGCGCGCATGGCTGCACCGCTCTACAAGGATGATCCTGTATTCCAACGCGAGTTGCAGGCCTATGCATGGAACCAACTGCATTGGATTCTGGGACGAAACCCATTCGATGCAAGTATGCTGATGGGGAGCGGTCATGGCAATGCTCCCTACATGTTCTTTCGCTCGTACAAGTACACGAATGCTCCAGGTGCCATTATTAATGGCATTACCGCCGCCTTCAATAATGAGGATGGAATTGCCTTCAACGAAGGTTTCGCCAAGACTGGCGAAGACGAAGACTGGCGCTGGACAGAGGAATGGCTACCTCACGCTGCGTGGTATCTCTATGCCGTCAGTCTGCCGCATAATTAGTGATGTGTCAGCAATTCTCTCGATACGTTAGAATTTGGGTCGCAGTTACAAATGTATTTATGTCGGCCGGTTGCTGGGATTGTCTAGATCGATGGAATCAAATTATTCAGGCATGATACTTTTCTGCCTGCGGAAGCGATGTGAATTTCAATATGCACAATAAAAACTCCCTGCTAGTGCTAAGGTTTCAGTTCAATGATTTGCTCGACAGCGGAAGAAAAAAAACCACGTGTCGACTGCAATGGATGATGTTGACACTGTTCCTGCTGCTTGCATTTCAGCTAAAGGCGCAGCAGAGTCCTTCTCCGGATTTCAGCAGCATTGACCGCATCATGGCTTCGGCACTCCAGGCGCACACGGTGCCGGGAGCGGTGATCTTTGTTGGGCACGACGGCCACATTGTCTTTCACAAAGCCTACGGCGATCGCTCTACCATACCTGCACCCACAGCAATGACGGAAGGCACCATCTTTGACCTGGCATCGCTCACAAAGGTCATTGCCACCACGACGGCGGCGATGCAGCTCTATCAGCAGGGGCGCTTTCGCCTGAATGATCCGATATCCAAGTACCTGCCTGAGTTTGCGGCGAATGGGAAAGAGGACATTACGATCCGGCAGATCATGACGCATTACTCCGGACTGCCACCCGACCTGGACCTGAAAGAACCCTGGACGGGCAAGCAGACGGCGTACAACATGGCCTTTGCCGTGAAGCCAGATCGTCCGCCGGGGACTTCGTTTCGCTACAGCGACATCAATTTCATCATGATGGGCGCACTGGTCGAAAAGCTAAGCGGGATGACGCTGGATGCCTATACGGCGAAGTATGTCTTTGCTCCGATGGGAATGGACCACACGCGCTTTCTGCCTCCCGAATCCTGGCGTGACGATATTGCGCCAACTCAATACGATGAAAATCATCACATGCTGCAGGGCGTGGTGAACGATCCCACCTCGAGACGCATGGGCGGCGTCGCTGGACATGCAGGCCTGTTTAGCACCGCCAGCGATTTGTCGATTTTTGCGCAAAACCTGCTGGATCTGCTGGCCGGACGGCCGAGCAAATTCCCGCTGAATCGACTGACGGCAGAGAAGATGACCACCCCTCAGAATCCGGCAACCGGTGTCGCTCTGCGCGGCCTGGGCTGGGACATAGAGAGCCCATTCTCCGGCAACCGCGGCGAGTTGTTTCCTGTAGGCGGTTTTGGGCATACCGGCTGGACTGGAACGGACATCTGGATGGATCCGTGGAGCGATAGCTATGTGATTTTTCTCAGTAATCGCAACTATCCCGACCGTCGTCCCAACACCATTCCGCTGGAAGGAAACATTGCAAACGCAGTTGCCGAGGCGCTCGATATTCAAATTCCCGAGTCGGGCAGGGAAATATCGCGGCTCACTGGCTACAACGAATCCTTGACAGACATGCGTCGCTGGCAGAGCCGGAACGGTACCGTGGAAACAGGCATCGACGTACTCGAACAGGAAAACTTTGCCCCACTGGCGGAGCTGGAAAAGAAACATGGTGGCCGGTTACGCGTCGGCATTCTCAGCAACCAGACCGGACTCGATAGTCATGGAAGACGCACCATCGATGTCTTGGTCCACGACGCAAGCGCTAAGGTCCCAGGCTTGACCGTAACAACTCTTTTCAGCCCGGAACACGGGATCACCGGAAAAATGGATACCACGAACATTTCCGGCAGTACCGATGCGGCGACCGGATTGCCGGTGGTCAGTATGTATGGTGCCACGACCGCCGAACGCCATCCTCCTATCAAGAAGCTGCGCCATTTGGACGCAGTCGTCATTGACCTGCGCGACGCAGGAGTACGCTTCTATACCTACGAAACCGCAGTCGCCTACTTTCTTCAGGCCGCGGCCCATACAGGAACGGACATTGTGGTGCTCGACCGACCGGATCCCATCAACGGCTCGTTTGTTCAAGGGCCGGTCTCCGATCCCGGCCATTCCAGCTACACGGGATTCATGCCGCTACCAGTGCGCCACGGAATGACCATGGGGGAACTGGCGCGCTACTTCAACGGGGAAGGCCATCTGGGCGCATCACTGACCGTGGTCCCGATCAAGGGATGGCAGCGCGGCGATTGGTACGACTCTACCGGGCTGCTATGGGTGAATCCGTCGCCCAATCTTCACAACCTCAACGAAGCCACCATGTATCCAGGACTTGGAATGATCGAGTCTTCCAACATTTCGGTGGGTCGCGGCACCGATACACCCTTCGGATGGGTAGGTGCTCCGTGGGTCGATGCGACCCAGTTTGCAGCCGCAATGAATCACCGCATGATCCCCGGTATTCGCTTTGTTCCGGTGGAATTTACCCCACGCGCTCCCTACCCCTACGCAGGCAAAGTCTGTCAGGGCGTTCAGTTCGTGATTACCAACCGCAACGAGCTGAATGTTCCGGAAGTCGGCATTGAGATCGCTTCGATGCTGTACAAGCTGTATCCAACCCGGTATCACCTGGATTCGATCGCCCCACTGCTGGCCAATCAAGCAACGCTGAAAGCGCTGGAAGACCATGTGGACCCGCAAACCATCGCCGATTCATGGCGGGACGGTATCGAACAGTTCAAGGAACGTCGCAAAGCCTATCTGATCTACCCGACTCGATAACTCGGAGATCCTAACTCGCAATCGATGTCACGGCTGGAGTAGTTACGCAGACTCCAGCCGTTGTCATCTTTTCTCGTCCAACACATGGTCGACGATGCGAATTCAGCACGAAACGGGCAGCAAGCAATAAAGTGGGGGGCACAGCATCTTACTGTGACTATCTGCAGATAAAAAATTTGAAGCTTCTCTATACTTCGCTTTTCCTACTATTAGCATTAGTGGGCAGTGGTGCGGCCACGAGCCAGAACACTTTATCTGAGGGTACGCTGTCGTATTCTCCCCGAACCGGGATACAGCAGAGCTCACTCGTGCTGAAATCGTCTCGGGGAGAAGCCTATCGCCTATCGTTGGAGGCGGAAAAGGACATTGCCGGGCGCGTCGTGGTACTAGAACTACTTCTCCAGAAAGAAAACAACAACGAGGACGACGACTCAAATCTCCTCGACGTAACCGGAAGACTCCATGGATACCAGCCGTACTTCTTCGCAGCATCTGATTTCGTGCGCGGAACTCAAAAATCTGTCTACGGTGAGACACGAACCATGGACGTTCCCAAACTCGGAATGAAGGTACAGGTAAAGGTGGTCAGGGTGGCGGTCGAACAAGCACCAGCGGATGCCGCGGCGCCTGCGTCATACCAGTTTACAGATCTCACTCTCCAAGTCATTACGCGCAGCCTACCGGGCCGGAACAGCCCCAAATAAAAATGACCACTCACCGGGGTGGCCATTTGCTAGAAAACCAGCATGTTCAGTGGATCTTTGGTGAGCGCGCTGGGACTCGAACCCAGGACCCACGCCTTAAAAGGGCGTTTTGGGGTTTATTGCACCCGACTGCACAGTGTTGCATGAATCTGAATAGGATCACTTATCGTTTAATTACATAAATATACAGCATGGACTGGTTTGCATAGGCGCGCAGTTAGTTGCACTAAAGTACGAGTCAAAGTATCCCCATAAGTATCACCAGAATACAGGGCGTTTGGGCAGGCAGTTTCTGTCATTTTGAGGAGCGGAACCCAGAACGAAGGCTTGATAGCCGTTTAAAGTGTCGTAACCGGAAATTCACTTAAGTGAACTGCGCAGCGATTGTGCTCCCTGTTGCGGGGATCCAAGATTGATCCACGAAGTGGCCGCGGCCATCGCCGATGAAGGCAGGGCGGTGAATAACTACTGGCCCAACGTCTCGGGCAGGACCGAATATATCGGCGCGCAGGCCACCACGATTACCGCGAACGGAGAGACGTATTGGCATAACGGACTCGTCTATCGCTCGCCCGTAATCAACATGGATCGCGATCCCCGCTGGGGACGGATTTGGGAGACATTTGGCGAAGATCCGCTCCTGGCGTCGCGGATGACGGTCGCCTACGTGAAAGGCATGCAGGGCAACGACCCGAAGTATTTAGAGCTGGCGGCCACCCTCAAACATTACACGGCCTATGACAATGAGAGAAACCGCATCAAGACGGACTCGGATGTGGTAAGCGAGCGCACGCTGAGGGACTATTACCTGCCGCAGTTCAAGGCGGGAATTATGGCAGGCGACGCGTCGTCGATTATGTCCTCGTACAACGGCATCAATGGCGTACCAAATGCAGAGAATAAGTTTCTTCTAACAGAAATCCTACGCAACGAGTGGAATTTTAACGGATTTGTAGTCCCCGATAGCGGCGCTGTGCAGAACCTTGTATCAGCCTATAAGAAATACCCGACTCTCGCGGAAGCCGCGGCAAAGACCGTGCTCGCTGGCAGCGATCTTGACGACGGGGCCTATGCGCGTGTGCTTCCCACGGCGCTAGCCGAGGGACTTCTAACTCAAAAGGATATCGACGATGCCCTTCGCTGGGTGCTGAGAGTGCGCTTTCGGCTCGGCGAGTTCGATCCTCCTGGGATGGTTCCCTACACGAAGCTCGGTCCAGATGTGATCGACTCGCCGGCCCACAGGCAACTCGCCTTGCGTACGGCACAAGAATCAATTGTGCTGCTTAAAAACGAGAGCCATTTCCTGCCCTTGGATAAAAGTGCGATCAAGACTCTTGCGGTGATCGGCCCATTCGCAGACTATGCGCAGACGGGAGCCGACTACACCGGGCAGTATTCCAAATTTGTGAAACCGCTCGACGGCATTCGGAAAAAGGTGGGGCCGGGAACGCAGGTGTTGTACGCGCGCGGTAGCGGGATTGCTAAAGTCGGCAACAATAAGACAAGCGTCGCGGATGCAGTGTGCGTCGCAATGAAAGCCGACGTTGCCATCCTGTTCCTGGGAACAAATCAACTGCTGGAAAGCGAGGGTATGAACCGTCAATACATTACCCTGCCGCCAGTGCAATTGAAACTGCTAAATAGCGTCCTTGAAGCGAATCCGAAGACGGTCGTCGTGCTGCTGAACGGTGGCCCTATCTCGCTTGTCCAACCTTCGTTCGGAGGGAAGAGACAGGGTTCGCGCGAGGTGGGCATTCCGGCCGTCGTGGACATGTTTTGGGCAGGCGAAGAAGGCGGCACAGCGATCGCCGATGTGCTCTTCGGAGACTATAACCCAAGTGGCAGGCTCCCCTACACCGTGTACTCAAGCGATCGGGAGCTGCCGCCGATGACCCAATACGATATTAGCAAGGGCTTTACCTATATGTACCTCAATGAAAGACCAGAATACGCCTTTGGTCATGGCCTGAGCTACACAACCTTTGGCTATAAAGACATGAAAATATCTCCCGCCCAAATCGCGAGTAACGGACAAGTGCATGTACGCGTTGATGTCCAAAATACCGGAACGCGGACGGGTGCAGATGTTGTGCAGTTATACGTGCGCCATGCCGATTTGGGCGCGAAGTGGCCGCACGAACAATTGGAGGGATTTGAGCGCATCAATCTGAATGCCGGCGAGAAGACGACAGTCAGCTTCTTATTGTCCGCTGAGCAACTCTCGTCGTGGGACCCAGACAAGCATGCTTTCGGGATAAGCCCTGGAACTTTTGATGTAATGATTGGAGGTTCTTCAGACGATATTCGCCAGAAAGCCAGTTTTCATGTGACAACGGATGGCGATTTGCCACCCAGCGTGCTTACAACAAGAGCAGCAGACATCAACTAGCAAAAGCCGGTC
>JBKQVW010000146.1:0-36722 GCA_052142955.1 Acidobacteriaceae bacterium | reverse complement strand
CCACGCGCAGACGCGGATGGCCGTTGGCCAGGGCAAACTCCAGCGCCGCCAGAAGACCCGAATATTCGGCGACATTGTTGGTGCGCATGCCCAGAAATTCACTGAGTTCCCCCAGCTTGGTTCCGTCCTCCCCCTGGATGACCACCCCATAGCCGGAGGGACCGGGATTGCCCCGCGAGCCCCCATCGGTATACGCAATGGCCCACGCGCCGACGGCGTTCCTGGTGACGGGTTTGCGACCTGGATCGCCTGAAAAAAACGAGGATTGAGCGTCGCCAACACTTCGATTCGAACTGGAAGTCATGTGCCCCAGTCTAATGGATTCCCAGACAAGCGGCGCCAGCATCCCGAACTTGACTGCCGCGTCGAAACGGCGGCAAAGAAATAGAGAAGGAGGGGGGCCGCGCCAAGCCGTGTTGCACCCAAGACGCTGGATCGGCTTACCTTTGTTGAAAAATGTCGTCAAAACTAAAGGAGACATTACCTAATGGAGTCGCCGCGATTCGCCATCCTTCCGCAAGACGCCTTTGCTTCTCCACAGAGTCGATCGGCAGTCTCGCGGATACAATCAAAACCAAGGATGTACGCCGATAGCTCAGCGCGGCTGCAGGACGCCGAATTAATCCGCGAAGCGCAACAAGGCTCGCGTGCGGCCTTTGATGTACTGGTGCGCCAGTACGATCAGGCAGTGCTGCGCCTGGCCCTGCGCCTGACCGGTTCGGAACAGGACGCGCAGGACATCCATCAGGAAGCCTTCCTGAAAGCCTATCGCCATATTGGCAGTTTTCGCTTCGAGTGCTCGTTCTATACCTGGATCTACCGGATCGTCACCAATCTTTGCCTGGACCTGCTGCGTCGACGCAAGACCCGACGGGAAGACCCGGCCGTGATCATCGACGCCGCCGGCGAAGAGCACGACACGATGGTCAACGTGTCGGATGATCGCGCCATGGCAAATCCCGCGCGGGAACTCGACCGAAAAATATTGGCGGAGAAGATTCAGACGGCGTTGGCAACCTTGACGCCTCGGGAGCGGACTGTATTTGAATTGAAGCATTACCAGGGTCTGCGGCTGCGGACCATTGGAGAGATGTTGAACACCACGGAAGAAACGGCAAAGAATACGCTCTTCCGTGCCACCCGCAAATTGCGGACGCAGTTGTCGGTCGTGCGATAAAAGACGGTAAAAGAATGATGCATTTTCCCAACTTCAGGAGCAGGCCATGAAATGCGATCAAGCACAACAGTGGATTGTGCAATATATCTATGGAGAACTGTCCGACGAACGCTGCCACAGCCTGGAACTGCACCTCGCCGGATGTGAACTTTGCCGCAGTGAGCTGCAGGCGTATCAAGCGCTTCGCCAGACCCTGTCTCTGGCGCCCGTTGAAGAACCCTCCCCCAACTTTCTCGCTCAAAGCCGCGTCCGGCTGGACGACGCGATCGATCTTTTGCCTCCTGCCGGCCTTTGGATGCGATTGGAAATAGGAGTGCAGGGTTTCTTCGCCCAATTGCACGCCGCGCCTGGAATGGCGATGGCAGTGGCCGTTGTGGGGCTTGGGATTGGCGCATCGGCGGGACACTACTGGAAGCACACGCTGGCGCACCGGCCGGTTGCACAGGTCGCCGACGCTGCCGAACCTGCCGAGACGAGCGCGGTCCCGTCGGTTTTCAATGTGAGCGAAATCGTGCAGCACCCGAATACCGACATGGTGGAGGTCCACTTCAACACCATGGTGCCCGCCACCGTCGAAGGTTCCATCGACGACCCGGAGGTGCAGAAACTGCTGCTGATGGCGACGCAGAACGCCGTCGACCCAAATGTGCAAAGCAATTCCGTGGCCCTGCTGGCCGCGCAATGCAAGGCCGGCCACTTCTGCGAAGACGGGCCGGTGCGGACCGCGTTGATGGTGGCCTTACGGTATGACCGCGACCCCGCGGTGCGGCTGAAAGCGCTGGAAGGACTGAAGCCGTATGTGGGAAAGGATGTGCGGGTGCGAGATGCGGTGCTGGAATCGCTGATGCATGACCCCAGTCAACCCGTACGCAGTCACGCATTGCAAATGCTGGAGCCAGTCCAGGCGGACAGCAGTGTGCGGCTGGTTTTGCAGACCGTCTCCACCGGGGACGACAACCCGGCCATGCGCGAGGCTTCGCTGAAAGTATTGCAGGCGATTCCACCCACGGAATAGCTCCGCGGGTGCGTCGCGCGCCGGTCTGGCGCGAATCGCAATGCCTTACCGAATCAGCGGGACCTGTATCTGTGGAAGTCCCACATCAGCAAGATTGGGTCCATGGAAGCGCTGGAGGAAAGCGTCCTGATACAGTAAGGCGCGGAGCCGAGTTGCGGATTGGATTCGAAGAAAACCGACAACGCTCCTCACGATGCAGAAGTGAATGTATGACACATCGATCGTTTCCATGGAACATTGTCTGCCTCGTATTGCTGGCCCTGCCGGTGGCAGCGCGGCCCTATGCAATGGAGCCGTTGGCCGGCATCACCGGTTTTCACCACCATGGCGGATATCTGGGGGTGGATTTCGAAAACCTGACCCGGCAGCAAAGGGAAAAACTTCATCTTGCGCCGAACCAAGGCGTAGAAATCGCGGCTGTGGATCACGACGCGCCCGCCGGCAAAGTAGGCCTGCGCGCGAACGATGTCATCGTCAAGCTGGGCGGAAAAAGGGCACAGAATGTAGAAGGCCTGATCGATGCGCTGCATAAAATGGACCCGGGACAAACGGTCGTGCTCGACATTGTGCGCGACGGCAAGCCGATGGAAATCACCGTGGTGTTGGCGGACCGCGATACCGTTGAGAAGGAAGCGTGGTCGCAGCATTACACGGTCCCCGATCCGCAGGCACAAGCTCCTGCCGAACCTGCGGCGCCGACCAGTTTTCTGGGCGAGGCAACCTCGGAAATCGGCAAGACTTTCAGTTCCAACGGCGGACTGATGAGTTATATTCCCGGCACGCCTCCCTATACCGGCATCATTGTGGACGTTTTGAACCCGCAGCTGGCGCGATATTTCGGCTTGAAGAACTCGACTGGCTTGCTGGTGAAAAGCATCGATCCCAACAGCCCCGGACTGCGCGCCGGAGTGCAGGCCGGCGATGTGATCTGCAAGGCCGACGACGTGCCCTTGACCTCCCGCAGTAAATGGAACCATGCGCTCCGGCAAAACAAGAACGCCGCCATCAAACTGCAGATTTTGCGCAATCGTCAGCCGCAGATTTTGATCCTGACTCTAGCCGCCAGCAAATCCTGACCGGATCGCCGCCTACAGACGGGTTCGGGGCAGCCAAATTGCCCAGGTCGGCATAGGGCACCGGCTGCGGCACCGCGCTCCAGTCCGGCAGCATCCAGCGCCCCGCGTTCGACGAGTAGTAGCGCGCCTGCGAGTAGTCCAGCCCCGTCTCCGGGTCCCGTAGCTTGCCGGTAAAGTGGGTCGGGGTGGGATTCGTCCCGGCACAGCTTTGGTCGTCGTCATACGTGGCCACATGCAGGCTGCCCGTGAAGATTTCTCCGCGCGTGTATACCCCGTTCGAGGTCAGTAACGTTCCCACCGCATGGCATGACAACTAGGCGAAGGAGAGCCACCCGCTAACTCTAAGTTTGGCCGGCTTCCCACCAGTGATACTTGCCGACAAATATTATCACCTCGCCTGGAATGCTCTTGAATTCGCCTGGATCAAACTTCTTGTCGCAGCGGTTATCACCCACTACCCCTGATGTGAGAATCTCTTCAAGTGAAAATAAGCCCGTGGAGCACTGTATGCCGCCCGCAGCATAGGTGATTTCTATATCTAAAAATTTAGACAGTCTCTTCCGAGGTGCAGCTTCTGCATCGTTTCTATTGTCGCTTTTGCCCGCTGAGTAGGTGGAACGAAGACGCGCAGTGGAAAAAGATGCTATTCCATCGACACCTGTACTTCCTTTGAGAGGAAATCCCCGTTCCACAATGGGTATATGAGTATCGGGATCGATTCTATCCACCCAAATTTCTCGATGCGGCACGGGTTTTCCACTTTTTGTGTCAACTACCTTTACCGTTATCATGGAGCTCTCCTGGGCACGAGAGGTATTTACAAAGCCAAGAGAGCAGAGTGCCAAAACAATCCAATAATATCTCATCGTGGGGAACACCCCGTGCTGATTGAACATATATACCTATATGGGATAGCAGAGTTCCTGGGCGGGTGGCCCAGGTCTCATCTTGTCTCGGCAATCTTGTGTGCCCCACGTCTCGCTTTTGGGGCATGGGATTGGATGTCGGCATGATCCCTCCGCGCTTGCAAAGTATTTGCCTCGTCTCTATGTTTGCACAGCAGTCGTGGATGGGGTCGGTCGGCTCAAGCCGAACATCAGGGCCGCGCCAAGCGCAAGCGTGATCGCCGCTGCCAGCAGACCGGCAGAGAAGAAATGGGTACGATCGACCAGCCAGCCCATCCAGAACGGACCGAAGAATCCGCCCAGGCAGCCAATGGCATTGATCAGTGCAATGCCGGCAACTCCGTTCTCTCCCAGATGTTCCGTGGCGACGGCCCAGAACAGCGGCATGGCGGCGCAAATCCCCAGCCCGGCAATGGAAAAGCCGGCTACGCTGACCGCCACCAGATGCGTGGCCGAGGCGACATACAGGCCCAGCGCCGCCGTGAGAAATGCCCACACCAAATGCCAGGTTCGTTCGCCCGTCCGGTCGGAGTTTCGGCACCACAGAACCATCCCCACCGTGCTGATGAGATACGGCAGCGCCGTCATCCAGCCGGTCTGCGCGAAGGGAAGCCCTTCCGAGGTGAGAATTCGCGGGATCCAGAAGCCGAGCCCGTAGAGCCCAATCATGAGAATGAAGTAGCCCAGCGCGAAGCCGAGAACGGCGCCGCTGCGAAACAAATGGAGCCAGGAAGCGTGCGCTTTGGTCTCGCGAGATTCCGAGGCGATGGCGGCGACCAGCTGTGTGGATTCCTGTTGCGACAGCCAGCGCGCTTTCCGGGGAGAATCCGCAAGAATCTTCGGGATCATGAGCCCGACCACGACGGCCAAGCCGCCTTCGAGTACAAACAGCCACTGCCAGCCGCGGAGCCCCGCGATGCCATTCATTCTCAGGATGGCCATGGACACAGGCGCTCCCACGACCGTCGAGAGTGGGATGGAGACAATGAACAGCGACATGAGGCCGCCGCGCACGGAGGCAGGCAGCCAGAAAGTAAGGTAGAGCACCACGCCCGGAAAAAATCCGGATTCCGCCGCGCCCAGCAGAAAGCGCATGACCATGTAGGAAGAACTGGAGTGAACGAAGGCAAAACCCGCCGACACCAGTCCCATCAGCACCAGCAGTACGGTCAGCCACAGCCGGGCGCCGACCTTTGCCAGCATAAAGTTGCTGGGAACTTCGAACGGGACATATCCCAGGAAGAAAATGCCGGCGCCCATCCCGAATAGCGTGTTGCTGAGGCCCAGGTCGCTGTTCATGGTCAGCGCGGCGAAGCTGACATTCACGCGATTGAGAAACACGATCAGATAGAGCAGCATCAAGAACGGAATCAACCTGAAAGTAATGCGGCGGTAGATTCGTTTCAGGTCCAGTGCGCTCTGTTCCTTGTCGGATACGGCGAGAGAGGGATTGGATAACGTCATGGGTCGTCTCGCCGCTAAAGCGGATTTCCTATAGGTGTCGTTGAAGCGTTCAATCTCCGCGCGGCTTTTTCCCAAGAAAAGCCGCTCCTCGTTGAACTAGGATGGCCTTAGGAATAGGAAATCCGCTCTAGGAGGTCAGGCTTTTCCAAGTATAAGCATCCTCGGGCTCAAACGCGTCGCAACAAACGAACGGAATCGGCATGGCCCCGGTGCGGCATTGTCAGCAACCGCACCGTGCGGGAAACATTGCTCCGCCCACCCTCAATATTCGGACAGATGTTTTCTGGGCTCCTGGGGCAGCCGGCGCGCCAGCAAGGGCGTAATGAACAACACCGCGAACAAGGTGGTGACCATGCCGCCGACAACAACCCGGGCCAGCGGCTGCTGCGCCTGCGCGCCAATGCCGTTGGAAACCGCGGCCGGAAGCAGGCCCAGCGCGGCGCAAATGCATGCCATCACCACGGGACGCATCTCCTCCAGGCACCCTCGCAGCAGGCCTGGCTCTTCTCCCATTTCGGACTGAGAATGACGCACGCCGCGCAGAAAGACGACAGCGCCCAAAGTATTCAATCCCAGGACGGAGGTAAACCCGACCGCCGCGGAAATGCTGAAGGGCGTGTGGGTCAGCAGCAAGGAGAAGACGCCGCCAATCATTCCAAACGGAATCACAGCCATGACAATGAGCGCATCGCGGAAGGAAAGGAACAGGATATAGAGCAGGCCCAAAATCATGATGAGGCTGATGGGCACGATCACGGCCAGCCGATGCAGCTCTTTCTGTAGACTGTCGAATTCACCCGCCCAGGTGTACTCATAGCCGGGCGGCAGCTTCAGCTGGTGTTGCAGCCGGTCCTGCAGGTCGTGAATTGTGCTGGAGAGATCGCGACCGCGCACACTGAACTTGATGGGGACATATCGCCGACCGCCTTCGCGGTAGATGGCGAAGGCTCCGTCGCGAATGCTGACGTTGGCGATCTCTCCCAGCGGAACCATGGTGCCGTCCGGCGCCGAAAGCAGAATCTTTCGGATCGTATCGGGACTGTTCCGGTCGGCCAGCGGATAACGAACAACCAAATCGAAACGCCGGTCGCCGAGAATCATTTGCGTCACAGGCGTGCCGCCCACAGCAGCCTGGATGGCATTGTTGATGTCCTGCGCTGCGAGGCCGTAACGGGCGGCTTTGGCGCGATCAATCTGAATCAATAGGTTTGGCTGGCCGCCTACTTTGAAGATGCCCGCGTCCTGCACGCCGGGCACAGATTTCATGATCTTGAGGATTTGTTCCGACAGAGTCGACAAGGTATCGAAGTCATTGCCGAACAGCTTGAGCGAGTTTTCCCCCTTGACGCCCGACATCGCCTCTTCCACATTGTCCTGAATATTCTGGGAGAAACCGAGGACCACGCCGGGATATTTCGCCAGCTTCGATTGCATCTCCTCAATCAACTTGTCTTTGCTGCCGTGCAGGTACGCCGGCCACTTACTTTCGGGCTTAAGATCTGTAAATATCTCAACGTTATTGAAGGTCGTTACGTCGGTCCCATCATCCGGGCGACCCACTTGAGACGCCGTCTGCGTGACCTCCGAAAATTTATCCAGCGTGGCGCGCATGGAGTCTGCAACGGCAACCGCCTGCGGAAAGGAAATGTCCTGCGGCAGGGTGGCGCGAATCCAGAGATTGCCCTCTTCCAGCGCCGGCATGAATTCGCCGCCGATGAAGTGGAAGACGAATGCAGTCAGCAGCAGACATGCAATGGCCCCAGCCCAAATGAGCTTGGAATATTTCAGCGCGAATTTCAACGCCGGCTCATACAGGCGGAGAACGTTCCGCAGAAGCCAGGTCTCTTTCCCGGTAGTCGGCTCCTTCGATGCGGTCAGAAAACCCAGCACCGGCGCAAAGATGACCGCGTAAATCAACGCACCCACCAGCGCGAAGCCGTAGGTCATCGACATCGGTGCGAAGATTTTCCCCGGCACTCCCTGCATTGTGAACAGGGGAATAAAGGAGATGAGAATAATAATCGTCGCGTAAATGACGGGCTTTGCGCTCTGCGTCACACCTTCCACAATCAGGTCAGCAGTGTTCTCTACCTCAATCCGGCGGGAGAGCTTGCGATACACATTTTCCAGCACGACGATCGAAGCATCCACCAGAATTCCGAAGTCGATGGCGCCAATGGAAATCAGATTGGCGGAATGCCCTGTCATCACCATCAACGTCAATGCGAACAGGACGGCGAATGGAATCGTCAACACGGCCAACAGGGTAGTGCGAAAATCTCCAATCGTACTCACCAGCACCAGCGTGACCAGGGCCAGGCCGATCAAAATGATATGTTTCACCGTTTCCGTGGTGACGTTGATCAGATCGGTTCGATCATAGTAGGGCTTGATTTGCATCCCTGGCGGCAGCAGGTTGCCGTGGTTCAAGTGAAAAACTTTTTCTTTCAGCGAGCGCAGTGCGGGCAGCGATTGTTCGTTTTTTTGCAGCAGTACAATCCCCTCGACAACGTTGCTGTCATTATTTCTTCCAACGCGGCCTAAGGGCGGCTGGTGACCCATTTGTACTGTGGCGACATCGCGCACCAGCACCGGGACGTTGTTGTGCTCAGCGACCACAATGGAACCGATGTCGTCGAGGTTCTTCAGCAGCCCGACCGAACGCACGTTCACGTTCTGTGCACCCAGGGTCAGGTAGTCTCCGCCCACATTGGAGTTGCTGTTCTGGATGGCGTTCACCACCTGGGTCAGCGTCACGTTATGCGCCAGTAACTTGTCAGGATCGACGATGACCTGGTATTGCCGCGTGGTCCCGCCGAACGTCGTGACGTCGATGATGCCGGGGACCTGCTTGATTTCCCGCGTGACCAGCCAGTCCTGCGTAGCCTTCAGTTCGTTCAGCGAATAGCCGCGCCCCGTGAGGATGTACCGGTAGATTTCGCCGATCGGCGACGTGGGAGAAAGTTGCGGCTGCAAATTGTTCGGCAGCGTCAACGTCTGCAGGTGATACAGGACTTCTTCGCGATCATGGAAGTAGTCGCTGTCGAAACTGAAGTACAGTTTCACATCGCTCAGGCCAAAAATGCTGGTGGAACGCACCTGTTCCAAATGCGGAGAGCCGTAGATGGCATTTTCCACCGGGATGGTGACCTGCTGCTCCATCTCCTCCGCGGACCATGCGGGATTCTGCGTGATGATTTCGACCAGCGGCGGCGAAGGGTCGGGATAGGCCTCGATGTCGAGCTTTGTATACGCATAACAGCCCACCAACAGAGCAGCGACAAAGACGACCAGGACGACAATGCGATATTGCAGAAGGACCCGGATGAAGCTGGTCATCTCACTCTCCCGCAGGCGCGCGCAGCAGCGCCGCTCCGAGTGTGACGACCTGGTCGCCATCTTTCAGACCGCTAAGAACGACGATGTTCTGCTGCTGCATCTCACCGATTTTTACGGGCACCCGTTCGTACTTGCCCGGAGAGGTCTGAACGAAGACCGAATCGAAATTGTTTTCGTGGATCACTGCGGCAGAAGGAACCAGAAATCCCTGCGTCGAGGAACGGTCGACCAAAATATTCGCAAACATCTGCGGCTTCAATTTCATCTGTGGGTTGGCCAGCACCACGCGCACTTTCACAGCCAGCGTGCTCGGATCAAGCGATTGCGACAGGTTGTCCACCTTGCCCGAAAGCGATAGGCCGGGATACGCCGGAAAGTTCACCGTCACCGGGCGGCCCACGCGGATGCTGGCCAGATCGCTTTGATAGGCGTCGCCGAGGACCCAGACATGGTCCAGATTCGCGATCGTGGCCAGTGGAGTGGCATTGTCCAGCGATCGCTGCCATTCGCCAACAGCTGCGCCGGTGTCTAGTACAACTCCGCGAATGGGTGCGCGGATGGGCGCTTCATCGCTATTGTTGTTTTCTGAGAAGCCCAGCTCGTGAATCAGCTGCCGCGCGCGTTCCTGCTCCGAGTGCGCCGCTTCATCCGTCGCGACCAGCTGTTCGTAATCCGCCTTCGCCAGCACCTGATGCTGTAGCAGCAGTTTGCCGCGAGTCAGTGCCTGATCGGCGAGCAGCACCTGAATCTTCGCTTTCTCAAAGTCGGAGCGTGCCTGCGCAATGTCGCCGCTTTGCAAAACTGCAATCACTTGACCGGCCTGTACCGTTTGCCCAGGGAGCACGGAAAACCGCACGATGCGCCCGCTGAGCGGCGGAAAGACCTGCACCACCTTGGTTGGATTCGCAACAACGCGCGCTGGAATGTTGATCTGGTCGACGACCCTTTGGCTGTGCACCACGACAGTTTGCACAATGGTTTTTGAGACTGGAGGCGGCGCGTTCGCAGCGGAATCCGAGCTGCATCCCGCTGCACAAACTGCGAGGAACATTGCGGCCAGGGCCGGGTTGAGCGATTTCATGGGAGAATCTCCGTTGCGGTTGCGTCGCTGAGTTGATGAATGCTCAGCCACACCTGCGCGCTGGCGTTCAGGGCGTCCAGGTTCGTTTGCCGATCGTCGTGCAGCGCATTCAGGTAGTCGAGCAGCGTATAGCTGCCGTGGCGATATCCAAATTCCAGGTTGATCAATATGGTCCCGGCTTCCTGCACATAATGGGTGTTGTAACGCTGGGCGAGCGCCTGCGCGGCCTGGTATGCGGCCCAGGCTTGATCGACCTCGGAAAGGACCTGGTTGCGGGCCGCGATCTCCGCAAAGCGGCTGGATTGCGCGGTGAATCGCGCCACCTGCTTCTCGCCTTGATTGCGGTCGAAGATGCGCAGAGGAATACTGATGCTAAATCCAGCGGAGTTGAAGACGCCAGTGCGCTCGTACTCGCCGGCCAGGGTCGGGTCGGTCGTGCCATTCGCATCAGCCAGTTTGATATTGGCATCCGCCACCTGAATCGCCTGTTGCGCGGCACGATAATCCGGCCGCGCAGCCAGGGCCTTCTGTTCCAGGTCCGGCAAAGACAATGTAAGTTGCGGAGGAACCAGTGTTCCTACGATGACGAAGTTGCGGCTTGGATTCTCAATTCCAAGCAGTTGCTGCAACTGGTCGCTGTTTTGGATCAAGTTGACCTGGGCATTCTCGTAGTCGGACTCAAAACCCGCCACTTGCAAATCGATGCGATCGAAGTCGGTTTCGCTGATGGCGCCCGCCTGCAGCCGCACGTGGCTCAGGTCCACGGTTTTGCGATAGCTGGCGAGATTGGTTTCCGCCAGCTGCAATGCCGCCTTGGCCAGCAGCATGTTGGTAAAAGCGTCCTTCACCGCCAGCACGGTTTGCCGCTCCAGATCGTGGAACTGGCTTTCTGTTACCTGGGTGGAAGCGCGGGCACTCTCCAGCCGCCAGCGGCGTTTCTGTCCGCGTTCGAACAGACGGGAAACATTGCCTGCATACGAATACGGGCTTGACGGGTTATTTGCAGGCAGCGTAGTGTCCGTACCGCTCAGGCTGAAGACTGGATTTTGCCGCAGTCCTGCCGTGATTTCTTCCGCCCGAGTCGATTCCAGGTTCTGCTGCGCCGCCAGCAGTGTTGGGTTCTTGCGAAGAGCAAGCGCAACCGCCTGCCGCAGCGTCAACGGTGTGGACGGCATCGTCGGGTCGCCTAGGCGACCTGCCCTTGCATGTTGCCAACAGAGCGACAGCAAAACGCAAACTCCCAGGTTCATTGTTCGGGAGAGCTTCATGGCAAATTCCTTGCACTTCAGGGGTAAAACGCACGGGCAGGTCACATCGCCGCGGGAAAATGTCTTCTACAGTCAACTCATCACGGCTTCGTAGAAACAGAGATCAGCCACCTGGAAAGAAACCATGAGATCGAGAAGCAGGCGAGTCAGCCGGCGATAGGAGGAGCGCGGTCTTGCGTAGTTTGCCGAGAAAAGCGGTCCGATGGGCACAGGTACAAATCGGCTTCGAACGGACTGGCATCTGGAACAGGTGCGAACGATCCGCTTCGCACGGGAAAGAACACGGCTCCATGAAGATGCACCGGAAAATGACCGGGGACGGGTGCTTCATATCGACGCGCAATCTGCTCACCATCCGTCGGTGTCACCATGGCCTGGAGGTCGTCGGCCATGGAGATGACCGGAAGCAGCATTGCGACCAGAATGAGATACGAGATCCACGCCGCGGAATGCGAGTGAATATACTGTGCGGACACGGCCTTGCGTCTGCCTCTGGACTCGAGCAAGAGGATGCCCAAGATCGCGGAAGCTGCCAGCCATGAAAGATTGAGTAGTAACTCCACGGAATTATTGATTATTGTATGTCATGGGCGTATTTCGCTAAGAAATCTCCGCAAAAGTTTTCTGTGCGGGCCTCTGCTTTTTTGCTCGATGCAGCGACGAAAATCTTTGTGCTGCATCTAGTTGGAGTGGGCGGTACAGGCGCATAGCGGAGGCACGAGATGGCATGGGACGAGTCCTTTATCTGTAATATCTGCGGTGCCGCCAAGCTTGAGTCCAACCACTGGTGGATGGTCACGCTGGGAAAAGTGCTCTGCTTCGACGAAGGCCAGCCTTCGCGACGCTTTACTCTGCTGCCGTGGAATGAGGACGAATCCAGAAATCCGGAGGTCTACCATGTTTGCGGGGAGGGCTGCGCCATCAAGGCGCTGGAAAGGTTCATGTCTTCCGGCACCCTGGAAGCTCCGAGAAGCGGCGCGCGCATGGCCCCCGAGTGACTGCGGCTACATCACCATCGCCAGCTTTTCCAGTTCGGCCTGCATGCAATCGATGGAATGCGAGAGCACTTCGGCGCGCAGCACGGCATCGCGCGCGCTCTGCCGCGAGACGCCATACCCGCGTCCCGCCAGAAAGCTGCGGATCAGGTCGGCTGCCTGCCAGCTGTCCAGCCCTTGTTGCAGCAACCCTTCTCGCAGTTCCTGCAACTCCACCGTGGGAAATTTCTCGATGTCTCTGTCGTATGGCATGAAGCGTCCGCCCTTCCTTGTTGCGAACTCGCTGCCGGTTTCCTGTATATAGGACTCGTGTTCGCTTGACTTTGTTGCTAAGAAACTTCAAAAAACACGGATTTGCTGAACGTCTGCATTCTCAATATCGGCAGTCACTAGACTCGCGAGAGAAAACTTTCGTCATCCGAAGCGGTTACCTCGGGATGCCCCGCGGATTTCCGGCGCATTCCGTACGGAAGAGATGCGTCCACCGCCTTCACCGCATCCGGTACCATAGGGACAAGCCATGACGACCACGATGACCTCTCAAGCACTGAACGGAAACGTAATTGCCGCTGCCATTCAGGCGGAGGTGGCGCAAGACGTACAACAACTGCATCTTCAGGGAATCCAGCCCGGCCTGACGGTCGTGCTGGTCGGCAATCATCCCGCATCCGAAGTGTATGTACGAAACAAGGTAAGGACCAGTGCCGCCTTGGGGATCAAGAGCGAATCCATCACTCCTCCCGCAACCGTGACCACGGAAGAAATGCTGACATTGATCGCCCAGTTGAATGCGCGCGAGGACGTGGATGGAATCCTGATCCAGCTGCCACTGCCGGCCCATGTGGATGCCAAACGATTGCTGGAGGCCATCTCCCCGGAAAAAGATGTCGATGGGTTTCATCCCGTCAATGTCGGGCGTCTGGTCGCCGTGGCGCCCGGTCGGCCATCCCTGGCGCCTTGCACTCCGGCTGGAATCATTCAAATGCTGAAGCGCAGCGGAATTGCCATTGCTGGCCAGCACGCGGTGGTGGTGGGCCGCAGCGACATTGTTGGCAAGCCAATGGCGATGTTGCTGCTGCACGAAAACGCCACCGTAACCATTTGCCACAGCAAGACCAGAGATCTGGCGGCATTCTGCCGCTCAGCGGACATTCTGGTGGCCGCCATTGGAAAGGCGGGAATCGTCAGCCCGCAAATGGTTCGTCCCGGCGCGGTGCTGGTGGACGTTGGCATGAATCGCATCACATCGCAAGAGGATTTCGAGCGCTTCTTTTCGGGCAACGCCAAGCGCGAAGCGACGTTCCGGGAAAAAGGCTCGGTCCTGATGGGGGACATCGACCCGCATGCCTTTGCACTGGCCAGTTATTACACGCCCGTACCGGGCGGCGTCGGCCCGCTGACGATTGCGATGCTGATGGTAAACACTGTCCGTGCGGCCCGGCTGCGTCGGGGCCTGCCGACATAATTTCGCCAGGAGAATGCGTCATGCTGCGCGTCGGACTTACTGGAGGGCTTGCAAGCGGGAAGAGTACGGTGGCTGGCCTGTTCGCCCGCCACGGCGTGCACATCCTGAATGCGGACCAGATTGGCCGCGAATTGATGCAGCCAGGGCAGCCGGTATACACGGCAATTCTTTCTCACTTTCGCCAATATCCGGATGTGCCGCCGTTGACATTGGGGAATGGTCAACTCGACCGCCCCGCATTAGCGCGTTATGTGTTGTCGACTGGCCGGCTGGACGAGTTGAGCCGAATCGTACATCCGACGGTCGTTGCCGAGCAGGAGCGACGCATGGGCGCAATTTTCCGCGAGGACCCGGATGCCATTGTGATGGTCGAATCTGCGTTGATCTTTGAGGCCGATCGGGCTGGGACCGCGCCAGGTTTCCGCCGCAGATTTGATAAGTTAATTCTGGTGACTGCTCCAGAGGATGTCCGACTGGATCGATACCTGACGCGCAACGGCGAAGCTCCTTCTGCAGAAGATAGAATCGCCATGGAGGAGGATGGTCGCAAACGGATCGCCATGCAGATCGCCGACCGGGAGAAGGTTCCGCTTTGCTACTATGTCATTGAAAACTCTGGGCCTGTGGAAAAACTTGAGGCTGAGGTGCAATCTATCCTGGGGCAGTTGCAAAGGGAAAATTTAGCGCTGAGAGATGAAGGAGCAAGGCCCGCCACGCGTTGAAAACGACACAACGCAAATGCAGGATTTGAATCCAAAGAGACATGCGTGGTTTGGGAAACCTGATTCCATCTATTCTGTTGCCGTAACCTGAGAGGCCCACGTTTTGACAACGGAAGAACTGAGAGTTCTCGATCGATGAAAGCACGTTTGCTGATTTTGACCGTTGCCATTCTGGGCGGATTTTACTTCGTCACAACGCACACGATTTCAGTGAGCGACGGCCATGGATGGCTGAGTCGGGCTGCCGGCACTTCAACCACGCCAAACAGCGGGCCTTTGCCCGACGGCATGCAGATTACCGATGCCGAAGCGGCGCCTGCGTTATTGCCCAGCGAGCGCAACAACATCGCGGTCTATAAGAAAGCGCTGCCGTCTGTGGTGAACATTACTTCCAGCATGGTCACCTATGACTTCTTCTATGGCGCGGTCCCGGAGCAAGGGCAGGGCTCCGGTTTTATCCTGAATAAAAAGGGCGACATTCTCACCAATTTCCACGTGGTTTCGAACGCGCAGAACGTGGAAGTCACGCTGTACAACAAACACCAGTACAAGGCCCAGGTGCTGATGACCGACCGGGCGCATGACCTGGCCCTGTTGAAGATTGACGCATCGAATCTACAGCCGGCTACGTTGGCCACCTCGCGCGGTTTGCAGGTGGGTCAGTTGGTGTATGCCATCGGCAATCCATTTGGCCTGAGCGGAACCATGACCCGAGGCATCATCAGCTCCATCCGCTCCGTACGCGGCCCCATGGGCAATTTAATCTCCGACGCAATTCAGACCGATGCCGCCATCAATCCGGGCAACTCCGGCGGGCCGCTGTTAAATTCGCAGGGTGACGTCATCGGCATGAATACGATGATCGACACGGGCGGCGGCGCCGACCAAAATGCCGGAATTGGATTTGCCATTCCCATCGATGCAGCGAAAGCTGCTTTGAACGACTTTGCCCGCTACGGCAAGGTTCTGCGACCGACGCTTGGAATCCACCCCTTGTCGATCGGCCCAGACATCGCCAGCCAGATCGGACTGCCGGCTATCTCCGGCGTCCTGGTCGAACGTACCGTTGCAGGCGGCCCTGCGGACCGCGCCGGAATCCACGGAGGAACGCAACAAGCCTACCTCGGCAACACTCCGATTTATATCGGCGGAGACTTGATCGTCGCGATTGACGGCGACCGAGTGGCGAACGATCAGGACATTGCGGAGATTATGGATGGCCATCAGGCCGGCCAGACCGTTACCGTGACGATCTATCGCGGTCGGAAACGCATGGATATCAAAGTGGTCTTAGGAAACGCCGGAGATTCCGGCGATGTGCAGGTGTAACGCGGATTTCCTATTCCTATAGCTATCCGAGTTCAACGATGAGCGGCTTTTCTTGGGAAAAAGCCGCGCGGAGATTTACCGCTTCAACTAAATCTATAGGAAATCCGCTCTAGCATCTCGCTTCCTATCGCGCCGGCGGAACAGAGGAAACGGACGGAAGAATTTTCCGGTCCCATCTGTTCCTCCCGCGCAGATATTGTGTTTAAGCAGCCTTGCCGAGCGATCCATGGGGATCGATGACAAATTTCTTCGCGGCTCCTTTGTCAAAGTCCTGGTATCCCTGTGGCGCATCGTCCAGACGAATCACCGTGGCGTTGACGATTCTCGCAATCGGCAAATGATCATGCAGAATGGCCTGCATCAACTGCCGGTTGTGCTTCAACACCGCGCGCGAACCGGTCGTTACTGTCGCTTGCGTGATTTTGTTCGCGATCGCTTAGGTTTCCTCTTTTTGCTTGGATGCGCGGTGGAATGCCCCGTCGCCTTTCGGCTGAACGGTTTTTTCCCGGCGTCGGCAGGCGCCTCCTCGACCAGGGCAAACTGCAGCTTGTTTTCCACCGCATCGATGCGATCCAGAATGACGCGCACCGCATCGCCCACGGAAATTCGATGGCCGCTGGTTCCTCCGAGGATCTGGCGGCTGTTCTCATTGAATCGGTAACGATCTCCCTGCAAGGTAGCCAGCGGCACCAGGCCCTCCACGAACAGGTCGTCGAGTTCCACAAAGAGTCCAAACTTGGTGACGTTGAGGATGATTCCGGAAAACTCCTCGCCGATGCGTTCCTGCATGAAACGGATTTTTTTCCACTCAATCAGCTCTCGCTCCGCGTCGGCTGCCCGACGTTCGCACTGGCTGACTTCTTGCGCGATGGCGGCGAGTTCCTGTTCCTCCACTGGGGGCTGAATGGCGGGTCCTTCGCGGATCGAGCGCCGAACTTGTTGGCGTTCGCTGCTCAGACGCGATGAATTTTTCGGCAGCGTGCCAGCCTGTGGAACTTCCCTGCGGCCGTCGACGCCGGCAGCCAGGAGCGATTTCGTAATGCGATGCACGATCAGGTCGGCATAGCGGCGAATCGGCGAAGTGAAATGCGTATAGCTCGGAGTCGCCAGCGCAAAGTGGCCCTCGTTTTTCTCGCTATAGCGCGCCTGTTTTAGCGAGCGCAGCATCAGGTAGGTGAGAATGCGCTCCTCCGGTTTGCCGGCCAGTCGTTCCGTCAGCTTCTGATACATCTGCGGCGTCACTGGAATGTCTTCCGGAATTTCGCTCATCCGCTTTTCGCCGCTGCCCCGGCGCGTTCGTTCCCGGCGGTCTCCGCGTAATTCGAGACGTTTTACCGGCAGCGCCCCAAGTCCCAGCGAGTAGCCGAAATGGGCCGCGATCTCTTCAAAATTCGCCACCCGCTTGGCATCCGGTTTTCCATGGATGCGATAGATACTGGGCACGCCCAGCGATTCAATCCAAGCGGCGACGCATTCGTTTGCCGCCAGCATAAACTCTTCGATCAGACGATTGGCCCAGGTCCGTTCCGAACGCACAATACCGCGCATCCGGCCCTGATCGTCGAACTCGATCACCGGCTCCGGCAAATCGAAGTCGATCGATCCGCGTTGCTCTCGACGCGCATTCATCAGCTGCGCCAGCGCGTACATGCGTTCAAACTCGGGCACGAGCGGTGCGAACTTTTCGTGCATTTCTGTGTCGCCCTGAAGAATGGCATGGACCTGGGTGTAGGTCATGCGGCGGGCGGAACGAATCACGCCTTCTGAAACTTCTGACGAGAGAACGGTTCCATCGGGTCCGAGTTGCATCACGCAGGAGAGCACCAGCCGATCTTCCTCCGGGCGCAGGCTGCACACATCGGTCGACAGCTCCATGGGTAACATCGGAATGGCGCGATCGGGAAAGTACACGGAATTGCCGCGCAGGCGCGCCTCCAGGTCGAGCGCTGTACCGGGCCGGACATAGTGGGCCACGTCCGCAATATGCACCTGCAGCTCATATCCGCCATTGTCCAGCGCACGAACCAGCACAGCATCGTCGAAGTCTTTGGCCGTCTCGCCGTCGATGGTAACAATCGGCAGATCGCGAAAATCGCGCCGGACTCGGCCGCTTCGTTCCCAGCTTTTTGGGTCGCTTGCGGGCGGGACGGCGACCGCGCGTGCCTCCTGCAGCGCCCGGTCAGGAAAGATGTGCGGCAAATAGTGCTTGCGAATCAGGATTTCAACGTCCACGCCAAAAGCATCTCGATCCCCCAGGATTTCAATCACCCGTCCGCGCGCAGGCCGTGTCGCCGTCGGCCAGTCCGTGATCGCAACATCGACCACAAGACCTTCAAGGTCCTCATATTTTTCTTGCTCTGCTGCTGCCTCCGCGCCCAGAACTCGATCCAGAGTTTCCGCGTGCTCGGGAATCTCCGCGCCAAAAGGCACCAGAATCGCCTCGCTGAGACGCGCGTTCAGTGGCGTGACAAAATTGCCGGCCATGCGCTCGCCGCGCTGGGTCCGCCTTCCATTTGCATAATGGAAGATTCCCACCACGGTAGGGTTGTGGCGCTCCAGCACGCGCAGGATGCGCCCGGAACGCCGGTCGTCGCCCCGCGAGGGCAACAGTTCCACCAGCACCAGATCGCCCTGCATGGCGCTTTCCATGCTGTTCGGAGGAATAAAAATGTCCTCTTCCCCCGTTTTTTCCCGTGTGTCCGGGCGTACGAACCCATAGCCATCGCGGTGCAGGTCCAGGCGCCCGCTGACCCAGTTGTTCCGTTTGCGCGCGGCTGCGGCAACAGCCCAGATTTCGCGATCGATCTTCACCAGCTGGCCACTGGCCGTCAAACGATCCAGCTGCTCCAGCAACAGGCGTCGTTCGCGCCCGCCGCCCAATCCCAGCTCCCGAACCAGCTGTTTATAGCCGGCGCGCTGTCCTGCGGAGCGCGCAACCCGATCAAAAAGTTCCTTGTCTGTCATGCGTGCAGCCCCTGGATTTTAACCTACTGGGTCTCCGGCCCTGAATGGAAAGCATTGACCATGATGTTACCCTGCTCGTAAAGAATGCAAATTCTCTTAGGATTCATTCCCTATTTTGCGTTAGTGTCAGTAAAATTGAGTCACTCGACAGGACTGTGCGGCTCGCCTGGGTAGCCATTCCCTCGCGAGATTTTCAAATGCAACTGAAGACCCGTTCTGCGAAAAATGATGCCTGGGACGATCGATGGTGCGTTGGCAGACGGACGACCGCAACAATAGAAAGGATTTATGAACGCGATGTGGAAACCGAACCAGCCCGGCACCAACCCCATCTCCCCTTCGGACCCAATACGTCCGCAATCGCCTGCCCCGCTTAGCCCGGAGCCGGTGGCGCAGCGCCCCAACCCAACCCCATCCAGTAGCGAACAGGCAACCATCGGCAAGTCCCTCACCATTAAAGGCGAAATCACCGGCAGCGAGATGCTGTACATTGACGGTCACGTGGAAGGCTCTGTCAACCTGCCGGGAAATCGCGTCGTGGTGGGCCGCAACGGCCAGGTGGCCGCCAACATCTCTGCCCGTGAAGTCGTTGTTCTCGGCAAGGTCAACGGCAATATCAATGCCAGCGACCGCGTCGATATTCGCAACGAGGGTTCCCTGACCGGCGATGTGGTTGCGCAACGCATCAGCATTGAGGATGGCGCATATTTCAAGGGCGGCATCGATATTCGCAAGCCGGCCGCCTCGGAATCTAAGGGAAACGCTGTCACGGCATCCGCGGTCACGACTCCCGCACACGCGTAGCCCTGGAGATCGATGTTTCACCCGTTTGCGGCAGAATGGCGCAACGGCTTCGCTGGCCCCGGCGAAGCCGTTGCGCCTAATGTGCGTGTGCGTTCCCGCATCCTCCGCACTCCCCCTCCCGAGAACTAGATGAATCTTTCTCTGGTTTCGCCCATCTAAAGATTCAAACGTTGGGAGGTGTTTCGATGCTGAATATTCGTTTAAACGAGGATCGCGGCCATGCCAATCACGGCTGGCTGGACACTCACTTTACCTTTTCCTTTGCCGATTATTACGACCCCGCGCATATGGGATTCCGCGCCCTGCGCGTGATCAATGAGGACTCCATCGCGCCCGGCATGGGCTTTGGTGCCCACCCGCATCGGGACATGGAGATTCTTTCCTACGTGCTGAGCGGAGAACTGGGCCATAGGGATTCGCTTGGATCCGGCGGCGTAATCCGGCATGGAGAAGTACAGTTCATGTCCGCCGGCACGGGCATCCGCCACAGCGAGGCTAATCCGTCTGCGACGGAGGCAACCCACATGCTGCAAATCTGGTTGCTGCCGAACCGGATGGGACTCAACCCGAAATACGAACAGAAGGTTTTTCCTATTGATGCGGAACCGAACCGTTTGCATTTGATCGCCTCGCGCGACGGCCGCGGTGGGTCGTTTTTGATTCGCAGCGAAGCGGAGGTGTATGCGGGCAAGTTCGCCGCCGGGACAACGGTCGAGCAGAAACTGAGCGGCAACCACGGATGGCTGCAGGTAGCCGTCGGCGAAGTGACCGTGAATGGCAATACACTGAATGCGGGCGACGGACTAGCGCTCCAGGATGAGTCGTCCGCGCGCGTTGCCGCACTCAGCGACGCGGAAATTCTGCTGTTCGATTTAGGGTAGACACGGAAATTGCGCAGTTCGAATGTTCATACAGTGACGGCGGGTGCGGGCAGGATGTCTTCGACATCGACCCATTGCGTTGGATACACCCCTGTGTAACACGCGGTGCAGTAGCGATTGCCGTCCGCCCCATCGCAGGCGCGAAGCAGACCGTCGAGCGAGAGGTAGGCGAGCGAATCGGCCTCGATATACCCGCAAATCTCCTGAACAGATTGGTTGGCGGCAATCAGTTCGCGCTTACTCGGCGTATCCACCCCGTAGAAACACGGCGAGATGGTCGGCGGACAACTGATGCGCAGGTGAACTTCTGTTGCGCCGGCGCCGCGCACCATGCGCACAATTTTTCTGCTGGTCGTCCCGCGAATAATGGAATCGTCAATCAAAATGACGCGCTTGCCTTCCAGCAGGTTCCGCACCGGGTTCAGTTTCAGCTTGACGCCGAAGTCGCGCACCCGTTGTTCCGGCTCAATAAACGTGCGGCCCACATAGTGGTTGCGAATCAGGCCGAAGCGGAACGGGATGCCACTTTCCGCGGCGTAGCCAATGGCGGCGGTCACGCCGGAGTCCGGCACCGGCACAACCAGGTCCGCCTCCACGCCGGATTCACGCGCCAGCTGACGTCCCATCTCTTCGCGGCTTTCCTGTACCCAGCGGCCAAAAACTTTGCTGTCGGGGCGCGAAAAGTAGACATGCTCAAACACACAGCTTGCCTGCGGAACACCGCTGGAAAATTGGCGAAAGGTCACGCCCTCAGGGGACACCATGACCAGCTCGCCGGGCTTCACTTCGCGGTCATAGGTCGCCCGCAGCAGATCGAAGGCACAGGTTTCCGAGGCAAACACAATGGTTTCGGTGCCGTCGGCATTGGCGATGCGTCCCATGGAAAGCGGACGAAAGCCGCGTGGATCGCGGGCGGCAAAGATCCGGTCCCGCGTCATCATGACGATGGAAAATGCTCCCTCAACCTGGCGCAAAGAGTCGGCAATGGCGTCGATCAGCGTCGGTTCCTTGGAGTGTGCAATGAGTTGGACAATAATTTCCGAGTCACTGGTCGTCTGAAAGATCGCCCCTTCGCGTTCCAGCTGAGTGCGCAGATTGCCCAGGTGGACCAGGTTGCCGTTGTGCGCGATGGCGATCAGGCCCTTGGTCGAATCCACGCGAATGGGTTGCGCATTCAACAGCGCCGAGTCGCCGGTGGTGGAGTAGCGCGTGTGGCCGATGGCTAATGAACCGGGCAGCTTGCTCAGCACCTCATCGGTAAAGATTTCCGCCACCAGTCCCATCCCTTTGATGTTCCAGAGATTTTCGTAGTCCGCCGTGGCGATGCCTGCGGATTCCTGCCCGCGATGCTGCAGCGTGTAGAGCGCCAGATAGGCCTGCCGCGCCGCGTCTGGGTGGTTATGGATGGCCACAATGCCACACTCTTCGCGTAGCTTGTCGAATGGAAGGGGGTCATGCTCGGCCATGGGCATTGGGTCCATCGATGCGCTGTATGCGTTCATTATGCCTGATCGATCGCGGAAGGATCGCGATGAAATGTAGACTCCAGCGCATCCGGCAAGCCCCTGCGCCATGGCTCAAAGAGATTTGCAATGGATTCAGAAATCGCCTGTTGGCCGTTCACGCTAACTTCCACATGATCGGCGACCGTCGATCCCAGGTGAACCACGGTAACAAAGCCAATATCGTCCGCGATTTTCTCGATCTTCTCGACCGATTCGGGAGCGCAGGTAACAATCACCTCACTCGCGCGCTCGGCGAACAGAACGCACGCCATCGGATCGTCGGCCAGACCGCCGGGCACTGTCACGCGGACTCCAACTTGATGCGCAAAACATCCTTCCGCCAAGGCAACCGCGATGCCGCCGTCGGAAATGTCGCGCGCGGAATGCAGCAACCCGGCATCCGCCAATTTTGCGAGACACTTATGCAATTCTGCTTCTGCCGCCAGCGAGAGCGACGGCGGTGTGCCCCAGAGCGCTTTCAGAAAATGCTTGGCGTATTCTGAGGAGCCAAATGCCTGGAGGCTGCCGCTTTCCGTGGCCGGATTCTTGGGGCGCAGCAGCAGGACAGTATCTCCTGTCCGCTGAAAATCCGCTGGCACTACCTTCGACACATCTTCCAGAATCCCGACGATGCCGACCACCGGCGAAGGATAGATCGCTTCCCCTTTGGTCTCGTTGTACAGCGAAACATTGCCGCCGGTAATCGGCGTGCCGAGCGCTTTGCAGGCTTCCGCTATTCCATCGATCGCGCTCGAGAGCTGCGCCATGATTTCTGGCTTTTCCGGGTTGCCGAAGTTCAGGCAGTTCGTTGCCGCAACCGGCGTCGCCCCGGTACAGGCCACTTTGCGCGCGGCTTCTGCGACTGCGTGGGACGCACCTAGTTTTGGATCGAGGTAGCACCAGCGACTGTTGCCGTCGAGCGCCATGGCCAGTCCGCGCTGCGTGCCTTTCAGCCGCATCACTCCAGCTTCCCCGCCCGGGCCCTGCGCGGTATTGGTCTGCACCATGGTGTCGTATTGCTCGAAAACCCAATGCTTATCGCAGATATTCGAGGACGCCAGCAATTTTTTCAAATCGGCGGCAAAGTCGCGCCTCATTTGCAGTTGCTGCAGGATTTCTGACGAAGCTTCGGTCGGTGCCGGCGCTTTCCATGTGCCGATGGGCCGATGGTATCGCGGCGCCTCATCGGTGAGCGAAGCATTCGGAATGTCCGCGACCAGCACGCCATGATGCAGAATCCGCAGGCGCGATTCCGCGATGACGGCGCCCACCGTGACCGCATCCAGCCCCCATTTCGCGAAGACGCGCACCACCTCCTGCTCGCGACCCTTGTCGGCCACCAGCAGCATCCGCACCTGCGACTCGGAGAGCATCATCTCGTAGGCGGTCATGCCGGTTTCGCGCTGCGGAACCCGGTCGAGTTCCATTTCAATCCCAACTCCGCCGCGACCGCCCATCTCGCAGGAAGAGGATGTCAGCCCCGCTGCGCCCATGTCCTGAATGCCAACAATGGTGCCTGTCTGCATGGCCTCCAGACAAGCCTCCAGCAACAGCTTCTCCATGAACGGATCGCCCATCTGTACGTTCGGACGTTTCTGCTCCGAGCCTTCGTGGAACTCTTCACTGGCCATGGTTGCGCCATGGATGCCGTCGCGGCCGGTCTTCGCACCGACGTAGAGGACCGGATTGCCGACCCCAGTGGCTTTGCCATAAAAAATCTCATCCTTACGCACCATGCCGAGCGCAAAAGCATTCACCAGCGGGTTGCCGGAGTAGCATGGCTCGAAGCGCGTTTCGCCGCCCAGGTTGGGAACGCCGAAGCAATTCCCGTACCCGGCAATGCCGCTCACGACGCCTTCGAGAATCTGGTGGTTCTTATGCAGGATGGCGATCGAAGAGACATCGTTCGCCTCAGCTTTCGCTGACCCTTCAGGAACGATGGGCCCAAAGCGGAGAGAATCCATGACAGCAAGCGGCCGCGCGCCCATGGTGAAAATATCGCGCAGGATCCCGCCCACTCCGGTGGCAGCTCCCTGGTAAGGCTCAATATAGGACGGATGATTGTGCGATTCAATTTTGAAGGCACAGGCCCAGCCATCGCCCACGTCGATGATGCCGGCGTTTTCTCCCGGCCCCTGCACCACGCGTTCGCTTTGCGTGGGCAGACGCTTCAAATGGACGCGCGAGGATTTATAGGAGCAGTGCTCGCTCCACATTACGCTGTAGATGCCCAGCTCCGTCAGGCTGGGGGTGCGTCCGAGCGCGCCCAGTATGCGCTGGTATTCGTCCGCCGTAATGCCGTGCTGCGCGAGTAGTTCCGGCGTGATCTGTGCCGGCAGAGGGATCTCGGAAGGGGACGCGGATTTCATTGTTTTCCAGATAGAGGGACTCTTTTATTGTTACATGGCGCAACTCATTCGGCAGCCTTCCCGCCCGGCGGACTGAAGAGACTGCGTCTCGCAGGCCCAGGGGTAGGTTCGCGGCTGGTCCAAGAACGCTTTGCGCCCACAGCCCCGGAACGCAAGCGCTCCAGATTGCCCTCGATCGTAGATTCGGACCCATCGATGACGCGCAGGGATTTGCGACCACTGGATCGCCGGCTGGCTGACGCTTCGCCTGCCTTTGGCGGCGCATGGAGTACGTTCCACAAAACTACAGGGCGCGAACGTGCCGGACGCGCTGTTCCGGCGGCGACATCAGCGCAACAGCTTGTTTGAAATTGGCGACACAGCCGCGCGCAACCGCCAGGCTGCCATAGTAGTCGTTGTAGCGGAACCCGTTTTCCCCGCGCCACATGGGAAACACCGCGCAGGCATCCATCCACCGCTCGAACACCGGAGTGATATCCAGATAGGTATCCGGAACAAAGCCGCTAGCATCTTCCCAGTTGTCATCGAAAAACAGTTTCCCCACCGAGTGCGCGGGCAGTTTCCGAACGATACTCGGCAGCGCCGCATAGAAAATTGCGTCTTCAACAATGTCGTAGCAGGCACGATGATCTTTATGCCAGCTTCCTCGCCAGTGGGTCACGATCGCGTCCGGCTTGTATTGCCGAATCACATCGCAAACGGCGAATTTCGCCTCATCGTTCACCGGCACCTCTCCGTCCGGATACTGCAGGAACTCCGCCGTTGCGCCGATCATCCCCGCAGCCTTCCGCGCGGCCAACTGTTGTGCCTTTCCATATTCCGCCGGCGGAATGGTTGCGGAACCTTTTTCGCCCAACGTGAGACTCAGCAGACAGCCTCGGCCTTGCTGATGCGTTGCCAGCGCCACAGGCGCGCCCATGGCAAAAAAAGCGTCTCCCGGATGCGCGGCGATCGCCATCACGTTGGAAACTTCCCGCTTTCCCGCATCAGTCGCCGCGCTGGGGGGCCGTCCCGGCATCGCGCTCGCCTGCAAGGGAACGGCGCCGATCGAAAACGCCGCTACACTGGCGCCTGCCTCTTTCAAAAAATTCCTCCGCGTGGAGCCAGTCATGGCTTCTCCTCCTGTCGTTTTTACGATACACACTCAGAAAAGAGTCCACGTCTGACTATCCACTTCGCGACTTGTAACTATGCAGATTATGTCGGACATGCCTCGCACGTTTATAAGAAAGGCACGTCTGAGCAATTCAGAAGATGAACCTCGACGCAAACTGGAACTGCCGCGGCGTGTTTACGGCGCTTGTTATCTGGCCGAAACCCGACATATTGGCCGGCGTGGGGGAAGGGTTCCAGAAGACGTTAGGGTAGCCGAATTGGACCGAATTTGTAACGTTATAGGAGGAAACCTCAAACCGCAGGACTCTCTCCCCACCAAGGGCAAAGTTTTTGAAGATAGATGCATCCAGATCATGGGCTCCATTTGTGCGTACGTCGCTGAGATACCGCGAGCTTTTCCCCGCTACGAATTGGCTGGCTGGCTCAGCGAAACAAGTATAGTTAAACCATTGGGCAGCAGTATGTCGTGCCCCCTTTGCCGGATCACAGACCTGATCGACTCGTTGATTAAAGTAAGGATCACCCGTTCCGGCGGGTGCGCCGATGGGAACACCGCTGCTCAAATAAACTATCGTGTTGAGTGTCCAACCGCCAAAAGTTTGGTTCTCCCAGCCACTCAGATTCATCCATCGGCCATTGCCGAAGGGAAGATCGTAAGAAGTCTGCCAGGTAAGTTGATGGGAGATGTCCTGCGCGCTCAGTGAATGCTCAAGATTCATGTCCCTCCAATCCTGAGCAGTTCCAGCTTCATAGCCAACAAACGAGAGCGGAGGACCGAAATCGTCCGTCATCAGCTTGCCCCAGGTAAAGGCGGCCAGGGTGGTGAAGTGGCTGGTCAGCCGCTTTTGCAGTTTCACTTGCATCGAATCGTATGCGGAACTGGCGGCGGGATAGGCATAGACCTCCACACCGCAATTGATCGCCCCACAGGTGAACTGGGGATAGGGCTCCAGCGCCATGTATTGAGGAACAGCGGATTGCCCATAAAAAGGCGTACCCGCCGGATAGACATTTTCCCACTTGTTTGGTATCGGGTTGTTCAGCGCGGATTGATACTGGCCGATTACACTTAGCGGCAGTTGATTCAAATCGACACCCGCTAAAGGCAGAAAACGACCTCGACTTCCGACATAGGCGAGAGCGAAAATTACCCCATGCGGAAATTCATTTTCAGTACCTAAATTGAAATTATAGGTAGTTGGCGTGCGCTGTGAATGTAACTCAGTCGAGAGTTCGTTACCTAGATTCGTAGCCGGACCCAGGGAGGAACCTGTGGGTTGGAGCACCCCGTTAGGAAAGGGATTGCTCAGGGAGTTGAGCAAGACGGTATTGCCATCCGCGTTATATGCCGTGGAGTTCCAGAATGTCGCTGCAAAGAAGCCGTCGCTGTTGAGTGCGGAATTAGCGACCATCTGAGTACTGGGTCCATAGTAAATGCCCGATCCCCCCCGGATGACCAGTTGCTTAGCCGGCTGCCAGGCGAAACTGAGCCGCGGTCCGAAGTCCTTCATATTCGTTGTGAACGGGCTGCGGCCATGCCCGTCGACACCCGCAAACTGTTCGCCGCCGGTAAGAGGTACACCGCCGACATTGTATTGAACGGTCGGATCGAAATACTCCAGCCGATTGCGACGGTCGGTACGGCCGCCAAAAATATCCCAGCGCAAACCTAGATTGATTGTCAGATTGCGCGCCACCTTCCAATCATCCTGAAAATAGGCCGCATAATAAGGGTTGGCTTCTGCGCCAAAAACATCCCTCGTAAAATTATCGTATTCGTATCCTGGTGCCGAGCCCATACCCAGAAGAAATGAAGCGTAGTCGCTGCCGTTACCCGCAAATGTGGTGGAACTTGTAGCTGTGTTGTCAAATTGGTACCAGCCGCTGGGTGCTACCGGTTGACCTTCGTTCATGAATTGCTTCTCCACTTCGACGCCTGCATCAAGTGCGTGTTTTCCTTTGGTCGTTGAGATCGCCACAGTAATATCGAATGGATTTTCGCTCACATACTGAAACGTCGTCCAGGGGAAGGAACCCAGTGGAGCGGTGTTCGAAAAAGTTACCACCGGAATGTCTTTATAGACCTGCTGAGCAGCAAGCGAGGCCGGAAAGCCCAAGGAGGTCATATCGAAACCCACATCTCGGGGATCGCCGGTTTGGTTCTCATAGTGCCGGGTGAAGGAATATCGCAGCTGGAGCAGAGTGTTCTGCGTCAGGGAATAATCATCGGCAAATAAGAAGTTCCGGGCATTGGTCACAATGTGGTAGTAGTGCGGATCGTAGATATTGGCGCTGCCATATAAATCGGCGCCCGCGAGCAGAAGCCGCGCAAACGAGAACCGCCCGTAAATATGCTGTCTGGCGCCGCGATAGCCGTCCATGCGGATATCGAACTTTTGTGCGTCGTTCGGGTCCAGTCCCGATCCGAAATAGTTGTTCAAGTGATATGGCCCAACGCCCGCTGTATTGGGCAATGGAAAATGTGGATTGTAATTCTGAGCGATCGGATTTAGATCTAGGCTAGGGATTTTATTGCCGGGAAATGCTTGGCGCTGGCCATTGGGCAGATCGGGAACCAACGGGTCATAGATAGTAATAGCATCCGCGGAAAAGTCGCCCATGCGTTCGGCGGCGGTGGGCACTGTCAAATAGCCGGTCTGCACGATGTCCTGCTGAGTGGCCTCATAATCGGCAAAGAAAAACAACTTGCCGTGCAGGATCGGCCCCCCGATGGAACCGCCTTCCTGGTAACGATGGAAGCCGAGCGACTGATTGGGTTGGCCGCTGCTCAGCTGGCTCTGCTTTAGGAAATAATCGTTTCCGGCCAATACATCCGGTCGGATATAAACGAAGCCATCGCCATGGAAATGGTTGGTGCCGGACTTGCTCACCAGACTGATGACCCCAGCGCCACCGCTTTGGTATGTGGCCGGCGTGTTCTGGGTTTCCACGCGATACTCTTGTACATCGTCGAGCGGTATTTGCATGGCCGGAATCTCTGCGCCGAGGTTATTCTCGGCAATACCGATCGGGCTGCCGTCCACCATGAACTGAACCGACCCTGGGGTCGCGCCATTGATCTGGTAAGCCGCCACATCCGCCCCCGGTCGCGCGTTGAAAACAGCCGAAGTGTCCGAGGCGTTGGGAACTCCATTGGTGGGAGCGACGCCGGCGCTCAGCTGTACCAGTTGGTACACGTCGCGGGTAAGCAATGGAACGCGATTGATCGTGGCCGCCCCAATCAGCTGGCCTACTGTGGAGTTAGTCGTCTCGGCCAGGGGTGACGTTCCTGTGACGGTGACCACTTGGCTGATTTTGCCCACCTGCAGTGTGACATTCACGGTGGTGATCTGGTCCACGGTCACGATGACGTTATTGTGAACAGCAGTCTCAAATCCGTTTTGGCCGACGGTCACGTCATAGGTGGCCGGGGTGAGCGCTGTAAAGGAGTACACCCCAGCTCCCGTCGTCGCCTTTGATAAAACGACGCCCGTGGCCTCGCTTTTCACGGTGACAGTCGCGCCCGGAATGACCCCTCCAGACGGATCAGTCACCACCCCGTTTATCCCGCCGTTTCCAGCCTGGGAAAATGCCGCAGTATTCGTGGCGAGTACAAAGAACAATATCCAGAACGTCCCTTGAAGAACTGTTTTCACTATATTCAGGATTTTCATAAGGCCCCTCCAAACTTTGGATAAAATTTTTATCACTTGAACTAATATTTGTCAACTAGTCTTCTAGATAACTACTTTATCCGGTTGTTTCAGCAGGCCACAAGCGGTAACGTAAAGGCGTGCCGAGCCCAGCATTTCCGAAGAACCTGCACGAATTCCAGTCGCAGTCCACCACCAAAGAGGCGTGCCGAGCGTATCTGGCTGCCTGCTGATGGCCGGACGATTTTGTGTGTCGGCAGTGCGGGAACCGGAGCGCTCGCGAATTGACTGGGCTGGTACGCTGCCAGCGCGCTCGCTGTCGGCGCCAGGTATCGCTGACGGCGGGCACAGTTCCTTCACCACACTAAGCTCCCACTGACGGCTTGGTTCTGGACCGCGTACCTGATGACCACCGATAAGCGAAGCTATCTCGATGCTTCTTTTGCAGCATCAGCTCGGTCTCGGATGTTACGAAACGGCCTGGACGATGCTCCATAAGTTCCGCTGGGCGATGGTGCATCTGGATGCGAAACGCCGCGAGCCGGAACGTGTAATGATGAAATCAGAGCCATGCCCATCAATGATGATCCTTTAGATGAAAAAACGATTGAGAAACTACGGCGCGAGGTAGACGAGCACCTTATCGTTCCGCCAACACCCCCGCGTTCCCGCGGGCATCTGTTCGGCCGCATCTGGTTTGTGGTGATTGCGGTCATCGTTGTATTGACGGTGATCGCAGGGCTGATCCAGAAGTGGCTCTGGATGCGGCAACTTCACTACCTCGGTATCTTCTGGACACTTCTGTCCGTTCAATGGGCCATGTTCGGCGTGGCATTTGTCTGCGCATTCGGCTTTCTGTGGATCAATTTCCGCTTTGCCGCCAACACCATTTACGCATTGCACAGAAGCAATCAACTGGATCGGGTTGCGTTCGTCGATGCGCCAACGAACCCGAGAAGAATCAACATCAACCTGACCGCCAGAATTCTGGCTCTCGCCATCGGAGCGGCCGCCGCCGTCGTTTCCCTGCTTTTTGCCCTCGGCGTGTCCTCTCAATGGGACACCTATCTCCGCTTCCGCTACGGCGGACATTTCGGATTGCTGGACCCTCTCTTCAGGGTGGACGTGGGTTTCTATCTTTTCCGTCTCCCCTTTTATGAGCTGCTGCAGGGCAGTTTTATCTTTCTGACGATCGTCGCCCTCGCGCTGGTTCTGATCTCATACACCACGTTCGGACTGCTGCGAATCAGCTCCGGCGGCAAGGTCATTGTCCGTAGGAACATTGGACAACATGTGTCCGTGCTGTTTTTCATCCTGGCGGCTGCCCTGGGGTGGGGTTTTTCGCTGGACCGCTACGATCTCGTCTATTCGACATTGGGCGTCGTCTACGGAGCTGGCTATACCGCCTCCCACGTCACCATGACCGCGCTGTGGATCATGACGGGGCTGTCGATTGCGGCGGCCGTGCTCCTGGCGATCAATTTCTTTCGTCCACGCTTCAAAGTTGTGATCGTTTACGCGGTCGCTTACGCGGTGGTGTATTTTGTCGGAATGATCGCGCTGCCGCAGCTATTTCAGAAGTTCGTGGTGCAGCCCAGCGAACTCAGCATGGAACTCCCCTACCTGAAAAACTACATTCAGTTCACGCGCAAGGCCTATGGTTTGGACGCGATCCAGGAGACCTCCTACCCGGCGCTTCCCGATCTCACTCCAGATGTGATTGCCAGGAACCAGGACACCATCCAGAACATTCGCCTTTGGGACCCGAGGCCGCTGCTGCAGACCTATCAGCAAACCCAGGCGATCCGGCTCTATTACCAGTTCTATAACGTCAATGTTGGCCGTTACCATCTAGCGGATGGCTATCACCAGGTGATGCTTTCGACCCGCGAGCTTTCCCCGAGGCTACCGGCACAAGCGCAAACATGGGTGAATCAGTATCTACAGTTCACCCACGGCTATGGGCTGGTGATGAGTTTCGCCTCCCAGACCGTCGGCGGAGGTTTCCCAAAGTACTTACTGCAGAACATTCCGCCTGCATCCGACTATGGCTTGAAGATCACCGAACCAGGCATCTACTATGGCGAAGCCACGGTGGGATACCGCATCGTCGATACCGGAATTAAAGAGTTCGACTATCCCAAAGGCAATGAGAATGTCTATACCAGTTACGCCGGAACCGGAGGCATTCCGCTGGACAGCATTTGGAAACGGCTTCTGTTTGCATGGACGCAGGGAGACGCCAACATCTTGTTCACCTCCTATCTCCGGCCTCAGAGCAGGATCCAGATATGGAGAAGCGTCCAGCAGCGAGTGTCCAAGATTGCCCCGTTCCTGAGTCTTGATCGCGACCCCTACGCCGTGCTGAGTGACGGCAGGCTGTATTGGATTCAGGATGCCTACACCACCTCGGACAGATTCCCCTATTCCGCTCCCTACACCGGGGACGCTGGATTCGACCTGAACTATATCCGCAACTCAGTGAAGATCGTTGTGGACATGTATGACGGCACTGTTTCCTTCTACATCATGGATCCCCATGATCCCGTCCTGGCGGCATACCGGCGCGCCTTCCCCGGGGTCTTCAAGGATCCCAGCCAGCTATCGCCGGACCTGAAAAGCCATCTGCGTTATCCCGAGGATCTGTTCGCCATCCAGACCCACGAGTACAAAACCTTTCACATGACAGATCCGCAGGTCTTCTACAACCGCGAAGATCTGTGGGACTCTCCCCAGGAAGAGTACAGCGGCAATGTGATGGCCATGGACCCGTATTACATCCTGATGAAGCTTCCCGGCAGCAACACGCTGGAGTATCTGTTGATGACTCCCTTCACGCCGCAGAACCGGGACAACATGATTGCCTGGGTGGCGGCGCGATGCGATTTTCCTGAATACGGCAAGATGATCTTTTACGAGCTTCCCAAGGAGAAGCTGATCTACGGTCCCAACCAGATTGAGGCCATGATCGATCAAAACACAACCATTTCGCAGCAGTTGACGCTATGGGACCAGAAGGGGTCCCAGGTCATTCGCGGCAAGCTGGTCGTCATTCCCATCGAAAACTCTTTCCTATACGTGGTACCTGTGTACCTGAAAGCGGAAGGCACGAACTTTCCCCAACTCAAGCGCATTATCGCGGTCACAGCGGATAGGGTTGTCATGGAGCCGACGCTCGACGAAGCCATCTCCGACCTGTTCGGAGCGCAAGAGTCTCAAAATGCGGTGGGAGGGTCCGCAGTCAGCGCCCAGCCGCAACCCAGGCCGCAGCCACAGTTGGATGAGGCGCGGAAGCAACTGACGGCGGCGCAGAAAGCCGCGCAACAGGGAAATTGGGAGGACTTCGGCAAGGCGATGCAATCGCTCTCGCAGCTGCTGGGCGCTTCCAATTCGAGATAACACAGCTACGACCGTTCCCTACATGCTCTCGATTTCCCCCCTTGTTTGCAGCATCGGAGGGGGCACGATAAACTACTGTAATACCGGGACTAGAGCGTTTTCACTGTAGGTGTAGGGCGAAGCAAATATCGCGGTGCAGCTTTTCCGTTAAGAAAAGCTGCACTGAATGGCCCTCAAAAAAAGACGCAGGTAAAGTGAAAATGCTCGAATCAATATGTCGGGGAGTGGCTCAGCCTGGTAGAGCACCTGGTTCGGGACCAGGGGGTCGGAGGTTCAAATCCTCTCTCCCCGACCATTCTTTCTCTCACATCCAAAAAGACTTACGCGACTTTTCTCGCCTCATCTTTTTCCTCTGTTTTCGGTACATTCGGTACAACTGAAGGAAGTTTGAAGCCAAAACCACACTTTGTGGAACAGCCGAACGGAGGAAATCCGGGGTTGGTTTCATAGGGTTTAGGAGACCTGTTTTTCGAGGCCTTCTGAAACACCTGACACGCTATGCTTTTCTGGACCCGAGGCAGGCTGGTGAAGCACGCGATGGATGGTGGCGCGGGAGGCGCGATAGGTCTTCGCCAACTGGCCGAGACTCTGGCCTTGAGTTCGGTCCCGCAGGATGCCGATGCGATCGAGGTCGAGTGGTTTGCGGCCGATATGCCTGCCCTCAAGCTTGGCGCGACGCATGCCGGCGCGCACTCGCTCGACAATGAGGTTACGTTCTAACTCGGCGATGGCGCCGACGATCACGATGATCGCCCGACCCAGCGGGCCGCCGGTATCGATTTGCTCGCGGAAGCTGACAAACTCGACATTGATCCGATTCAGTTCATCCAGCACTTCGAGGAAGTGTTTGACCGATCGGGCCAGCCGGTCCGAGGCCCAGACCAGGACCACATCGAAGCGGCCGCGGCGGGCATCCTGCATCATTTCGTCGAGACCTGGCCGTCTGGCTTTGGCACCGCTGACCTTGTCGGTATAATGTGCGACGATCTGATAGTCGCGTTGAACAGCCATCTGCTGGAGATCGTAGAGCTGGGTTTCCGGGTGCTGGTCGAGGGTGGACACTCGCAAATACAGGGCGGCGCGCTTCATAGAGGGTATGAAATCAGCTTATCATCTATCTGAGATATATTAAAGTCCGATTTAGAACCCTCCAGGGGTCATTGTCAACACCCTCGATGGCGGCCTGACCGCCGCTTTTGCACCCCAGGACGATTCCATCCTCGTGATCGGCACCGCCGGCGAGGGAGTGGTCAACACCCCCTACCAGGGGACCGACCGGGCTCTGGCCGCCCAGGAATTTGGATTCTCCGGAACCCTGGAGCGCGGCATGGAAGAGTGCGCCTCCAACTCCGACAACATCATTGCCTTCCGTTGCGGCACCCAGCCTATGGTCCTCACCGGCGTCGGTCTCGACACCACCACCGGTACTGCCACTCCCGGTTTCACCATCACCTTCAGCGACGTCACTTCCGATGCCGGCACTCGCTATCAGATCTGGTACAAAGCCGGAGTCCTGAGTGTGTGGAAAGGTGGGACGCTGAACTATATTCCAACAGTTACAACCTTGCTACACCAGGTGCCTTCGTTCCGCCACACATAAACTCCCGCGCGCGCGGGAGCCATCCCCGACCTCCGGGCCGGAATGGGCCGCGACAAGTAGGAATGCCGCGAATTCTCTATTCTGTGTTTTCCAATAGATAGAGGAATTCCCCAGTCGAGCGAAGCCGCGCTGGAAAGCTGATAAGCCTCGTTTCAGCGACAGTGAGGAGTCTCCGAGAGGTGCACTCCCGTAAGCTCGGGATCGGCGGCGACCAATCGGAATGTCGCGATTCTATTCCTCTGTGTTTTCCAATAGATAGAGGCATTCTCCTTCGAGCCAAGCCGCGCTGGAAAGCCGATGAGCCAGAGGGGATGGAGAGCTTAAATTATCTAACTACCCTGTTTCCTGCAACATAGAGGAACCTTTTCGCAGCCGCGGAACGGGAACTTCCCCGGGAGAAACGGGAAAATGGAGGGCCCGGCATGGATTCCAGCTTCCTCGATCGCTCCGGGACCCTGTTTTGCATCAGAAAGGGTGCTTTCCGGGGGCAGAGAACTCATGAAAATAGTTGTTTCGGGTCTCAGATTCATTCACGGGATTTGTATTTGAAAAGGCGGGAGATGGCACTTTTCAGAAATTATCAACAACTTAGAGAGTATGTCCCTACCACAAAAGCCCGACCTAGTATAGAGTTCTTCAGACATACAGCGAAATTATTTGTTGACTCAAGACATACCTGCCTCGCTTCCTGCTATCCGTTCTACCTTGCTATAAAGGGAGGTCAACCTGCTTCTTTTCCGGGTCACCTCTGTCCCTCGCTTTTCTGTCCCGCCCCGCCCGCCGCAACACAAATTCCCCCCACGCGCAGGCCTTTTCGGCACACCCGGAACCCGGAGGTTCTTCCGGCTATCTGGTTATGGGGATAAATTTCTGGCTGGATTGGAGGATCAATCAATGACTCTCTTTCCTCCCTCTCCCTCCGCTGAGAATGTCAGCGTAAAAATAGGCCACAGCAGACCGCGAGAGCGGGGTGCAGTGGCGGTGAAAAAGTAGGCCACCGCCGGATATTGGTTTTGTGGACGGGGTTGCCGAGGCAGCCGGGTCCATGGGACACCGGAGGGATGTACAGGGTGGAACTTTACGGGCGTGTGCGACGTGCGGTATTGGTGGAGGGGCGGAGTCAACGGGCGGTAGCGCGGAATTTAGGCATCTCGCGGGACCTGGTGCGGAAGATGCTGCGATACGCGGTGCCGCCGGGGTATCAGCGGCAGCAAGCGGTAAAGCGGCCCAAGCTGGGGCCGTGGCTGGGCGTGATCGACGCCATTCTGGAAGACGACAAGCAGAGGCCGGCCAAGCAGCGGCACACGGCCAAGCGGATCTTCGACCGGTGGCGGAATTGGATGGTTTCCCGGGCGGCTACGGCATCGTGAGTCAGTATGTGCGCGGAGAACAACTGCGCAGCCGGGAGATGTTCGTGCCGCTGGCGCATGCGGCGGGCGAGGCGCAGGCGGACTTTGGTGAAGCGCTGGTGGTCATTGCCGGAGTGGAACAGAAGGCGCACTACCTGGCGATGGATTTACCGCACTCGGACGACTGCTTCGTGATTGCGTTTCCGGCCGAAACGACGGAGGCCTTTCTCGAAGGCCACGTTCGTGCCTTTGCGTATTTTGGGTGTGTTCCGACACGCATTCTCTACGACAACACGAAGATCGCGGTGGCCCGGATTCTGGGCGGCGAAGATCGGCAGAAGACCCGCGCCTTTTCTGAACTGGAGAGCTACTACCTGTTTACCAGCAAGTTCGGACGCCCGGCCAAGGAGTCGCCGCGGCGACACAAGGGCAAGGTCGAAGGACTTGTCGGTTATGCGCGCCGCAACTTCCTGGTTCCGATTCCCCGCGTCAACAGTTGGGAAGAGTTGAACGCCCACCTGGAAGCCGAGTGCCGAGTGCCGCAAGCGGCACGAACGAAGGCTGCGTGGACACACCGAGACCATCGGCGAACGCTTCCAGCGCGACCGGGCGGCGATGCTGAGCTTGCCCGGTGCGCCCTATGAGGCCTACGAAAAAATCTCCGCCCGGGTCAGTTCGCTGTCGCTGGTGCGCTATCGCTCCAACGATTCTTCGGTGCCCACCTGCTACGGCCATCGGGAAGTTCTGGTCAAGGGGTACGTGCATGAAGTCGTGATCGCCTGCGGCAGCGAGGTCATCGCGCGTCATCCAAGAAGCTACGAACGCGAAGCGGTGATCTTCGATCCGCTGCATTACCTGGCATTGCTCGAACAAAAAACCCGCGCCCTCGATCAGGCGGCGCCGCTGGCCGAGGTGCGCACAACCCTGGCCTCCGATTACAGCCTGTTGCTGATGGAGGTGGGGGCATGAGCGCAGCCACTTCTTCGCTGTCCGACAGCACGCCGCAGTTGCTGCTGGAACATCACCTCAAGCATCTGCGGTTGCCCACCATCCTGCGCGAGTACGACAAGGTGGCGCGGCAGTGCGCCGCCGAAAGTGTCGACTATCCGCGCTACCTATTGCGCATTACCGAGCTGGAGTTGCTGGACCGCGAACGCCGCGCCACGGAGCGCCGCATCCGGCAAGCGAAGTTCCCCGTGATCAAGAGTCTGGACAGCTTCGATTTCCTCGCCATTCCCTCCTTGAA
>JBKQVW010000145.1:0-40532 GCA_052142955.1 Acidobacteriaceae bacterium | reverse complement strand
GTTGGGGGGTGGAATCTCATTTGGCAGAAGTAAAAATTCAAGAATGCGAACCGCTGGAGAATGCACTGCGCCGCTTCAAGCGCAAGGTGCAGCAGGAAGACATCATCAAGGAAGTCAAGCGGCACTCGTATTACATGAAGCCAGGCGAGAAGATGCGCATGAAGCAGGCCCTGGCCCGCAAGCGCAATCGCAAGAAAGCCCGCAAGGAACAGACGGACTAACACTTAGTCAATCGATGGAATGAACGAGGCCCGAAGCGCATATGCGATTCGGGCTTTCGCTTTTAGCCGGTGTTCCTCAGCCCTGCGGCGATGCCGTTGATGGTGGCCGCAATCGCGCGTTGCAGGGCATCGCTTGTGTCCCCGGCGCGCTTGCGCCGCAGCAATTCCACCTGGATCAGGCTCATGGGATCAACGTAGGGATTGCGTACTCGAATGGAGCGCGATAGCACGGGATTGGTTTCCAGCAGAACTTTTTGCCCGGTCACCGCCAGTACCGCTCGTCGCGTGCTTTCATATTCCGCCTCCAGCCGGGCATAGACGCGATCGCCGGCAGCGCGGTCGTGCACCAGGAAAGAATATTGTTTTGCAATGTGAAAGTCGGCCTTGGCCAGCGACAATTCCACGTTGCGGATAAGGTCGATGAACAGGGGAAATTCCCGCATCATGTGCTGCAGGATGGGTAGATTTCCATGTTCGATCGAATGCTCCAACGCATGACCGACGCCGAACCACCCCGGCACGCCATGACGACTCTGCATCCAGCCGAATACCCATGGAATGGCGCGGAGATCGGCAAAATTGTTCTTCGCTTTGCGGCGCGCGGGACGCGAACCGATGCGAGCGTATTCCAACTCATTGACGGGGGTCGCCTCGGCGAAATATTGCAGCACCTCTTCATCCTCGGGGATGTTCCGGCGATAGAAACGGTACGCGGTGGCGGAAAGTTCTTCGCACACTTCCTCCCAGCCGGGCATCATTTCTCCGGTGCGATGACCGCCGCCGGGACGGTTTGCTTCCGGGCGCGCCAGTGCGTCGAGCGATGCGGCCACCATCAGCTCCAGGTTCCATTCCGCCAGCACCACGTCCGAGTATTTCCAATGCAGGACCTCGCCCTGTTCCGTGATGCGGATTTCGCCGTTGAAGTCCCCCATCGGCTGGGCGTAGATGGCGCGGTGTGTGGGCGCGCCGCCGCGGCCCACGGTTCCGCCGCGACCGTGGAACAGGCGCAGGTCGATGTTGCATTCGCGGGCGACGGCGTACAAGGCGCGGTGCGTTTTGTATAGCTCCCAGGTGCTGGTCAGCATGCCGCCGTCTTTATTGGAGTCGGAGTAGCCCAGCATGACTTCCTGACGGCGATTCCACGACTCCAGCAGCGGTTGATAGGCAGGTGCGGTCCAGATTTCGCGGCAGATGGCGGCGGCGCCGCGCAAATCCTCAATCGACTCAAACAACGGCACCACGCGAATCGCGGCCCGATTTTCTCCGTTCATGCAGGAGACTTCATGGGTGCGCGCAAGATGCAGCACGCGCCACACATCCTTCGCGCTGGTGGCGCCGCTGATGATGTATTGCTGGATGGTCTCCGCGGGCTCTTTGCGCTGAATTTCCGCGATGGCGCGGAAGGTGGCCAGAACGTCGGCGGTCTCGCGCGAAAGCGGGGTGGCGAAGTTTTCCCGCGACGCATTCTGTTCGCAGTTTTCTTCAATCTCCCGCAGCGCCTGGGTCAGCTGGCGGGCATGCGCGCGAATGTCCAGCGTGTGCAGGTGCAGTCCGAAGGTGCGAACTTCGCGCACCAGGGGGTCGATCAACGTACGCGCCAGACGAAGGCTTTTCTCTTCCGCCAGGCTCGCCCGCAGCAGATGCAAGTCCTCCAATAGTTCCTGGCTGGAGCGATACGGCGGCAGGCCGACGGGCGCCGCCGCGTCATGCAATTCTCGCGCGGCTGCTTCCAGCCGCATGCGAATGCACAGGACAAAACGCCGATGCATCTCGTGCGGATAGCGTTGATCGATGCCCATGCCGGAGCGTTCCAACTGAGACGAATAGGCATACAGCTTTTTCTCAAGCGCAGGAGTCAGAGCAACTCGCTGGATGGAGGGCGTCAGCAGGTCGAGGACCAGCTGAATGCGGGCGCAATAATGCTCAATCAATTTATGCCGGGCCATGGTGATGGCCTGCCAGGTCACCTCCGGCGTGACGAAGGGATTGCCATCGCGATCGCCGCCGATCCAGGAGCCGAATCGGACCACCTGCGGCAAATCGTTCGCCTCGATTTCCATGCCGTACTCGTCGCGCAGCGCGCCGGCAATTTCCTCGAACAACTGCGGCAGCGTTTCAAAGATGGCAATGTCGTAATAGTCCAGGCCGAGTTTGATTTCGTTCTGCACCGTGGGCCGATGGCTGCGAACTTCGTCGGTCTGCCACAGCGCTGTGATCTCGGCGAGGATGTCTTCTTCGCGGGCCGCCAATTCCTCATCCTGCAGCGGAATCCGGTTCAGGCTTTCGAGAGTTTCGCCGAGGCGTCGCCGCTTGAACAGCACGGAGCGCCGCGCGACCTCAGTGGGGTGCGCCGTGAACACTGGAATCACGCAAATTTTCGCCAGCAACTCCATGGCTTCGCCGGCGGCGATGCCGGCTTCGCGCATGCGCCGCAAAGTGCCACGCATCTCTCCGGGTTGGGGCGGGCTTTGGCTGCCGCGCAAGCGGTGGGCCCGGCGGCGGCGCTTGCGGTGATTGGTTTCGGCCAGATTGATCAGGTCAAAGTAGAAAGCGAAGGCCCGCGTCAACTGCTCGGCAAACGCGGTATCGCAGGTTGCAATGCGAGCGACGGCCTCGGCCAGCAGAAAATCGGCTTTCATCGCATCGCCTTGCAGACGCGCTTCCCGGCCTTCGGTCGTGATGCGACGCAAATCTTCTACTGCCTGAAACAGCTCGTCGCCGGCCTGTTCCCGAAGCACGCGCCCCAGCAGCGTTCCCAGCGAGCGAACGTCGCGGCGCAGCGGAGCATCCTTACGCTCCGGATCGAACGATTGCAGTTCTTCCAGGCGCTCCGCCCAGTTTTCCGGCTTCCACAAAAGATCCATACGTATCTGCATTATGCAGGAGCGGGCAGACAGTCTCCTAAAGCGGGTTTCGTAAATTCAGTTCCGCTGAACTTGCCTGGGATGGATCGCCGCGGCGACCGGCAACAAGGCGGACTCCATGAACTTCTTGGGTCGGGAATGCCGATGATGAAGCACGCTTTATGCGTTGGACGAAGAAATTGTCGCCTGCTCTTCCAGTTGCACGATCAGATCTTCCCATTCCGCCAACAGCGCGGCGTGTTCGGCGCGCAGCTCATCGAGTTGGCGCTGCTGGGTCTGATAGTGCTCGGCGGAGACGAACACACCCAGCTGCTGTTCCGTGGTTTGGATGGCGGCTTCCATGCGAGGAATCTCTTCTTCGAGGGTGTTGCATCGGTCCTGCATCTGCCGCAGCCGAATTGGATTGATGCGGCTGACGCGCTTGACGGCAGGGTTCTCGTCCTGCTGCTCGTTTGCTGGAGAGCCGGCCGGCGTCGAGGAGGAAAGATTGCCGTTGGATTTCTTCAAATCCACTGGCGAAGGGGCGAACGCAGCCGCTTCCGCCTGCCGGGATATCTGCCACAAATAATCTTCATAATTCCCGGTGTACACGCGCACGGAGCCATCGCGAATTTCAAAGACACGCGTGGCCAGCGCGTCGATAAAGGCGCGGTCATGCGAGACAAAGACCACTGTTCCGGTAAAATTCCGGATTGCCTCCAGCATCACTTCTTTCGCGCGCATGTCGAGATGGTTGGTGGGCTCATCCAGCAGCAGGAAATTCGCCGGGCTCACCAGCAGCCGCGCCAGTGCGTACCGGTTGCGTTCGCCGCCGGAAAGCACGCCCAGCGGCTTGAACACATCGTCGCCGGAAAAGAGAAAGCATCCCAGCAGGCTGCGCAATTCCGTCTGCGCGATTCTCGGAGCGCTGCGTCCAATGTCGTCCAGCATGCGAGCATCGCCGTCCAGCTCTTTGTACTGGTCCTGCGCGAAATATTGCAGCGCCACGTTGTGTCCGGAACGAATTTGCCCGGTCGTGGGAAGGTCGAGCCCCGCGAGCAGGCGAATCAGGGTTGACTTGCCGGCGCCATTCGGGCCCACCAGGGCAATCCGCTCGCCCCGCTCGATGGTGAATTGAACACCGGAGAATACCTGCTTCAATCCGTAGCTTTTGCTGACCTGTTGTGCCTCGGCCACTGTCCGTCCGCTGGCCGGCGGCTGAGGAAAGGTGAAATGAATTTCCGTTTCCGCCGGCGGCAATTCGATGCGCTCAATGCGCTCCAGTTCCTTAATGCGGCTTTGGACCTGGCGCGCTTTTGTGGCTTGCGCGCGGAAACGAGTGATGAAGGCCTCCAGATGTTCGATGTGCTCGCGCTGGTGACGATACGCGGCCTCCAGCTGGGTCTGCCGCTCGGCCTTCTGCTGCAAATATTTTTCGTAGTTTCCCGTATAGCTATAGAGGCGGCGATTCCACAGCTCGACAATTTTGTCGGTCGCAACGTCCAGAAAAAAGCGGTCGTGCGAGACCAAAATGTAGGCATGCGGATAGGAATGGAGATACCCTTCCAGCCAATTCCTCGCTTCCAGATCCAGATGGTTCGTGGGCTCATCCAGCAATAGCAGGTCGGGCTTTTCCAGCAGCAGCTTCGCCAATGCGATCCGCATCTGCCAGCCGCCGGAAAACTCTTCCGTCCTGCGTTCCCAGTCCTCTTTGGCGAAGCCGAGTCCAGACAGCACGGTACCGACGCGGGCCTCGATGGTATAGCCATCCCGCGCGTGAAATTCAGCGTCGCTACGGCTCAGTTGATCGGTGACCACTGCATATTCGGGCGAATGCGGAGGCAGGTCCGCGAGCTGCGAATGCAGTCGTTGCATCGCGTGCTCCAGCGCGCGGGTCTTCTCAAATGCGGACAGACATTCGTCAAAAACAGAGCGCCCATGCAGCTGCAATCCATCCTGAGGAAGGTAGCCGAAGGTCATGCCGCCGGTCGACTCCATGGAGCCATCGTCCAGCGAGTCGAGCCCGGCCAGAATTCGCAGCAGGGTGGACTTGCCGGTGCCGTTGCCGCCGACCAGGCCCGTGCGTTCCGCTGGAGTGATCTGCCAGTCGATCTTTTCGAACAGGAGTTTGTGGCCGAAGCGCTTGCCGGCGCGAGTCAGTTGCAGCATCGTATTCGCGCTTGAAAGGTTGTAGGAAAGCGCATATGGTTTATTGTCGCATTGAAACTTTCGCTTGGTATAGCACCGGACGGATGCGCGGCATCCTACTGTGCCGGCGATGTGTCGGCATTTTTCTCAGCATCCGGTGGCCACCGATTTCAGGCAGCCCTGACGAAAATTGTGGAGAGATTGGTATACTCGCATCGAACCGCTTCGCAGCAGGATAGGGAAATCGAATGCCCTCGATGAAAGATACCTTGGTAGTTCTTCTGGCGGGTGGCGCCGGTGAACGGCTCTATCCACTGACCCGCGATCGCGCCAAGCCAGCTGTGCCCTTTGGCGGAAACTATCGCATCATCGACATCACTCTGTCGAACTGCATCAACTCCGATCTTCGCCGGATTTATATTCTGACGCAATACAAGGCGCTCTCGCTGAACCGGCATATCCGCGAGGGTTGGAGTTCTGTGGTTGCCACTGAACTGGGCGAGTTTATTGAGATCCTGCCGCCCATGCAGCGCGTCAGTTCCAACTGGTACATGGGGACAGCGGATGCGGTGTATCAAAATATTTATTCCATCGGCAGCGAGCGGCCGAAGCGGGTCCTGCTGCTTTCCGGCGACCATATTTACAAGATGAATTACGGACGCATGGTGCAGCAGCACATGGATTCAGGGGCCGATGTTACGCTGGCCACGCTGCCGGTCGATCCTTCGGAGGTTTCCCGTTTCGGAGTGGTCGAGGTCTCGCGAACGGGCGAGGTCACGGGCTTCCAGGAGAAGCCGCAGCAAACCAACATGCGTTCGCCCTTCAATGAAGACAAGGTGGACGCGTCAATGGGTATTTATCTGTTCAACACCGACGTGTTGTTGCCGGCGCTGATCCGCGACGCCGAAGATCCGAATTCCCAGCACGATTTTGGCCACAATGTTCTTCCGGCGATGCTGGGCCAATACAAAATGTACGCCTTCAATTTTGTCGACGAGAACTTTGTCGACGAGAACAAGCAGGAAGCGCTGTACTGGCGCGATGTGGGAACGCTCGACGCATACTACGAGGCCAACATGGACGTTGCGTCGGTCACCCCGGTTTTCAATCTCTACGATAAAAGCTGGCCCATGCGCACCCGGCCGCTGCAATATCCTCCGGCCAAGTTTGTGTTCGGGGAGCCGGGACGTACCGGCATGGCCATCAACACCGTGATTTCGGCGGGCTGCATCGTCTCCGGCGCGACCGTGAGGAACAGCGTTCTTTCGCACGATGTCCGGGTCAATTCCTACGGGGAAGTCGACTCCAGCATTTTGTTTTCGCATGTCAGGATTGGGCGCCATTGTCGAATTCGACGCGCCATCATTGACCGCGACGTCCAGATCCCGGAAGGCACCGTGATCGGCTATGACGCGAATGAAGACCGTAAGAACTACCTGGTAACGGAAACCGGCATCACTGTGGTCAGCAGGGATTATTCGCTGTACGAAAATCCGGTCGCCTCGGAGTACGTCCCCCACGATATGTAGTTCCGCGGGCTTTCGACCGAAAAATACTGTCGTCCGACCTTCCGGCTTTCTGTAGTATGTGAGGGAACTGAAACGTAGTGGCCTGCGTATCCTGTGCTATGGGAATGTCGGCCTTAACCTACCCGTGCGGCAGAATCGCCCGTTTCGACCTGTGGGACCGCCGCGGCGGTGTGGGCCACGCAACCAACTCCTCGTCAAAGGGGACGCCTGAACCCAGACAGCGGATGCCCGCAAACCCAGACTCGGTGGAAGAGACCAACGCGCTCGTACGACGGTGCATGCAAGGCGACGGCCATGCCTGGCAGCAGATCGTTGAGTCGCACCACCGTCGTGTCTATGGTCTTTGCTATCGTTTTACCGGGTCTGCCGGCGACTCGGAAGATCTGACCCAGGACGTGTTTCTGAAGGTCTACCGCAATCTGAAAACATTTGATGTCGAACGCGGCAGCTTTTCCACCTGGCTGACGACGCTGACCCGGAATCTGCTGGTCGACCATTTTCGCCGCACCCGGGCCGAACAGACCACCCATTCGCTGGACGCCGGGTGGGACGATGCGGAAGGCGCGTCGTCGCCGGCGGAGAAAATCCACACCCAGCAGCCCGACCCGCTGCGGAACTGCATGGACCGCGAACTGCAAGCGCTGGTCCAGCAGGCCCTGTTGCACGTCTCGCCGGAGCTGCGCGAGGCTGTGATCCTTCGCGATCTGAAGGACATGGACTATAAGGAAATTGCTGAAGTCTTGCGCATTCCCGAAGGCACCGTAAAGTCGCGCATCAGCCGCGGCCGAATGGAACTGGCAAGGCTGTTGGAACGTACTAAAAGGCAGGTGATGTAAATGAACGACCAGGGCCAATTTGGAGACAGTCCGGCTGGAAAGCCGGCGCATGGTCCATCCGTCCAGCTTGACTGTGCGGCGGTTGAGTTGTTGTGGGTTGAGGCTGCCGAGGGAACCTTGCCCTCCGCCGTCGCCGAGCAACTGCGCGCTCACACAACCGAGTGTGCAGCTTGCCGCGAAAAAATCTCGCAGGCGAGTAGGGGACGCGAGTGGCTGCTGCTGCTGAAGCAGGAGTCGCCGGTTCCACCGGCGGACCTGGTCGCAAAAATTCTGGCCAGAACAGCAGGCACCGGGGAAGCTTCCACGCATCTTCCCAGGCGGACGGCACTGAAAGTCCCCACGGAAGCGGATGAGCATTTCGCGGAACGCTACAGCCTGCCTGGCTATTCTTCCGCGGACAATCATGCAGATGCTACCGCGGCGGAAAGAACCTGGGAGAAGAATGTGCCGGGGCACGAAGGCGTTTCAGCCGGTTTGTTTACGCCGGTGTGGCACCGTCCCTCGGTGGTGTTGTTGCGGAAAACGGTCTTTGAACCACGCATGGCTTTGGTGGCCGCCATGGCTTTTTTCTCGATTTCTTTGACCCTGAACCTGATGGGGGTCAAGCTGACCCGGTTCCGGGTTGCCGATCTGGAGCCGCAGGCGATCCATCGGGCCGTGACCCGCCAATATGCCCAGGCAAATGCCCGGGTCGTGCATTATTATGAGAATCTTCGCATCGTCTACGAAGTCGAGTCGCGTGTCCACCAGCTGCGTCAGGCCGCGGATTCCGGATCGGTCCCCGCAAAGGCCGGTTATTCGCAGGGCAAGCAAGGCTCCGGCGCAGGAAGTGACGGGCAAGTGCGTCGAGAGGACCGGGACAATCAAAGCAGCCGGAACGGACTACATCGGGAACGGATGGATGTCACTCCTGTCACTGATCGGAATGCGCAGCGAAACCGTTCGGTTCCGGCTGGCCCCGAACCTATCGTCGTTGGACCTGTGATCGATGCATCTTTCCACGCACGGCCGTTCACGCCGCGGCTGATCGTCCTTGAAAATGTGCAGCCCAAATCGATCTCGACGCCATGGTCTGCGTTTGTCTCCCTGCCTGCCTCGCGGGGCTCCTCGTCTTTGCTTCCAATTGCTCGTTTTTCTGTGCAAGAAAGGAACTCGGCATGAATTGCGCAAATCATCCCGATACACCGGTTGCAGCCTACTGCCAGTTCTGCGGAAAGCCGCTGTGTGCTGAATGTATTCACAAAATCAATAACATCATTGGCTGTGAGCCTTGTCTGGCAGCCCGCATTGGCGCCTTTTCGCCCACCGGAAGCAATGTGGGAGCTGGGGCCCAGTCCGCCCAAACCCCGCAGGGAACAGGTTACCCATACGCGTCCAATATACCGATACCTCCAGGCAGCGTTTACCCGAGTTGGGGGACGGAGCCATGGCTCGCCTTCCTCCTGGGCTGGATTCCGGGCGTAGGGGCGATGTACAACGGGCAGTTTGCCAAGGCACTGGCCCATGTCGTGATCTTCGCGCTGCTGGTCGACCTTTCGCATTACAACGGTGTGCTGGGTCTGCTGGTGGCTGGCTGGGTCGTGTATCAGGCCTTCGAGGCCTATCAGACTGCGGTTGCGCGACGGGACGGGCTCCCCTTGCCCAACCCCCTGGGCTTGAATGACATCGCGCACTGGTTTGGCGTCCGGACCGTCCCCACAACGAATCCGTGGGCTAGCTACGGGGTGAATCCGAATGCCGCCAACGAGAACCCAAATCCCGCTGCCCCGGGGGCGCCTCCAGCAGGAAATGCGGCGTCCGGATTCGCTCCCACATCGGAATTTGTGCCGCCGTATGTTCCGCCTCCAACTCCGCCCATACCGCCGAATCCAGCCGACCCTTTGTATCCGTATGGCCCAGTGGGACCATGGCACGGAAATCGCGGGATTCACGCCGGAGCGGTGATCTTGATCGTTCTGGGGGTAGCGTTTTTGCTGGGGAACCTGGGAATTCTCAGTGAGCATTGGATGGCGCGCGGGTGGCCGATCCTACTGATTGGCCTGGGAGTATGGATGGTGATTCGCCATAACCAAAGACCCCCAGCTGGAGGTGCGCGATGAATCGCTGGTATCAAATTCGCCGTTTGCGCGGCGCGGTCATCCTGATTCTCATCGGAGTGCTGGCTTTGCTGAACCAGTGGAACGTTTTGCGCTGGGGCACCAGCTGGCCTTTGTTCCTGATTGCTTTAGGTCTGCTGCTGTTGGTGGAACGGGCTGTGTGGACAGCCGATGCCCGCGCCCAGCAAGAAGCGCACGAGGATACTGCCGGCGCAGCGTACAGCCCTGGCCAGCCGCCGGGCATCGCTGCCGGCTCGTCCAACGTTGGATCCGGACCGTTCGTTCAGTCCCATCCATCCACGCCGGAAGATCCCGGCAGGGATGGCCGGTAGCTCCATGGGTATGCCTCCGCAGACACCGCCTCCGTATCCGTCTCCGCGCGCGCAGTGGAAAGCGCAACGCGCGCAGTGGAAGATGCAGGCCAGAATGCAGCGCGCCGCGTATCGCGCTTCCCTTCGGGGCATCGGGCGCGGATCGATGCTGGGGCCGTTGTTTCTGATCGCCATTGGTGTGCTGGCCTTGCTGATGACCATGCACAAAATCAATGTCGACCATTTCTGGCAGTGGTATGGCCAGTGGTGGCCGCTGGTCCTGATCGGCGCCGGCGTGTTGCTGGCGCTGGAATCGCTGCTGTGGGCCAGCCACTCCCGCATCCGCCTGGGCGGAGGCGTCGTCTTGCTGGTCCTGCTGCTGGCACTGGTTGGGATTGCAGCTTCGCATAACCATGTCAATTGGCAGTCCGTTGGGGAACAGCTGCAATTTGGCGATAACGTGAATCTGGCCCAGATATTCGGCAACAAACATGAGGCTAAAGAGCAGATTGTCCACGCCGTGCCGGCCGATGCGACGGTCGTGATTCAAAACGGGCATGGCGATGTCACCATGACCGCCGGCAGCGACGATCAGATGCATCTGGCGGTCGACAAAACGGTGTACTCGGGTTCGGAGCGCGAAGCGAAACGTGACTTCGACGCGCTGGAACCGTTGATTACGTCGAGCGGCAACGTGGTCACCGTGCATATGCCATCGAGCGACAGCCAGGTGGCCGATATGACCATGACATTGCCGGCAACCGCGGCCGTGCACGTGCGGGCCGACCATGGAGACGTGACCGTCAACGGCCGCAACGCCGCGGTGACCGTCAACTGCAACCAGGGAGATGTGGATCTGGCCGGCATTGTGGGTCCAGTGCAGGTCACAATGCACCAAGGCGATTTTTCCGGACGGAATGTGCAGGGAGATTTTGCGATCAACGGGCGTATGAACGATGTCACACTCTCCCAGGTCACGGGTTCTTCCACCTTAACCGGCGACTTTTTCGGGGACGTGCATCTGGACCATCTGCTGGGGCCGGTGCACTTGCATTCCAGTCGCACCGAGATTCAGGCCGCCCGGCTGGAGGGCTCGGTCTCGTTGAGCGACGGCAATTTGTCGATGGACAATGCCGTCGGTCCGATTCTGGTGAGCACCCGTGCCATGGACATCGCGTTGCGACATATTCAGGGTGAGGTCCAGGTGAAGAATTCCGATGGCAGCATCGAAGTCAAAGCGATCAGTCCCGTTGCCGCCATGAACATCGAAAACCGCAATGGGTCGGTGGACGTGACGCTCCCGGAGAAGGCGAAGTTCACCGTGCAAGGGGTCGCCACCGATGGCGAGATCAATTCCGACTTCAAGCTGTCGCAAGCTACGGTGAACGATCGCGTCACAGCGACCGGTTCCGTTGGCGGAGGCGGCCCGTTGCTGCATATTATGGCGGGAAAAGGGGACATCAACCTGCACAAGGCCGCAGCCAACGCAGCCCAATAGAGACGCCAGAATCCTGCTTTCTTCAGGGCAAAGTGAGTGCAGTACCTGTGCCGATGATTGAGTTTTACTTGGCTGGGACGGTGGGGAATTGTCCGGCGGCGGCGACCCCGTTGCGGGTCGTATTTTTCACGTGGTACATGGCGGCATCGGCGGCGCGGATGACGGCGTGAATATCCAGGCCATCTTCCGGGAAGCTGGAGACTCCAAAGCTGGCGAGGACGCGTAGATTCAATCCTGAGTCCGGCAGGAATTCCGTGGTGCGAAGTTTTTCCATCAGCCGGTTGGCCAGGTCCAAGGCCCGCTGTTTCGATTGATGCGGCATCAGCACGACAAATTCATCGCCGCCATAGCGGTATCCGGTTTCAATCAGGCCCAGGCTGTCGCGCACCATATCGCCGATCTCGGCCAGCAGGCGGCTGCCCTTCAGGTGCCCGTAGGTGTCGTTGACCAGCTTGAAATGGTCGAGATCGAAGAAGATTAAACTCACCGGCTTGCCGCTCCGCCGGCTTCGTTCCAGGGAGCGCTCGAGCCGTTCATACAGATGCCGGGCGTTGAACAACCCGGTACAGTCGTCCGTAATGGTCAGTTGCTGGATTTGCTCAAATGCGCGCGCGTTTTGGACCGCGATCGCGGCATAGTCGCAGAGAGCATGGAGGAAAAATATTTCATGGTTGTCCATGTTCTCCGGGTGGCAATTGACCAGTTGCAGCACGCCGTAGGTGCGGTTGCGCACGCGCAGCGGAAGACAAATGATGGACTCCACCCGGCCGCTGTTCTCCGGCAGTTCATCGGACAATTCCTGGTCCTCGGGAACGCTGGCCAGAATCATGGGCTCGCCATGGAGTGCGACCCAGCCGGGAATGCCCTGGCCGAGCGGGATGCGTTTGTGGCGCAGTTTTTCCGTTTGTCCGCTGGAAATGACACCGTAGTAGAGCTGACGGTTTTTCTCGTCTACGATCAGCAGCGACCAGGCTTGCGGGTTGAAGAACCGAGTCATCTGCTGCATGATGCCATTCAGAATGCCGGTAAGATCGACGGACGAAGTGAGGGCGCGGGCAACCTCGTGAAAGGTCTGAATCTCCAGCGCCGGCTGGCCGTCTGGGAAGCGAATCGTTTTCATCGGCAGGACCCCTTCTGTCAGCGTATTCGGTGGGCTCGCGATGTGCGCGCCTCAAGTATTCTTCGCGCTGCAGGGGAGGGACTCTCTATATCCATAGCTTGGAGCATTCTACCGCAGAGGGTGCGGCGGGTGTCTTGGCGGCCAACGATCGGAAATCTTCTCTATCCGCCGATATGCACCATACTGCGCGAAGGCTTCAGAAAATCCGGTTCCCCGATGTGGTGACGGGCTTCTTTCCGATCGACCGTGTGCCGGATGAATTTCGCCAATTCGGCGTCGTCGCCGTCGCGGCGCAGCACGCCGTATAAATCGTGGTCGGACTGCGAAAACAGACAGGTGCGCAGCTTGCCATCGGAGGTGAGGCGAACTCGGCTGCAATGCCCGCAAAAAGGGTGCGACACCGGCGCAATGATGCCGATTTCGCCGGCGCCGTCCTGAAATGTGTAGCGCAGCGCGGTTTCGCTGGCGGCGTTTGGCGCCAACCGCACCACAGGCTGGAAGGTGTTGAGTGTGGCCAGAATTTCTTCCAGGCGAACGACCACTTCCGGGGTCCAGACGCGGTCTTCTTCCAGCGGCATAAATTCAATGAAGCGGACGATCACGCCTTCGTCGCGTGAAAATTTCGCAAATTTGACGATCTGGTCTTCGTTGAATCCGTGCAACAGGACGCAGTTGATTTTCACCGGATCGAGCCCAACGCGCTTGGCGGCGCGAACGCCGGCGAGAACTCGATGGAAGCTGTTTGGCACGCGCGTGATACGGGCAAACTTCTCGTGATCAATGGCGTCCATGCTGACGGTGATGCGGTTCAGCCCTGCGTCTTTCAACGGCTGCGCCAAATTTTCCAGCAGATGCCCGTTGGTGGTCAGGGCGATGTCGAGCGGCTGGCTCGCGTCGGGTGAGAGTTGAACGCCGTCCTCCGCATATGCAGTCCGCATCTTCGCCAGCTCGGCGATCATGTCGACCAGGCCCTTGCGCAGCAGCGGTTCGCCGCCTGTGAGCCGAATCTTTTCGATGCCCAGCGAGACGAAGACGCGCACCATGCGCAGATAGTCGGCAATGGGCAGCTCAGAATACTGCGAACCTTCATTGCCGGTGCGGCAGTAGACGCATTTGTAGTTGCAACGGTCGGTGACGGAGACGCGCAGGTCCGTAATGGCGCGACCGTGCTTGTCCCGCAAGCGCGGCGGTGCGGACAGCGAGCGGATATCGGGATGCGTTGTGGTCGCGGCCATTTCCTTACCAGTATCGGATGCGGAAAAGGGGACGCAGGGAGCAAGGGCAGGGAAGCGCCTGTATGCCGCGCAGGTTCAACCGCCGCCGAGCTTCCTTTCCAATGCGATCCGATGTTGCCTCAGATCGCGGGAGGCCCAGCCGTTTCCAGCCGTGCCCTGGGTCCCTGCCTGTTTCCGCACACGGAACACCGCCGCAGCCGCCAGGGTATGCCCGAGAGGCGGAAGCGGTCGGAAGACCTCTTCAGTATAGAAGCAATCCCCTGTCCGCGATGAGAACAAGGCGACACAGTATTGAAACGACTTACGCGCAGTCCGGCATGTGAGTGGCCAGCATGACACGCAGTTCATCGATTTGCTGCGGAGTCAGGCCGCGCTTGGGAACAACGTTGGAGAGCCGCTGCGGTCCGCGCACGATAAAGATTTGAGAGCCTTCTCGCCAGGTTTTGTATGCGGACCAGGGGCGGAACTGAAACACCTTTGCGCGGTCTTCAAAGCGGACTCCGTCCGAGTCGACGGAAAGTACACGGGGAATGTGTCCAATGCGGCGCTCATAACCTTTCCGCACAGCTTTGGAGCGAAAGAAGAGCCGGTAACCGAACACGACGGTCAACAGAAGCAGCAGCCCCCATTTCTCCGCGCTGTCTATCGCGGGGTTGAACAGAACGCTCATCAGAAAAAACAGCCCGATCAGACCTATCAGGGCCACGCGCCATTTCGATGGGTTCAGCGTTTGCTGCGAGCGGCGGCGTACGCTATCCCGCAGCAATTTAGGAACGGCGAGGATGTTCGCCTCTTGCAGTTCTTCTACCGTCACCGGGCCCTGGATTTCCATGAGGGAAAAGGTATCACGATGGTTGTTCCATGCCGTCGTAATTGGGACCGCCGCCGACAATGACGACATCGGCTTCCGTCCGCGGACGCTCAATGTCCTCGATCAGTTGACGGAAGTGGATCATAGCGAGGAGCTACGCGCCGGCTTTGGTTTTTTTGATCTCCTCAATCAGCGGCGGCACCACGTCGAACAGGTTGGCGACGACGCCGATGTCGGCAATCTCGAAAATGGGCGCCTCGGCATCTTTGTTGATGGCAACAATGGTGCGCGAACCTTTCATGCCGACGATGTGCTGGATCGCTCCGCTGATCCCAAGTCCGATGTAGAGTTTCGGGGCAATGGTCTGGCCGGAGCTGCCAATCTGCCGGTCCAGCGGCAGCCAGCCCGCATCGCAGATGGGCCGCGAGGCCGCGATGTCTCCGCCGATCAACTTCGCCAACTCCTCTGCCATGGCCAGATTTTTCTGTTCTTTGATGCCGCGGCCGACCGCGACAATCGTTTCCGACTGCGAAAGATCCACGGCTTGCCTGGCTTCTTTGAATACCTCATGCGGATGGACACGAATCACGCCGTCCGGAACGGTGACGTGCACCGTCTCAACCGGCGCGGAACCGGCTTCGGCCAGATCGCCGCGAAACGCCGCGTTCTGGAAGGTCGCCATCCACAGCGGTCCGTTGTCGCTGAAGGAGACATCCGCGGCGAATTTTCCCTGGAACATCTGCCGGGTAAACAGCAGCTTGCCGTTTTCGTATTTGTAGCCGATGGCATCCGGAATGACGGTTTTGCCCAGCGCCAACGCCAGGCGAGGAGCGAAGTCCCGCACCTGGTAGGTGTGCGGCATCAGCACAAGTTTCGGCTGCTTACCGGCTAAAAATTCTTTCAAAACATAGACGTAGCCGTCCGAGGTATATGCCGCCAGCTGGGGAGATTCGATCGCGTAGACCTTGGTGGCCTTTTTGCCTGCCAACTCCTCCGCGATGGCGGAGATGCCGCTGCCGAGCACGGCGATTTCCACCTGCCAGCCGGTCTCTTTGGCGATCGCCTGGGCCGCCGCGACGGTTTCCAGCGAGACGCGGTTCAGCTTCGCTTGCTGCTGTTCAACGAGAACCAGGATGGTTTCAGGCATAGGGCTCAATTCCAAACATTCGCCCATGCCGCAGCACGGACTGACGAAGCGGCGAAGGATCTTCGACGAAGGCGGTCCCGTGCATTGACCAGGAGGAATCCCCTAGTCAAATTCTGGAGTGCCTTTGCGCAGCACGGTCCCGGTTGCAATGCAAACAATCGAGAGAATGGCCGCGATGATCATGTAGTAGCCCATGGGATGAATCCAGCCCGGGTCATAGGTGAAATCCTGGCCCGCCCATACGGTCAGCAATATGGCCATGATCGCCAAAATCCCGCCCATGACTTGCAGCATCAAGCCACGGAAGCGGCGCTTGTCGAGTGCGACCACCTGGTCAGGCGTCAGGTCGCGTTCTTCCGAAGGCAACAACATATTCGGCATGGTTTCGGTTCTCCTTGGCAGTTGATTTCCCGATGCGAATCCAGCACTGCTCCGATATTCGCATTCCACAGAATATTATTCAATGACGTGGGCTTCGTTGCGAAGGATGTCGACCAGTTTTTTTGCGACCTCAAGCGGCGAGCCCTCCAGCATCTCCGTCTTTTTCTGTTTTGTCGGCAGGTACAGCCGTTCGATAGTTTGCAAATTCGCGCCCAGCTTGCCTTTCAGATCGGCCGGCGTCCATTGCTGGAGCGGCTTGTTTCTGGCCCGTTTGATGCCCATCAAGGTGGCATAGCGCAATTTATTGATTCCGCTTTGGATGGTCAGCACGCACGGCAACGGCATGTCGATCCACTGATACTGTCCGGCTTCCAACTCGCGCTTCAGGCGCAGCCCGTTTTCTGTTTTTTCGATGCCGATGATGATGGTCGCGTGCGGCCAGCCGAGAAGCTCCGCCAGCAGGACCCCGGTTTGCGCGAAACCGTAGTCGTCCGATTGCAGGCCGGTGAATACCATGTCGAAGGACTCGCCTTCGATGGCCGCCGCGATGGCGCGGGCGGTGCTGACGGCATCCAGGGTGACAAACGAATCGTCGACCAGGTGAATCGCGCGGTCGGCCCCCTTGGCCAGCGCCTCGCGCAGCACCTGCTGGGAACGGGCCGGACCCACCGTGACCGCGACCACTTCGCCGCCGTGTTTTTCCTTCAGGCGCAGGGCCTCTTCCAGCGCGTACGCGTCGGGCTCGTTCACTTCATAAGCGACGTCCTCGCGAATCCAGGTGCCCGCTTCATTCAGCTTGAGCGGAGCGTCCTTCTGCGGGACCTGCTTGATGCAAACCAGAATTTTCATAGTCTTCAAGCGACTCGGGTAGTGTATCGGACTGCCTGCACCGTGGTCGAGCGGTGCCCAATAAGCGGTTCCATTTGTAAATTTTCCGTAAAAAAAAGAGTATATGCGCGGGAAAATGGTGTATTTTATGATACACGGTGGTGAGTCGCCCCCAGCCGGACCATCGCGTTATGTTCCTGCGAGGGGGCAATCATGCAGACGCAAAGTACCCTGAACACTTCTGCTGTTGTACTTCCACACTTCCTGGAAACAGAAAACCTGAGTCGCGCTCGCCTGGACTTCAGTTGCGCGAGTTTCTCCCAGCATTACGACCGCGAGCCGTTCAGCCTGCTGCACAACCTCCACACCCTGGATCTTTTTCAGACCAGTTCGTTGGGTCGATTGTGCGATACATTTTCCGCGTCCAATCGCGGATATTTCATCGCCTCGGGCGCCCCTTCCGGCGGTGCTGAATTTTACTCGGTCCCCCACGGAGGGATGAAGCCGGATCGAGCGATCGAACAGCTGGACACGCGTCCTTTACGAATACTTTTAAAGAGGCCGGAGAATCAGGACGCGCGATTCCTCGAGCTGCTGAATGTGCTCTTCCGTCAGGTGGCCGCAATGCGTGAAGAGCTGACCCCTGAGCATGTTCTTCGCCTGGAATCGGCGGTTCTGATCACCTCCGGTTCGACCATCACGCCCATTCATTTCGATCCAGTGATTGGGTTTTTCGCACAAATTGAAGGGGAGAAGACGTACCACGTCTATTCTTCATGCGACACAACTGAAAAAGAGTTGGAGCGCTTCTATATTCGTGGCGTGTTTGATATTGGTTTGGCGAAGCTGGAGCACCGCGACCCGGCGCGCGAACATGTGTTCCGGCTGGGTCCGGGCATAGGTTTGCATCAGCCGCAGAATGCCTGCCACTGGGTCGAGACGGGAGCAGGCCGTTCCGTCTCCTATACTTTCGTTTTTCAAACAGAAGCGACGCACGCGCTTGGCCGTACCCGCGCTTTCAACCACTACCAGCGGAAGCTCGGAATCAGGCCTGCCGAGCCCGGCATTCATCCTTGGTGCGACGCCGTGAAGGCCGATACCATGCGGGTCGTAATTCCATTGCGCCAACGCGTGGGCCAGGCGCTCGAGAAGGTGAGAAAAGATTCTCCGTCCACGTCGCTCTGATCTGCGGCAGCACCTGCCTCAATGAGGACGCAGCATGATCACTCTTGCGATGGAAAAATAAATGACCAGCCCGGTCACGTCGACCAGAGTTGCCACAAACGGTGCGGAGGCGCTGGCCGGATTGAGGCCGCAGCGGCGCAGGATGAAGGGCAGGGTTGCTCCGGCAATGGAGCCGAAGTCCACCACGCCGATCAGCGCAAATAGAATCGTGAGCGCAAGCAGAAAGGTTTGCGCGCCGTAGAAGTGAAAGAGCGCTTGCCAGGCAAAGATGCGCACCAGACCGATGACGCCCAGGATCGCGCCCAACGCCAGGCCGACAAACAACTCCCGGCGAATGACGCGGAACCAATCGCGAAGTCGAACGTCTCCCACCGCCATGGCCTGAATGACCAGTGTTGTGGCTTGCGAGCCGGAATTTCCGCCGCTGCTGATAATCAGCGGCAGGAACAACGCGAGCACCACGGCGGCTTCAATCTCTTTTTCAAAGAAGCTCATCGCGGTAGCGGTAAACATTTCGCCAATGAATAAAATCATCAGCCATCCGGCCCGCTTTCGGACCAGCTCAAAAAATGGTGCGTGCAGGTACGGGCCGTCTAATGCCTCTGTACCGCCCAGGTTTTGGATGTCGCGGGCACTCTCCTCTTCGACCACGTCCACAATGTCATCGACCGTCACGATGCCGACCATGCGCGCATGCTTGTCGAGTACGGGAACGGCAAGCAGCCGGCTATTGCGAACAACGTCCGCAACCTGCTTCTGGGCAAGCTCCTCCGGTACGGCAACCAAATCGGTGTGCATGATTTCGCGGACGGATTTGTTGGGATCGGCGGAGAAGAGTTCCCGCAGGGAAACCACTCCCAGCAAGTGCTGATCGTGGTCGAGTACGTAAGCGTAGGAAATGGTCTCAACCGTAGAGGCCTGTTTTCGCAGGTAGGAAATGGCTTCTTCGACCGTGGATTCCGGTCGCAGCCGCGCAAAGCGCGGGCTCATCAGGCCGCCCGCCTCGTCCTCCTTATAGGCCAACAGAGCACAGACTTCTTTCCGGGTGGCCTCATCGAGCAGAGCCAGCAGGCGATCGCGATGTTCCACGCCGGCTTCCTGAATCAAATCCGCCGCATCGTCGGGGGCGATCAGCCGTATCCAGACATGCTGCTGGTCCTGGGGGAGACGCAGGAGCAAGTCGCATTGGTCATGGGCGCTGAGCTGGAGGAAAAAATCCGCCTTCTCGCCTGTGTGCAGCTCACGAAATCGCTGCAAGCGCTCAGCATGGGTGAGGGAAGGCCAAAGTTCCCACAGTTCTTCAGCAGCCTGGGCGATGGTAGAGTTCATATCCGTCCCCACGGTCGATCGATTTTACTTTCCGCTGCGAAACTTCTTCACGATGGCGATGTACTTCTGCGCATTTTCCGTGATGACGCTGGTGCGGCCCTCGCGGGCAGCCTTGGCATCGACCAGATCGCCGCCAACACCCAGAGCGAACGCGCCCGCCGCAAGGAATTCTTCTGCCGTGCCGAGCGATACGCCGCCGGTGGGGATCAGTTGAATCTGTGGCAGCGGGCCTTGCAGCGCCTTCAGATATTTCACGCCGCCGAGAGCGCTGCATGGGAACACCTTGACGACGTCAGCCCCAGCCTGCCAGGCGGTGACAATCTCTGTTGGCGTTAATGCGCCGGGCAAGACGGGGACGCTGTAGCGGCGGCATAGCTCGATAGTGCGCAGATCGAGCGCCGGACTGACGATAAATTGCGCCCCTGCGAGCAGGCAATTGCGGGCTGTCTCGGCATCGAGAACGGTGCCCGCGCCGAGCAGCAATTTGTCGCCGTGGTGGTTGGCCAGTTGCTCAATGACGCGGATTGCGCCGGGCACGGTCATCGTGACTTCGAGGATATTGACACCGCCGGCCAGAATGGCATCGGCGATGGTCATTGCCTCCTCGGCGGAAGTCGCTCGCAGAACGGGGACCAGGCCCAGTTCGTGCATGTGCTGCATGATTTTGCTTTTGTCCATCAAAGTTCTCCTAGGTTGATTCACGCACTGCGGTCCAGAGTTATCGCTGGTCGAATGCTATCGAATGACCCGTGCACTGGCGCCGCGCATCAATCGCTCGACCTCATTGAAAGTTGCCATGGTGGTGTCGCCGGGGGTGGTCATCGCCAACGCCCCGTGGGCGCAACCGCAGTCGACGGCCCACTGCGGGCCTTTATCGCTCAGCAGGCCGTAGATCAATCCGGACGCAAACGAATCGCCGCCGCCGACACGATCGAAAATCTCCAGGTCTGGCATGGGGCGCGCTTCGTAAAACTCGCCATCGTAATAGCAGATTGCGCCCCAATCGTTGCGGGTCGCGGTCTTTGCATGGCGCAACGTCGTACCGACGACGCGGAAGTTGGGGTACTCGGCAACCGCGTGGCGAATCATGGCACGAAACTGCGCCGTGTCGAGATCGGCAAGATTGTCATCGACACCTTTGATTTCAAATCCCAGCGCAGCGGTAAAGTCCTCTTCGTTGCCCAGCATCACATCGACCAGTCCGGCGAGTTCGCGGTTCACTTCGCAGGCGCGTTGTTTGCCACCGATGGATTTCCATAAAGAATCGCGATAATTCAGATCATAGGAAATGACCGTGCCATGCCGGTGTGCCGCCTCCATGGCCTCGCGGGCCACCAAAGGCGCGGTTTCCGATAGCGCGCAGAAGATGCCGCCGGTATGAAACCATCGTGCTCCCTCGCGGCCAAAAATTTCCTCCCAATCGATCATTCCCGGCTTCAGTTGCGAGGTTGCGGTGTGCCCGCGGTCGGAGCAGCCGAGCGCCGCGCGAACGCCGAAGCCGCGCTCCGTAAAATTCAGTCCGTTGCGTACAGTCCGACCCACGCCGTCGTACGGCATCCACAGCAGGTGAGAGAGATCGACGCCGCCCTGCAACATCATGTCCTCAACCAGTCGGCCTACGGGGTTGTCGGCCAGCGCGGTGACGACGGCGGTGCGTAGATTGAAGCAGCGTCGCAGGCCGCGGGCGACGTTGTATTCGCCGCCGCCCTCCCAGGCGCGGAAATTCCTCGTGGTCGCGACGCGTTCATCGCCCGGATCGAGCCGCAGCATCACTTCTCCCAGGCTGACCAGGTCCCAGCGGCAGGCCTCACGCGGCTTCAAGTCGAGCTGCTTCCAATCGTTCATTGCTGCATTTCCTTTCCTGGTTTTTCCGGTTCCGCTGCGTGGCCGGGAGTGCTCCGTTGATTTTCTGGCATCTCCCGCGAATGATCTGGCCACCTCGCATGATATTCGACCCTTCGATGAAAGCGAAATCGCATGCCACGAGACGGTCGATTCCACAGAGTTTAGCGCTCGTTATCCACGCAAGTATGAAAAACTTAAGGTAGATATGATTTCTGTCAGCAATGTAAGCATGCGCTATGGATCGAAGATCCTGTTTGAAGATGTTTCCACCACCTTTACCGCCGGTCGCCGCTACGGCCTGACCGGTCCCAACGGAGCGGGCAAAACCACCTTCATGAAAGTTCTCAGCGGGGACCTGGAGCCGCAGAAGGGCGTGGTTGTGCGTCCGAAAAAACTGGGCGTGCTGCGCCAGGACCAGTATGCTTTCGATGCGTATCGGGTGATCGATACGGTGATTATGGGCAACAAAGCTTTATGGGCGGCGCTGGAAGAGCGCGACCGGATCTACGAGAAGCCGGAACTCGACGACGACGACGGGATGCGCTTGGGAGAGCTGGAAGGAATTGTCGGCGAAGAGGATGGATATACCGCCGAAAGCGATGCCGCAATCCTATTGCAAGGCCTCGACATTCCGAACGATGTTCACGAGCGCAAGATGAGCGAATTGCAAGGCGGCCAGAAGATGCGAATTCTGCTGGCGCAGGCCCTCTTCGGCAATCCGCAGGCACTGCTGCTGGATGAGCCGACGAACTATCTCGATCTCGACTCCATCCATTGGCTGGAAGATTTCCTGATCCACCGCGAAGGCACGCTGATCACCATCTCGCACGATCGTTATTTCCTGAACAATGTTTGCACGCACATTGCGGACATCGACTATCAGACGATCATCACCTACACCGGCGGCTACGACGATATGGTGCTGGCGAAGACCCAGGTGCGGACCCGCCTGGAAGCGCAGAATGAGGAACGCGAAAAGAAGATTGCCCAGCTGAATGAATTTATCGCTCGTTTTTCCGCCGGTACGCGGTCGAGTCAGGTGACCTCTCGCAAGAAGGAAGTGGAGCGGTTGCAAACCAGCGAGCTGGCGCGGTCGAACATCGCACGCCCCTATATTCGCTTCGAACAGCTGCGTCCCTCCGGCAAGCACATTCTGGAGGCCGAAGCCGTTCGCAAGGCGTACGGCGATCATGTTGTGATCGACAGATTCACCGCTTCCGTGACACGGAGAGAAAAGATTTGCCTGATTGGCCGCAATGGTCAGGGAAAAACGACGCTGGTGAAGGCGCTGCTGGCCCATGCTCCGAAAGTGGAGCACATGCCGGGAGACAATCCCAGCGGCGACATCGACAGTGGCGTGGTGAAGTGGGGGCACGCGGCGCAGATCGGCTACTTTGCCCAGGACCATACATCCACGATTGAAAAGGGAACGACTGCGGCGGACTGGCTGCATCAATTCGATCCCAAAGCGACCAAAGAGGACATTCGTGGCGTCCTGGGCCAAATGCTGTTCAGCGGAGAAGAAGGTCTCAAGCCAACCGACGCGCTGTCTGGCGGAGAAGCCGCCCGGCTGTTGTTCTGCAGGCTGATGATGCAAAAGCCGAATTTTCTGATTTTCGATGAACCGACGAACCACCTGGATCTGGAAGCGATCAATGCGCTGAATCAGGCGCTGCAAAAGTATGAAGGCACGGTCCTGCTGGTCACGCACGATCAGGAACTGATTGATGAAGTGGCCACGCGGATCTGGAATTTTGAAGACCACAAGATCGAGGACTTCAAAGGGCCGTATGCCGAGTTCCTCCAATCCCGCGTCACTGTGCCGCGATAAATCGAAGCCGAAAGACGGCAGAATCGGTCCGGTCGCGACACGTGGCGGCGCATTGCAGTGAATCATCCAGAGATTTCCGGCATCTAACGGAATACCTTGATTTGGCACCACGATACGTAGCCCTACTATGTCGAAACTGATGGCAACATTGAACCCTGCCGCGGAAACCTTCGGCCCGGCGGAAATACTGGGGGACAAATTTCTCAATCCGGTTCCGACCTCCGTCATGGGTTCTGGGCGCGCGGGGCGCATGATGCGCCGCTTGCTGTTGGAGAGACGGCACGGGGATTCGAACCATGCGCTCGGACCTTTTCGGACGGACACGTCGATCTACGCGGTTCCTCCAGTCCGAGGGCTCCGCGTCACATGGATGGGACATTCCTCCGTACTGATCGAGATCGACGGAGTTCGAATCCTGACCGATCCCGTCTGGAGTGAGCGCGCCTCCTTCGTCTCGTTTGCCGGCCCGAAGCGTTTCTATCCTCCTACGCTGGCGCTGAAGGACCTGCCGCCGCTCGACGCCGTATTGATTTCCCACGATCACTACGACCACCTGGATCGGGAAACGATCGAACGGCTTGCCGCTCTCTTGAAGGACGAGGGTACGCGCTTCCTTTGCTCGCTCGGTCTCCGGCAATATTTGGAATCCTGGGGAATTGCGCCGCGGAAGATCACGGAATTGAACTGGGGCCAGACCGCCGACGTTGGGAAGGAGTGTCAGATTACGGCAACTCCGGCGCGGCATTTCTCCGGGCGCAGGCTATGGGGCAGGAATGAGACCTTGTGGTCCTCATTTGTGATTCGCGGGAGCGAACACAATATTTTCTTCGGAGCAGATTCGGGCATGTTTCCCGGTTTTCGCGCCATCGGGAATGCCTATGGCCCGTTCGATCTGACCATGCTGGAAATTGGCGCGTACGACGCGGATTGGCCCGACGTACACATGGGACCGATCCATGCTGCGCAGGCGCACGTCGATCTGCAGGGGAAGCTGTTGCTGCCCATCCACTGGGGATTGTTCAACCTGGCGTTTCATCCCTGGCGGGAGCCAATTGAGCGTTTAATGGTCGCCGCCGCCGAGAAAAATCTGCAATTGTTTTTGCCGTCTCCCGGCTCTCCCACGGAAGTTACGGGCGCGAATCTGCACACGTATTGGTGGGAACTGTAAGAGCGCAGAGCATTTCCGGTCCTGCGGGTTTCAGCCTCAGCCGGGCGGCAACGATTGTTGCGGTTTCGCCTTCTTATTCCATAGAGGTAAAAACCATGGACAATCTTTTGGGAAAGAAAATCGCGATTCTCTGCACGGACGGGTTCGAACAGGTGGAATTGACGGAGCCCAAGAAAGCTCTGGAGCAAGCGGGCGCCAAGACAGAGGTGGTCTCTCCTCACAGTGGAGAGATCAAGGGATGGAAGTCCACCGAATGGGGAGACAAGGTGAAAGTGGACCGCGAACTGAAAGCGGCCAAAGCGGACGACTACGATGCGTTGTTCATTCCAGGCGGAGTCATGAATCCGGACAAGCTGCGGATGGATCAAAATGCAGTCGGGTTCGTGAAGAAATTCTTTGACGAGGGCAAGCCGGTTGCGGCGATTTGCCACGGCTCGCAAATGCTAATTGAAGCTGGTGTTCTAAAAGGACGCAAGTTGACCTCATGGCCCTCCCTGAAGACCGACTTGAAAAATGCCGGGGCGGAATGGACGGACCAACAGGTCATCGTCGATAGGAATCTGACGACCAGCCGCAAGCCGGACGATATTCCGGCCTTCAATCGCGCCATGATCGAGCAGTTTGCCGGGGCCGGGGTGCTGGCCGGCAGACACGCCTGATTTTCGAAACCAAAATGTTTTTGTAGGGATACAGGGAGTGCAACGAACGTTCCGCACTCCCTGATTTTTTATTCCGGAAGCGGCTTCAATGGGATGGTGCGGCCCGTGCGCGCCGATTCGCGGGCAGCGCTGAGTATCTGCATCACGATGATGTTGGTATCGAGTGCGGTCAGGTCTCCCCTGGGAACCAGTTGACCGTGCAGCACAGCCGCCAGGTAATGGAGGGAATCGTCCCGCGGCGCGATCAGCGGCGGCGGGGTAAGCAATGTGGACTGATTCTGGCCCTCGTAGCGCACTCGCAGTTGATTGGGGCCCACCGTGACGGCAGACCCCTTGGTTCCGTAGAGAGCCATGTCTTTCACGGAGAACGACCAGTCCCACGAGGGCATCAGCACCGCCTGCATGGTGGGATAACGCACAATGATGGTGGCGTCGTCGTCGACATGGGGATAGAGATTCGGCTTGTCCGTTTGCGTCACTGCGGTCACGCTGATGGGAGTTTCCCCATGTGTCAGCCAGGTCACCAGGTCGGCGCCATAGCAGCCAAAATCAAACAGCGCGCCCGCGCCATTTTTCTTGGGATCGGTCAGCCAGCTTAGGAATTCAGGCCCGACGCCAATTTCTTTCGGCCCCTGATGCCCGTCGCGGAAGATCGCCTTGTGCAATACGCCCAGCTTGCCCTGACGCAATTTGTCATACGCAGCGCGATTGCTGGAGTACCAGGTGGTCTCGTAATTGACCAGCACTTGGATGTGATGCTCGTGCGCAGTTTTCCGAATCGCCAGCGCGTCGTCCAGTGTTGTCGCCAACGGCTTTTCCACCATCACGCTGATGCCGTGAGCGGCGGCAATATCGATCACCTTGCGATGATCGCTGATGGCCGTGTAGACGAGCAGCGCCTGGGGATGCGTCTGCTGAATCATCGGGTCAATTTTGGTAAAAAAAAGCCGCGGGTCCAGATGAAATTGTTTCCTGTATTTGGCCGCGAGCGCTGCGTCGGGCTCCTCAATCCCGACCAGTTGAATTTCAGGATGATGTTTCAGCTCTGGCAGAAAGCCTGCGACGTGCCCGTGCACCAGGCCGACGACAGCCACACGGATGGGAGCCTGAGAGTTTGCAGTGCTCTGGGCAATGGCCAGGATCGGCGCCGCAGCAAGAAAGAAAATGATGGAAACGATCGGTAGAATCGCACGCCTGGGGAGTGTACAGACATTCATCGCGAAGAGAGCCTCCGGTTCCAGAGAAGTCGATTGTACGCTGCGCTATTTCAGTTTGGCTTCCAGTTCCGTCCAGCGCAGATAGAGCGCATCGACGCGGGTTTCCGCCTCCGCAACGGCTTCCATGGCCTGTTCCAGCCGCACGGCGTCGGTGGCGATTGCGGGGCTCTCCATGGCATCGCGACGCAATTGAAGCTGCTGTTCCGCATCGGCAATTTCCTGCTCGATGGTCGAGTATTCGCGGGCTTCCATGTAGGAAAGTTTTTTCTTGATCTGGCTGGAAGAGGTTTTCGAGGTGTGCGTGGCTGCGTTTCCGGCGCTGTCCGTTGATCGTGGCGACAGTTTGGAGGTTTTCTTCTGGCCTCGTTCATTTTTCCAGGCATTCCATTGCGAATAGTCGGCGAAGCGTTCCGCGCCGCCACGGCCATCGAGACCCAACACCGTGGTCGAAACCCGGTCGAGCATAAAACGGTCATGCGTCACCAGCACCAGCGCGCCGCGAAACTCCAGCAGGCTTTCCTCCAGAATTTCCAGCGTTGGAATGTCCAGATCGTTGGTCGGCTCATCCAGCAGCAGCAGGTCCGCCGGTTGCAACATCAATTTGGCAATCAGCACGCGCGCCCGTTCGCCTCCGGAGAGTCGCTCAACAGGCTGGTTCAATTGCTCGCTGGTAAACAAAAATCGTTCCGCCCAGGAGGCGACGTGCTGCACGCGGTCCTGATAGACGACCGAGTCGCTGTCCGGCGCCAGCGCGCGGCGCAGCGTCAGATTGGTATCGAGCTGGCGGTTCTGGTCAAAGTAGACAATTCGCAAATTCTGAGCGCGGCGTATCTCGCCGGAATCCGGCGCCAGTTCCGCGCGCAGCAGCCGTAACAGCGTGGTTTTGCCGCTGCCGTTGGGGCCGACGAGGCCGAGGCGCATGCCCGCGGTCAGGATGAAATCCAGCTTGTCGAACAGGATCTGCTCCCCCATTGTGCAGGAGACGCCTTCCAGCTCCACCAGGCGCTTGGTTTTTCTGTCGGTGGCGGAAAAATCGATGTTGGCGGTGGAGTTCTGGCTGCGCGACCGCATCTCCGCCAGATTTCCGATCATGCTGTTGGCGCTGTCAATCCGCGCTTTCGACTTCGTGGTACGAGCCTTCGGTCCGCGTCGCAGCCAATCGATCTCAATGCGCACACGGTTCTCCAGGGCATCCTGGCGCTTGCTCTGCGCCAAAAGATATTCATCTTTTTTTTCCAGGAACTGGCTGTAATTTCCTTGCACGGTAAAAATGCCTTCCGCATACATGCGGTTCAGCTCGACCATGGTGTGGGCGATGTTCTCCAGAAAATAGCGGTCGTGGCTGACCACGACGCAGGCAAACGGAGCATTCAGCAGCAGTTTTTCCAGCCATTCAATTCCGGCCAGATCGAGATGGTTGGTCGGCTCATCGAGCAGCATCACATCGGGCTGCTGGACCAGGGCTTGGGCGATGGCCAGCCGTTTGCGCCACCCGCCGGACAACGTAGCGGCGGGTACCTCGAAGTCCGCAAATCCGGCGCGCCCCAAAGTTTCCGCCAGCCGCGCCTCACATTCTGCCTGCGGCGCATGGATTCGACCCAGCGCGCGCTGCAGGACGGAACGAATCGTGTCCTCGGGTGAGAACTGCGAATTCTGCGCGATATAACCGACCCGCGACAGCTTGCGCCGCGAAACTTCGCCCGCATCCGGTTCGATGTTTCCGGCAAGAATTTCCAGTAGCGTGGACTTGCCGGAGCCATTCGGTCCGACGACGCCAATGCGGTCGCCCTCAGAAACGGTGAAGGCGATATTGTCGAACAGCGGCGTGGCACCGTACGCCTTGCGGAGAGATTGTCCGTTGAGAATGGGCGGCAAGCGTGCGGTACATCCTTGATCTGCAGAGTGCGGTTCAGCTGTCTGCCACAAGGATAGCAGTCAACGGCATCAGAATTTTCCGACCCACGCCCGTCCCCACAGGATTCGTTTCCGTTGTTGCGGAGGAAAAGTACATTAATGAATGCTGCAAAATCGGCGCGACGGCGGACTCAGGACGCTAAAAAACGTCGCAAATAGAAGTCTTGTTGTTCTTTCGACTCGCAATGGTAAGTGTCTGTAATAATCTTCCGAACGGTCTCTCCGTTGGCACCTGCCGCGCAGTCTCCGTCACATAAATCGACGGATGCCAAAGTCTCTTCTGAAATGCCACCATTTGGCATCGGATAGATAATCCATATCTCGTCGAAGTTCGCCGATGATCCATCAGAGAAAGTGATGCTGCCAAGAAGCTCCCGAAGTTTCTCGGCGCCAGCCCCATACATCAAGGCTAACGCGATGTTTTCAGGCACACGAACGTCAAGAATAGGCGGGCGATTATAGAAGATTACGTCGCACGGTTGATTCGATAGAGATAGATAAATTAGCAATTGGGAGACATAGTCGGCGTGGGAGTTGAACGGCTCATTAATCTTCCGCGTCCGTCCTTTATCGTTCATTTCGACTTTCTTCGGTCCGAAAGATTGCGATGGCTTCTGTTACCACCCAAATCTCGCTGTTGCGGCCTGGAGGCTGGTTGCAGTTTCTTGCAGAAGTGCGGAGGACATATCTTCAAATCCGAGGATCCCAGATTTCTGAAATCCCACCGAGCCGTTGGGTGAATGCTTAGCCGCCTCATTGAGATACATGCCTAGAAAGTCTCCTGATCCCGGTAACTCTTGGTTTAGCACTATGTTGACTGATGGATCCTGCAAGTGAATATAGTGCGTAAATAGCTCGATGGTTATTCCTGAATCCAATTCGATCAGCTTGTCCCTAGAGGCTTGTCCCATCGATCGATTAAACGCGCTCCTGTGTTCCTGATTTTTGAAAAATCCAGAAGACAAGGCGATAGCCAAGTGTGTGGCTAAAGCAATCCCAGCAACACGGCAATGAAGGGACAGATCTGATTGATCTTCCATTGGAGGCATGTTCGTAGGGTCGGAACAGTAAAGCTCGAAACCCGCTTTACGCATATCTTCAGCGCCGTCGAATATTCGACAGCCGCTGTTAGATGCCGATTTGTCGACTCCATGACCCAAATACAATGTTCTGCCAAATGCTAAACCGTTATCAATAACGGCGCGCCCCATTGTGCTCCCGAAGGCGGAAGGTCCAGCCGCCTTCCCCAATAAGTCTCTGATTCCCATAGCGTAAAAATTGTAGCATCGCCGAGATACGTGCGGTACGTCCTTGATCTGCGGAGTGCGGTTCAGCTGTCTGCCACAAGGATAGCAGTCAACGGCATTACATTTTTCCGGCTGACTCTTGTCCCGGCAGGATTCGTTTCCGTACTATCTGCGCGCGGGTCAAGGGAGCGTGCTTTTCACTTGGAGATAGTGGAGCTTTTATACGGGGCGAAAGAGACACAGTTTCGATGAAGCAGTCGGTCAGCGCACCCACACCAGATACACTGCCAATCCAATGCCGGCAGCGCTCAACAGCAGTGCCAGCGTTATCGCCGTCATGGAAGTACATCCGGCAGCCCACACGCCCGTGCGCAACTGTTTTATTTCGCGAATATGCCTCATGACAGCGCTGATATTCACGATGACTCCAACGATGACCAGGCCAGTGCCGAGCCAAAGAGAAGGACTGCTGGTGTGGCTGGGTTGCTGGGACTGCTGCATGCTCAGTTCGCGCAGAAACAGCCCAAAGCGCGCAACGACAAAGCCGAAGCCCATCAGTGCCAGGCCAGTGCGAATCCATGCGAGAAAGGTCCGCTCCGCGGCAAAATATACCCGCGGGTCACGCTGTTCAGGAAATTCGGGGTTAGGGTTCTGCTCGGTGCCCATAACGTGCCGTTAGGAATCGAGAAATGCGACCGACTTGATGCCCGCCAGCTCAAAACGCTTGCGGCAGCGAATGTTCTGGCATGCGACTTGGTCTTCGCGCAGCACCATGTAGGACTGGGCCTTGGCGAAACGGGCGCGGTCGCGTTCATCGGCGCGCGGGGGCAGGCTGTTCTTCTTGCGCCGGACCAGCCAGTTCAGCTGATACTCCGCCTCCTGGCGGCAATGGGGACAAGTCAGGGTATGGGGCCGCTGCTCAGATTTTTCATTATAAAAATCGCGTTCTTCCATGGCATGCCCTCCGGTGTCAACTTCCAGTATGGCACTGCGGCCGCGCGGACCACGAATCTACCTGCCGATTTTCTCGACGATTTTGCAGGAGAACGCCTTTTCATTCGGCGTACACTGCGCGTAACTGTTTTTTGGAGGGGAAGTTATGCCTGTGAATCCTATGCTGGACGCAAGTATGGTGACAACGGCGCTGGAATTGCCCGGTTTCCGCATTGTGCGCAACTTCGGGGTGGTGCGCGGCATCGTGGTGCGTTCGCGTTCAATCTTCGGAACTATTGGTGCGGGTTTGCAGACGCTGGCCGGCGGCAATATCTCCATCTATTCGCAGCTCTGCGAGAAAACCCGTGAGGATGCCTTCGAACTGATGATGCAACATGCGGCCCAGCACGGCGCCAACGCCATCATTTGCGCTCGCTACGACGCCAACGACATCCAATCTGGAGTAACGGAAGTGCTGGCCTATGGCACCGCGGTCATCGTTGAAAGGGTGGCGTGATGGCACGCGTTACGGGGATTGGCGGAATCTTCCTGAAGGCCGAAAAGCCCGAACAGCTTTCCGCATGGTACGCGCAAACTCTGGGCCTGACGCTGTCGCCTTATGGGGGCGTGGATTTTGAATGGCGCGAAAAAGATTCGCCGGAGAAGCCCGGCAAAACGGTGTGGGCGCTGTTCCCGGAAAATACGGAATACTTCGGACCCGGCGAGCAACAGGCGATGATCAATTATCGCGTCGACGATCTCGACGGTCTTCTGGAACAATTGGAAGCCGCTGGTGTGGAGATCGATCTGCGTCGGCAGAGCGACGACAACGGGCGCTTTGCGTGGATCATCGATCCCGAAGGCAATCGCGTGGAGTTATGGGAACCCGCACCGCCAAGCGCTCAATCCTGAATCATCTTCGATGGGGCCCACGGCTCCCTGCGTAGGCGTCGACCACGCCGAAGATCCAAAGTGCGCCCGTCGTCATGGAAAACCCCTGCAGTAGGATGCAATTGGCCGCGTGATGCGTGGTGAAGAAACTGCGGTGAATTTTTTTGACGGATCGCTGCACATAGGGCAGCCTCGTTTGCAGTGCATACCGGCGGCTTTTCCGAATGCGATGCACACGCTTTCAACAGGCAGTGCGGACGACTCGCCGCGTATTTTCAGCATGTGCGCGCGAGCGGTGCAAGTCTACGTTGAAATCGCGTGAATTTCACCGGATATTCGCCATTTACACAAGGCTTTTCGGTTCGTACTCTAAGCGAGCGTTGCTGGAAACAGAAACGCGCCTCTTTCGCCTATTTTGATTCACACAATTTGATCTTGGAACGGAAGACCCAGCGCACACGCGACAGGTTCAGCTGAAAACCTCCCACTGACTCGCAGCATTTTCATCGAGTGGGCGGCGTCGGTTTGGATTTTGGCGCGGCAGGCAAAGGTGTGTCTGATCTCCTGTTCCTCGCAGTCCGGGTCGCCGTGGCGATCCGAACGGCCCTGGGCGCAATTGCAGGCCCGTGTCTTGCAGTGTTCGTAAGGCACGGGCCTAGCGCCCCTGAGATGTGCTGTGTTTTTTGCACTCGACTACGGCTGAACCGCCTTGTTTCCTTTTTGGAAACGCGCAGTGTTTTGTTTGCAGGGAGTAATGAATGCGTCCAAAAAAAGTGATTTTGTGCGTCGATGACAATGATCAGGCTCTGTCAGTCCGCAAGTTTGTCCTGGAGACCCGTGGTTATCGCGTATTGACGGCGAAGAACGCCGAAGAAGCAATTGAGTTGTACGATCAGGGCCGGGTCGACCTGGTCATTACCGATCTGGTAATGCCGCACTGCAATGGCAACGACCTGATAGTGCGGCTGAAGGAAATTGCGCCCTGGGTTCCCGCGGTGCTGGTTAGTGGAAGCATCAAGCAATTTGATCCGACGACCCGCGCGGATGCTTTCCTACCCAAAGGCGCTTGCTCACCGCAGGAATTGCTGGAGCGGGTGCGAGTGCTGCTGGTCCGCAAACGCGGTCCCAAAAAGATGACGGCGCCGCAGCCTGCTGCAGAACGCAACGATGCGCGCACACTGGTGGTTGCCTAGAGCGGACGGATCGCCCGGGAATTTTCCGCCCTATCGTCCAGCCGGTACAATAGGAGAGAATGCAGCCCGTTATCGTTGTCGAGCAGCTCGGAAAAATCTATCGTGCGGGGAAAGTGGACGTCCACGCTCTGCGGTCTGTTTCCTTTTCCGTTGCTGCCGGCGAGTTTGTCAGCATTGTTGGCCCTTCAGGAAGCGGAAAGTCCACCCTGTTTTACTCGCTTGGCGGCCTGACCCGGCCATCCTCCGGACGGCTGCTGATCGATGGTGTGGATTTTGCCTCGTTGAGCGACGCGCAACGGACACAGCTACGCAAGCATAAGATCGGTTTCGTCTTCCAGAAATTCAACCTGCTGCCCACTTTGAGTGCCATGGACAATATTGTTCTGGCGCACGAAATTGCATTGGGCACGAAGACGATGGACAAGGCATATTTCGACCACCTCACGTGGATCCTGGGCATTCGCGACCGCCTGCATCATCGGCCTGCGGAGTTGTCCGGCGGCGAGCAGCAACGGGTGGCGATCGCCCGCGCGTTGATCGCGCGTCCGGCCATTGTGCTGGCCGATGAACCGACCGGAAATCTCGATTCCAAGAATTCCGACGCGGTGCTGGCGGTCCTGCGCCGCTCCAATCAGGAACTGAAGCAGACGGTGATGATGATTACCCACAATCCCGAAGCGGCCACCATTGGCGATCGCATCCTGCACATGCGCGACGGCGAACTGCTGGATGCCGAGACCCATGCGGCCATGGAAGCAAACACCGTCAACGCCGTCTGACCCACCCGAAAATTCTTCTTTACGGATAGATCGTCACCTTAGGAGTCGCGCGCGGGTGAATGGAAGTCGCGCCGCCCGTATTGTCGATGACGTGAAGAATTTTGCCGTGGTCGCCCAGGCTCACCGTGATGATGTGATGAAACCTCACACCCGGACGCTTGGGAACCTCAATGGCCCGTGTCAGTACCACATCCGGTTGCTCGAAGACACTGTAAATTCCAAGCCCCCAGGCTTCATGGCGAGTGACGCTGCCGGCCACTTTGTAGGACGCCCAGCCATCGGTGCCCGGCGTGCTCCTGTAACTTGCCTGGTTGGGAGGGTCGTACGGAATCTCGGATTGATAGAAGTACGTTCGCCCGCCGTTTCCGTTCCACAGAACCTGGAACTGCTGGTGATGTTCGACGAAAAGGCCATATGCGGTGACATTGTTGCCGTTCACCACCAGTCCGTTGGCGCTGGTATTCAAATCCCAGCCCACGCCCGAGCCATGGTCCGCGCGCCAGATCCAGGTGTGATCGATAATGGTGTCGTTGCTGTTGATCTTCAGGTTGACTACGGTGCGGCCCACGCCGGCGCCGCCCACACGGAAGAAGACATCGTGCAGCGAGATGGGATCCTTGGCGTGATTGGCATTGCTTCCGTCCGGCCCTATTTCCAGCAGCACAGGGGATTGTATGGGGCCCGCGTCAAACAGCAGACCGGCAATGATAATTCCGTCCGCGTCTGCCGTAGTCATGGCTGCGGTGCCGTTGATGGGCCGCAGCGTGGCGAAGCCGAGCCCCAGCACCCACGGTGTTGGGCCGGGTCACGCGGATGGCGTCCATCAGGTCGTAGATGCCGGGGGTCAGCAGCAGGTCCTTGCCCTTGGCCAGTTGCGCATTGATCGAGGCCGCCGTGTCGATGCCCGGTCGTGCGATGTAGAAATGGTCGAGCGGAATGGACCGTCCCGGTGTCGTTCCCTTGCGCCAGGTGATGCCGGAACTGTTCCTGCGCAGCGATGGAACGCGAACGCTATAGTTTCCGGTGGCATCGACCTGCAGGAAGGGCTTCTCGCGAATGACAGGAGTCAGCGCAATCTTGGTGTAGGGCGGGGAAGGCCACTCGCCCGCGGGAGGATCGGGAACGCCGACGAAGACCATGTTCCAGTTGGAGCCGGTCCATTTGCCCCACTCCGTGTTTCTGGAAATCCATTGCTGCTGCGGGCCGGCATCGACGGTACCGTCAATCAGGTCGTCGGACATCCAGCCGCCGCTGGCCCAGCCGTTGAATTGGTGCAGCACGATGTTGCCGCGCACATGCATGCGGCGAAAGGGCGCAGCCTGAGAAACGGCCCAGCGCATGGAACCGCCCGGTGGAAGGACGCTGAGTCCTCCGGCTGCCCGCCAGAAAGTGGTGGTCGCGTTGTTGTTGTCTTCGCTGGCGTCGGAATGCAAATTGCCGTCGATCTCGGTGTCATCGGGGGAGGCGCCAAGCCCCATCACCTCCGTGTAGAAACCGATAGGGACATTCACTCTGTACTTGCCGGGCAGGAACAGCAAGGCATTGCGCTCCGGACCAAACTCATTTCTCCGTTGGATGGCGTAGACCTTGTCGATCTGTTGCTGCATCCTTGCTGTCGGCATCAACGGCGCAAAGACCAGCACATTAGGCCCAAAATCCGGCTTGGCGCGCCTGGCCGCCCTCCCCGGAGAAGCAGCGAACGCAAGCAGCCCCGCAAGCAACCAAAGGACCAGACCGAATGTCATCGTTGCTCGAAGATCTCCCCCACCATGCCGCCCGCGATCGCTCGATTTTCCCATGTCTCAGTGTCCTCTCTGTCGTCGAGGGGTCGTACCCTCCAGAACCGCGATCGACAATCTCGTCCGTCCCACGGAGGATGCGGTTGCGTTGACCCGGTACGCGGCATCCCGATATACTTCAATCCAGTAAGGGCGGGAGTAGCTCAGTGGTAGAGCGCGACCTTGCCAAGGTCGAAGTCGCGGGTTCGACCCCCGTCTCCCGCTCCAGCGGCGTGTCGCTGCCAACCTTTCCATGCCAGCAGCCACGGTTCATGGTTTCACATTGCTCATCAGGCGCGGTACCCAAGTGGTAAGGGAGAGGTCTGCAAAACCTTTATGCGTCGGTTCGATCCCGACCCGCGCCTCCAAACTCTCAACGAGTTAGCAAGTCCCCACTGCAGGCAAATCGGCCCCAGCGCAAGGCACCCACTTTTCCGCAGTTCGTAGATCGTCGATTAATGGACGTTCACGGGTGCAGTGGCGGAGCAGTCTTTGTAGAGCGATCCCTCCTTCATGATCACGTGCAGATTTTTTTCGCGCACCACCAGGTCGAGGTCCTCTAACGGATCGCCATCGACTAACAGCAGATCGGCGATATAGCCCTTCTTCACCTGGCCAAGTTCGTTGCCCATCCCCATTACCTGGCCGCCGATGCGCGTGCCGCACTGCAGCGCTTCATTCGGGGAGAAGCCGAGCAGGTCGACGAAATGTTTCAGGTCTCGTGCATTGTCGCCCTGCGGCGACTGGGCAAATCCGTAGTCTCCTCCAATCAGGATGCGCACCCCACGCTTGCGAAGCTCGGTATAGACGGCCGCAGTGGTGTCGATGGTGCGCTGCATCATGCGCCCGACTTTGGAATCGCGCAGGAAACCGAAGCGCTCGCCTTCGTAGAGAGTGCTGTAAATGATGCCGATTGCCGGTCCCACGAAGATGCGATCTTTCACCGACTCCAGCATGTCCAGCGCTTCCTCGTCCGCTGACTCACAGTGATAGATCACGTCGATCCCGCAGCGAACGGCCCGCTTCACGGATTCCGCCGCTCGCGCATGGCAGTTGACCTTCTTGCCGAAATCGCGCGCGACGTTCACCGCCATCTGCACCTCGTCCTCTCGCATCATGGTCAGACCGCCGTGTGCTGCCGGGCTCAGGTCGTCGCCGGAGATGTTCACCTTGATGTTGTCCGCGCCTTCACGGCAGCACAGCCGGACAGCCTTTCGAATCTCCTCCGGACCATCGGCAATCAATCCGAAGCTTTCGTAATACATGTGCGCTTTACGTTCGTCGCCCAGCCCGCCGGTGACGGTGATTTCCGGGCTCGCGGCGCGAATGCGCGGTCCGGGAAACTCTCCCGCGTTCACTGCATTGCGGATGACGACATCCAGGCGCAATTTGGAGGTGGCGGCGCTATAGGCGCTGGTAAAACCGTGATCGAGCAATGTTTTCGCATTGCGCACGGTCAGCAGGACATGCTCTTCGGGAGGGATGTTGCCAAGGTCGGAATCATTCACGGCGCCGCCGAAGGAAATATGCGCGTGTCCTTCCACCAGACCGGGCATCAGCGTCCTGCCGCGCGCCTCAATGACTGCGGCGCCTTCTGCGGCGAGTTGCCCTGGCCCGCGGGCAATCGTCTTGATTCTGTCGCCTTCGACCAGCACGTCGGCTGGAAAGGCGACCGCGCCGCTGCCGTCCCACACGCTGGCGCCACGAAAAAGAACTGGCTTCATAACAGTGACCCTCCTGAGCGCTTGCAGCAGACCGGACATCGGCACTTGATGGCATTCTAATGGAAATTTACAAACTTCCAAGGATCTTCTGGGAGGGAACAAAAGCGCTTCGATTTTCGGCACACATCCGCCTCGCATCAGCCGGAGGGCCGGATACGTTGAGGCGGAGGAAAATGGAGGATGGACGGGTCTCTGCCGGGTCGCGCTATTTCCCGGTATAGACGACTCGCCAGATGGAATCGGACCCGTCATCGGTGACCAGTAACGATCCATCGGGCGCAACGGCTACGCCTACGGGTCGGCCCCACGCATTTCCATCGGGAAGCACGAAACCGGTGAGGAAGTCCTCGTATTCTCCGGTGGCATGGCCGGTGTGGTGCAGCGGGACACGAATCACTTCGTACCCCGCGCGTGTCGCCCGGTTCCAGGAGCCATGTTCGGCAGCGAAGATGTCGCCGTGATACTCCTCGGGAAACTGCTTGCCTTCATAAAAGGTCATTTCCAGTGAAGCGTTGTGGGGCTGCAGCAGCACATCGGGAACGATGGTTTTGTTTTTCAGCTCCGGATGCTTTCCTTCAAGCCGCGGGTCCTGATGTCCGCCGACATACCACCAGGGCCAGCCGTAGAAGCCGCCCTTTTGCACATGCGTAATGTAATCCGGCACAAGATCGTCGCCCAGCGCGTCGCGCTCATTCACCGAGCACCACAGCTGGCCGGTCTGCGGGTCGATGGCCAGTCCCACCGGGTTGCGAATTCCATAGGCATAGATATGCATGTTCGAGCCGTCTGGGTTGAACGCCAGGATATCGGCGCGGTCCTTCTCTTCCGGGTGCGTGTCCGGGTCATTTACATTGGAGCCTGAGCCGACGGAAACAAACATCGTTTTGCCATCGGGTGAAAACCGAATGTCGCGGGTGATATGCCCTCTGCCGTTGGCGGGCAAGTCCGCCAGGTGCTGCGCCGGGCCGCGCGCCTTCAAGTCTCCGTTCCTGTATGGGAAGCGCAGGACGGCGTTCGTGTCCCCGATATACAGCCACTTCGGATCGGGTCCCGGAGGGTAGAACGCAATGCCGAAGGGTTTGTTCAGTCCGCTCGAGAAAATGCTGGTCGTCTCCGGTTTCCCATCCGTCGTGATCCCGCGGAATACCATGATCCGTCCCTTGGCGGTTTCGGCGACAAAGAAATCGCCATTCGGGGCTGTCCGGATCAGGCGGGGATTGTCGAGTCCGGTCGCGTACAGCTCCACCTTGAAGCCTTTGGGGGCTTGCGGACATACGCCTGCCGGACGAGGAACGATGGTCGGGCCGTTGCCCGCCGATTGCGTCGCGTAGGGAGCGGGTAGGTCCTGCACCGTGACCTTGCGAAACGTTCCCGGCTTTTCATAGCGGAAATCGGTGAACGGTGGCGTGGGAGGCGGCGCGTTCAACGTTTCTGCTGTCGCGGTTTCGCCGTTGCCGGCAGCCGCCAGACGCGCGGCATCGGGACTCAGCAAGAATTTCAGATAGGTGACGATCTGCCAACGCTGTTTGGCAGGCAGGTTCGCCCAGGCCGGCATTCCATTGCTGATATCGCCGTGCGTAATGAACCAGAAAATCTCGCCCGGCTTGGCTGCCTGGGTCGCTCCGGCGGCAAGCGAAGGGATGTTGCCGGTTCCCTGGGCATTCTCGCCATGGCAGGAGGCGCAGCTCTGCCGATAGAACCTTTGGCCCGCTTCAGCATTCTGCTGCCCCGGGTAGGGGTTTTCCAGCGTGACCGATGAAGCGGGGGCTTGATGGAAACTCTGCGTGAAAGCGGGCAACGATAGAGCGATCGATGAGACGGCGACGATGGAAACACACAGCGGGCGGATGAAAACGGACGTTCCTGCTTTCAATGGATCTCTCCTGCAACCAGTTTTTTTCGACCTCGCGGTCTCACTCTACCCCAATAGGACGTATCTCGCGTCCAAAAGATTCACACATCGCGCTGTGCCCAGGATATCCATTCGCTATACGCCCGCACAAAAAGCGAGCGCCCGCTGCAGCCGCCTGGAGAAACCTTCGACCGCTGGAATGAATCGGAGTTAGAAACTCCTGGTTCTTGCGGTCGGCAGGGTGCTCCGGAATTGCTTGCTCCTTCATCATCCGCAATGTTCTTTGGCAAGGCGTTGGTGCGGGCAGGGACCCGAGCGAGCGATCTCAATGAGTCAAAGCGAGATCGATAGATCGAGTCCTTCGTTGCTAGTGTGCCAAGGGCACAGGGGGGTGGAATAACTCCGGGATCTGCCCAACGTTGAAATTCTCATTGGCCTTTGGACCCACACCGGCGACCTTGCGAAAGCCGCGAAAGTGATCGCCGGCGACGAAGGAAATCAAATTTGCGCCACCCTGGCCCAGGCTGTCCAGAGGGTGGGTCTCCCGGAGTCGGCGCTGCGGCAGCGGGCCGCGAGCGAAATGGATGTCCTCGCGGTTCGGGCATAGTCGAGGAAGCGGGCTGCACGGGATGAAGGGTTCCGGTTCTTTCGCTTGCCGGCATCGGCATCCGCGGATTTATCGTGTCGGCGGCGCTCGTCGGGTGGTTGGGGCAGGGTTGTTTTTCTTGGCCGAAAGTTCGGGAACGGCGCCAGGCACTTGCCTTGACACGATTTGCGGAGCATACTGGCATTCCTGACGCACTTCAGTAACTCTTGCGGCAACCTTACTACGTGACAGATTGTAGACATTTGTGATTATCCGATTGAAAAACTCGCCAAGAAACGGCAAACTCGTTGTAGCAATCGGCATCGATTCGAAGCAACTGCGGGTCACGCTGGGCCGTCTGGGAAGTGCATCAGCAGCGGGATCATGCCAGGTTCCAAAATGGACTTGCGACGTACATGACGATGTACTGGCCGATGAAGTTGAAAGGCCTTTTGGAGGATCGGATTGATGGTGTATTCAAAGTGGCGTAATTTCTGCGGAATTCTCTCCCTGACGGCATCTCTGGCGATGCTGGGCTGCGGCAACCGTGGCAACAGCTTCGTGCGCGCCGTAAATGCGTCGCAGGGGTTATCGGGCTTCACCATCCAGGCTGGCCAAACCGGCATCGTTGCCGGCCTGCCCTACGGCACCGAAGGCGTGCAGCAGCAGGGGCAGTATGCAACCATCGATACCTCTGGAGGTTATCGGCCTCTGGGCGCTGGCAACAATCAGCCGCTGATTGCGTTTTCAACCCCAGGCACCAACCTGGCATCGACGACGCAATCCTTCCTGAAGAATACGTTCTATACCATCGTCGTTACGGCCCCCGCACCCAACATAGAATTTCAAACGCTCACCGACGACGACACCGCTCCGACAAGCGGAGACTATAGTCTGCGCGTGATGGACGCCTCAACCAAGGCAGGGCCGGTAGATGTCTACATTACCGCCGCCGGTGCTCCCGTCGGGGGCTCTCCGATTGTTGGAAATATGCAGTTTCAGAACGTGACAAATCCATACCTGCAATTGTCGCCGGGAACCCTGGAAGTGCAGGTGACCCCCGCCGGCAATCCCTCCAAGGTGCTGGCAATTCAGCCATTTTCTCCAGCGGCCGGAAAAGTCTATTCAATATTTTTTCTGGATCCGCCGAACGGCTCTCTCGCGATTGATCCGCCAGGTGGCCCGGGAACAAACACGTATAGTGTGCTGGTTGTGAACGACCCGGTTTCTTAGGTAGGATGTCGCAGTCTTTCTTGAGCTCAATTTCGAGGCAGTGAGTTTCTAGCCGAGATAAAAAGGCCTTCGTTAGCCGCGGCGAACGAAGGCCTTTATTGCATGGCGGAATTGTTTTTTGAGATCTAATCGATATAGCTTACGCTGGATTAGAACGCGTTGCC
>JBKQVW010000144.1:0-5792 GCA_052142955.1 Acidobacteriaceae bacterium | reverse complement strand
GGCGACGAGTTCAAGCGCAGATACGTTGAGGAGGTTCTCGGGCGCTTCGATTCCGCAAAATTCGGCCAAGCGTTTGAATTGGACACCCAAAACATCGTCTTGTTCTGCGTCGAAGGGAACCCGGCGGCATGCCATCGTTCTCTTGTCGCGGAGCGGCTGGAGAGAGATTGGGGAGTTCCAGTGGAGCACCTATAAATGGCAAAAAAGACAGTGGTGATCGTGGCCCGCACGAATATGTACGGTGGACGCGTATGCATTGGTTCGCTCTCAGAAGATGGCGAGAACCTGCGGCTGATGAATACGAACTGTGCTTCCGATCTCGGCCAAAGAACGCCTTATCAGGTTGGTGAAAAATGGAACATTGTCTGCCAGCCGTGCGGAGCGCAGGTGCCGCCTCACGTCGAAGACGTGGCCGTGACCGAGGCAACAAGGGTCGGCAGCGTGAAGGACTTGGTCGGCTTCATATCTGAGCGTTCAAAACTGTGGAAGGGCGGTATCGGCGCGTTGTTCGACGGGAAGATCCAGTTCACGCAGAACGGTGCGGGGTACATATCGAAGTCAGATGTGCCGAAGGGTGCAATCGGCTTCTGGCTGCCTTCTTCGAATCTCGAATTGCATCAAGATGAACGCGGCAAGAGCGGCTACTATCCCAAGAAAGATCACCGACACCTGAGTTACGTCGGTGTCCAAGAACCAATCGAATTGATCAAGGCTAACCAGCTGGTTCGCGTGTCGCTCGCGCGATGGTGGAAGCCCCAGGACGCCGACGCTGATTTCGAAGAACGCTGTTATGCGCAGCTCTCTGGATGGTTTTAAGCCGATTTGCAGACGGCTCTCAGAGGTCAGTCTGGATGGATGCAGAAGTACTGCTGAGACAACAGGTCGAATAAGGGGGGATTTGATTTCTTGCCTGATGGTTTCAAGAACTGCGTTGAGTCGGTGGTCGTCTTCGTGCGCTCGACGTAGGGCGGCGATTGCAACCCCTTCCAGCACATCCAATTCCGGAACAATGCGGCGAAGACTGCGCAGGCGTTCTGACTGATACTGCTCTAACTGAAAACGCGGCTCCTCGAGCAATCGCTGAATTTGCCCAACCGCAGTGTTGATCCTCTGACGACAGGTTTGCATTCTTCAACCGTGCCACGGTGAGAAATGACAAAATCCTTGACTTTGCCTCAGAACCAGTGCAATGCTCAGCCATGTACCAGGTAAACAGCATCTTCTACACCGACCAGCTTGGCCGTCCTTTGATGGCTGGCACCGCCATCGAAGACTCCACATCGATCGTCCGGCATCAAGGTCTTATCGCCTACGACGAGCTTGGTCAGCAGGTCGTGCTTGAGAACTCGTTCCGCTTCGGTGGCGCTGTGTTGATCCAACCAGTGATGTTCAACGGCGGAAAACAAGTGAAGATCGTACGCGTGCCCCGTAATCTCTACGAATCGCAGGCGATCATCCAGAGGGCGTGGAACGATGTTGTGAAACAGGTAAAGTGGACACCGTTCTACAACTGTCAAGACTTCATCAGCAACGCCCACACGGGAAAAGTTGGCTCGAAGACTCGTGATGGCATCGTCCTCGGCGGCCTTGCTGCGGCAGCGCTCTTAGCGATTGTAGGCTAAGACTTCGTAGAAAAACTAATGACAGACCAGATGTTCACCAATCTCCATTCCTCGCAAAACTGGGAACGTTCCGTCCGGAAGCTGTGAAAAATTAACTTTGGACGGTGAGTCGGCTTCTCACTGACGGCAAAATTCGCCTTTAAACGGCCCCAGAGCGACGTTCGGAGGTCGACGATACATTTTCGATCCCCTGCAAAACTTCACAAATTGATTTTTTCACCGCTTCCCGTCCCTGCTTTTCGCTGAGTTTTCCTTGGGAAAGTGGACAAAGCTAGAACGATTCTTTCAGGAAATTTCTTATAGTCAGGGCATCGACGAATCTGCAGAAGCTTGGGGGGCACGTACGCGCGCGTCTGAACTCCAAACATCACAGGGCTGGGTGTCCATATAGGCCCGGACTGTCTCGAACGCTGACACCAAACGGCTGCGGCGCTGAACCCATGAGGCTTCATGTTTAGATCCGTGGGTGGTTCGTAATGAGCAAGCACGTCGCGGTCTGGATCGTAGGATAGCCCGCGCAGTGCTTGTAAGTTAGCGATCTGTTATGGGCAACTCCGGATACTGAAGGTGTGGCGAACAAATCGCGAAAGATGTACACTACCGGGCGTGGACGAAGGCCGGAAGCGCGCGTTATTAGTCACGGCCGGTATTCTGGCGGCTCGGAAGCTGGCACAGCACGATGGCGGTAGGCGCGTTCCCCCTCAACGCGGCAACGCCGCAGGGGAAGTCGTAATGAAGTATGATTGGGGCGATTGCAACCACCATGTGAGGGGGCTCTGGTGATGCAATACGGGACGTCACTTCGTTGGATTCCTCTGCCACTCCGCGTCCGGAGCGCTTCTTTGAGGTGCGCTTGCACCTGGAAGCGAAACCCGGTCTTTCTGCTGTTTGCGCCGGATACGAACTAAAGGAATGGCGCGATAAGCAGCTTGCTGGCCATCTCATAAAATATCTGCCCGAATTTGCTCTTTCGTACAGTGAAAGGCAAAAAATTGGGGCGCATAACGCTGCGGAGCTAATGGCCCAAGCTGCTCGCAGCGTCTACATGTCGGAGAAGTACAAGAAGCGCGGTGAGATCGGAGAACTCTTGCTGCATGTCATCTGCGCGGAGGTCTTTGAGAGCTATCCGGCTATTACAAAGTACTTTTACAAGGATAGCGCCAACAACACTGTAAAAGGCTTTGACGCCGTTCACGTGGTGGCAACGAAAAACGGTTTGGAGTTATGGTTGGGAGAATCCAAGTTCTACAAGCGAATTGGACAGGCAATTAGCGCCGCAATCACAGATCTCGAAGCGCACACAAAACGTGACTACATGCGCGCAGAATTCACCGTAATCCGTAACATGGTGGACCCCAAATGGCCTCATGCCGAAAAGTTGAAGATGCTGATTCATCCTAATACGTCGCTCGACAATATTTTCGACGCCGTTTGTATTCCGGTCTTGCTCACGTACAACAGCAACACGATTAACGCTCATTGTGAAGTCTCAGAAAAATTCAAAGCTGCATTCGAAGAAGAAGTGAGGGCGAACTACAAGGCTTTCTCAGATAAGAATCCGATTGACCCGAGCAAACTCCGAGTCCATCTTTTCCTCTTCCCCGCAAAGGACAAGGACCAGCTTCTTGCGGAGTTCGATGTGAGGCTGAAGGCATGCCAGTCGATTATCTAGAGGTTCCTCAAATACGCCAAGCACTGGCTTCACCCGATGTTGTCGCACATAACGGATTTGCCGTGCTGGCGAACATTGCTCGGCTGAACAATGAAGGAAATAGGCCGCAGGAGTCGCAAGAGCTAGTTCTCCGTGCCCTTGAGGTTCGAAAACAGTTCGGCCATGCGTCCAGCCTTCTTGATGCTCTCGTACGTCAGGTTGGGCTGTTTCCCTATCTAAATCCGCACGAGCTGGGCACTGCTGACCAGATTGCATGGGAATTTAATCGCCCAGCGAATATGCCGGAGCAGATTGTTTTTCATGAACCACAGACACGAATCTACAGGGCGCTGCTTGGGGGCCACAATGTTGTACTCAGCGCCCCGACCAGCTTCGGGAAGAGTCTTGTCACGGATGCCGTCATTGCAAGCGGTAAATTCAAGAACGTCCTCATAGTGGTTCCGACAATCGCGCTAATGGACGAAACCCGTCGACGTCTTTCGCAACGCTTTCGCGGCCAGTTCAAGATTATTACGCACACTTCTCAGGCGCTTTCGGATCGCAATGTCTTTGTACTCACGCAGGAACGTGTCCTTGAACGCGAGCTTTTTCAGCTAGTCGAGTTGGTCGTGATCGACGAATTCTACAAGCTGTCCCCACGCAAGAAGGCCGGAAAGGAAGAGGATGCCCGCTGCGCACGTCTAAATGAAGTTCTCTACCGTGCGGTGAAGGCGCAAAAGCAGTTCTATCTACTCGGTCCAAATATTCTGGGAATCAACGACAAGGCTTCCAAGAAGCTCAACTTCGACAACTACCATGAGGACTATCGCACTGTTGTTTCAGAAGTTCATGATGTCAATCCCGGCGCTGATCGTCTGAAAACCCTTGCCGAGCTTTGTCAAACGCTTACTGACCCTACGATAATCTTCTGCTCATCCCCCGGCAGCGCGACGGAAGTCGTCCAAGCGCTCATTCCCACACTATCGCCGGATGCGAATGTTTCATCGGATGCTGCGAATTGGGTGGCTGCAAACTACCACGCTGATTGGCACTTTGTGAAAGCCCTGCGTAAAGGCATTGGAGTCCATCATGGCAGAATCCCGCGTGCCCTTGCGCACTATGTTGTAAGCGCTTTCAACAGGAATGTGATTCGCTACCTAGTCTGCACCTCAACGCTTATCGAAGGTGTCAATACGAAGGCAAAGAACGTCGTAATCTACGACAACAAAATAAACAAAAGTAGCATTGACTTTTTCACATTCAACAACATCAAGGGCCGTAGTGGCCGAATGGGTCAGCATTACATTGGGCACGTCTACCTATTCGATACACCCCCGTCAGACCCGCTTCCTTGGGTCGATATTCCTGTATTCAGTGAGCCTGACAATCTCGATTCGGGCCTCTTGATGCAGATGGATGAAGGCGATTTGAATTCGACTTTGAAGCAAAAGCTTCAAGGCTTTCTGCACCAAGAATTCCTGGATTTCGCCACGCTAAAGGCGAATGCCGGTGTGTCGCCAGAAGGCCAAATAGAGGTAGCGAAAGAGATACGCTCCAATCTGGCTAAATATGCTCCGATCCTTCTATGGAGTGGATTTCCAAGCTACAAGCAGATTTACGGAATTTGCAACCTTATTTGGAAACCCTTCAATTGCTCACGGCTTGGGAACGGAAGTGCAAAGAACGCCAACCAGCTTGGGGTCAATCTGATTGATCTTCAAAACATGCCCTCCGCAAAGCAACTAATCAACAAAGCGTATCAGTACCATGAGGATGCGGACGCAGCGGTCCAACAAGTGCTCGACTTCATGAGGATGTGGGCAAATTTCCATTTTCCGCAATTTCTACGTGCGCTCGACAGAATCCAGCGTGACGTATTCCGACGGGTGCGCATGCGCGCTGGCAACTATGACGTTTACGCGGCGCGAGTAGAACATTATTTTGCCGATCCAGCGCTGGTCGCATTGGAGGAGTACGGCATTCCGCTTGAGGTAGCTAAAAAGCTAAACCCGTATCTTTCCCCATACGCCGACCTGGATGGTGCACTTGAGAAATTGCGAAGGTTGAATCTTGAGCGCACGAATCTTTCGCGTTTTGAAATTGCACTGGCAAGGGACGCACAGGAAACATTGTGACCACCGGCGTAGCTGGGCTCTTTGTGGATCAAGGTCATAAGAGCGGCGACAGACGGGATGTTCGTCAGCGTTCGCTTTACGACCGTCTCGACATCCTCATAGATAACAGTCCGGTCTTTCTGCGGTAGCCTCGTGCAATGATTTGGCTAACTTTGCAAGCCATAGAGTTTCCTCCTTGTCTCGCAACAGAGGCACACAACTGGCGCACTCTTGCGGCATCAAAGCAGGGATATTCAGGTTGATTGAATAAAAGGTGGCTGATCGGCCGTAAGTCGTCTTCCGCTTGATTCATTCCTTCTCGCTGTGTGGCACACGACGGCGCGACGGAAACGTGTGCCTGGATGGTTTAGAAAGATCGAGTGTTGATCTGTGCCCCAACTTATG
>JBKQVW010000143.1:0-39614 GCA_052142955.1 Acidobacteriaceae bacterium | reverse complement strand
TGGATGGATTGGAGGCCTATGTTGCGGACTCGGGCGAAGGCCGCTGGACTGTATTTGAGGCCATCGACTTGAACGTTTCCGCACCCGTTATTACGGAATCCTTGATCCGCAGGCTTCGTTCGCGTGAAGACAATAATTTTTCCGATCGCATGCTGTCGATCATGCGCAACGAATTTGGCGGTCACGCGGTGAAGAAATCTTCGTAGCGTCTGTACGGACAGAGATTCTGCATCTTGCAGCAGGGTTGGACAGAAACAAAATCGCGTTCACTGGCGAGGAGAGAGTGTGGAATGGTCACGACGGAAGTAACAGTTTCTCCTGAAGAACTTGAGGCCTCGCGAGTCCCGGAGCGGGTACCCGATCCATGTATTGTGACGATCTTTGGCGCCTCCGGCGACTTGACCAAGCGGAAGTTGCTGCCGGCGCTCTATCACCTGAAACAAGCCGGGCTGTTGCCCGATCAATGCGCCGTCGTCGGTGTCGCTCGGCGTCCGCTGCAGGACGAGTTCGTCAACGATATGCGGGATGGGATCCTCATGGGCGGCGGTGTCGATGCGGATGATCCCAAGCTGCATGAGTTCCTTGGCAAGGTGAACTATCATGCCATGAATTTTGACGATCCCGATGGCTACGTTCGGCTGAAGGCGCTGCTGGAAGCACTGGACAAAAAATATGGGACCCATGGCCGCCGCTTGTTTTATCTGGCTACGGCGTCCGAATATTTTTCAGAGATCGTGCACCAGCTGGGCGCGCACGGCATGGCCAAGCCGGAAAAAGGCGTGGTCCGCTGCATTATTGAGAAGCCGTTTGGCCACGATTTGCAATCGGCGCGGGCACTGAACGACGAAGTCAACGAAGTTCTCTCCGAAGATCAGATTTTCCGCATCGATCATTACCTGGGCAAGGAAACGGTCCAGAATATCCTGGTGTTTCGCTTTGCCAATGGAATTTTTGAGCCGATCTGGAACCGAAATTTTATCGACCATGTGCAGATCGCCGCAGCGGAAAGCATCGGGATTGAAGGTCGCGGCCCGTTCTATGAAAAGGCCGGCGCGTTGCGCGATGTGGTGCAGAACCATGTGATGCAACTGCTCTCGTTTGTCGCCATGGAGCCGCCGGTATCGTTTTTTTCCGGTCCCATTCACATGGAAAAAATGAAAGTGTGGGAGGCGATCCGACCGATCAAAATGGAAGATACCGTTCGCGGGCAGTATGGTCCCGGGACGGTCGATGGCAAGCCGGCGATCGGGTATCGTCAGGAGGACCGCGTCGATCCGGCGTCCAACACGGAGACGTTTGCCGCCATGCGGTTTGAAATTGAGAATTGGCGCTGGGCAGGCGTTCCTTTTTACGTGCGCGCCGGCAAGCGTATGGCCAGGAGGTTTACAGACATTACGATCCAGTTCAAGCAGCCGCCAACGATGCTTTTCAAGGACAACATGGAAGCCAGCAAATGCGGCGAAATCCAGCCCAATATTATTTCCATGCGCATTCAGCCCGACGAAGGCATCTCATTGCGGTTCGCCGCGAAGGTCCCTGGCCCGAGCATGCAGAGTTGCCCTGTGATGATGGATTTCGATTATGCGGCGGCCTTTGGCGTTTCCTCGGCGAATGGATATGAGCGCCTGCTGCTCGATGCCATGCTGGGGGATGGCACACTCTTTTCCCCCCGCGATGGCGTGGAGGCAACCTGGGCATTGATGACTCCAATTTTGGAGGAGTGGACCGCCCATCCGCCCAAGGATTTCCCGAATTATGCAGCCGGAAGCTGGGGCCCAGCGGCAGCCGATGCGCTGCTTGCCCGCGAGGGCCGCAAATGGCGTCGCCAGTGAAGGCGGCAGGACGGCAGAATGGGAGAGCAATGCCAAGAACAATGCGGGTCCACTATCAGGTAGAAGAGAACAGCGAAGCGATGAGTTTGACGGCCGCTGACTGGATTGCTTCGTCGGTGGAGTCGGCGGTCGGGGCACGCGGCATCGCGAGGATTGCGATCTCCGGCGGCAGCACTCCGAAACGCACGTTCGAACTGCTCGCCGATCCCGCCCATCCATTTCGCAAGCGCATCGACTGGTCGCGTCTGCTGCTTTTCTGGGTGGATGAGCGATGTGTTCCGCCGAATAGTCCGGACTCCAACTATCGTCTGGCCAAGGAAACATTCTTGTCGAAGGCGCCGCTGCCGGAGGAGAACGTTATTCGCATTGAGGGCGAACTGGAACCTGAGGAGGCAGCCGCCCGCTATGAATCCGCCATGCGAAATCGCTTCCGGCTGGAAGGGGCGGAATTGCCGCGTTTCGACTTAATCGTGCTGGGCCTGGGAGACAATGGTCACACCGCCTCGTTGTTTCCGCATTCGACCGCCCTGGATGAAATGATGCGGCTGGCGGTTGCCACCCAAGTGGAGGCGAAAAATCCGTGGCGCGTGACCTTGACCTGGCCGGCAATCAACCATGCTGGTAGAATTTTCTTTCTGATCCAGGGCGAAACAAAAGCTGACGTTTTACGAGACGTTCTGCTGGGACCGTATCAGCCGGAGACGTTGCCTTCGCAACTGATTCAGCCGGAGAGCGGAGAATTGAGCCTGTTGTTGGACCGCGCGGCCGCCGCCAAGTTGCCGCCGCCTGCAGCCAATGGGACGGGACTGTTGGAAGTGAGCCGATGATTCTTGCCGGAGACGTGGGAGGTACCAAGGTACATCTGGCGCTCTATCGTTTCGAGCAAGGAACCTTGCAGCATGTTCGCGACGAGAAGTTTGCGGCGCCGCAATATCCGAATCTGCAGTCGATCGTTCGCGAGTTCCTGGGCTCAAAAGAGCAGCAGGCGTCGGATGAGATTGAAGCCGCCTGCTTCGGCGCTCCCGGCCCGGTGCGGAAAAACGTCATTCATGTCACCAACCTGCCTTGGACGCTGGACACCCACGAGCTGGCGCGGGACCTGCACATTGAGCATCTCTTCCTGATCAACGATCTGGAAGCCAATGGCTATGGGATCAACGAGCTTCGCGCGGACCAGATTTTTACGCTGAGCGAGGGCGACAGCGGACAGGTCGGCAATCGCGGGCTGATTGCCGCCGGTACCGGCCTCGGCGAAGGACTCTTGATCTGGGATGGGAAAACCCATGTCCCGATGGCATCGGAGGGCGGCCATAGCGATTTCGGGCCGCACAACAATCTTGAGATCGAGTTATTGCGCTATCTGCGGGCCGACAAGAAAATGAACGGCCATGTCAGTTGGGAACGAGTTTGCTCCGGCCCCGGGCTGAAAAATATTTATACATTTCTGCGCGATTGCAAAAAGATGGAAGAATCTCCAGCCCTGCGAGCGCGGATGATGGAGGAAGATCCCAACGCCGTCATCGGCGAGCTGGGCGAGTCTGGCAGCGACGCGTTGTGCGCCAAGGCGCTGGATGTTTTTGTTTCCATCTACGGTTCGGAAGCGGGGAACCTGGCGCTGAAAATTCTGGCCCACGGCGGAATGTACATCGGCGGCGGGATCGCGCCAAAGATCCTGAAGAAAATGCAGGACGGCACTTTCATGCGAGGATTTTGCGACAAGGGTCGCATGCACGATCTTGTCGCCATCATGCCGGTGCGGATCATTCTGGAGAGTCGCGCGGCGTTGATGGGAGCGGCTGCGTATGCGGAGATGAAGGCAGCGGAAATCTCCGGGCGCTCCATCCGCGCAGCGTCGATCCATGTGACCGCGTAGGATGCCAACACAGCGTTGTGGGCTTTCTTCTCAGTTGAACGGAAACAACAATGAAGGAGAGATTCGCTATGATGGCACGATTGTTTGGATGGCCCGCAACACTAACCCTGCTATTGTTCGCCGCGTCTCCGGCGGCCTTCGCTCATGCCATCCTGGTTCGTTCGACACCCGCCGATCAGGCAATTGTGCACACGCATCAGGTCGATGTCGCGCTCGAATACAATTCCAGGATTGAAGCCGGCCGATGCACGGTGAGGCTGACCGACCTGGCCGGCAAGGCGTTTCCGTTGCAGATGGAGCCCAGCACCAGGCCTTCGGAGTTGAAAGCGGTCGCTCGCAATCTGGCGAATGGAAAGTATCAGATCCACTGGCAAGTGCTGGCCAGCGACGGACACATCACGCGAGGCAATATCGCTTTCACTGTGGCAGCAAAGTAGGGTTGTCGGCTTTTTAGAGCGGATTTCCTATTGCACTATAGCCATCCGAGTACAACGATGAGCGGTTTTTCTTGGGAAAAAGCCGCGCGGAGATTTACCGCTTCAACTACGCCTATAGGAAATCCGCTCTACCGCTGGCGAATGTCCGAGGAAGAATCCATTGCTCTGGTTTCTGCGCGATTATCCGCTGGCAGCCGTTCTATTGCGTGCGGCGACGCTGGCGTTCGACTCCCTGCTGATTGGCGGTATCGTGTTTTGCGTGGCGTTGCTTCCGCGGTCGATTTCCCCCTCCGCCGCGATCGAAAACTTCTCACCGCGCGCGCTTCGGCTTCTTCGGATTGCAGCGTTCGGACTGGGCGCGACGCAGCTCGTTTTTGTTGCTCTCGACAGCGCAATGTTAATGAGCACCGGCGGACTGCGTCTGTCGGACCTGTACACGACCAATTATTTTCCGGCCGGCCTGCTGATTGCGGCCAGCGCGGGCGTATTCCTGATTCTGAGTCGAAACGGCTTGCCGCGAAAATCGAGGTGGCTGCTGTTTGCCCTTCCGCTGTTGTGCGCAACGGTCTGGACCAGCCACGCCGCCTCGCGGCTGGACAATCAGATTCCGTTGATGATTCTGACGGGGCTGCATCAACTTGCCGTCGCATTGTGGATTGGCGGTATGCCCTATCTTTGGCTGCTGCTGGCTTCACGCGGACCGCTTCCGGATTTAGGTGCAGACCGCGCTGCGGTCGGCGGCGTTGCGGTCGAGGACGATATGGCGGTTCGCTCGGTGCGACGCTATTCCACCATGTCGGTGGCGAGCGTGGCGGTCCTGGTTGCGGCCGGCGTCAGCATGGCGTGGGTCTATACGCAGTCCTGGAGCGCGGTGTATGGGACGGCGTACGGCGTGGTGCTGGTTGCCAAGTCGATCCTGCTGGCGGGGCTGCTGGTGCTTGGCGCCGGCAATTTTTTGCTGATCCGGAAGCACCGGCTGGATTTGCCACTGTGGCTGTTACGTATTTCGCAATTCTCTGAGGCGGAGATTGGAATCGGGTTCACCATCATTCTGGCGGCGGCTTCGCTGACCGCGCAGCCGCCCGCGGTCGACCTGGTACAGAACCGCCTGACGCTGCCGGAAATATCCGCGCGAATGACGCCGCATTGGCCCAGTTTTACTACGCCGTCCGTCCAGGCTTTACCGGCAGTGCAGCCGATGAAGGCCGCGATGGAAACCTACGCCTTAACGCCCGATGACGCGAGGAGCGCGAATAACAAAGTTGAGCGGCAGTGGTCGGAATACAATCACCATTGGGCTGGACTTGTGGTCTTGATCGCGGGAATGCTCGCGATGCTGGGGCGATGGGACCGCGCCGGGTGGGCACGCCATTGGCCTCTGGCTTTTCTCGGGCTGGCCGTCTTCTTGTTCCTTCGCGCCGATCCGGAGGCATGGCCGCTGGGGCCGCGAGGGTTCTGGGCCAGCTTTTACAATCCGGAGGACCTGCAGCACCGGCTGTTCATCCTGCTGATCGTCAGCTTTGTTGCGTTTGAATGGAGCGTACAGACGCAACGGCTGCAATCGTCGAAAGCCGCGCTGGTTTTTCCGGCTGTCTGTGCTCTTGGAGGAGCATTGCTGCTGACCCACAATCACGCCCTGGGGAATGTGAAAGAAGAGCTGCTGACAGAAATCAGTCACACTGCAATCGCGTTATGCGCAGTATTTGCAGGCTGGTCGCGCTGGCTGGAACTGCGGGCGACCGGGCGCGGGAAATGCATCGCTACATGGGTCTGGCCGGTCTGTCTGGTGTGTATCGGGCTGCTTTTATTGAACTATCGCGAGGTGTGACACGATCGCGGCAAGACCGTCATTTTCTGGCGGTAGAGATGACGGAACGATTGCTTAGCGAGTATCGTATTTGTGCTGGAGTTTGTTTGCCGGGCCAGTTCGATCTGCTTTGATTCTGAGGAGGAATTTCGCTTGCGCCAACCGTCCCGTTACTCTTGTGCCATCCTGTTTGCAGCCTTTGCATCTCTACTGTCGTTCACGTCTGTACCTGCATTGCAGGCGCAGCGGCTTCCCACGGACGTGACCCCCCAGCATTATTCTCTGACGTTGGAGCCGGATTTAAAGGCGGCCACATTCACCGGCAAGGAAACGATCGATGTCACGCTGGCACAGCCTTCGACCGGCATTACGCTGAACGCAGCGCAAATTACATTTCAGAGTGTAACGATCACGGCCAATGGAACTACGCAGACGGCCACGGTCACGGAGAACAAGCCGGACCAACAGGCGACGTTCCACGTAGAAAAAGAAATACCGGCGGGCGCGGCCACCATCAGCATCCAGTACACGGGAATTTTGAATGGCGAGTTGCGCGGTTTTTACCTGTCGAAGACGGCCCGGCGCAACTATGCGGTGACGCAGTTTGAGCCTACGGACGCGCGTCGCGCCTTTCCATCGTTTGATGAACCGGCGATGAAGGCGACTTTTTCCACCACGCTGATCGTCAACAAGGGCGACACCGCAATTTCGAACACCAACATCGTTTCCGACAAGCCGGGGCCCGCCGCAGACAAGCACACGATCCGCTTTGCCACCACACCGAAGATGTCTACGTATCTGGTTGCATTTCTGGTGGGAGATTTTCAGTGCCTCTCAGGAGAAAGCGATGGCGTTCCCATCCGTGCCTGTGCTACTCCAGACAAAGTGCAGATGGGCGCCTACGCTCTGCACGCCGCGGAATTTTTCCTGCACTATTACGACAATTACTTCGGCATTAAATATCCGATGCCCAAGCTGGACATGATCGCGATTCCGGACTTTGAAGCGGGAGCGATGGAGAATTTCGGCGCCATCACCTACCGCGAAACCGCTCTGCTGATCAATGAAAAGACCGCCTCGATCAACATCAAGAAAAACGTGGCCATCGATGTTGCGCATGAAATGTCGCACCAGTGGTTCGGCGATATGGTCACCATGAGCTGGTGGAACAATCTATGGCTGAACGAAGGATTTGCCACCTGGATGGAATCGAAAGCAGTTGCGGCATGGCGTCCGCAATGGCGGCTGCCGCAGGACGAAGCCCTCGATCTGGATGGCGTGTTGAACTACGATGCCGGCAAAGTGACGCGGGCGATCCGGGCCAAGGCTGACACGCCTGCGCAGGTCAATGAGATGTTCGACGGCATCACCTATCAAAAAGGCGGCGCCGTCCTTGCCATGACGGAGAATTACGAAGGCAAAGAGGTCTTCCGGCGGGGCGTGCATCGGTATCTGGAAGCGCACATGTATGGCAACGCGACCGCCGAGGACTTCTGGAATGCGCAGACCGAAACTAGCGGCAAGCCGATCGATAAAGTGATGGACAGCTTTATTACGGAACCGGGGGTACCGCTGCTGATGTTCAGTGCGCCGCAGAACGGATCGACGAGTGCCTCTCAGCAGCGGTTCTATCTAGATCCGGAAACGCATGCCGATCAGGCGCAAACCTGGACGGTGCCCGTCTGTTTCAAAACGAGCGGAGATCCCAAATGCGAGTTGCTCTCCGCAGCCCAGCAGACCCTGCCCGTCCCGGCGGCGGATTTCTTCTTCGCCAACGCGAACGATCGCGGCTATTACCGCACGGAATATGCTGCAGCCGATTACGGCAAGATTCTGAGCGACGCAGAAACCGCGCTGACACCTGCCGAGCGCATTGGCTTTGCCGGGAACGAATGGGCGTTGATGCGTTCCGGACGCACAGGCATCGGCGATTACCTGGACCTGGCCTCGGTCTTGCGGAACGACCCGAACGCGGACGTGATCGACAACATCGCCGGGGCAATCGGCGCCGTTGACGAGCGCATTGCGTCGCCTGAGGACCGGACCAAGCTGGCGTCATGGGTACGGCAGCAGTTCCGGCCGGCATACGATCGCGTCAAAGAGATCTCGCCCTCCGATTCAGTGGAAAAAAAGCAGCTGCGGGCGACCTTGTTTGCCGTGTTGGGTGAAATTGGACGCGATCCGCAGATCATCGCGGAGGCCAAAGACCTGGCGGAAAAATACGTGGCGGACCAAGCCAGCGTGGAACCTTCGCTGGTGCGTCCGGTGCTCGCGATTGCAACGGAAAATGGCGACAGCCATCTGTTCGACCAGTTGCAGCAGCTGAGCAAGACATCGAACAATCCGGACGTGCAGGAAACGTCCTTGATCGTGTTGGCCAATTTTCACGATCCCGCGCTGGTGCGCCGTGCCCTGGAGTATGCGACCTCCGGGCAGGTACGTAATCAGGACGCCATCTTCCTGTTTGTGATCGCGCTGCGCAGCCGGGACACCCGACAAGTTGCCTGGGACTATATCCAGAAGCATTGGGACAAGGTGAAGGCCGAGCTGACCGAATCGATGGGAGCGTATCTTGTGCAGGCCACGGGTACCTTCTGCAGCGCGGAAAAAGGTCAGGAAGTGCAGAGCTTCTTCACGACGCATCCCGTGGCGGCAGCGCAGGATGCCCTCCAGCGCACCGCGGTTGCCATCCATGACTGCACCGTTCTGCGGGCCACCCAGCAGCAAAAGCTGGCAGAATGGCTGGCACAGCAGGCTCTACCCGCGGGCGGGATGTAGCGCTCGCATCGAATCCCACCCTTCGCGATGAAACCGCGAAGGATGGGGTACTCTGCGAAGAATCCAGAGGGGTATCGCAGAGAAATCCAAGCGAATATTCTCTGGATTCTTCACTGCGGTCGGTCGCCCAAGCGACCGGCCTGCGTTCAGAATGACTCCGTTCGACGCCTAACCACACCGGTTGTAAATCCGCCTTTAATACCCGTTGGCGATGAGGTATTCCACGGTCAGCTCAAACGGTTTTTCCTCGGCAGCGGGAGATGCGGCGCGCCGCTCGGCATATTTCGCCATCACGTCCACTTCAATGTTGACGGGGCTGCCCGGCGTCAGCGTGTGCAGGTTGGTCACCGTGTAGGTGTGCGGAATGATGGCGATGGTGACGGCCGTTCCTGTAACGCGAGCCACCGTGAGGCTGATGCCGTCGATTGCAATCGAGCCTTTCTCCACGACATACCGCGCGCACTCTTCGGGGATGGTCAGGCACAGCCACCAGTCCGTTGCGGACGATTGCGCACCGGCGACGAGCGGCCGCAAAGACTGGACGGCGCCCACGCCATCCACATGGCCCTGCACGATATGACCGCCCAGCGGCGTGCCCGCCTCTGTAGGCAGTTCCAGGTTCACAATCGATCCGGAATGAAGCCGCGACAGGGAAGTGCGGGCAATGGTTTCGGCAGCCAGGTCGGCCACGAAGAGACTGCTTTCCGGGGTGATATCGACCGCTGTCAGGCAGATACCGCTGACGGCCACGCTGTCGCCGGGATGCAGTCGCCGCACCAGGGACGCGGGACCCGCAACGGTGAGACGCATGACGCCGTGCCACTCTTCCAGGGAACGGATCGTGCCTGTGGTTTCAATCAAGCCGGTAAACATTGCAGGTCCTTTCTGGAGTCAACGCCGGATGCGAGGTTACGCCGCCAGGCTACGCACTTTCCCAGGGATTATGAAGATATCCCTCGACGGCAAAATCTTCTCCCAGTTCATGGAGCTGATAGCTTCCCAACCGTGTGGCGAAGTAGGTGTTCGGCTCGAGGGAGCGGACCACCGGGACCGCGGCGTCTCCGTAAATCGCAGGCGCGTAGAACAGAAAAAGTTTGTCGACGATCTGCGCCGCCAGCGCGGAGGCGTTGATCTGCGGACCCCCCTCCAGCATCACGCTGACCATTTCCATTTCCGCGAGCCGTTCCATCACGGCCCGCATGGGAACGCGACCGGTGAGCGGATCGGGTTCCAGCTGCTCCACGCGAACACCCCGTTCCTCCAATGCCTGGGCGCGTCTGGCGGAAGGTTGTGTGTGGAATACAAGGACATCCTGGCTGGCGGTGCGGACCAGTCGCGAGTCGACAGAAAGGCGCAGCGAAGAATCCAGCACCACACGCAGAAACGGCCTTCGCCGCTGCCTGCCGCTGCGGTCGGTCAACAGCGGATCGTCGTTGAGAATGGTTCCAATCCCGGTCAGGATGGCGTCGGCGGCATGGCGCAACTCCTGCACCACTTCGCGGGAACGGTCGCCGGTGATCCAGTGCGTGGAACCGGAAGGAATGTGGTCCTTACTGGGCGGAGGCGCAATGCGACCGTCCAGCGTCATCCCAGCCTTCATGGTGACGAACGGGCGATGGGTGCGAATGAACTTGGCAAACGCTTCGTTGATGCGGCGCGCAGCCGCTTCTTTCACGCCGATGGTGAGTGAAACTCCCGCTGCCTGCAGACGGTCGAGACCGCGACCGCTGACCTGGGGATTCGGATCGCGCGCGGCGGTGACCACTCGCGCTACGCCGGCCTTGATCAGCGCGTCGGCACAGGGCGGAGTGCGGCCATGATGGCTGCACGGCTCCAGGGTCACATAGGCGGTGGCGCCGCGCGCTTCCGCGCCGGCCTGCTTTAACGCGACAATCTCGGCGTGGTCCTTGTCGGCGTAGGAATGAAACCCTTCGCCCACCACTACGCCGTCTTTGACCAGCACACACCCGGTGGCGGGATTGGGCGAGGCCAGCCCGACCGATGCCTCGGCCAGCGCCAGCGCCCGTTCCATCCAAACTTCATCCGAGTTCGATTCCGTAGGTGTCATTTTCCTCTAGACCTTTTGATGGATGAGATGCTGCAGCATACTTTACGCTGTTTTGAGCAGCAGGCGCGTCTTCAGCCTTCCAGCAGTGAATCGACAAACGCGTTGCTGTCGAAAGGAATCAAGTCTCCCATTTGCTCTCCAATTCCGACAAAGCGCACGGGCAGCCGCAACTCACGCGCAATGGCAATGACGATGCCGCCTTTCGCGGTGCCGTCCAGCTTGGTGAGCACAATGCCGGAAACCGCGGCGGCCTCGGTAAACAGCCGCGCCTGTTGCAGGCCATTTTGTCCTGTCGTCGCGTCCATGACCAGCAGGGTTTCGTGCGGAGCGTCTGCGGAAAAGCGCTGCGCGGTGCGGCGAATTTTCTCCAGCTCCGCCATCAGATTGTTCTTCGTGTGCAGACGGCCGGCGGTGTCGACGATCAGCACATCGATGCCGCGCGTCTGCGCGGCCCGCAGCGCGTCGTAGAGTGCCGCCGAAGGGTCGCCGCCCTGGCGCGTGCGGATGATTTCCACGCCCGCCCGCCGGCCCCATACCTCGAGTTGCTCGATGGCAGCCGCGCGAAACGTGTCGGCCGCACACAACAGAACAGATTTTCCCTGTTCGCGGAAATAGGCAGCCAACTTCCCTGTGGTTGTCGTTTTGCCGGTGCCGTTGACACCCACCATCAGAATCACTTCCGGTTTTGCAGCGACTGTGCGTTGACCCGACGGAACGGAATCCAAAATGCGCAGCATTTCCGTCTTCAGCAGATGGCGCAATTCGGCCCCATCGCGAATTTGCTGACGAGAGGCTTGTTGACGAAGCTGATTGATGATTTCCTGCGAGGTGGCGACGCCGATGTCGGAGACAATCAGCGTGCCCTCCAACTCCTCCAGCGCGGTTTCATCCACCGGACGCGCCAGGCTGAGCAGGTCGTCCATTCGTTCCTGTAGACCGGTGCGCGTGCGCGCGACCGCCTGCTTCATGCGGTCCATCAGGCCGGGCTTTTGTTCTGGGGTGTTGAAGAGTGACAGCATGGGGTGTTGGAAGCGCTACACCTTCAGTGTATCAACCCCTCCCGCTGTAACCAGCGAAGGCGACGGAAGAGGCTCATCGGGCAAAACACGGACTGGCGTCCGGGGAGGTTCCGCGACCCGCGGCGATCTTGGTTCGGGCTGCTCGCCATGCCGTTTCGGCAGCACGATACGTCCAGCGGCGTAAGCGCGGCAAAACGCTTCGACGGCCTGCGCATCGAATTTCCTGCCGGCCATGGTGCGGATGATCCGAACGACATACGCGCCGTCCATTGCGTCCTGGTAGGCGCGGTTATGGGTCATCGCGTCGAACGTATCCGCCACCGCGATGACGCGTGCCATCAAGGGGATTTGGTCGCCTTTCAGGCCGTACGGATAGCCGGAGCCGTCCATCGATTCATGGTGCAGTTCCACGCCGGGGAGCAGGTCGGCAAACTCAGGCACCGGGCGAAGCATCTCCGCACCACGCGTGGTGTGGGTCTTCAGGATGGCAAATTCCTCGGGAGTCAAGACGCCGGGTTTGGTCAGGATTTGCTGGTCCATGCCGATCTTGCCGATATCATGCAGCAGGGCAGACAGACGGATCCGCATGCTTTCCTCGGCCGACAGGCCCAGCTCCGCGCAGATAAGCGTGGAATACTCGGACACGCGCCCAGAGTGTCCACGTGCGTAAAAGCTCTTGGTGCCCATCGAAGCGGACATCGCCTCGACCAGACGAACAAAGATGGCATGATGATCGCGCGAAAGCAGGATCCATTTCGCCAGGGAAGTGTCGGGGCTTTCGTTCATTCCGCTCAGTTCGCGGGCAAGGTCCTCGATTTCCGGCAGACCGGCATGACCGGTGCGTAAGACGAATTCCCCTCGTTTAATTGCCTGCATCGTTTCCAGGAACTGGCGCATGTCGCGTGCAAACTCCCATGTAACGAACCAGCATTTGACGGACATGCCCGCGGCGAGCGTAGCCAGCAGCAATTTAATGATCCTGTCGCTCCAGGCAGGCGACGAGAAGGCATCCGCGGCCAACACAATCGACAGGCCACCGGCCGCGGCGGGAAGCAGCAGCGTGAGATAGAGGACCCAGAGACGCGGATTGCGTTTGATTTGGCTGCGGTTCCCGTGATGTAGGATCGGGGGCATACCTTTAGGTAACCATCTTACCTTTCAACGATATTACCTTGGGATGCACGAAATGTGGAAATAAAACAGCGAAACTTTCGGGGGCATCCTTCGTGCCCTGCCGGTGCTCTCGCTTTCGTTGGCAAAGCGGTATGTTTGCAGTCGCGAAACCAAAGGATATTTCGTTTAATCTCAGCGAGATGACTCATCCCGGCCCGGTCGTGACATCAGCTCCCGCATCGCCTCCTTGGCGGAGATGCGTTCGTGCAAGACGGCGGCCACCTGTTCAGTAATGGGCATCTCGACACCCATGCCGCGGGCGACGCCCAGCGCCGCATCGGTGGTGCGGATCCCTTCCGCCACCCGGCCATGCATATCGGCAAGGATTTCTTTCAGGCAGCGACCGCTTCCCAACTCCAGGCCAACATAGCGATTGCGGGACAAGGCTCCAGTGCAGGTCAGCACCAGGTCCCCAAGCCCCGACAGGCCGGCAAGGGTTTCCCGGCGACCGCCGCAGGCGACCGCCAGGCGCGTAATCTCGGCAATCCCGCGCGTGATGAGCGCAGCCACGCTGTTATGGCCCAGTCCCAGGCCATAGGTGGCGCCCGCGGCGATAGCGATGACGTTTTTCAGGGCACCGCCCAGCTCGACGCCCACCACATCGTCGTTGGTATACAGGCGCAACGAGGGACTGGAAAATTCTTCCTGCACGCGGGTGGCAATCGCCGGATCGCAGGACGCAATCGTGATGGCCGTCGGGCTGCCGGCGCCGACTTCCTGGGCAAACGAGGGTCCGCTGAGAACGCCGCAGGGCAGCCGCAAGCCATGGTGGGCGAGGACCTCTCCCAACACCTGGGTCATGCGCAGGTAGGTCCCATCCTCGATTCCCTTGGTTGCGTTCACGATGATCTGATCGCTGCTGAGCAGCGGGGCCATGGTGCAGTAGATGCTGCGCAAATACTCCGACGGGACCACCAGGATCAGAATTTCCGCGTGGTGGACCGCTTCTTGCAGGTCGGTAGTGATGGCGACAGAATCAGGGATGGAAAGTCCGGGCAGGTAAATGCTGTTTTCGCGTGTTTGCCGGATCGCGTCGGCGACCAGGCGGGTGTGGGACCACAGGGTGATGCTGTGGCCGCCGCGTCGCGCCAGCACCAGCGCCAGCGCTGTTCCCCACGATCCTGCTCCAACGACAGCAATGCGGCTCATGCAGGGTCACTTTCTTTGCTACCGAATCGATATTCGGTCCCATGCAGCAAGCGATCGATGTTCTTACGATGTTTGATGAGAATTACCGCGGGGACGAGGACCGTACTGGCAATAAAGATGGCCCCGGTGCCGTAGTCGATGCGGAAAAAATGCTCCCCCAGCCAGACCCACACGGGAAAGGACGCCGCCGCCAACATGGAAGCCAGGGACACATAGCGCGTCAGCAGGGTGAAGACAATAAAGACAATTAAGGAGCAGACCGCGGGCAGAGTCGCGAGCGCCAGAAACACTCCCAGTGCCGTGGCCACTCCTTTGCCGCCTTTGCCGTGGAGCCAAACGGTAAAAACATGTCCGATGACGGCGAACACGGCTGCGATGGACCCGGCTTCCACGGCATGATGGCCGGTCGTCAGATGTCGCGCGATCTCAACCGCCAGAAATCCTTTGCCGATGTCGAGCACCAGGGTAAGAACACCCAGCCATCGAGAACCGGTGCGCAGCACATTGGTGGCTCCGATGTTGCCGCTGCCGGTCTCACGGATGTCTTCCTTCCGGAACAGCCATACCAGCAAATAGCCGAAGGGAATCGATCCTAACAAGTACGCAATCGCTGCTGCAATCGTATCGACTGTCATGAGAGTACTTTTCGAGTGTAGCAGCGGGGGCGCTTGATTGGAGATGAACTTCCGGCCCAGATTACATGAACTTGCGGCGTATCATATCGAGGGCCTGCTGGCTGGCCAGCCAACGCACGCGCTCGCGATCTCCGCGGAAATTCCGCTCGCATACATTGATTTCTTTTCCATCGTCGAGCGCGATGTAGACCAGGCCGACCGGTTTGGCCTCGGTGCCTCCGGCGGGGCCGGCGATGCCGGTGATGCCGACGCCGATGGTGGACTGGGCGCGGCGGCGGATCCCGTGGGCCAGCGCTTCGGCAACGTCACGACTGACGGCGCCCTTTTCTTCCAGCAACTCTTCCGGAACATCGGCGAATTCAATCTTCAGATCGTCGGAATACACCACCGCTCCGCCAAGAAAGGAGCGAGAGCTGCCGCTGATGCTGGTCATGCGCTGCGCCAGCAAGCCCCCGGTGCAGCTTTCCGCGACGGCGACGGTGGCCCCACGAATTTCAAGATAGTAGAGAACGATTTGCTCCAGCGATTCGCCATGGGAAGAGAAGATCGCGTCCTCCATCTCCTCCTCGATACGGCTGGCCAATTCGTTCACGCGACCCTGGGCCACTTCGAGAATTGCCTTTGTGCATACCAAGTGCAACTGGATTTCGCCGGCATGCGCCAGAATGGTCGTCTCGACATCGTTGAAGCGGGTATAGATGGGAGCGACGCGCGCATCGACTTCGGATTCGGGCAGCATGGCGATCTTCAGAACGCGTCGCGCGATGTGACGGAGCGGCAGCGATTCTCGCAGACGCGGCAGGCATTCGGCGGTAAACATTGCCTTCAGTTCCATCGGCGGCCCAGGCAGAAGGATGACCAGTTTGCGGTGTTCGCCGACGACCGTGTCGATCCACTGGCCGGGCGCGGTGCCATTGGCGTTGGGCAAGATCTCCGCGCCGTCGATCAGGTCGGCTTGCTTGGAGTTGTTGCCGGGCATGGTGATGCGGCGCTCTGCGAAACGCTTGTAGAGTGCAGCCAGCAGATCGCCATTGCGGCGCACCCGCACTCCTAATGCTTGCGCGACTGCTTCGCGAGTCAGATCGTCTTCCGTCGGCCCAAGACCGCCCATCACGCAGACAATATCGGCACGGCCCAGGGCAAGAGAAACTGCCTGCGCTACGTGCGGCTTGCGGTCCCCGACAATGGTTTTGAATACGACGCTGACGCCGAGCGAGTTCAGATGCTCGGTCACAAACAACGAGTTCGTGTCCTGACGGAAAGGGGTCAGAAGCTCCGAGCCGACGGCAATGATTTCTGCGAGCATGGGTGTGAACGAGAAGTGAATCCAGTGCGAAACCTAAGACAGCAATCGACAAACTTCAGACCACAACGAGAGCAGAGTTTGCGACGGAATGCATAGTGTGCCCAGCGAAATCGTCGGGAAGCATGGAGAACGTGGGGTTCGTCTCTCCGCAGGACTTCGTCCGATGGACTCGCCACACTGGCATCCGCACTAAACAGCTTTCAGTGCAATAACCGTCCAACGACGTCTAATCCCACATGATATACGGTATCGCGAGTGGCCACGGCGGCGTCGCCTTCGGGCAGAAACGCCAAGCCGACGATGCCAGAGCCGGAAATGACCAGCGACGCTTCGCGTTTGGGGGTGATTTTTGCCACGCCACGACGGCCGTGCAGCGATACCGCCACATAGAGGTTGTCGTCCACATCGAATGCCATGCCCTGGGGACGGCCCAGTCCGGTGTAAAAGCTGGAAATTTCTCCGTTCGGCTCAATGGCGTGGATCGATTCATTCGAGGAGGTTGTGGGTCCGCTGACCAAGAGCGTTCCGCTGTTGTTGAAGGCCAGATGGTAGGCCGAGACGCTTGGTTCCAGCGTGGCGAAAACGAAGACCTGTCGAGTTTGAGAAATCTTGAAGATGGTCCCGCTGCGGTCGCCCACATAGAGAAACCCATCCCGGTCGAAGGCCAGGCCGGTCGCAACTCCCATGCCTTCGGCAAACACGGATTTTGCTCCGCTGGGGGTGACACGGTAGACGGTGCCTTCGTGCCGTGAAGACACGTAGAGATTTCCATCGGCGTCGAGCGCCAGGCCGGTGGCATTCAGGATGCCGGTGGCAAACGGACGGGCCTGGTATTCGACATCGATCTGAAAGACCGACACCGGAGCTTGCTGGCCGCGCGCGCCGGAACATGCGACATAAATATTGCTCTCCAGATCCACCACCGGATTGGCAACAGGGTCCATGTCCTCCGCAATCGCGACTCCCACCGACAATGGCATGACATTGCTGGTGTGTCCGTCGACACGCAGCTGGACATTGCCGGAAATGGCGCCGTCGGGAACATGCAGCAGGACCCTGGAGGAATGGCTCATGGTGACCGGAGACGGTTGCTCCCCGATCATTGCCGTCGGCTGGCGATACGCCGGCGTCGCCAGTCTGTGGCCATGCACTTCCACTTCGCCGCCGGGCAATGCCGCCGGCGGAGCGATCGCCGTAATCTGCGGCGCGGTTTCCGTCGAGTGAATTCCAAATTTCATTTCCATCGCGCTCCCACGCTGTAGAGCAACACCAGGAAGTACCTATCCCGGAGCCATGTCCGAGAAGTCGACGCGACCCGCAGCCGGATCTCCGGCGCACGCGATCTTCATACGCGGGGGCGGGCAGGTTACAGCGGTCATGAACGATGCGCAACAGGCCATCTTATTCCTGGTTCTACCTCTAGAACCGCCCGCCGGTGGAAAAAAGTCTGGCCAGCCACAGGATTCCCAGGGCATAGCCCCCTGCAGCCACGTCATCCATCATGATGCCGAACCCGCTATGCATCCTGTCAAACTGGCGGGCCGGGGACGGTTTCAGGATATCGAAAACACGGAACAACAGAAATGCCAGCAGCCATTCCCACGGCCGAGTGGTTGCCGCGATCAGCGCGACCCACTGACCTGCCACTTCGTCCAGCACGACGAAGCTGGGATCTTCCGTGGCTGCCTCTCGCGCGACAATGCTGGAAGCTGGAATGCCGACGAGGAACACGATCAGCGCTGCGACGGTGGTGCCGAGCGCCAGGTGCATCGGGGTAGGGTGCAGCCAGTGCGCAGCCGCAAGCCACAGCAGCAAACCCGCCGCGGAGCCCCACGTCCCCGGCGCTGGGCGCATGAATCCTATACCGAAAAAAGTTGCCAACACCCAGGCCCAGGCGGTCCTTTTTTTGGTCATCTATTCATCTTCGCCGGAGTTATGCCCACCGCGGTGTCTCTCATCCAGGCCTTCCAGGACTTCCGGGTCCAGGATGGGAGAGGAGATGCGATAGGCGCCGCTGGCCCACTTGCCCAGGTCGATGATGCGGCAGCGATCGCTGCAAAACGGAAAATCTTCGTCGTCTCGCAGCACCAGCGTGCCGCAGGTAGGACACCGCAGAGCCGATGATTTCGTACTTTTCTCTTTCGCCATCAAGAATCTCACAATGTAACCGTATGAGTTACATATCGAAGCGACTGCGTTTCGTCTTAGACCACGACGCGAGCGATCAGGTCGTAATCGTGGGCAGCGGTAATCTCACAGTGGTGGAACTCTCCCGGTTGCAGCGACGGGCACGGTCCAAAGTCGTTGATCAGAATTTTTCCGTCGATCTCGGGAGCATGCATCGCCGCGCGGCCCTGCCATAGCAGCGGCGTTTCCTCGCTTTCGCCCTCCACGAGAACGTCGAAACTGCGGCCCACCTGGGCTGTGCGTGCCTTGCGGCTGATCTGCAATTGGTTTCGCATCAGCTTGCGCTGCCGCGTGCCGATGGTCCGTCGGGGAACTTTTCCGTCGAGTGCATAGGCGGCAGAACCTTCTTCATCGGAATACTCGAACACACCCAGCCAGTCGAACCGCGCTTCACGAACAAAGTGCAACAGCAGCTCAAAGTCAGCGTCGGTTTCGCCGGGAAAGCCGGTGATAAGAGAGGTCCGCAGGGTGATTTCCGGCATCGTCGCGCGAACCCGCTCGATCATTTTCAGGAAGATGTCCGCGCCGCCGCCGCGCTTCATGCGCTTCAGCACGTTGGGCGCCGCATGTTGTAACGGGACATCCAGATATTTGCAGATGTTCTTGTGCCGGGCCATCGTATCCAGCAGCCTCGGAGTCACTTTGTTGGGGTAGGCATAGAGAAAGCGCAGCCAGCGCAGACCTTCAATTTGCGCCAGGCGATCCAGCAACTGTGCCAGACCGTCTTTCATGCCGAAGTCCTCGCCGTAGCAGGTGGTGTCCTGCCCGATCAAGGTGACTTCCTGCACGCCTTCGGAGACCAGGCGTTCCACTTCGGCAACCACCGATTCAAACCGGCGCGAGCGAAATTTCCCGCGAAGCTGCGGAATGATACAGAAGCCGCAGGGATGGTCGCAGCCTTCCGCGATTTTGACGTAGGCGGAACTGCGCGCCGTGGTGCGAAGCCGCGGCGTGTTCTCGTTGTAGAGATAATTCGGCAGGCTGGAGATGGCGCCGTCCCAGTTTTCACGGGAAAAACGCCCTTGTGCCTCGCGGTGATTGCCTTCTGCGCGATGTGCGATGTTCGCTTCGGCAACGGTCAGAATGCGAAAGGGTGAGGCCGACAATGGAGCGCCGGGAGCAGCGGAGTCGAACGCTGCCTGCGGAGCAGACAGGCCCGCTGCGGCAAGGATTTGTTCCAGCTCGCCGGTGCCGACGACCGCATCGACCTCGGGAATATTCTTCTGAATTTCGTCGCGATAGCGTTCGACCATGCAGCCGGCCACGACCAGACGCCTGGCGTTGCCGCCGGTCTTGTGTTGCGCCATTTCCAGGATGGTGTCGACGGATTCCCGCTTCGCCTTATCGATAAAGGAGCAGGTGTTCACCACCAGCACATCCGCGGTTGCCGCATCCGCAGTGATGGTCGCGCCCGCCTGGGCCAAAATCCCCATCATCACTTCGCTGTCGACCAGGTTTTTCGGACAGCCCAGGCTGACAAAGCCGACCCTGGGACGCGAAACCTGTTCGCTTGGGATGGTTGGCGCCGTGTTGATTTCCAGACTGTTCACACCTTCCATTCTACCAATGCCAGGCAAAAGACTGGGGGCCCTCGACGGGCATCCAGCGGTGATATCATCGAACTTGTGCCGGGTCCTACGCGACGCAATCCCGCCAACCCCGCCAGGTCCGGAAGGAAGCAACGGCAACGGGCCCATGCGTGTGCAGTAGGGTACCCGGCGCGAGAAGCAGAGCACTTCGACCAGCCTTATGCAGGCAATCCCCGCGCACATAGAAAAGAATTTTCGAGGCCAATCCATTGAAATTTGATCTTCGTCCTCGGTCGTTGCACCGGGCAAAAATCAGCGCGCTTGGTACCTATGTTCCGCCCCGTCTGTTGACCAATGCCGACCTGGAAAAAATGGTCGACACCAACGACCAATGGATTGTGGAACGGACGGGTATCCGCACGCGTCATTTGGTCGATCCAGGCGTGGCGACCAGCGACTTAGCGGTGGAGGCTGCCCGCAACTGTCTCGCCGAGCGTGGCATCGAGCCCAGCGAACTGGAAGCCATCATCGTTGCGACGGTGACTCCCGACATGCTTTTTCCTGCCACCGCCTGCCTGGTGCAGAACAAGCTGGGAGCGCATGGAGTCTGGGGTTTCGATATTTCCGCGGCCTGCTGCGCGTTCGTGTACGCGCTGCAGGTGGGAGCAAAGCTGATCGAGTCTGGCGCGCACAAGAAGGTAATGGTGATTGGCGCGGATGTCATGTCGTCGATCATCGATTACAAAGACCGTTCGACCTGCATTATTTTCGGCGACGGCGCGGGCGCGGTCCTGCTGGAACCGGCGGAAGAAGGCGAAGTCGGGATGATCGATTATCTGCACGAAATCGATGGCTCCGGGGCAAATTCGTTATATATGCCGGGCGGCGGCAGCCTGCATCCGCCGACCGCGGAAACCGTTGCCAAAAACATGCATGTCGTGCATCAGGATGGGCAGGCCGTGTACAAATTCGCCGTGCGGAAAATGTCGGAAGCAACCGAGGTCCTGTTGGAACGCAATGGCTTTCACGGCAGCGACCTGGACTGCTTTATTCCGCACCAGGCGAACAAGCGCATTATCGTGTCCACTGCGGAGCGGCTGGGGATTGCGCCGGAGCGCGTCATCATCAACATCGACCGCTTCGGCAACACCACCGCCGGCACCATTCCCCTGGCCATGCAGACCGCGAGAGAAGAAAACAAGCTGCATAAGGGAGACTTGGTTCTGCTGGCTTCTGTCGGCGCGGGATATACCGTGGGCACTTGTCTGCTGCGCTGGGAGTGCTGACGGGCCATTGGGCTCGCGCCCGGTCAAACGCCGCGACCACGCCACGAACCTGCTGCTTGTCCGGGCTACTTCGACACAGGCACGGGCGATGGATTTCTCTCCGAAAACTGACGCTGATGCCAGTACGGATAGGCAGGAGTTGTGTTGCTGGCGGCATCCAGCTTCGCCACTTGCTCCGCAGTCAGGTTCCAGCCAGCCGCTGCCAGGTTCTGCCGCAACTGCTCCTCATTTCTGGCGCCCATAATCACGGTAGAAACCGTGGGCCGCTGCAGCAGCCAGTTCAGCGCGATTTGCGGTACAGACTTTCCTGTCTCCTTGGCGACCGCGTCCAGCGCATCCACCACGCTATATAAATACGCATCATTCACCGGCGGCCCTTGTTCCGCGGTCTTGTGCAGTCTGCTGACGGCAGGCAGCGGTTGTCCGCGGCGAATCTTTCCAGTCAATCGTCCCCATCCCAGCGGGCTCCAGACGATTGCGCCCACGCCTTGATCGACGCCCAGCGGCATCAGCTCCTGCTCATAGTCGCGGCCAATCAGCGAGTAGTACACCTGGTGCCCCACGTAGCGCGACCAGCCGTATTTTTCCGAAACAGCCAGCGACTTCATCAAGTGCCATCCGGAAAAATTCGAGCACGCAATATATCGGACCTTGCCGCTCTGCACCAGCGTGTTCAGCGTATCCAGCGTTTCTTCCACCGGCGTCAGCGCATCGAAACCATGCAGGTGATAGATGTCGATATAGTCGGTTCCGAGGCGCTTCAAGCTTGCTTCGCACGCATGCAACAAGTGATATCTCGAGGAGCCAAGATCGTTCGGCCCGTCGCCCATGGGGAAGGTCGCCTTGGTGGAGATCAGCACCTTGTCGCGCCGTCCGGCAATGGCCTTGCCAAGAATTTCTTCGGACATGCCTTGGGAATAAATGTCCGCCGTGTCGAATAGATTTACGCCTGCATCCAGGCAAATATCGACCAGGCGCGTGGCCTCTTGACCGTCGGTTTCGCCCCACGCTTTGAAAAATTCGCTGCCTCCGCCAAACGTCCCTGTGCCAAAGCAGAGCGCCGACACCTTCAATCCTGAGCGTCCTAGATGTCGAAATTCCATATGTCCTTTAGATGTGCCAGACAGAATGAAGGTGCAACGCGGCGGAAACAAATTCCATGGATGGAACTTCGCTGATTCCCGCCGTCACAATTCACCGATTTTTCATCATTTGCTTATCATGCTCCACTAAGAAATGCTGCATAACTAGGGCATGATTGGGGCCACCTACGACACGCTGATCTTGTCGGACATCCACCTGGGGTCCGAACTGAGCCGGGCGCAGGACGCGCTGGACGTGCTGCAGTCGTACAGCTACCGGCGACTGGTGCTGCTGGGCGATATATTTTCCGATCTCAATTTTCGCCGGCTCACCAGCGAGCACTGGAAGTTCCTCTCCTATATCCGCAAGCTTTCCAATCCCAAGCGCCAGGTGGAGGTTGTCTGGGTGGAGGGCAACCACGATACTGGACTCGCGAACCTGATGTCTCACCTGGTCGGCGTTCCCGTCTATCAGCGATATGTGTGGGAGTACGAAGGCAAGCGGCACCTGGCCATGCATGGTCATCAGTTCGATGGATTCATCAAGAAGAATCTGCCGATTACCCGATTGGGCGAGCGAATCTTTTTGAAGATCCAGAAAGTGGACTCACGCACCAAATGCGTCTCTCGCTTTCTGGACCGCATGAATACCCGCTGGCTGCTGCTGTCGGACAAGGTGGCACGGGGAGCGATCCACTACGCTCGCACCGGAAAATGCGAACGCGTTTTTTGTGGGCACACCCATGCTGCGTTGTCGCTGGTCTGCGATGGCGTGGAGTATTACAATTCTGGCTCGTGGGTCGATGCACGCGCCACTTTTCTGACTATCAACCAGCAAGGCGTGGAGATCCAAACCTATGCCGGCGGAACTCACTATCATTATCCCAGCCCGGAACGAGAGCCAGTCGCTCCCGAGGCTGCTGACCTGTTTGAATCGGCAGGATTACCTGCACTTGCCGGATACCAGAGTCTTCGTTGCTGATGCCAACTCCACCGACGGCACAGCGGAGATTGCGCGGTCGTTTCCCGCGAAGTTTCCCGTCGAAGTCATCCCCGGCGGTCTGCCTGCTGTGGGCCGCAACGCAGGCGCGCATCGCGCTGCCACACCTTATGTGCTTTTTCTTGACGCGGATGTAGAGCTGCGGGACCCAACGCTGCTGCGCCGCGCAGTAACCACCATGCAGAAGCGTCATTTGCATTGCCTGACGACCAACATCGTTTGCATCGACGGGAGCGCCGCTGATCGGCTGCTGTACGGGGCCAACAATCTGGTGCAGAAGGCGTCGCGCTGGGTCGCGCCCTTTGCTACCGGGATGTTCATGATGTTCGACCGGCAGGAGTTCGAAAAGCTTGGAGGATTTAACGAGCTCGCGCTCTATGCCGAAGATTATCTGCTGAGCAAGCAGGTTGCCCGGCGGCGATTTGCTGTAATTCCCGGCGAGGTCATGACCTCGAATCGCCGCTTTCAAAAGATGGGTCACCTGCACATTGCAAAAATGTTTTTGAAAACGGCGCTCAACTCCGGCAACCAGAGCTACTTCCTCCGCGATCACGGCTATTGGGAAAAATCCTGAGAGCCAGACGAAGATTTATCGGACTCCTTGACGCTTATGCGGTCAGCTTCACGGGTTTGCCATCGGCGCAAGATTTGTAGATTGCCGTGATAATCCGTTCATCCCGCAGGCCTTCTTCGCCGTCGGTTTTCGGCCCTTTGTTTTCGAGAATGCAGTCGGAGAAATGATCCGCCTCGGTGGCAAACTGACGCGGGGATGGATTGTCGAATGCGACGTCAAGCGGCGGTTTCCCCTGTGCCTTGCCGGTCAATTGCAATCCTTGATAGCCAAAGGCTGGGTTCAACTCCAGCATTCCTGCCGAACCGATAACACGTGCGAAGCCGCCAAGAAAGTTGGTGCCGTAGCTGGTGGCACAATGGGCGAGCACGCCGCTGGGAAAGCGAAAACTCCAGACCAGGTTTTCCTCCACTTCGGTGAAGCGGCCGTCATGGTCGACGACGGAGGAGAAGGCTTCGACAACCAGGGGCTCCTCGCCGGTAAGATAGCGCGTCGCCTGAATGGAATAAATGCCGACATCTACCAACGGGCCGCCTCCCGCCATCTTCTTATTCAAACGCCATTCGCCCGGAGCGATGTTAAGGCCGTTCGAGCTGGTCACGATCTGAATTTTCCCCGCGTAGCCTTGACGCAGCAACTCGATCGCCTTCAAATTCGTCGGCTCATACTGGCAGCGATACGCGATCATCAACTTGCGTTCGGCGTGCTTGCAGGCGGAAATCATCTGCTCGCATTCCTTTACGGAATTCGCCATCGGCTTTTCGCAGAGCACATGCTTGCCTGCATTCGCGGCGCGAACCGTGTACTCGGCGTGCATGCCGTTGGGCAGGGCAATGTAGACGGCGTCGATGGCGGAATTATTGCGAATCGACTCGTAGTTCTCGTAGTTGTAAATCGCGTTGTGCGGAACACCATACTCGTCGGCCATGCGTTCTGCCTTGTCGCGGTGGCCGCTGACCAGCGCGACAATCTTCGATTGCTTCGCGATCTTCACGCCAGGCATAAATTCGTTCATGGAGATGCGCCCCAGTCCGACAATGCAGTAGCCGATTTTCCTGCCGCCGGACGAGGGCGGATTTGTCGGGTCCGTTTCACTCTGGCGCGCCAGCGATACAGGCGGGGTGATGCCGGCAATCGCCTCGCCGGAGAAGGCGCCGAGCATGGCCGCGGAACCTGCCTGTTTGAGAAAGCTGCGTCGGCTGGGACTCATGATGCACCTCGCAAATGAATTTTTTTGCGTACGCGGCAGGATGTTCAAGGAACGGGTCTTCTACAGCAACGCTACTCGAGCCAGCGTAGCGGAGGCGCCTGCGGCAACACGCCGCTTTCCGCAGCGTAACGAAAGAAAAGTTCCATCCCCGCCAGACAGTCTTCATCCAGCACGTAATGAATGTTGGTTGAAAGATAGGTCCGAATGGTTGCCGCGGGGACCGCGATGCGTGGAGCCCATTCGCGGACAAGGTCCTCAATGTGGGCCATGCCGTGATCGCGCGATCGGATGAAATCCCGGACTACGTCACCGGCGGCGTGACCGGAGGTAGCAACCGCTTCCGGCCGCACAGCCCAGACGGCCGAGACCCATGGCGTGCCGGTATGCTGCTTCCACACATGCGCAAGATCGAGATACTCCAGGCGCTGGCCTGTGCGCGCCAACCGGGAGACCTGATCTTCCAGCGCCAGGAGTGCCGGATCGCCAATCAGGATGGCCGCGTCGCAGTTTTCCAGCATGGCGTCTAAATCGGGCGGGTGAGGGATGAACTCCGGATCAGTTCCGAGGAACTTTCGAAAAATAATTTGTGCGTAGGCATTGGAAGTCCGCGAGGCAGTATCGGCAGCGACCCGTCTCACTGCGCTGATTCCATCCGGATGCTTGACCACGAGGATGATGGAGCGGACACGGTCGAGCGAGGCCACGGTGCAGCCCGGAAGGATGGCCAGCCCCGGTGTGGTTGCATAGGCCGCGATTGGAATCAGGCCGATATCGGCCGTTCCATCGGCCAACTCTACGGCACACTGGGACGGCATCGCACTGTGAACTTTGTAGCGTTCGGCCAGCCGTTCCATCTCCGGTGGATGCTCGAAGTCCCACATCAGCGGTGCGGGGTTGAGGAAGCGAATGGCGGAGATGCGGAGGCGGGATGTCACCGAATAGTGTAGCAACCGCGAAGTTACTGCCTGTACATCGAACCTGGGAAAAGACCTGGGAAGGCATAACATCGGCAATTCCGCTCTATTCTTCCGGACGGACCTGGGCGTTTGTGTCGACAGCCGGCGATAACTTTCTTGTGCGGATGCAGGTGCTCCACGAGGCAAAGGATACGCAGCACTTAGATCGCTCGGCTTGACATTCGACTCAGCCCCGGATACGCTCTCGCAACATCGAGCCAATTTTCGGGCGGAGCAGTTCCTGCCCAGAATTTTTGACTGATGCACTGTTGCGACGATGAAGATATCCAGCAAATCCTCCGACGGCGCGAAAAGCGTCCCCGCTGCAATCGATCTACCCGTGTTGGAAGGCGAGCGACTGGCGTGGCTGGCGCTCACCATGACCGGCGGTCTGGGACCAACGCGCATTTGGCGCGCCGTGAATGCCACCGGCACCGCGCAAGGCGTCCTGGGTCTGCCGCTGACGCAGTTGGAGGGATTGCGCCTGCCCGCCACCTCGGCGCAAGAAATTTTTTCCGGCAAGTCGCTGGCCGAAGCGGAAAAAGAGTGGAAGCGCGTGCAGGAGAGTGGAGGAGCGCTGATCACTCCAGTGGATGAGGAATATCCGGAGCGCCTGCGCGAGATTTTCGATCCGCCAACATTATTGTGGCTGCGCGGCGACAAGACCTTGCTGGCACAGCCGGGAATTGCGATTGTCGGAACGCGGCATCCTACTCCGTATGGCATAGGCATGGCGGAGATGCTGGCCCGCGATCTGGCCGCGCATGGCTTGATTATTTTAAGCGGCATGGCACGGGGGGTCGACACGGCGGCGCATCGCGGCGCACTGGAAGCGCGCGAGCGAACCGTTGCCGTTTGGGGCACGGGAATCGACGTGATTTATCCCAAGGAGAACAAGCGGCTGGCGGAGCAGATTCTCGAAGCAGGCGGCGCGATCCTTAGCGAATATCCGATGGGAACATTTCCGGCGCCGCAGAATTTTCCCATTCGCAACAGAATCCTGAGCGGGATGAGCGTGGGCGTGTTGGTGATTGAGGCCGGCGAAAACAGCGGCACGCGCATTACGGCCCGTTGCGCGCTGGAACAAAATCGCGAGGTATTCGCGGTGCCCGGCAACGTAACTTCAAAGAATTCCTGGGGGCCGAACACGTTGATTAAACAGGGCGCCAAGCTGGTGGCAACGTGGGAAGACGTGTGGGAAGAACTGCCCACGCAGATCCGCATGGAAGTGGAGGAGCGGCAGGGAATTGCATCTTCCGACGGGTCTGCCGCATCGTTATTCAGCAAGCCGAATTTGCCCGATCTGCCGGAAGACCAGGCGCAGGTGTTCGATGCACTCCGCCCCGACCAGGCATTGCAATTGGATGAATTGGTCGAGAAGCTGGAAGACAAATTAAGTTCATCGGAGATTTTTACTGCGCTGTTTGAATTGGAGTTGGCCGGGCGCGTACGCGCCATGCCGGGCAAGAACTACGTGAGAACGTTCTAGGCATGTTTGGCAGTCGCGGTAGGCGCGATTTTCACCTTCCGCCCATTGATTGGTCCGGACTTCTTTGGGAGATGAAGTCAAGTCGGTGATAGGGGTCACTGGTGCCGCCCGGTGAAACCGTGGTAGTTTCGCACTTGTTACCTAATTTGGCCCAAACCGTCTTTTGAACAACCCGCAAAGCAAGTCTGTGCGTGAAGAGGAAAGTGTAACTGCATGGCAAAGTCATTGGTCATCGTCGAATCCCCTGCAAAGGCGAAGACGATCAATAAATATCTCGGCAAGGATTTCATCGTGGAGGCCTCGCTCGGCCACATCATGGATCTGCCGAAAAGCAAGATTGGCGTAGACCTGGAAAACGGCACGTTTGAGCCGGAGCTGATTGTGATGCCCGGCAAAGAGAAAGTTGTCGACCGGTTGAAGAAGCTGGCGTCGTCCGCGGATGCTGTGTATCTGGCGCCCGATCCCGACCGCGAAGGCGAGGCCATCGCGTGGCATTTGGAGTTGCAGCTAAAGCCGCAGCTTCGCAACAAGGCGACCATTCAGCGGGTCACATTTAACGAGATCACGCAGAAGGCAGTCAAGGCCGCGTTTCAACATGCCGGCCAGGTGGATGCTCGGCTGGTGGATGCGCAACAGACGCGGCGCGTGCTGGACCGCATCGTGGGCTACCAGATTTCTCCGTTGTTGTGGCACAAGGTGCGGCGCGGCTTGTCCGCGGGCCGCGTGCAAACGGTTGCGGTGCGCTTGATTGTCGAACGCGAGCGGCTGATCAAAGCATTTCAGCCGGTGGAGTACTGGACGCTCGATGCGCAGCTGACGCCTGTTTTAAGCGGCGGGAAAGATGGCCAGGAATTTACCGCGCGCTTCATGGGCATCGATGGCAAACGGTCCACGGTGGAGACAGTGAATGCGCCCTCGCTACCCAACCAGGCCGAGACGGATGCAATCCTTGCGGCGCTGAAGACAGCGGAATGGAAAGTCCGGGCGGTGGAAAAGAAGGAACGCCGCCAGAATCCGACGGCTCCATTTATCACCAGTAAATTGCAGCAGGATGCGTCGCGCAAGCTTGGTTTTAATGTGCGGCGGACGATGGGCGTGGCGCAGCGTTTGTATGAAGGCGTCGAAGTCGGCAGCCAGGGGACTGTAGGTTTGATCACCTATATGCGTACCGATTCGACACGCGTGTCGCCCGATGCCATTGAAGAGGCCCGCGCCTACATCGGGAAAAAACTAGGCCAGAAATACCTACCGGCGAGCCCCAATGTCTTCAAGGGCAAGAAAGACGCGCAGGATGCACACGAAGCGATTCGGCCGACCAATGTGGAACTGGCGCCGGATGAGATCAAGCGATATCTGAGCGAAGAGCAATACAAGCTCTACAAACTGATCTGGCAGCGGTTTGTCGCTTCGCAGATGGTGCAGGCCGTCTTCGATCAGACGACGGTGGACATTGTTGCCAAAGCCGACCGCAACTACGACTATCGCGTCACCGGGTCGGTGCTGAAGTTCGACGGCTTTCTCAAGATTTATGAAGAAGCGAAAGACACGAAGGATGCCGACGATGAAGCGCTGAGCAACCGCTTGCCGGAGTTGAACGACGGGCAGGCGCTGAACCTGAAGCAGCTGAAGCCGGAGCAGCACTTTACCGAGCCGCCGCCACGCTTCAATGAAGCTTCCCTGGTGAAAGAACTGGAAGAGCGCGGGATTGGCCGGCCTTCAACGTATGCCTCGATCATCAGTACGATTCAGGACCGCGAGTATGCGGTGAAGGTTCCGCCAAAAGGATCCGGCAAGTTCTATCCGACCGAACTGGGTCAGGTAGTGAACGATCTGCTGGTGAAGAATTTTCCGTACATTTTCGACCCGGCGTATACCGCCAAGCTGGAAGTGGAACTGGACGACGTGGAAGACGGCACGGAGAAGTGGACCGACCTGCTGCGCGGCTTCTATGGGTATTTTCAGGAAGAATTGAAGGTCGCCGACGAGAACATGGAAGACATCAAGCGGATGGAGCATCCTACGACGGAGAAATGTCCGGAGTGCGGTGCGCCGCTGGTGTTGAAGTGGGGCAAGTTCGGCTCGTTCTACGCGTGCTCTGCCTACGACAAGAAGAAGCCGGTGACGATTGCCAACTCTGCATGGCAGAAGGATTCAAGAAAGGCGATCAAGAAGATTGAAAGCAAGCTTGCCTATCCGATGACGGTGAAGACCACGGGCGGTACGGGCATTGCTCCTGCAGCTGTGACGGCGAAGAACAGGAAAGAGCTGGATGCTGCTCTGACGGAAGCAGCCGCGCCTGATCGCAAGCTGGTCGTGGAGCAGGTGAGCTGCAAGTTTACTCGGGAGAATTTTGAGGCCAAGCCGAACCTGCAGGCAGCGGAAGCGCAGAGCGCCGAGGCCGAAGAAGAGTTCTGCGAAAACTGCGGACGGGTGATGGTATTGCGAAACGGACCGTTCGGCCAGTTCATGGCGTGTCCGGGATATAGCGAAGACCCCCCCTGCAAAACGATTCGCAAGCTGACGCATAAACAACAGCAGAAGCCCGCGGTGCCATTGGAAGAAAACTGTCCAAAATGCGGGCTGCAGTTGGTGCTTCGCACTGGGCAGTATGGCGAGTTTGTCAGTTGCAGCGGCTACCCGAAATGCAAGTACATCAAGCAGAACCTGACTGGCGTGAAATGTCCGGTCTGCGGCACAGGAGACATTGCGGAACGCAAGGCGCGGCGCGGAAATTTCTTCTACGGATGCACGAACTATCCCAAGTGCGATTTCACCTCGAACTTGAAGCCGGTCCCTCAGGCCTGCCCGGAATGCGGCAGTGCATACTTATTGGAGAAGTCGCTGAAGTCCGGTGTGTACCTGGTCTGTCCGAACAATGAGAAGCAGACGGCAGCCGAAGAAAAGCGCGGCAAAGGTCGCAATACGAAGAGCAAGGACGAGCAGCCTGCAGCGCCAGTGAAGACGGTGGTTTGCCATTACGAGACGCGCATTGGCGATGCCCGTGAGCCGGAAACGAAGCCGGTGGAAGCAGCAGAAGCCACAGTCGCTTAGCGATGCGGCCACAGTCCGATGGAAACACAGCGGACATCGTCCCCGTACAATAGATTCCAGCAAGAAAGTGAAGATGGATGGAAAGCCAGATTGCAACACACAACGATGCCGATATTATTTTGAAGCTGTACGACCTTCGCCGGGAAGAAGTCTTGCGCAAGGCACGGCATTGGGTGGTCTTTGAGTTCAATCCAAAGACACCGGAAGAATTCCTCGCCGTCCTTGAGGGGTACGGGACTCAGGAGAATGCGTATTTCCGCCAGGTCATCAGCTACTGGGAAATGGCAGCTTCGCTGGTGGTCCACGGCGCCGTAAAGTCGGACCTCTACCTCGATTCCAATGGCGAGGGCATCTTTATTTTCGCGAAGCTTTATGCGTTCCACGACGCTTACGCGGCCAAGACAGGGATTCCATTCATGCGCCAAACGGCGCAAATGATTGAGAAATATCCGATGGCCCGGGACAGGTTCAATGCCCGGCTCAAGTCGATTCAGGAGCGGGCAAAGTGACCCGTCAGCCGACCTTTCCTTCTGTGCCATGGAAATCTGTATCAGCCGATTTTGACAGGGCCGCACGAAGGCGCTTCGATTGGGTTGCAGTGCTTGCCAATGTGCCTGCAATGTAAGTACAACTTATCTGTCCAGCAATGCCCCCCTCGCTGGGACAAATGATTCGAGGAGTAAACAATGAAGCGCATCGCATTTGTACTGGCTCTCGGAAGCGTGACGGCGCTGGCTGGCGCGCAGACCGCGAAAGCCCACAAACTGACCGGCTGGGTCGGCGATTCCAAATGTGGCGCAGCCATGCATACGCCTGAATGCGTGAAAAAGTGCGTGCAGGCCGGTCAAAAGCCCGTATTCGTAGATGCAAAAAACAAAGTCTGGGCGATTGACAACACAGACGCTGTGAAAAACTACTATGGCGACCATGTCAAGGTTGTCGCCACGGTCGACTCCGCTAATCACAGCATTCATGTCGATTCCGTAAAGAAGGCGGGAGGCATGTAGTCCATAACCCTCTGTGGCGGTGCATGGCGCCACTGTAAGGTTCGTCCAAGAGGATGCGCTTTGGGGTGCGTCCTGTTTTTCCCATGCGATCGCGTAGCCGCGTTGCAGGCCCGGTAACAAAGACACATCTGATATTGTTGTAGATGAAGGAGCTTGGGCGAAATTATGGCGAAAGCAGTGTGGAACGGTAAAGTACTGGCGGAAAGCGATAAGACCCAACTGGTGGAAGGAAACGTGTATTTTCCGCACGATTCGATTGATCGGGAATACTTTCACTCCAGTTCGACGATTTCAACCTGTCCCTGGAAGGGGCAGGCGCGGTATTACACCATCCTGGTCGACGGGCAGGAAAACTCGGACGCTGCCTGGTATTACCCGGATCCCAAGCCGGCCGCCCGCGCCATCAAGAACCATGTCGCTTTTTGGCGAGGCGTAGAGATCGAAAAGTAATCCAGGTCAACGGGTTCAATACGCTCCGGCCTGCTGCCACGGGATTCTAATCTGGAAGCAGGTCGATCCCGGTTCCGATTGCAGATCGATAAATCCGCGGTAACGACCGAGAATGCGATTGACCGTATCGAGGCTCAACCCAGCGCCTCGGCCGGGTGGCTTGGTCGTAAAAAACGGTTCGAAAATGCGACTGTGCAGCTCCGGTGGAATGCCGGGGCCATCATCCCAAATCTCAACGCGGACCATGTCTCCGGCATTTTGCGTGGTCACGCGGATCGTTCCCCGGTCCTGCATCGCGTCCAGAGCATTTTCCAGCAGCGCCATCCATATCTGGTTCAATTCGCTTCCGTTGGCGGTGATGCGCGGCAGGTCCGGGTCGAATTTGCGCACGACTCGTACGTGCTGCAGCCGGTAATGCAGCATGGTCAGCGTGTTTTCCAGGGACTGCGCCAGGTCAATGTCCTGCAGCGGAGCCTGGTCCATGTGGGAATATTGCTGGACGGCGCGAATCAGGTCGAAGATTCTGGCCGTCGATTCAAGTATCGCTCCCGTCATGCTCTCCGCGCGCAATGTTGAAGCAAAGTGGGTCACGGCGACGTTGGCAGCCTCGGAATGCAGGAACGTATCCAGAACCGCCAGTTCCTCCGGTTCGACACCGGCTTCCGCAAAAACAGGAGCGATCGACCACGGATTGGACAATTTGCGCGGTTCCAGCCATCGAGTCAGACGCTCTTCCAGTGCGCCCGCTTCCATCGGATTCGGCGGCTTCGAACGTCCCTCCATGGCGCAGCGAATGTTGCGATTCCACTCCATGTAGCGTTCTTCCTGCTGGTTCGAGAGGCAAAGCCTGCCGGCCTCGAAACTGACTTTGCCATAGGCGCGCAATTCTTCCATCAAATTGCTGCTTGCCCGTTGCGCCGCGCTGGCGGGGTTGTTCAGCTCATGCGCCAGGTTGGCGGCCAACTTTCCCAGGGCGCTCAACTTTTCCGCCTGCTGCTCCAGGCGTGTGACTTCCCGTACGCGATCCAGCAAGATCGACACGCAGCGCTGGCCCATGGAAGGAATGGCGATCAGCATCTCAGGAAACTGATCGCGGGGAACCTGCAGCGCCCAGACCGCTTCGGAAACGTAGCCGCTGCCGCCAACGGTCTTCATACGAGAGAAGGGAAGCACGCCCGTAATCTGACCGGATCGCCCGATGAATATGCTTCCGCGCGCCGTATGCTGCCGCCGAACCTGGATCTCACCGGCGAGCAGAATGGTCATGTGTGTCGCAGGGTCGCCATCGCTGAAGAGACGTGTGCCGGCGGGCGCGGAAAACTCCCAGCTATGCCGGATCAGCCACAGGTATTCCGCGTCCGTGAGGCCATCCAACTGACGGACCTGGCGCAGCGCCGCCAGAACCTCAGGTTCTGGGGTGTGGAGGACGGAAACCCCAGGGGGCGGGTCGGATGGTACAGCGATCGACTGTGTTGGAGAGGCCATAACGGTAGCTCACAGGATAGATCCCTCTATGTTACAAACGTTACCTAAAGCAGGGATGAAAACTTCGCTCTTTTGACGCCATGGCGAGAAACCCGATGAGGCGCATTCCGTAGATTGCTCCCTCATCGGTTCCGGGAATAGAAACGAATTCCGCTACGCACCCACGGTTGAGGGCGCCGGCTTCTCCGCCGCTTCGACCGCGCCGTCTTTCACGGTGACAGGGTCGAGGAACGGCATGGCGGCGCGCAGAGGAGCGCCAGTCTTCTCAATGGAGTGCTGCGCTTCTTTCCGGCGTTGCTCCTCAAACCATTTCCGGCCGGTTGCATTCTCGTTCAGCCAATTTTTCGCGAACGTTCCATCTTGAATTTCGGCCAGCAGTTGTTTCATCGCGGCTCGGGTTTCGCTGGTCACGATGCGCGGTCCAGCGGTGTAATCGCCATATTCCGCAGTGTCGGAGATGGAGTGGCGCATGTAGGCCAGCCCGCCGCGGTAGATCAAGTCGACGATCAGCTTCAGCTCATGCATGCACTCAAAATAGGCCACTTCGGGCTGATAGCCGGCCGCTGTCAGGGTTTCAAAAGCTGCCTTGATCAGCGCGCTGACGCCGCCGCACAGCACTGCCTGCTCACCGAACAGGTCGGTCTCGGTTTCTTCCTTGAAGGTGGTTTCAATCACGCCGGCGCGGGTGCAGCCAATCCCTTTGGCGTAAGAGAGCGCCAGGGCAAGGGCCTGCCCGCTTGCATCCTGATGGACGGCAACCAGGCCGGGAGTTCCGCCGCCCTCGACAAAGACCTCTCGCACGCGATGGCCGGGCGCTTTGGGTGCCACCATGCTGACGTCTACGGTGGCGGGCGGATGAATGGTGTCGTAGCGAATATTGAATCCGTGCGCGAACATCAGGGTTTTGCCCGCCGTCATGTGCGGCGCGATCGAATCGGCATAGGTCTTTCCCTGCGTCTGGTCCGGTGTCAGCACCATGATGACATCCGCCCATTTTGCGGCATCGGCGGTGGTCATGACCTGCAGACCCGCCTTTTCCGCGCGCGCTTTGGATTTGCTGCCTTCCGGCAATCCGATGCGCACTTCAACACCGGAATCTTTCAAGTTGAGCGCATGCGCATGTCCCTGGGAGCCGTAGCCGATGATGGCCACCTTCTTCTGCCGAATCAATGTCAGGTCTGCATCTTCGTCGTGGTAGGTCTTCGCCATATCGTTTCTCTCCGTTTATGTAGGTTATGCGTGGTTTTCGTCTTCCGGCAGGTCGGGGGCTTCGTGCTTTGACGTGCCTGCAAGTATATTTGGGTCGATACGCGGCGTGGTGTCGCCGAGCGCTTCCAACACGCGGCTGGCATGATGACCGCGACGCATCGCCATACGGCCGGTGCGCGCCATTTCAAGAATACGGTAGTTTCCCTGGAGCAGAATCTGCACCAGTCCTTCGATCTTACTGGCGCTGCCCGTAATCTCCATCATCAGCGACTCCGGCGCCAGATCGACGATGCGGGCGCGGAAGACCTCCGCCAGCTGAAACAGGTCCGAGCGCGTGTTCTGGTCGGCTGCGATTTTCAGCATCGCCAGTTCGCGAATCACCGCGGAGTGACGGCCTACATCGTCGACTTCCAGAACGCCCTCCAGCTTGTAGAGCGAGGCCATGATGCGCGGCGCGCGATCTTCCGCGGCCTCGGCAACAATGGTTGTGCGCGACACGCCCGCTGTTTCCGTGCCGCCAACGGTGAGCGAAATGATGTTGACGTTGAGCCGCCGAAACAGCGAGGCCACACGCGCCAGCAACCCGGTTTTGTCCTCCACCAGCGCTACAAAAGTATGCAACATGAAATCCTGGCTCCTATTCTTCCGTGGCTGTTTCTACCAGCGGATTGTGTTTTGGACGCCGGATCATTTCATGCAGCGCAGCGCCAGGCGCAATCATGGGATAGACGGAATCTTCCTGCTCGACGTGGAAATCGATGAGAAACGTACCCGGATGTTGACGTGCTTTTTCGACCGTGGAGACAACTTCCGCGCGATGGTGTACGTGTGTGCCGTGGATACCATGGGCGCCCGCAAGCTTCACGAAATCCGGACTGAGCAGCGGCGTGCATTCGTAATTCTTGTCGTAGAACGCCTCTTGCCATTGTCGTACCATGCCCAGATAGCCGTTATTCACGATGGCGATATTAATTTTTAATTGTTCCTGCGCAATCGTCGCCAGCTCGGGACTGGTCATCTGAAAACCGCCATCGCCGGCGATCACCCAGACTTCTTTTTCCGGGCATGCCACTTTCGCTCCGATGGCAGCCGGCAGCGCGAATCCCATGGTGCCCAGTCCGCCGGAGGTGATGAGGGAACGCGGACGATCGTGCTTGTAATATTGCGCGTCCCACATCTGATGCTGGCCGACGTCGGTTACGACAATCGCGTCTCCGTCGGTTTCGCGCCAGATGTCGTTGATGACGTGCGCAGCATAGAGATGCCCATTGTCGGGTAGCTGCTGAATGTCATGGACAGCGGCATCGCCTTTCATCACGGAGATCGCATGCAGCCACGCGGCTCCGTCGTGGCCCGGTATGCGCGGCAGCAGCGTTTCCAGGATTTCCTTCAGGTCGCCGATCAGGCCGACATCGACGTGAACATTCTTATTGATCTCGGCAGGATCGATTTCGATATGAATTTTCTTTGCGTTCGGCGCATACGTGGAAAGGGAACCGGTGACGCGGTCGTCGAAACGCATACCGCACGCGATCAGCAGATCGGCCTGCTGAATGGCGTGGTTCACCCAGCTTTCGCCATGCATGCCCATCATGCCCAGGTTCAGCGGATGCGAGGCCGGGAACGCGGTCAGTCCCAGCAACGTGCAGGCAACAGGAATCTGGGCCCGTTCCGCCAGCGAGCGTACCTGTTCCATGGCACCCGAGTGCAGAATTCCCTGGCCGGCCAGAATCACGGGTCGCTTCGCGGTGCGGAGCAACTCCAACGCCTCACGGATGGAAGCGGAATCCGCGGACAGCATCGGATGCGGGCGATAGGGTTGCGGCGCGGCTGCAGCAAAGTCGAAGATGGCGGAGTTTTGCTGCGCGTCTTTGGTGATGTCGACCAGCACCGGCCCCGGGCGTCCGGACTGCGCGATGCGAAAGGCCTGCCGCAGAGCGGGCGCAATGTCCTCCGTGCGCCGGACCAGGAAATTGTGCTTGGTGATGGGAAGCGTGATGCCGGTAATGTCGACTTCCTGGAATGCGTCGGTGCCCAGCACCTTGCTGGAAACCTGACCGGTCACGCAGACGATTGGAATCGAGTCCAGCATGGCAGTGGCAATCCCGGTGACAAGGTTGGTGGCGCCAGGACCGGACGTAGCCATGGCAACACCGACTCGACCGGAGGCGCGGGCATAGCCATCGGCCATGTGGGCCGCACCTTGCTCGTGCCGAACCAGAATGTGCCGGACGGGAAATTTCCTGAGCGCGTCGTACACGGGAAGAATGGCCCCGCCGGGATAACCGAACACATCGCGGACGCCTTCACCCACCAGCGTCGCCCACACCGTTTCCGCGCCCGTCAGTTGTGTCGGCTGGCTGTAGATCGCCGTGTCCGGCGAGTTGCGATGGCTGAGTGCTGTTTTTTCTCGCTTATCCATGGTTCCTCTCTTCGTCAGTAATTCAATTCGTCACAGCTCCGCGGGCGGCGGAGGAAACGCTCTCCGCATATTTGCGAAACACTCCGCGAGGAGAATTCGGCGCCGGGGCCTGCCAGTTTTTCATGCGGGCCTGCAGTTCCTCGTCGCTCAGTTCCACGCGCAACTCGCGTTTTGGAACGTCGAACACGATCATGTCGCCATCGCGTACGGCTGCGATGGGGCCGCCCAGTGCAGCTTCCGGCGCGACGTGGCCAGCCATCAGGCCGCGCGTGGCGCCCGAGAAACGGCCGTCCGTCAGCAACGCAACCGTGTCGCTCAGTTCTGGAATTCCGGCGATGGCCGCGGTGACCTGCAGCATCTCGCGCATTCCCGGTCCTCCGCGCGGTCCTTCATTGCGAATTACGACGACATCGTCCGGCTTCAGACTTCGAGTTTCCACGGCATGGAAGGCGGCCTCTTCTGTCTCAAAAACACGAGCTGGGCCGCGGTGCGTCAGGCGTTCGTGACCGGCAACTTTAATCACACAGCCATCCGGCGCAAGATTGCCCTTCAGGATGACGAGTCCGCCAGATGCCTTCAGCGGCTTGTCGAGCGAATGAATGACCTTCTGCCCCGGCTTTTCCTTCGCCAATTCGGCCTCTTCGGCGAGCGTGCGTCCGGAGACATTCCAGGTGCTGCCGTCGAGAAGTTTGCCCGCGAGCAGACGTTGCGCCAGCAATCGACTTCCGCCTGCCTCCTGATAATCCGTGGCCACATAGCGTCCGCCCGGCTTCATATCGCAGAGCAGAGGAGTCTTCCGGCTGATGCGATCGAAATCGTCCACGGAGAGAGAAATTCCAGCTTCGTGGGCGATGGCGATCAGATGGAGGACGGCATTGGTCGACCCGCCCGAGGCTGCGACGCTGGCGATGGCATTTTCCAGTGCGGCGCGCGTGATGATCTTCGACGGTCGCAGGTCCTTCTTCGCCAGCTCCAGCACCAACGCCCCCGCGGCACGGCAAGCTGCGTTCTTCTCAGGAGAAAGCGCTGGGACACCTGATAAATTCATCGGAGAAATGCCGAGAAATTCGCACGCCATGGCCATGGTGTTGGCGGTGAATTGACCGCCGCAGGCTCCCGCTCCCGGGCAAGCATTGACTTCGACGGCTTTCAGTTCCGCATCGTCGATTTTGCCGGCGGCAAAGGCTCCCTGCGCCTCAAACACATCCTGCACCGTCAGATCTTTTCCGTGGAGATGGCCGGGTGAAATGGAGCCGCCGTAAAGCATCAGCGAAGGAATGTCGAGACGGGCCAGCGCCATCACTGTGCCGGGCATGTTCTTGTCGCAGCCGGCAATGGCCACCAGTCCGTCAAAGAGATTGCCGCGCGCTACCAGCTCGACGGAGTCGGCAATGACTTCGCGGCTGATCAGCGATGCCTTCATGCCTTGCGTGCCCATGGTGATGCCGTCGGAGATGGTGATCGTGTTGAACTCCATGGGCGTGCCGCCTGCTTCGCGAATGCCTTGCTTGACCGCTTCGGCCAGCGTGCGCAGGTGATAGTTGCAGGGTCCAATCTCCGTCCAGGTATTGGCGATGCCGATGATGGGCTTGGCCAGGTCTTCGCGATTGAAGCCGATGGCATGCAACATGGCGCGAGCGGCGGCGCGGCTCGGACCTTCCGTCAGAGGAATGCTATTGTGCTTCGGATTGTGTGTCATATCTTGTTTACTGTTGTCGCTCACGCGCTTACTCCCTGGGGTTGTCTGGGAGCAGACCAGAATGCGGCGTCATGCGTCTGCTCATACGCATCAAGCGCGGCGGTGTGACGCATCGCCAGGCCGATATCGTCCAGCCCTTCCAGCAGGCAGGAGCGGCGGAAGGCATCGATGGTGAAGGGCTCCTCGAATCCGAGATCGTCCTTCACGGTTTGCGATTCCAGCGATACGTGCAACTGATAGCTCTGCACCTTGGCCCGCTCCAGCAACAGCGCCACTTTTTCGTCCGGCAGCGTGACCAGCAGGATGCCGTTTTTCGCGGCGTTGGAAAAAAATATGTCGGCGAAGCTGGGTGCAATCACGCAGCGAAAGCCAAAATCGCTGAGCGCCCACGCCGCGTGCTCGCGGGAGGAACCGCAGCCGAAGTTGCGGCCTGCAACAAGAATTTCCGCGCCCTGATACTGCGGCCTGTTCAAGGCAAATTCCGGGTTGGGAGCGCCATCGGCCCCGCGACGCCAATCGAAGAATAAAAATTCTCCGTAGCCGGTGCGCTCAATGCGCTTCAAAAACTGCTTGGGAATAATCTGGTCGGTATCGACGTTGACTCGATCGAGCGGGGCGACCTTGGACGTAAGTGTGCGAAATGGTTTCATAGCTATTTGCGGAACTCCCAATTGCGAACATCGGTAAAGTGGCCGGCAATGGCGGCTGCGGCTGCCATCGCCGGACTGACAAGGTGGGTTCTGCCGCCGCGGCCCTGGCGGCCTTCAAAGTTGCGATTGCTGGTGGAGGCGCAGCGGTCGCCCGGCTCCAGTAAGTCCGGATTCATTCCCAGGCACAAGGGGCAGCCGGGCGCGCGCCCTTCAAATCCCGCCACGCGGGAGACGCGATCCAGGCCCACACTTTC
>JBKQVW010000142.1:0-16829 GCA_052142955.1 Acidobacteriaceae bacterium | reverse complement strand
TCGGCGGCGGGAATGTAGGCTTCCGGCTGGTAATAGTCGTAATAGGAGACGAAATATTCGACGGCGTTCTTGGGGAAGAACTGTTTGAACTCGTGATAGAGCTGCGCGGCGAGGGTTTTATTGTGGGCCAGGATTAGCGCGGGGCGGTTCAGTTGCTCAATGACTTTGGCGATGGTGAAGGTCTTGCCGGAACCGGTAACGCCCAGCAGCACCTGATGTTTTTCGCCGCCGACAATGCCGCGGACCAGCTCGTCAATGGCGCGGGCCTGGTCGCCCCGCGGCTGGTAGTCACTGACAAGCTGAAAGTCCATAGCTTTTCTATTTTAATGGACGGGTGGGCAGAGAGTTTTTTCGGCGCGTCAGGACTCAGTGGCGCGCGACCATTGCCATCGCGTCTTTCTGCAGCGCCAGGCGGCTGGATAGCCGAGTATAGAACATGTGGCCGCCGGGATATTCCTTGACTTCCACGCGGGTCGGATCTCCCATGACCGGCATTTGATCGACTGCGAGAATGGAACCCATAAAGGGGCAAGCCAGGTCGTCCCAGCCGTGGGCAATCAGCACGCGCAGCTTGGGATCGGCTGCGACGGCCTGTCGTAACTGCGTGACGGAACCGGCCCGCAGCGCGTCTCCACCCTCCCACATTTTGTCTACCTGGTAGGACAGAGCGTTGTACTGCGCGTCCGTTTTCCAGCCCACCGTATTGGTCACGAAGTTCACCATCGCCTCGGTGGTCGGGGCGATGATGGCCGCCAGGATGGGGTCGTTGGCGTTCTGTTCCGGCGCATACGGGAATGGATCGTATGCGGTGACGTTGGAGTCGTAGACGGAACCGATCTTGCCTTCTTCTCGATAGACCTCACGCAGGTACGCGCCCGTATCGAGACGGCCTCCGGAATTCTTGACGAACTGCGGATCGAGCCCGGTCATTTCCGTAACGTGCTGGATCATCGCCTGCGTGGCCGCGGGATTGGAGCGGCCTTCGATCAAGGCCGTGGCATACGGGCCTTCCGTGTAGGCGATCACGTCGGCCATCGCTTCTGGAGTGAGCTGGTGCTCGCGTTCCAGGTGGGCTGCCGTAATGGGAGGCAGGGTCACCATCCAGGGAATGGGCGAAAGGTTTTCATGCGTTTCGATTGTGGGATTCAGGTAAGGCGAAACGAGCACCACGCCGCTCATCCCGACGCCGAGCTGCGACTGCAGATAGTAGGTGATGCGGGGGCCGCGGAAGCCGCCATAGCTCTCGCCGACCAGATACTTTCGCGAGGTCATGCGGTCATTTTTCACGAGCCAGTCGTAGATGACACGCGACAGATAGTGGATGTCAGGTTCGGTGGAATAGAAATCTTTCTTGGCCTCGGCCTCCGGAACCAGAGCGCGGCTGTAACCGGTGCCGATGGGATCGATGAACACAAGATCGGTAAAGCCGAGCCATGTTCCCGGATTGTCCGTAAGCGTCGGGGATTCCGAAGGGCTGTCGCCTTCATTGCCGACATTCAGATGCTTGGGTCCAATAGCGCCGAAGTTCAGATACACGGACGAAGCGCCGGGTCCGCCATTCAAGGCAAATGTGACTGGACGATTGGGTTCGTCTACGGTGTAGGCGGTGTAGACCACTTCGCCCGTTACTTTTCCATCGGGATTGCGGACAGGCAATTTTCCCACCGTGACGGTGTAGCGCAGGGTTTTGCCATCGAGCACCATGCTTTGCGCCGCGTGGGCGTCGGCAGGCAGAGGAGGCAGCTTGTCGGCGGCGGATTTGTCGGCGGCAAGGGGCGTCGTGTCTTTCGCTGCCTGACCTTTATCCGCGGCGGATTTTTCTGTTTGTGCACTTGCCGTGAGACACGGGAGGATCGTGAAGCAGACGGCGAGGAATGCAAGCGCGGCGCCTCCGCGGGCAGTTCTCATCGAAAGAATATCCATGTGGCTATCATAAATCTGACGGACACCGGCTCCCTATGGTCTGGCGGTAGATGTGTTGTTTTCCTGGGTGGGAGCTTGCACCCCCTCCGAAGTGAGGATTCGCACTGTGACGATTTCATGCGGGTGAACGGTGAATTGGAATTCGTGGGTGCCGACCAACGATAGCTGCGACTGATTTCTTTCGACCGCATCGGTGAGCCAGGCTTGCTGCAACTGCAGCAGCGGCGTTTCGACGGTGACGGTTCGCGTGGCGCCGCCAAGATCGAGAAAGCGCAGGATGGTGCCGTTGCCGTCTTCTGCGGGTTTCCATGTGGTAAGCACCAGGTCAGGATCATTTGCGTGGAGGAAGCTATCCTGCGCGCCGTTCAAGGGGCCGGGCGTGTCGAGCGCTTTGTCCTGGGTGGTGATTTCATCCTCTTCCAGCGGCGTCATTTCCTCCCAGCCCATGCGGCTGAGTTGGGGGGCATCGGTCGCAGGCGCGCTGGTGATGACGTAACGGAAGCGGAAATGGCCACCCTGGCCGGCGCGGTAGTTCGTGGTCCAATAATTGTTCATGACGTAAGAGAAGATGGTTCCGGGACGCTGGCCAAAATGGTCCGGCCACGCCCCACGATTGATATCTCCCAGCGTGACCAGCGATGCATCCAGCGGCAGGATCGTTGCCGATACGCCATCCTGCTGCGCAGAGATCCAGTGCTGTACAGAAAACCATTCATGACCGGCGCCGGGGTACATGTCCTTCGCCGGATCGACCACTCCGTTCTGGATTTCATACTGGAATTGAGGATGGTCCATAGAGAACGGGAAGGCGAAGTACACGCCTTCCTTGGTGTCGACGTCCTTCTTGGTTACGTCTTCGGTGAACTCGATTTTCTTCTGGTGATCGAAGAGTTGAATTTCCGTAGAGATCTTCGGCGTGTTGGTGTCGGTGCTTTCCAGCCGCGCGACCCATCCGTAGGGGGTGCGGGTCACCGAAACAAGACGGCCGTCATGCGCGGGATGAATGTCGAGGTCCGGCCTGGGGTCTGCCGGGCTGTATTGCAGGATGGAGTTGGGTTGTTTGTCGCCACCAGTGACGTAGAGGTACTGGCCGAAGCGATACGGGCTTTGCGGGTTGACCAGTTCGCGCTGCAATTGCTTGTCATAGATGCTGCGCACCGCGCCGGTTGCGGCGTCCAGTTGCACGCGATAATAGGGGCTTTCGAGCGTTGTTGTGTTGGCGGTTGCGGCGGGTTTGAGGGCTTTCTCTGTATCGCGCAGCCGATAGACTTTGTAGCCGACGGCGGGAATGTCGCGCGCGACGAAGCGGACATGGTGAAAGTCATAGCCGCTACTCAGGATTTCCACCGGAACAACCTGGCCGGTGGCCGGGTCGACGATTTCTTCTTCGTTGTCCAGATCATAGGAAACCAGCGCGGTTCGCTTCCAGTTCAGCGTGTTGAAGACGATCAAATTTCCATGGCCGACGGAGATGGAATTGGCGATGCTGGCCATGCTGTTGCGCATGATAAAGCGGCTGAGTTCCTGGGCCTTCATGGCGTACAGGTCTTTCGTCTCCAACTGCTGGACTGCTTCCATGCTGGTGGGGTCGGAGACGCTGTTGCCGGAATCCCAGGTGTGCTCATCCATCAGCACCATGTCGGTCCACATGCGGTCCAGGTCCGCCTTGTCGGCTGTGAACCTGGGATTGATGAGGGAGGTCAAAGTGGCCAGTTTTTCCGCCGAGGGCCCGCGGCTTTCCGTTTGCCGCTCCATGGCCGCGTAGTATGCATCCGCAGCGATGCCATCTTCCCAGTACGGACCGCCGTCTCCACTGATGGTGGGGATGTTGTTGCCAAACTGCTGCGCGATGTTCTTCAAGGCATCGTGGAATCCCGAATACTCGATGTGCGGATAGGCGTAGACGCTGTTCCACTGCTGCGCCAGTTCGGCCTGCTGCGGGAATAAATCCGTGTTCTCCACCTGGGTGCCGAACAGAATGGTGGCGTTGGCGCGATAGCTGGGGTGCTGATACATCTGCAAGAACAGCGGAAGCGTGTCGTGACCGGCGGCGAGAGTTGGAGGCAGGCCAAACATAAACTGCATTTGCATGTAGTGGCGCGAGTACCAAAGCAGGACTTTTTGGCCGTCTGGACCTTGCCACCAGAAGGGCGAGTTTTCATTCAAACGACCCTGAAGCAGGACAGGCGCGCGGAAGTTGTCACTGCCGGAAAATAGTTCGTGGATGCCTGCCGACGCAAGGATTGAGGCATACGACCAGGTGAACGAGGGGACGTCGGTGATGTTGGCGTAATTGAAGGGCGTTCCATGCAGACGGCTGAAGTTGGCGCTGGAGTAAAGGGAGCGGATCAGCGTTTCGGCTGTAGGAAAGCCGGTGAGCAGGCTGGCGTATTGCGCGGGAACGAACAACTGCTGCTTCTCGATGGCAGTCATGACACGCTGTTGTTCCGCGGGCGTGCGCGTCTTTAAGAACTGTTCCAGCGGCCAGTATCCGTCCAGGCTGAAGCGGAAATCGGGATGCTGCGCGGTCAGGTGCATGGCTTCGTCGATGACACGGCTTTGAATGGCCGCAACTTTTCCCTGGTAGTCGGAATAGCCGACATCGAGATGGATGTGCGGCACCAGAAACAGGGTCCATTTCTTTTGTGGATCGATGAATTCTTTCTGATGTTGCGTGTGGCCGGAGACATTCCATGTCAGTTGCGCCTGGGTGTGCGCGGGGAATTCCGGGACGGAAAACTCCAGCTTCTCTTCGCCAAAATTCTGATCGCTGGAAAGGGCTTGGCGGTAGTGTTTGCCGGCGAGAGTGAGATCGACGCTGCCGCCCGGCTTGAGTGGTTGGGCGTGGCGGAGGAGAACATCTACCGACTCTTCCAACTGGCCTTGGCGTTGCTCATAAAACACGGTTGGGATGATCTGCGCGGAAGAATTGTTGACAGAAACGCGATTGGAGCTGCGGTCGAGTTCAATGGCGTCGTAGGTGAACGCCGCATCGGGAGGCAACGCGGCATTGGGAGGCAACGCGGCATTGGGCAGAGATTTGGGAGCTTGCTCGACCGCCTGCAAGGTGATGGTGTTCGCACCTCGGTGCAGATAGCTGCCGGGAAAATCGAAGACGACGTCTGCGTGCGAGTAGGCAGCATCGAAGGAATCGGTCTGGTCGCCATTGTGGTAATCGAGAGTGGGCTGCAAATAGAAGGTCCCGGCCTTTCCGTTGATGACGACGCGCAGGGCCGGCACGCTGGAGTTCTCGATCAGCAGCGCTACATGGAACCGATAGGATGCCGCGGGAGCATTCGGCAAGGAAAAGTGAATGGCCCAGGGGCCGATCTTTTCCGCGGCATTGGGTTCGGCCGGGTTCGGAGCCGGTTCGACGCGCTGCGTAGCATGCCAGTCTTTGTCAGCCTTGCTAGTTCCGACAATGAAGTTGACCGGTTTGTCCGGTGTACCTCCGGCAAGGTCGACAGAGGAACGATTGAAGACGCCAATGGTAAAGACGGCGGTGGAAGGACTGGCTTGTGCGTTTGCGGGGGTGAGGCAAAGAACCGGCAGAGCAAGAAGGATGGCTCCAAAGAGCAATACAGTTTTGGCTTTCATGGTCGACTCCGTGGTTTTTCCGCTGTTGCGCGCTCGCGTCTGGCAATGGCAGGGAGCCTTTCCTGCGAGAACGCGAAAACGTTGCTGGCGATTACTATGATGCGGGCATCGCTGTTGTCCCACCCTACCTTGCCATCCACCGAGCGATGCTCGTCGGGCCCCGGCTTCGCTAGGATGGGGCACCCAGACATCACGCTATCTGTGAAAACACTCTAGAACCCAGAGATACGAATGGCTGCCTCGATCCATTGCAACAGCAGATGCGGAGCGCATCCGAACAGCACCACACCGGCTGCCAGTAGAACGATGACAGCCTGACTGAGAATCGGCGTCCTGATTGTAGCTGCTTCGGCGGTGGAATTGGCAAACGGCTCGGGCGGATTGGCCACGTAGATTCGCTTGAGGACTTGCAGATAGTAGTAGAGGGAGACGGCGCTCATCGCGATAGCGAGGACGACCAACCAGAGCAGGCCGTGTGAAGCGTCGAACACGGAGACGAAGAGATAGAACTTGCCGAAAAAGCCGGCCAGCGGGGGAATGCCGGCCAGAGACAGCATAAAAACAAACATGCAGGCGGAAAGGACCGGAGCACGGCGGCTGAGTCCGTCGAAGTGGGAGAGGCGATCGCCGCCGGTCCGTTGCTCGACGACGGCGACTACGCCAAAAGCTCCCAGGGTGGCCAGCGCATAGGTCAGCACGTAATAGAGAAGCGCGGCCAGACTTTGCTGGGTGTGAGCCACAATGGCGAGCAGCATGTACCCGGCGTGGGCAATGGCGGAGTAGGCCAGCAGGCGTCGGACGCTGCTCTGCACAATGGCGACGAAATTTCCCAGCACCATGGAAAGCGCGGCGACGACGGCGAGCACGGGGACCCAGCCGCGCGCGATGTGCAACCAAGCGGCGCTGCCTTCCGCACCGGCAAAGCCGACGGCCATGACCTGGAAGAAGATAAAAAAGCTGGCGACTTTGGAGCTGGAGGCGATGAACGCGGCGCTCGGCGTGGGCGCACCCTGGTAGACGTCTGGCGCCCAGAAGTGAAACGGGAAGGCCGCGACCTTAAAGCCAAAGCCGATCGCTGTGGTGACGATGGCAATGGCCAGCAACGGAGTGAATCCGGCGCGATGGATCGAGGCGGCGATCTGCGGCAGGTTGATCGAATTCGACAAGCCGTAGAGCAGGCTGAAGCCGAACAGCAGAAAGGCGGCGGACATGCCGCCGAAGAGAAAATATTTGAGGGCGGCTTCCGAGGAACGCGGGCTGTGTTTGTCGAATGCGGTGAGGATGTAGAGGGACAGGCTCAGCAGCTCGAGAGAGATAAAAATGACCAGCAGGTCTTGCGAACCAACCAGAAACATCATGCCGACGGTCGCCACCAGGACGAGCAGGACAAACTCACCCACATGTTCCGTGAAGCGGGAACCGACGGACAGGAAGAGGGTCAGGATGGCGAGCACGAGCAATGCAATCTGGACGAGATGCGTAAGCGGGTTGGCGATCAGCGTTCCATCGAGCAGATTCGCTTGCTGCGGCGCAAAGAGAAGCTGGACGATGGCGGCGGCGCAGCCGAGCGAGGCGAGGATGGCGGCGACGGTGAACCGGAGATGGGTAGGACGCGAGCGCAGGAGCAGAAGGTCGACGGCCAAGGCGATCAGCGCGGCCGCGGCCACGATGATCGCCGGCAGGGCGAGCTGCCACAGTTGCGCGTAATTTACGGCGCTCATCGCCAGCCCCCTTGGCGCAGGCCGTTGAACAGCGGCGAATTCAACGCGGGGACGATCACATTCAAGAGCACCTGCGGATACAGGCCAACGATGACGCTGGCAGCAATCAAAATGACTGCGCCGAGTCGTTCGGGAATAGAAATGGGCGGAAGGGGCGCATGGGGCGCAGTGGATGCGTGGCCGGGTTCGGCAAAGAATGCCTTCTGCATGGCGCGCCAGATATAGGCAACTCCGACAACGAGCCCGAGGCCGACAAAAACCGTAAGAAGCGGAAATGCGTGCCAGACGCCGATCACGATCATCAATTCCGCGACAAAGCCGCTGAACCCGGGCAGCCCCATGCTGGCCATGCCAGCGACAACAAACACGACAACGGCAAAGGGAATCGCTTTGTTGAGGTTCATCGGGCCGAGGAGAGCCAGTTCGCGGGTGTGGGTGCGGTCATACACCATGCGTCCGACCACGGCGAACAGCAGGCCGGCGAGAATTCCATGGGAAAACATCTGGACGACGGCGCCGGAGAGGCCGATTTGGTTGAGCGTCATGAGGCCGAGCAGGATGAAGCCCATGTGACTGACGCTGGAATAGCCGATGACGAATTTGAAGTCTTTTTGCACCAGCGCAACCAGCGCACCGTACACGATGCCGATGACGGCGAGTACAGCGAACACGTCGCGCCAGGAACCGAAGCCGAGTAGGTGGAAGCCCCATGGACCGAGGCCAAGGGGGAACATCGTCATGGCAACGCGCAGGCATCCATAGGCGCCCAGCTTCATGACCACGCCGGCCAGCAGCATGGAGGCGGCTGTGGGCGCGGCAACGTGACCGGTGGGGGCCCAGGTGTGACAGGGCCACAGGCCAGCAAGAATCGCAAAGCCGACGAAGACCAGCGGGAAGGCCCACATTTGAAAGTGAGCGGAGAAGGGGAACCCGGCGAGATCGCCGAGGGCCATGCTTTTGGCCCCAGCCACGACGTAGGCCGCGATCAGCCCGATCAGCACCATCGCGCTGCCGATGAAGGAGTAGAGCACGAGTTTCATCGCGCCATATTCGCGGCGTGTGGAGCCCCAGATGGCGATCAGGAAATATTTGGGAATGATGACGATTTCGTAGAAGACGAACAGCAGCAGCAGATCGTAGCTGAGAAACACGCCATACACGGCACCGATCAGCAGTAGATAGAAGGCGAAAAATTCCTTGGCGCGATGTTCGATGTTCCAGGAGAAAAGTATACCGGTGACGGCGATGATTCCGGTGAGCAATAGCAGCACCAGGCTGATTCCGTCCGCGGCCAGATGATAGCGAATGCCGAGCGACGGAATCCAGGACACATCGGTGACGGTCAGCATTTCTCCAGTGCGATGCTGGACGAAGGACACGAGCGTGATGGCAAACGTGACGACTGCCGTCAGCAGCGCGAGGATGCGCGCTGCGGCCGCGCTGCCCTTGGGCAGCAGGAGGAGCAGCAACGCCCCGAGAAACGAAATGTAAATCGTCCAAGCCAACATAATCAAAATGCCACGTTCATGGTGCGACTAAAACTTGAGCTGCTGCACGATCTGAATCACCGTACTGTTGACAAATCCAAGTATCAGCTGGGGGTACAGGCCCAGCACAAACATCAATCCAATCGCAGGCGCCAGCGTGAACCGCTCAACGACTGTGAGGTCGGGCAGCGCAGTCCATTTTTCATTGAGCGGGCCGGAGAACACGCGCTGCAGAATTCCAAGCAGAAAGATCGCCGTCGCTAGCAGGCCAAATACGGAGAGCGAGGTGGCCCAGGTGACCAGCGGGAACGATCCTTTAAATATCAGGAACTCTCCGACAAACCCGTTCAGGCCGGGCAGACCGAGCGACGAGAAGATTGCAATGCCCATCAGGCCGGTAAATACGGGCACCACTTTGCGCAGGCCGCCAAAGTCGTTGAGCCCACGCAGGCCGCCGCTGCGTTTTTCCAACATGGCGACAAACCAGAACAGCGTGGCGGCGGTCAGCGCATGATTGAAGATTTGCAGCATGACGCCGTTCATGGCCGCATATTTTTCGGTGGTCAGCGCCGCGTCTCCGCCGGTAAATTTGACCACCGCGAAAATTGCCAGCAGACAATAGCCGAGGTGGTTGATGGAGGAATAGGCGAAGATGCGCTTCAGGTCTTTCTGCGCCAGCGCGGCGTAGGCGGAAAGGACAATGGTCGCGACGGCGAGCCATAACAGCGGCGTCAGCACCACCTGCATTTCCGCGCCGAAGATGGGAAGCAGAATGCGCAGGAAGCCGTAGAGTCCCATCTTCGACATGGCGCCGGTCAATACGATGGTGGTGCCGGTGGGCGCTTCGGTGTAGGCCGAAGGCAGCCAGGTGTGGAATGGGACCAGCGGCACTTTTACGGCGAAGCCGAGAAAGGCCCCGGCAAAGATGATCAGCGCAACGTGGTGGGGGGTGAAGCGGTGCCAGCCAAGCTTCGCGATGACAGCCGGCATCAACTGGCCGTGCTGCGCCAGCGTCGCCAGGGCGATGAAATCGAATTTGCCCGTTGCCAGAAAGATGGCGAGGAAAGAAAGCAGCAGAGCGATGCTGCCGACCATGGTGTAAACCAGGAATTGCGTGGCTGCGGCGGTGCTTTTCGGTCCTCCCCAAAGCTTGATGAGAAAGAATGCAGGGATCAGACTGAGTTCCCAAAAGATGAACCAGTGGAAGAAATTCAACGCCGTGAAGGTTCCGAACAAACATGCCTGCAGCAGCAGCATCAGAGAAAAATACAGCGGCACGCGTTCCTGAATCTGCCACGACGCCAGCATGCCGATGGGAACCACGACGCAGGTCAGCAGCAGCATCAGGAGGCCGAGGCCGTCGATGCCGACGTGATACTCAACGCCGAGGGCGGCAATCCATGGGACAGTTTGCTGAAATTGAAGCGCGCCGGAGGCGGAGTCGAAGTGGCACCATAACAGCAGCGTCAGGGCCAGCGCAAGGAAGCTGAAGGTCAAAGCCAGCCCGCGCGCAACATTTTTGTTGCTACCGCCAAAGGAAAGCACGAAGAGAGCGCCGACGACGGGTACGAGGGTCAGCACCGTGAGCCACGGAAAAGCGTTCATCGCGTCGCCCCCCATAGCAGGAAGGCGGCGAGCGCAATGAGCGCAACACCAATCATTCGAAGGTAACTTTGTACGCGGCCGCCCTGCAGCAGCGACAGGACCTGGCCGCTACGCGACACGGTCTCGCAGCCCTCGTCAAAGCCCGCATTCACCACGTTGGTGTCGACCAGATTGTCGATCCAGGCAAAGGCGAGGACGAGATGCGACACGGTTTGTACCGCGCCATTCCAGACCCAGCGATCGAGCCAGTCGCAGATGCGGGACCATGCGGCATTCAGGCGAAGCAGGGTCGCGGCGTACAGCGCGTCTACGTAAAACGCGCGGCCGAGGACGGTGAATGCGTGGGGCTGCAACTGCCCGAAGGCATCCGGTGCATCGGCACTTGCAATGGGTTTGTGGCCGTAGAACCACCAGCCCAGGCCCAGACCGAGAAAGACCAGGAGGGACGAGGAGAGCATGACCGGCAGAAATTCAGGGGACACGAATGCCGCAAGATGCAGAGTTGTCCGCGTGCCGCCGAGGAACGATTGGAACCATGGCCATGCCGGCGTGCCGACAAATCCCAGGAACATGGCAAAGGCGGCAAGAATCGTTAGCGGGATGGTCATCACCGCGGGACTTTCATGCGGATGAGCGGAGGCGTGGGCGGACGCATGGCTGGAGTCGGAACTGGGTTGAATCAAACGCGACTTGCCGCCAAATACGTAGTAGACCTGCCGCGTCATGTAAAAGGCGGTCAGCAAGGCACCGAACGCGCCCAGATAGAAGGGCGTCTTCGATACGGTCCAGAGATTCGCGGCGTGCAGGATTTCATCCTTGCTCCAAAAGCCGGAGAACAGGGGGAATCCGCAGAGCGCCAGCATGGCCACCGCATAGGTCAGAAAGGTAATGGGCATGAATTTTCCCAGACCGCCCATCTTGCGAATGTCCTGCTCGCCATTGCAACCGTGGATCACGGAACCGGCGCCGAGGAACAGCAGCGACTTGAAGAAGGCGTGGGTGATGAGATGGAACATGCCCACGGCCACGCCGCCGACACCGAGGCCCATCATCATGTAGCCGAGCTGCGAGATGGTGGAGTAGGCGAGGATGCGCTTGATATCGTATTGCGCGATGGCGATGAGCGCGGCGAAGACGGCGGTGATGGCGCCCACCCAGGTGACGACGATCAACGCGGTGGTTGGAGTGAGCGGTCCGGATAATCCCAGGTATGCGCCGGCATGGGCACTCATCAGGGGATAGATGCGCGCGATCAAAAAGACTCCGGCGGCGACCATGGTGGCGGCGTGGATGAGCGCACTGACGGGCGTGGGGCCTTCCATGGCATCGGGCAGCCAGACGTGCAGAGGAACCTGACCGGATTTTCCAGCGGCGCCGCAGAAGATGAGCAGCGCAATGCCGGTGGAAGCGGCCATTCCGAGCGCGGTGGTGTGCGCTACCAGGGCGGCGAGCGCGGAGTGTTCGAGGCATCCCGCGCCGCCATCGTAGAACAGCAGGGTGCCTGTCTGGGCGTAGAGCCACATCATGCCGAGAAAGAATCCGAGGTCGCCAATGCGGGTGACGACGAACGCTTTTTTCGCCGCCGCCGCCGCTTCCGGCTTGTAGTACCAGAAACCGATTAGCAGGTAGGAGGTGAGGCCGACCAGCTCCCAACACATGAACAGCAGCAGCAGACTGTTGGCGATGACGACGCCCAGCATGGCGCCGGCAAACAACGCCAGAAAGCAGAAGAAGCGCGTGAAGTTTTCATCGTGCTTCATGTAGCCGACGCTGTAGATGAAGATCAGCAGACCGACGAACGACACCATCAGCAGCATGATGGCGGTCAGCGGATCGAGCATCCAGCCGAGCCGCAGCCATTCGCCGCCAAACTGGAGCCAGCGGAAATTGACGACCTGGCGGGTTGCTTCGCCGCGGCTGCTGAGCGCCAGCACATGGGCGAAGGCGCACAGGGAAAGCAGAAAGGAGAGGACCATGGAGCCGATGGCGAGGGAAGCGGCGAAGATGCGACTGCGCCGATTCGCCAAGGCGCTGATTCCGGCTGCCAGGATCGGCAGAGCAGGCACCAGCCACAGGTTTTGAACAATCCAGGTCATCCGGTCTCAATCAAAAGGTTGAAAAGCGGTTTCAAAAAGCTGCGATGGTGTCTCGCAGTGCAGAGTCGGGCGGTTTCCAGTCACGTACAAAGACAAAAATTCGTTTGTTTCTCTCTCAACCTTTCATCGAATTCATCTGGTCCAATTCGGTGGTTTTCGAATGCCGGTAGACAGCCAGGATGATGCCCAGGCCAACCGCGGCTTCGGCTGCGGCAATGCCGATGGAAAAAATTGCAAACATCACTCCGGTCAGCGCCTCCGGGTTGGGGCCATAGCGCCAGAAGGCAATAAAGTTCAGGTTGGCGGCGTTGAGCATCAGCTCAATTCCGATCAGGACGAGAATGGCGCTGCGGCGCGTCAGCGCACCGGCCAGGCCAATGGAAAAGATGAGAGCGGAGATCAGCAGATAGCTTGTGAGCGAACTCATGCCGTCCTCCGTTTTTCCTCGATGGCAAGGACGACGGCGCCGATCAATGCGGCGGTCAACAGCAGGCCCATGATCTCCAACGGCAAAATGAATCGATGCATCAGGGCATCGCCGATGGGCCGGACCGCGGCTTCCACGTGAGGCGGCAAGGCCCTGGAGGAGACGGAGCTGGAGCCGATCGCCCAACCCAGGACCGCAAACACGATGGCAGCCACCATGCTGCCGGCGAGCCAGGAGGAAGAGAAGATGGACTCAGTTGTCTCAGTCGGCTTCCGCGTCATCATGATGACGAAGACGGCGAGGATGGCCACCGCGCCCACATAGACAAGAATCTGCGTCAGCCCGACGAATTGCGCGCCGAGTTGGAGATACAGTGCGGCCAGGCCGGCAAAGCCCAGCGTGAGCGCCAGCACGCAATGGACTAGATTGCGCAGGGCCATTGCCGCCAGCGTTCCGGCGATGGTGATGGCGGCAAGGATGAGGAAGGTCGCTGTCATGTTCAGTTTGGCGCGTTCTCCAATGCAGTTTCAACCATTTCAGTGACCGAGTTTCAGGCTGTCACATCCAGACGCTTCGCGCTGTGACATCCATCACGAATTTCAATCGGCAAAGCGATATTTTCGCACTTCGAATTTCTTTCCCTGCTTCAGGCCGCGCGCCAGCAGAATCGCCGGAGCGACCAGCAGGACAGCGCAGACCAGCCAGCGCACCACTCCCGCAGGCATAAAATGCCAGACGCCGGCGACGAAAACATTGATCAGCGTCATGGGCAGCATGAATTGCCATGCAAAGTTCATCAACTGGTCCATGCGCAGACGCGGAAGCGTGCCGCGAATCCAGATAAAAATCACGATCAGCGCCAGCAATTTCGCGAAGAACCAGAGATAGGACGGAATCCATGTCAGGAACGAAAACGGCGCCGCCCATCCTCCGAGAAACAACGTGATCGCAAGGCCGCTGGTGGCAAACATGCCCAGGTATTCGCCCAGGAAGAACAGGGCGAATTTGAAGCCGGAATATTCGATGTAATAGCCCGCGATGATTTCCGATTCGCCTTCCGGCAAATCGAAGGGCGAGCGATTGGACTCCGCGGTGGCGGCAATCATGAACAGGTTGAATCCTGCAAATCCCCATGGCGTAAGTACGAACCAGTGCGGCCAGATGCCGGAATAGCCGGTCTGCATGTTGACGATGGCGACGGTGGAAAGCGAGCCGGCGGCCATGATGACGACGACGGAGGCCAGCACCAGCGGCACTTCATAACTAATCATTTGCGCGATGGCGCGCATGGCGCCGAGCAAAGAATATTTGTTGCGACTGGACCAGCCGGCCATGAACACGGCCAGTTCGACCAGGGTGCCGACGGCAAAGAAGAACAAGACGCCCGCGTTCAGGTTCGTGAGCACCATGTTGCGGCCGACTGGCAAAACGGCATAGGCCAGAAATGCCGCCGTGACCAGCAACACCGGCGCCAGGTAATGCACCACCTGGTCCGCGGTGCGAGGAACGAGGTCTTCTTTGGTCAGCGATTTTACGCCGTCGGCGATGGGTTGAAGAATGCCACAAGGGCCGACGCGGTTGGGACCATAACGGTTCTGGATTCGTCCCAGGCCTTTGCGCTCCAGCACGGTAGTAATCGCAAATAGCGTTGCGAACACGATGACGATGGCGATGACGGAAAGAATGGCCGAGGTGAGCGACTGGAATTCGACAGGCAGATGGCCGACGAGACGGTGCTGCGAGGTGACAAAAATCTGGTCCGCTTGCTGGAGGGCTTCATGCATCATGGTGCACCGCACGGGAAAAAGATTGCGTGTCGAACAGATATATGGATACGTCCGGCACGTCGCACGCCGTCGTTGCAGGCTCGAGTTGAATCGATGGGATCGTCATTTCTCGGTCGCCGCCGGGACAGGTGTGGTGGTGGGAGCAGTTTTCGGCGGCGCGGGCTTCGCTTCCGCAGCCGCTTTTGCCTTGGCCGCCATCTTGGCACGTTCCGCAGCCAACTGCGCATCCACGGCCGCCGCTTCTGTGGGATGAATTTTGTTGTAATATTCGTTCGATTTGGCGAGGCGCTTCTTGTTCCACAGCAGGCCGCTGAAGCGGTCGGTGCTGCTGAGTTCAAAGTCGGTGTCCATCTTGATGGCATCGAAGGGGCAGACCTCGACGCAGATCTGACAGCTCATGCAAACGGAGACGTCGATGTTGAACACGGTGGGATAAAACTGAGGTTTCCCGACAGCATCCGGCTTCTTGTCGGTACTTTTTTCAATGAAGATGCACTTGGGCGGGCATTCCTTTTCGCAAATCAGGCAGGAAACGCAGCGCAGACCCTGTTGCCAGTCTTCGCCGTCGTAGACGAGGAAGGGGAAATTCCTGTACGCCTCAATCTGCGGCAACCGTTCTTCCGGATACTGAACGGTGGTCAGTCGATTTTTGCTGACGTAGCTGCCCAGAAAATTTCGGGCTGTTTCCGCCAGACCTTTCAGGATGCCTTCACCTAACACAGATTCAACCTCGACTTCAAAATCACTGCCGGAAAACCGATTGCAGACCGAACTCAATTCGCCGCAGTCTGTGGATGCACGTTCTATCGGTCCACTTCGCCCATCACAATATCAATACTTCCTAAAATCACTACGACATCGGCAACGTTGTGGCCGATGCACAAGTCCTCCAGCACGGTAAGGTTGACCATGCAGGAGGAACGCACACGATACCGATACGGATTCGACGTTCCATCGCTGATGAGGTAGAACCCCAACTCCCCCTTGGGCGCTTCAATCCGTCCGTAGGCTTCGCCGGGTTTTGGCCGGAATCCGCGAATCTTTGTCTTCGGATCGACGATCGGGCCCTCTGGAATGTCTTGCAACGCCTGATTGAGGATCTTGAGCGACTCGCGCATTTCGAGCAGGCGGACCATATAGCGGTCGTAGGTGTCGCCATGACCGCCGAGTGGGACTTTGAAGGCAAAGCGATCGTAGATGCCGTAGTTGTCTACTTTGCGGACATCGTAATTGACGCCGGACGCGCGCAGGATGGGGCCGGTGACACCGGCGTTGACGGCGAATTCCTTCGACAACACGCCCACGCCCTGGGTGCGGGCCATCAGGATTTCGTTGCTGGCCAGGAGGCGTTCAAACTCGTCCAAAAAGCGCGGCAGGGTGGCGACAAATTTTCTCGCCTGCTCCAGCCATCCCGCCGGTAAGTCCACGCGGCAGCCGCCGAAGCGCATGTAGTTGCACATCATGCGCGCGCCGGTGAGCGACTCGAACAGGTCGAGAATGGTTTCGCGCTCGCGGAAGGCGTACATCAGCGGCGTTCCGCTGGCGCCCATGTCCTGGGTCAGAAATCCGATGAGGGCCGCATGGTTCAGGAAACGGGTCAGCTCCGCGGTGATGATGCGGATGTACTCGGCGCGTTCGGGAACCTGGATTCCGGCGAGTTTTTCGACCGCAAGCGCGTAGGCCCAGTTGTTAGTGAGCGAGCAGATATAGTCCAGCCGGTCGGTGTAGGGCATCGACGCCAGATAGGCAGTGCCCTCCCCAATCTTTTCGTGATTGCGGTGCAGGTAACCGAAGACGGGCTTGAGATGAACAATGCGCTCGCCGTCGAGCGTCACATCCATGCGAAAGACGCCGTGGGTGGAGGGATGGTGCGGCCCCATGGCGACTTCCAGCAGCTCGCCGTCGCCCTCGGGCACGATCACCGGCGGCCGGTTCCAGCCGTCGCGTTTTTCAAAATCAAGTGCAGTGGCGTTCATTACGCGGCGCCTGTGCCTTCCTGGCCGGCTACCGCTGGTGCAGCTTCTGCCTGATGGGCCTGATGGCGCTTGAGAATTTCATCGTGCGCCGTGGGCTCGTACTCGAAATCATCCGGCTCCACGTAATCCTTGCGCATGGGGTGGTCTTTATAGCCTTCCCACATCAGCAGCCGGCGCAGGTCCGGGTGGCCGGTGTAGACGATGCCGAAG
>JBKQVW010000141.1:0-2868 GCA_052142955.1 Acidobacteriaceae bacterium | reverse complement strand
CGAGCCCTTCGGTGATGTTGCTAGCCACCGTCTCCCAGGCGCCGTACTGCCGAGGAGGCGTTCGCCAGGCTACTGGCGACAGCACAGCCACTCTCTTGTTGGGAATTGACATGCTCTTAACGACCTTCCTACTGCATGGCTGCCAGTAACTCATTGAGTGGGACGGTAGCGAACCCAGTGGCGTGATCGGCCAGACCATACGGGATGATCAGCTCGCCGTTATGGAGGAGAGCGCCGCACGTATAAACGACGTTGGGTACGTACCCTTCCCGTTCGCTTTGGTTGGGTTTGAGCAAGGGTTCTCGGAGGCGGCCGATCACTTTAGCAGGATCATCGCGGTCGAGGAGGAACGCGCCGATGCAGTACTTTCTCATGGGGCCGACACCGTGGCTGAGGACTAGCCAGCCTGCATCGGTCTCGATGGGGGATCCGCAGTTGCCCATCTGGACTAGTTCCCATGGGAAAGTGGGTTTGAGCAGCACCTTGCTCTCATACCAGAAGTGGACGTAGTCGGAAAACATGAGATAGATGTTTTCATTGTCCTGACGGGAGAGCATTGCATAGAGGCCTTTGATTTTCCGGGGGAAGATGGCCATCCCCTTGTTTTCGGCGGCGGGACCATTCAGGGTAATGAATCGAAAGAGGAGGAAGTCGGAAGTCTCCACCAACTCTGGCACGATCACCTTGCCATCGAAGGCCGTGAAGGTTGCGTAGTAGACGTGATTGCCGTCATCGTTCCGGAAATGAACAAAGCGTGCGTCCTCGATGCCGTTTCGTTGCGAGGGCGTGGCTGGGAAAATAATGCGTTCGGATAGCTGTTGTCCGGGTTCGAATCGAACCTCGTAGTTGGACCGAGCCAGCATCCAAATCCCTTGTGCGGCGCTCTGATCTTCCTGCACCATACCATCCGGCAGGCGAAACTGTTCCGCTTGGAGACTGGCGCGAAGTTCTTCCAGTGCAAACAACTCCCCCAGTCTGTGCATGACCCGGCGCGTGAATTCGCCGGTCAATCCCAGTTCAAAGAGTTTCCGCCCGAACAGTGCCTTCTCATACAGCTTTGTAATTTGACGCGGCTCGGTGAGGAAATCGGCGGGGGTTAATACCTCGATCTGATGATCAGGGTGGATAATACCGGTCCTGAAGGTGATTGAGGAAACGTGTCCCTCCCCCGTGGCACGCAAGCTGAGAACGAACCGCAAAGCCCCAGGTGGCAAGTCAGTTTGATCGGGGTGCGGGACAATGGAGGGATTAAAGAGTGCAGCGGATTCTAAAGAGTATTCGGCCAGGAAATAGGAGCCGATCAATAGCTGTCGTTGTTCGGACAGCCTCTCGTCTGTCAACAGCAGCTCCCGGATTTGTTCGAAGCGTTCCATGAACAGCTTGCGAAGCTGCTGATGTCGCTGGGAGAATTCAGCCGAGACTTCATCCAGGAGCGACCCAACTCTATCTTCTGGGAGCGACATGATCCTGGCGATGATCCTGCCCATCCGTTGGGGATCCCCCGGACTGAAGGAGCGCAGAAGAACGCGCGACTGGTCGGGCTTAAGGATCGTGGTTGTGCGCTTGACGTTAACTGACATGGTTGGTGACTCCGGGTAAACGAGAGAGAAAGCGGCGATTACTCTCCGACGGCGATTGGCTGCTTGAAACTTGCCAGCATATTTTGCGCCAATTGTATTTCCGCCAACGATAGCAAGAAGGCCAGAGTTGATTCCGCTCCCTCGTTCCGGTTGACCCGATCGACATGCAACCCATCGCGGCAGCCGCCTGTCTCCGCGGAGTAGAGTTCCAGTCCAAGATCGTTCCAGCCAATGAACCAGTCGAAGGCACGTTGCGCCTGTTCGTACCACCACAAGTCCGATGTGGCGCGATAGGCTTCAAGACAAGCTGAGACCGTTGCCTGCGCCTCTACGGGCTGCTGGTCGAAGTTGGCGCGCGTACCGCCACGATGATAGAACCCGTTGCTGCCAATTGGCCGAAAGTGTCCCTGCTCCGACATTTGCAATTTCGTCAACCAGCGTAAGGCCTGGAGACCTCGTTCAAATACCGTGTGCTGCCCGGTCGCTCGCCCGCTCAGAATCAAAGCGTGCGCGAGCTTCGCATTATCGTACGACAATTCATTTTCAAACCACTGCCAGTCTGGCTGCGCAGTCGATTCGAAGAGTTCCATAAGCCGGGAAGTGAGGGTCTCTCGGATTTGGTTGACCAAACTGTCACCGCTCAACCGGTGGAGGTATTCATGTATTCCAATAAGGCCGAAAGCCCACGCCCGCGGCGAGGTGAATCCTGTCAGCGCGGGCACTGCCAACGCAAAGAGTTGTCCAGCCATCATCTGGAAGCTGCGAAAAGTCGAACGCCCCACGCCCACGCCCAGCGCCCAGAGCGCCCGCCCTTGACAGTCCTCTGATCCCTGTTCGTCCAGCCAGCGGCGGTCAAAACTCATGTGATTGTGAAAGCGTTTCGTTTTAGGATCGAATGCGTGCTGGAGAAAAGCTGCGCAAGTGGTGGCCAGTGTGCGCACGCACTCCGAATCCTCGCCCAACTCACCGAGTAGCATCGCGAGGATGAATGCTCGTGCGTTATCGTCGGTGCAATAGCCCTCAGAAAAGTTCGGAACGCTGAAAATGGCGTGTTGGAAAACTCCGGTCGAATCGGTCATCCGCGAGAGATGGCTCAACTTGAACTCCGGCAGTTCCCGCGGCTTTTGGTCGAGAGTCTTACTAACAAGAGATTTACGCGCACGCGCCGCTCCTTCAAGCCGCGAACACTCGAAGGAACGCATATAGAGCTGCGCTACGTTGCTCCAGACCATCTCACGCCCTATCCTGTAGGCGTTCTTGCGAATGGCATGCCGGCGGGTGTCGTCCC
>JBKQVW010000140.1:0-37145 GCA_052142955.1 Acidobacteriaceae bacterium | reverse complement strand
GAGGCGGTGAGGTTCTTGACTGCTTCGGCATTGGAATCGAAGCCGACAACTTTATGCCCTCCCAAGCGCAGCCGTTCCGCCATAAACGAGCCCATTTTTCCAAGACCGATCAGACCAAGTTCCATATCTTTTCCCTTTTCAAAAATTTCGTTGCCGTACTCATTTTCTACACCATGATGGAGAAAGCTGTCGATTCTCAGCATGTTGCAATATTGAAAGCGGCCTCCGGCTCTGTTGACATCCTCTGCTATGAACAACTTGTCATCCTGAGGTCGCCCCGGCGACCTCAGGACCTCGCGGTTGCCCGGAAACCGCAAGATCCTTCGCTCGTCGCCGCGGCGACCCGCGGCGACTTCCGCTCAGGACGACAGCGCTTATTTGGGCGGAGGATGTCAACAGAGCCACGTCTTCCTTGATTCTCGATGCCCGAATGGGGAACGAGTTTGCATACGCGAATACGGTTTCTGCCAAGTTGAAAATTTGCTGTACTGTGCGCCTATAACCCAAGAAATATCGGCTTGATGTGACGGTTGAAGAGGTTCTCGGTGACGTTCTTCGCGACGATGTCTTCGTTCTCTTCGAGCGTCTTGAGGTAACGGTCGCCCATCTTCGCGGCGATCTTGAAGCCGACGTGGAGCAGTTGGCGGAAGCTGGGGTTGTATGCGAGGTTGGACTGGTCGTGACGGAGGGCGGAGGTGTATTGCTCGCTGGTCCAGCCGTTGACCTCGGCCGCCGTGGGCAGCTTGCCCTCGTCGATGTCGATGACGGTTGCGTAGGGACTGGTTAGCTCGTCCTTGTGGCTGAGTGCCTCGGAGTAGATTTCTTTCACGATTTGGAGGCCGCCGCCGGACTCGGCGAGGCCAACGAGTTCTTCGAGCCACGTGGTGCCGGCGGTCTTGAGGTGGACGCCGGCGTTGAACTTCTTCGCACCGTCGTGGATGGCCTTGTAGATGGAGAACTTGTCGGAGCCGGAGTGGATGCTGAGCTTAAGGTTTTCGGGGATGCCGTAGCGCTTGATGGCGAAGGCGATGGCGGCGAGATCCTCTTCAAACTCCTTGGTGAACTGTGCGATGTCGCCGACGTAGTCGACGCCCTTGTTGAAGCGGCCAGTGAACTTGGGCGCGATGGTCTGGATGCGGATCTTCTCGTCGGCGATCATGGCAAGGATGATGAGTAGCTCGACGGGCGTCTGGGGGAAATCGGTCTCGTCCATCGAGACTTCGGGGACGAAGCGGCCGGTGCCCTTGTTCTCGAGCAGGAATCGGTAGATTTGGCCGGCGTGCTGGACGGCGGCGAGGAACTTGTTGGCGACGACCTCGACGAAGGCCTTGTCGGTCTTGAATGGCTCGGCGATGTTGGGGATGGTTACGGTGCCGATGAGTTCGGGGTGGGCCGCGACGAAGGCGGCGACGGCTTCGGGTTTGGCTGGCTTGCCGATGAGGTCGGCGACGTCGAGAGTGAAGAAGTCGCAGGGATCGAGGAAGCACTGGACAGTCTTCAGGTTGATGTGGTCGGCGTCGAGGAAGTAGGGTTTGATCCAGCCGAGCTCCTTGACGGCGGCGTCGGCTGCGGCGCGGGTCTGTCTGGGCTCGGAGCCGATGATCATGTGCTCGCGGTTGGACTTGTTCCACACCGGCACGACCTCGACGCCGGCGGTGGCGGCCTTGATGCAGGCGGCGAGCTGGGCTTTGGCCTGGTGGGCGAAGCGGTCACCCACGCCGATGGAAAACTTCGGAAGCTTCAGATTTCCAGATCCTAAGCTCATTGCCCTATCCCCATTTCGATCTTGCAAAACATATTGGTCTAACCAATTCCGTCCTAAAGAATATAGACGTTTGGCAGGCGGGGCAAATCGGCGAGAGACAAGCAACAGAAAATGATTAACATATAGAATGACAACGCAAGAGATTCAGGGCAAATTCAGGAGAAGGTCATGAGTTTTGGCTTCACAATCCCTCAAAGGGGTTCACTCGATCTGCTTTCGCTGGGGGCGCTGGTCCATCGGCTCGATCCCGGCATGGTTCCGTTCCGCAAGGCGACGAACTTCGCCATCCACGTCAGCGGCGGTGAGTTCAACGTTGCGGCCAACCTGTCGGACTGCTTTGGACAGAAGACGGGGATCGCCAGCGCGATCGTCTCGTACCCGATCGGCGACCTAATCGCGGAGCGGGTGCGCGGAATGGGAGTGAAGCCGCTCTTCAAGCGGTTTGCACACGACGGCGTGCGCGGCCCGAACATGGCCACGGTATACAGCGACCAGGGATTTGGCGTGCGCGCGCCGGTGGTCTTCTACAACCGCTCCAACGAGGCGGCGGCGCAACTGAAGCCGGGCGACTTCGACTGGAAGGCAATCTTTGGCGAGGGTGTGCGCTGGTTCCACTCGGGCGGCATCTTCGCGTCGCTCTCGGAGACCACCTCCGAGCTTGTCATCGAGGCGATGAAGGCCGCGCGCGCCGCCGGAGTCGTCACATCCTTCGACCTGAACTACCGCGAGAAGCTGTGGAAGACGATGGGCGGCATTGAGCGCGCACAAAAGGTGATGAGCGCAATCGTCGAGAACGTCGACGTGCTGATTGGCAACGAGGAGGACCTGCAGAAGGGCCTCGGATTCGCCGGGCCGGAGGTCGTGGCCAACGCCAAGACTGCCAGCTCCAAGCTGGACACGGGCGTGTTTCTCGCCATGATCGAGCAGGTTGTCGGGCGCTTCCCCAAGACCAAAATTGTCGCCACAACCCTGCGTGAGGTCCACAACACCAACCACCACAGTTGGAGCGCGGTGGCATGGGTCAACGGCAAGGCGGTGTTCGCGCCGACGGCTGAGTTGAAGGTCCTGGATCGCGTGGGCGGCGGCGATGGCTTCGCCTCAGGCTTCATCTATGGGCTGCTCAACGGAGAGACGCCGGAGCAGGCAATCAAGTTGGGATGGGCTCACGGCGCGTTGATCACGACCTACCCCGGCGACACAACCATGGCGACGCTGGACCAGGTCGTCGCGTTTGCCGGCGGAGGGTCGGCGCGCATTCAGCGGTAGAAGGACCAATTCCCGGACGGCGGCGTTGCACTTTGCAGATCGCCGCCGCCGGGAATGGGCCGATTGCAACGTAGCGTACACGGCAGTTGCCGCGTTGAACACGGGTCAGAAATTACGTTTTGAAGTTCCTTTGATCTGGATGAACTGACGAAAGACGAAATAAGGAGCAATATGGCGAAGATGGAAGCCGTTGCAAGTGGACAGAAGCCTGAGAATGCGCAGCAAGTTTCCTTTGATCTGGCGGAACTGACGAAGATGTACGACTTCATGGGGAAGACGGTGGCTATCACCGGCGGCGCCGGAGTTCTGGGCAGCGAAATTGCCGGCGCACTGGCCGGATGCGGCGCAACCGTCGCCATCCTGGATATCAATATGGAGCTGGGCAAGCAGGTGGTCGAACGCATGGGCGGGCGCGGCAAGCAGGTCTCCGTCTTCAAGTGCGACGTGCTCAATCGCGAGAGCATCGGGCAAACCGCCGAGGAAGTAATCAAGCACCTGGGCAAGCTGGATTGCCTGATCAACGGTGCGGGCGGCAACAAGCCGCAGGCCACCACCAGCGCCGAGTTGAAGTTCTTCGATCTTCCCGCCGACGCACTGCGCTGGGTCTTCGAGCTGAATGTGATGGGCACGATCCTGCCCTGCCAGGCCTTCGGCAAGATCATGGCCGATCAGGGCTATGGCGCCATCCTGAACATCTCGTCGATGAATGCCTTCCGTCCGCTGACGCGCATCGCCGCCTACTCTGCGGCAAAGGCCGCGGTCAGCAACTTCACGCAGTGGCTGGCCGTGCACATGGCGCAGGAGTACTCACCGAAGATTCGCGTCAACGCCATCGCGCCCGGCTTCTTCCTCACCGAGCAAAACCGTTTTCTGTTGACCGACAAGAAGACGGGCGACTGGACCGTGCGCGGCAAGACGATCGTCGGCCACACGCCGATGGGGCGCCTTGGCGAATCGAAGGACCTGTTCGGCGGCGTGCTCTGGCTGCTCTCGCCAGCCTCGGAGTTCGTGACCGGCGTGGTGATTCCGATCGATGGCGGTTTTTCCGCTTTCAGCGGCGTCTAGACCAATAGAGCTGAACCGCAGTTCCTGTCAAGACTGGTGAACAGTATTGAATCAAGGGACATCAAGTGAACGCTGAGAGGAAGTTGGGACAGGCCAATCGAAGAACGCTGGTGTTTGGAGGTTGGTTTATGGCCGGCTTTTTCACTCACTTCGCCTACAGGCCAGAGCACTCATCCATCTGAGTGACAACCCGGGTACCCACCGGATTAGGGCGTGTTCACACTACGGTCAATCTGTGTTAGGGCCTGGTAACACTACTGAGGCGGCGACGACGGGAGCAAGTTTTTCCGAGTTCTAGAAGCGAGGAGCGACGCATACCAGGTGGTCTGTAGCCCACTGAGGAGTGTGGCCGAACCGTGTTGTAGTGCACGCGCCAGCTTTCAGACAGCACGCGCGTTGCAGCAGCGCTGTGATTCTGCGATAGCCGTAACGCCCATACTGCTTGGCTAGCTCGATGATGGCCTGGGTCAGTCGGCCTTCGTCTTCTCGCTGTGTCGGCCGCCCTCAATTGCCGGAAGCGTGCCCTCTCGAATCATTTTCTCCGTTAGTTTGTCAGCTTCGGCAATCCGCTTTTGGGCTGCGATGAGCTGTTCTTTCGTTTTGTCTGTGGCGTTATCTATTAACTGCTGTAGTGCGGCGTCGAATCGAGGAGCCACCGATTTTCGCATTGTGCATTCTCCAAGATGGTCGAAATTTCGCGAGCGACTGTAGATGATTTTGTAGCGGCAAGGGCATCCCAACACAATAAACTTCACGAGACTTCAACAAGGTGCGTGCAACTCCTTCAATAGAAACCAGTTGCCTGCTACATATTTCAATAGTTTTCAAGAAGTCGTGAGATCGGGTTCGGGACCAGGGGGTCGGAGGTTCAAATCCTCTCTCCCCGACCAATCGTTCTCTCTTCATAAGCGAAGACCTTCCCCTATTTACCAACAACAATCAATGGGAAGCTGCCAGGAAGCATCGGTGGCCGGGAATGCGATTGTCCCATCTTGGACGCGGGTCGCGGCCCGAATTTTGCCGTGACCAGGTAGACCTTGTCCCCATCAGGAGACAGTCTCACCGTGCGCGCACCCTTCTCGGTCGGCAGATTTTCGACGACTGAGAAGGGTTGCGGAGAATCTTCGCGGATCGCCGTCAGCGTCCCGCTCCCGCCGTTGGAGCTGAAGGCATATCCTCCACAGCAATGGATGGGTTCGCATTTTCGCTTTCCTTTTCTATCCCCGCCGCATCGTTGCCCTCGATGGGCCGCCGGAAAGACTCTATCGCCGATCGCTTAAGAGTTCCTGCACGGGACGCGCGACGGGTTCTGCGTCCGCCCTGGGAAGCACCACGCTGGCAAGCGTCCCGCCACCACCCTCGCTGGTGATCTCAATGCTGCCACCCGCGGCTTCCGCAATCGCTTTGCAGATCGCGAGCCCCAATCCCGCTCCGCCTGTATGCCTGGATCGCGATGGATCCCCGCGATAAAAGCGATCGAAGACATGCGGCAAGTCTTCCGCGCGAATTCCCTCTCCGTCGTCCTCTACCTGAAACCCTGTCGCACCCTCCCGCGCTCGCGCTCGCACTCGCAGGACCACGCGGCCTCCCGAGGGTGTATGCTGCAGCGCATTCACTACCAGATTGGTCGCCAGTGTCGCGCACTCATCGGAAGCAATGCGCGCGAAGACCCCGTCGATTGGCTCGAGGATAAGTTTCACTCCACGCATGGAAGCAAGAGGCTCCATCTGCTCCACCACTTCGCGCAGGCATTCGCTCAGGTCTGCCTGGCCGGTCGCGATCGTTTCCCCGCGAGGCTGCTCCAGGCGCGCCAGCGTCAATAACTTCTGGACCAGATCTTCCAGGCGCGCGCAGTCGGAAAGGCACAGTTCCAATCCGTGTTCGTATTCCGTCACGGTCCGCCGCCGCGAGGTCAGCAGCTGTAGCGAAGATTTAATGATGGTCACCGCCGTCTTCAATTCGTGCGCGGCGTCGTGCACGAATACCTGCTGCTGCAGAAATGCCCGCTCCAGCCGGCTCATCGCCGACTCCAGAGCCCGTGCCAGCACCGCCAGTTCTTCCACCTCGAAGGCTTCCGGAGGAGCGCGAAACTTCAGCGAGTTAGAGGAGATCGCAACCGCGGCGCCCGCCAGTTCCCGCAGCGGAGCCATACCCCGCCGCAACAAAATCAATAGGGTCATTGCAGTAAAGAGCAGAATCAGCGAGTTAGAAATGACAAGAAACTTTGCGGCATGGTTCATCGCCAGCCAAAACGGATGCAAAGAGGCAGCATAGAAAATGACGACGGGACGCGCGATTCCCGGGCTATTGTCGTCCTGATCGATTTGCCGAACGCCGTGGAGTGCAAACCCCCGGTACCACTTTCCATCCCAGCGAAAATTGCGCGCTCTTTCCCGCTGGCCTATGTCCTGTTCAACCTGGCGGTTCCACGCGGGAGAGCTGCCCACGACGCGCCCCGACACATCTCGCACCTCGTACAGATCGCCTCGCGGCAGATCGAGCGCCTTTGCATCCAGCATCACAGTGTCGTTGGCATCTTCGGCATCCTGCACCGCACCCAGAACGGAATCGGCACGCCCCCGCAGCATCAGGTCGAAGGAGCGGAGGTTCTGCTGGCGTTCATACAGCAGGGCCAGCCCCGTCGCGGCCGCAGCCAGCAGCAGCTCCACCAACAGTACAGTCACCACCAGCCGACGCGTCAGCGAGTATGGCTTCATGGCTGTGTCTCCCGGAACGCGGACAGACGATATCCGCGCCCCCGCAGCGTCTCAATCCATTTTTCTTCTCCACCGCGATTTAGCTTGCGGCGCAGGTTCGACACGTGGGCTTCGATGACATTCGAGTGCCGCTCCCAGTTGAAGTCGTACAGATGCTCCAGCAGAGACTCTTTCGATACGATGGAGCTGGGCCGATGGCTCAGATACTCTACGATGCGATATTCCGTCGGTGAAAGCTCCACTTCCACGCCTCCACATCGCACCGAACGTTCCATCGTGTCCACCTCCAGATCGCCCACATGGATCACCGGATGGCTGACTCCCTTGCCTCGCCGGACCAGCGCCTTGACCCGCGCCATCAACTCGCCAAGATCGAATGGCTTCCCGACATAGTCATCGGCCCCGGAATTCAATAACTCCACGATGGACGATTTCGAAGTGATCGCGGTTAGCACCAACACCGGGGCCTTCTGCCCGCGTTTACGCAGCCGCTGCAACACCTGGGAACCGTTCATTTTTGGCAACATCAGGTCCAGCACAATCAGGTCGTATTCGCCCTCTTCCGCAAGGTAAGCGCCAGTGTCCCCATCGTTGGCGATGTCCACGGCATAGCCCGGCCCCTCTCGCAGTGCCGCCGCAATGTTCTCCGCCAAACGCTCTTCATCCTCCACTATCAGGACCCGCATACGTACGCTCTCAGATACACCTTAGACCTTCCTCGGCAGAAACCCTCATCGTTTTCGAACCTCGTCCGTCGACCGCTAGCCCTTTCCAGTCATGTAGTAATGCACTGCGGGAGTGATCACCAGCGATAGCACCATCGAGATAAGAATGCCGCCGATCACCGCAATCGCCAGCGGCTGCAGCATCTGCGATCCGGCGCCCAGGGCCAGCGCCAGCGGGAACATCCCAGCCACCGCGGCGACCGCGGTCATCATGATGGGGCGCAGCCGTCTGCGGCCTGCCTGGATCATGGAGTCTCGCGGAGAAAGTCCGAGGGCGCGGAACTTCACGTCCGCATCCAGCAGCAGAATGCCGTTCTTCGCCACAATCCCCACCACCATAATCAGCCCCATGAAAGAGGAAATATTGAAATCTGTTCCCGTAATCATTAACGCGAGAAATACTCCGGAGGTGGACAGGACCGCCGACGCCAGAATGGACACCGGAGCGGAAAATGTTCTGAACTCGAACAGCAGCACCAGAAACACCAGCAGCAAACCCACAAATAAAACCAGCAGCAAATCGCGGAAGGACTGCTGCTGCGTCGCGTAGGTCCCGCCATATTCCACGCGGATTGAGGGCGGCAGGTTCACGGACGCCACCGCTTTTTTCACGCCGGCAATGGCTTCACCCAGGCTTGTACCTTCCAGACGCGCGGAAACCTCCACCAGGCGTTGCAGGTTCTCGCGCAGGATCTCCGTTTGTCCGGGAAGGTTTTGGACGGTAGCAAGCGCACCAAGCGTCGCCGTCGTCCCTGCGGAACTAACCAGCATGGTATTGTTCATCGCCTGCGGCGAGGCGCGGTTCTGCTCCGGGAATCGGACGCGTATGTTGTAGGCCCGGTTGTTGACGACCAGAGGCGTCGGCGCCATTTGCCCCTGCAGCAGCGCGTCCGCGTCCGTCGCCACTTCCTCCGGCGTGAACCCGCTGGTCGCCGTCACCGAGGGCTGGATCTGATAGATCGTCTCCGGGCTGCTGATCGTGTCGTCGATGCCGTTCAGCACTCCCACCACGCCCGGTACGTTGGAAATCTTACCCGCAACGATAGGCGCCCAGTGGCGGAGCAAATCCGGGTCTTCGCTGAACAGCTTGATGTCCACAGGCTGCGGCGCATTCGTCAGGTCGCCGATCATGTCCTCCAGCGTCTGGTGCAGGTCGATGTCCAACGCCGGTTCCTGTTGCGTCACTTTGTCCTGCACCTCGTCCATGATCGAGTAAATGTCACGTCTGCGATGGCTGGTCAGGTTCACGGAAATGTCCCCCGTGTTCGCTTCCGTCACCGCCGCCAACCCCAGTTGCAGACCCGTGCGCCGCGACGTTGCCTTCACTTCCGGGATGGAGCGAATGATCTGGACAACATGGCCGACCACGCGGTCGGTCTCCGCCAGGGAACTCCCAGGAGGCATGATGTAGTCCACGGTAAAGTTGCCTTCATCCATTTTGGGCAGCAGGTTGGAACCGAGCGAGGCGTAGGACAAGTAGGAAACAACAACCAGGACAAGCGCAAATGCGGTCAGCCACCACGGATGGGCGAGAACAAATGTCAGCAGCCGTTCATACGCGCCGATAACGCGTTGCATGAAGCCGCCAACGCTGGCGTCCTCGGCTTCCATCATTCGTTGGGTCTCCTCCTCATGGGAGGCGAATTCGCCAATCTGGTCCTGCGGCTTCACCGTCTCCTTGCGACGAACAAAGTATTGGCTCAGCGTTGGCGTCCAGGTCAGCGCCAGGAACAAAGAGGCAATCAGCGCCGAAGCCATGGTCACAGCCAGCGCGCGGAAAAAAGTTCCCGTCACACCGGTGATGAGGATGAGCGGCATGAAAATCACGACAGGTGTCAGCGTCGAGCCGACCAGCGGAACTTTCAGTTCTCTTAGCGCGTTCTGGACCGCCTGCACTCTCCCTTGGCCGGCGTCCCGGTGCAGCACGATGTTCTCGACCACCACAATGGCATCGTCGATCACCAGCCCAACCGCCGCGGCCAGACCACCCAGCGTCATCAGATTGAAGGTCTGCCCCAGCAGCTTCAGCACCACAAACGTCAGTGTGATCGTCACTGGAATGACCATCCCGGCCACCAGCGAGCTTCCCCAGTCCTGCAGAAAAACGATCAGCACAAGGCAAGAGAGAACGATGCCGATCAGAATGGCGTCGCGCACGCTGCTGATGGCTTCCTTCACCAGTTGCGCCTGATCGTAGAAGACTGAGAAATGAATGCCCGGAGGAAGGTTCTTCCTGATCTGCGCCAGCTCCGCGTAGACTCCATCCGCTACCGCCACCGTGTTGGTTCCCGGCTGCCGGTTGATGCTGAGCAACACTCCGGGCTTGCCGTTCGCTGTGACAACGGTATAGACGGGCTTCACTCCAGGCGCCACCGTTGCCACGTCGCCAATATGCACCGGGACACCCGCAGGCGTGTTCTTGATGACGATATTGGCGATCTCACTGGGGTCGTGGACCTGCCCGCTCACCAGGTCGAGCACCAGATCGTGATGCTCCGGGATCAAGCCCGGCGATTCGATCAGGTTCGTTCGGCGCACCGCATCCAGAATTTCCGTCACCGTCACGGATGCCCGCAGCAATTTCGCCGGGTCGGGAATAATGTCGAATTCCGGCACCTCTCCGCCCTGGATCAGCACCGTGGAGACGCCGTTCACGCGGTTCAGCCGCGGCTTGATATCGTAGGTCGCCACCTCCCAAAGCCTGGTCGCAGGCATGGTGCTGGAAGTAAGACCGAATCCGAGAATGGGGAAACTGGAAAAGCGCAGCCGGGTCGCTTCAATCCTCGCCGTGGGAGGCAGCGAAGACTGGACCTGCGACATGGCCGCGTACACGCGCTGCAGCGTCTGAAACATGTCCACTTTCCAGTCGAAGAACAGGTCAACCTCGGCTGTGCCCCGGCTGGTGATGGAGCGTACCGTCTTCAATCCCTGCACGCTATTGACGGCTTCTTCGATTGGTCGCGTGATGGTGACCAGCATCTGGTCAATCGGCATCACCCCGTTGTCGATGGCAATTAACACACGGGGAAAATTTGTCGTGGGAAATACGGCAATGGGAATCCTCGTTGCCAGGAACGCACCCACCAGCGTCAACACGACAATCACCGCGACCACGGCCTTGGAATAAGTGACGAACCATGCAGGGCTCTCTTCTTCCTTTTCGTGGCCTGCGGCGGACGCTTCGCTTTCCGGGCCTGCGCCGGTACCCGGCTTCAGATTGGTCTCAAGCCTGACGTTTTCCTCTGGCCCGCTTGCAGGAAGATTCGCCATTAGGGACCTATGCCTCAGCCTTCGGGCCAGAATTAGAACTGGCTGGTGTGGCCTTCACTTTCGTCTTGTCTGGAAGTCCGTACTGTCCGCTGACAATCACCTGCTCCCCCGGCTGAAGACCGTTGACGATCTGGATCATTGTTCCCTGCTGAATCCCAGTCTTCACCGGTTGCGAATACGCGCGATTGTCTTTCACCACCATCACGGATGTTTGTCCGTTCGATGCCGTCAGTACCGCCGAGGCCGGGATGGCCAGGGCATCGGGAATTATTTTCGCAATGATGGAAACATCCGCGGTTGTGCCGGGCTTCAATGCGCTTCCCGGATTGTCCGCTTCCACCCACACTTCGACCGTGGTGCTGTTCGGATCCAGCGCCGGACTCAGCACGGTGACTTTGGCGGGCATGTTCTTGTCGAGACCCGGGACCCGGAGCATGGCCGACTGACCAAGCTTCAACTGCTCCGCCTGCTGCTGCGGGACATGCAGCCGAACCACCACCTTGGACGTGTCCATCACGATCAGCAGCGGCGTTCCAGCCGGCGCAATGTCGCCTGGATAGACGGCACGGTCGGCGACCACGCCGTCGATCGGGCTGCGGATTTCCGTGTACCCCATTTGCGCGGCCGCTCCCAGATATTGGCCGTGCGCCAATTCCAGTTGCCCCTGCGCTGCCTTCTTTTGCTGCGACACGCCCAGGGCTTGCAGATTCTGCAAATGTTTCTCGGCCGTTTCATACGCGCTGCGCGCCGCAGTCAAAGCAACCTCCGTCGCGTCCAGTTGCTTGCGCGCAATGGCCCCCTGCCGGTACAGCTTGTTTTCGCTGTCGTAGAGCTTCTCCTGCGCGGCCAGGGCGGTGCGCGTGTTCACCACGTTCAGGTTCGCGGTTTGCACCTCCTCCGGCAACGCGGAAGAAGTAGCCGAAGCATAATTGGCCTGCGCTTGATCGTAGCCGCCCTGCGCCGATACCACCGCAGCAGCCAGATCCTTATTTTCCAGCACCGCCAGCAGTTCTCCGCGATGGACCCTATCGCCCCGCTGCACATAGAACCTGCGTACCGGCGCTGTGATTTTGGGCGAAATCGAAGCTTGGCGGATCGGGTACAACACGCCTTCCGCAGTGACCAGATCGGAAATGGTCTGGATCTTCACCGGAGCGGTCTCCACGTTCACCACCGGCTCTGGAGGCGGCAAGGTATTTCCGCCACCGCAGCCAGTCGAGGTCAAAGTCAGGACAGACGCCATGGCCGTTAGCAATGACAATGAGACAACCGGTACCCGTAAGCCACGCATAGTCTAGAAACTCCCCGTCAACGTCGCCAGATTGGCGAGCGCAGTCGCGTAACGTGTTTGGGCATCGGCCAATGCGCTGCGCTCGGCAGTAAGAGTGTTTTGCGCGGTGACCACCTCGAGCGCTGTCGCGTCGCCCGCCTTATATTGCAGCAAGGTCAGCCTCTGGCTCTGCTCCGCGTTTGCGGCAGACGACTGGCGAATCTCCATTTCCGATTTTGCCACCTTCGCTTCGTCATAGAACCGTTCCAAATCGGCGATCAGCTTGTGCTGAGCATAAGTGCGATCTTCGACGGCCTGTTGTTTCATCGCCTCCGCAGACTTTACCCTGCTGTGGGTGGCGCCCCAGTTCCAGATGGGCAGCGTCAGGGTAGCCCATGCCGAATATCCCAGGTTCTGGATCGGTCTGCCGGCAAGTTCCGGATCCAATCGAAGATTGGACGGCGTTTCGGTTGCGAAGTGGTTGGCGTCGATCCCGTAGAAGTAGTCGAGAGTCATCGTCGGCAAGTATTCGGCCCGCGCGGCCGTCACCGCATCGGAGGCCATTCGTACCGCCCGGAACGCTGCATCGAGCTCAGGATTGTGGCGACGGGCCTGCGCCTCAGCATCGTCCAGGGATGGAAGCAACAAGGTTTGGGCCGGATCGTCGACGACGACATAGTTCTGATTCACATCGGGAAACACCATCAAGGCCAGCGCCACACGCGCGTTTTCCAGCGCCAACTGCCCGTCCTCCAGCGCCACCCGGCTGTCGTCGAACTGAATCTGGGCCTTCACCACGTCGGCGTGCGCGACCTCTCCGCCCTGTTCAAGTTCCCTGGTTGTATTCAGAAAATCCTGTGCGGCCTGAAGCACCTGTTGCAGAGAGTCTAGCTTCCGCCTGGCTGCTACCACCATCGCGTAATTCTGGACCACGGCGACCCCCAGACCTCTCTGCGCAATCTCCGTCTGGTCGTGCGCCCAGGCGGAGGCCAGGATGCTCTGGCGGTAGAGAGCAAGGTTCGCCAGCGAGAGCGACTGATGCACGTCGACTTGCGCGATGTACTCATGGACGCCGTTGTTCGCAATGTATCGGCTCACGGGCGTTCCATTGCCCTCGGTATACAGGTACTGGGAGTTGGAGGAAACGGTCGGCAAATTCGCCCCGCGAGTTTGGGTCGGCTTTTCGGCGGCGATCTTCTCGTTGGTCACCGCTTGCCGCACCGCCGGGTCCAGCAGCCTGGCGCGTTGGATCGCATCCGCCAACGTGAGTTGAATGGGCGCATTCTCATTGGAGACCGCCAACTCTGCCGAAGCGGCTGCACCCGGAGTTCCAGCGACCATTTGCGCAAACGAAATTGCGGACAGGAGAAGTGTTGCCACTCCGATACAGGCCAAATTCGCTGCGGGGGAAACGTTCAATGTCTCTCCTGGTTGAGAACAGTTGCCCGGCAACCTGCCGGGCAGTACTGAAATAGACGCGCCGAGCGCCCGTCGGCTTTGCCCATCGCTGCAAGCCCGCCGACATCGGGAAGCAGATATCTCTTTTGTACGGTTCTCCGCTGAAGATAACCTTAAGACACCCGAAGAAAGTACAGGAGGTGCGTCCGGCATAACGCACCAGGAAGAAAACGTCTGCGGACGGCATCCCTGGAAGGCCTCAGCGAAACAGCGGTATAGTGGCTGGCATGAAGAAATTCAGAGATTACGCCCCATGGCTCGCCGCAGCTGCGTTGGTTGCCGCTTCGGCGGCGATCTCCGCCCAGACAACCGCAGCAACCGCGCCGAAGAAGGATTCCAGCTACATTGACGCGCAGGGGACGGCGCATGTGACCCGCGTGGTGCCGCTGCCGCAGACGGTGAGTCCGCAGGCGCGGCGGTTTCTGGCCAGGCCGCTTTCGGACGCTGCGTCGCACTTGACCGTGCAGCAGCAGAGGGCGAGTACGAATGCGTGGCAGGCGCGGGCGGGCGCCGCGTACGAGAAGGCATATCCGGTACACGAAGCGCGCAGCACCATTGCCGACGTGCCAGTGCGAATCATTACACCCTTCAGTGTGCCGCCGGAAAAGCAGGACCGTGTGCTGATCAATATCCACGGAGGAGGTTTCGAAGTGGACTCGGGCTCGCTGACCGAGACGGTCCCGATCGCCAACCTGACGCAGACGAAAGTGATTGCGGTGCTGTACCGCCTGTCGCCGGAGCATCCGTTTCCGGCCGGACTCGACGATGTCATCGCCGTCTACAAGGAAGAGTTGAAGACGCACAAGCCAGAAAATATGGCCATCTACGGGACCTCGGCGGGAGCGATCCTGACCGGCGAAGTCGCGGTGAAACTGAAGCAACTGAGGCTGCCGGAGCCGGCTGCGCTGGGGATTTTTTCAGGCATGGGAGACTTCGCACGGCCTGGCGACTCGCAGTCGATCTTCGCGCTGGATGGCCTGTCGGGGTATTTGAAGCCGCCGTCGGGGACGCATGATCCGGGATACATCGGTTCGACGAACCCGAAGGACCCGGTGCTGTCGCCGGTGTACGCAAATCTCAGCGGCCTGCCGCCAACCCTGTTTCTCTCCAGCGAGCGCGACTTGCTGCTGAGCGGAACGACCATTTTGCACCGGGCGTTTCTCAACGCCGGAGTGGATGCCCACCTGATCGTCTTCGAGGGACTACCGCATGCTTTCTGGAACGATGTTGCTCTGCCGGAATCACGGGAAGCCGACCAGGACATGGCGAAATTCTTCGACAAAAATGTGGGAAAATAATCGTTTGAAGTGGCTGCTCGGTCTCGCTTACCCATACGTGGAGCAATGGCTGGCAGCCGGCAGATCCTATTTGGAGTCGATCGATGTCTTTCCCCATCAAAGTGTGTGCCGTTTGCTCGGAAGAGTTTGAACTGAAGCCGGATAAACCCGGTTACGCCAACCGCTGCCCCGCGTGCAGCGCGCCGGAGTCCACAGACCCCGTCCAGCGTCCCTTGAGCGCCGATGAGCGCAGGGCTCAGAGTGGCCTCAATGAGGCCCGGCGGGGAGCGATCCGCGAGCTTCTGTATCGCAAGGACAGCTAACGATTCGCTGGCCGCTTGCGAACCGGCAACACGGTCCTCTCTGCAAACCGCGACGACCTATCCCGTGAAATCTGCCATTCAGAAAGATGGCGACGATTTGGTACCATACTGCGATGGAAATTTCCCGTCGTCATCTTTGCGCCCTGTTGCCGGCAGCCGCGTTGCTGAGTGGCTTGCCGCTGGAAAGCCAAGCCGCGGAAACGCTGGCCAACTCCGAAGTGTTTCCATTCGACAAACTACCCGTGCATCGGTCCGCCGGTGGCGCGGAGGCACGTCCTGTGCTGCAGGGTAAGTTGCCGACAGGCGAAATGCTGGAAGTGCATGAGACCTTGCTGCCGGCCGGAGCGATGCCGCACCCGCCGCACCATCATCTTCATAGTGAGTTGTGGCTGATACGCCAAGGTACCGTGGAATTGACGGTGAACGGCCGCAGTCAAACCATCGGGCCCGGTGGCGTAGGCTTCGCCGCTTCCAATCAGGAGCATGGCATCAAGAACGTCGGCAACGGCCCAGCTCAATATTTTGTCGTTGCCATCGGTCCGGGTGCCTGATTGCTCTTCTCCGGCGCACAGCCGTTTCAAGCGTCGCGAACGTTCTCTCCCATCGGCTCCAGATGCGCGGTAAAGTGTCGCAGGAAAGGTGCCTCGTAGGTCAGCCGCATCCCTCGAATTTGGCTTCGTTGCTCCCACACTTTCAGGATGACCTCCACAGCGTAATCAATGTGGCTTTGCGTGTAGACTCGTCGCGGAATCGCCAGCCGCACCAGTTCCATCTGCGCCGCTCCGGCAAACATCAGACTGCCGATTTCGACGGAGCGAATGCCACCTTCCAGGTACAACTCCGCCGCCAGCGCCACGCCAGGAAACTGATCCACCGGGATGTGCGGCAGAAACGCTTTTGCATCCAGATAAATCGCATGCCCACCGGGCGGCTGCACGATCGGCACACCACGCACCGAGATGTGATCTCCCAGGTAGGCCATCGACGCAATTCGGTAGCGCAGATAGTCTTCTTCCAGCGCTTCCTGCAATCCCACCGCCACAGCCTCGAGATCGCGTCCTGCAAGTCCCCCGTAGGTTGGGTAGCCTTCGGTCAAAATCAATAAATCCTGCTCCTGCCGCGCCAGGACGTCGTCGTTGGTGCAGAGAAAGCCGCCAATGTTGGCCATGCCATCCTTCTTGGCAGACATGGTGCAGCCGTCGCCCAGTGCGAACATTTCCTGCGCAATCTGCTTCGGCGTCTTCGCAGAGTAGCCGTTCTCGCGCAGCTTGATAAAGTAGGCGTTCTCGGCAAATCGGCAGGCATCGAAGTAGAGCGGAATCCCATGCTTGTGGCATACCGCGGATACAGCCTTTGCGTTTTCCATCGCGACAGGCTGTCCGCCGCCAGAATTATTCGTCACCGTCAGCATCGCCAGCGGAACACGTTCGCGCCCCACTCGCGCAATCAACGCCTCCAGTGCGGCGACATCCATGTTTCCTTTGAACGGAAGGCGCATCTCGGGTTGCCGCGCCTCTGGCATCAGCAGATCGACCGCCTCCGCGCCGACAAACTCCACGTTGGCGCGCGTGGTGTCGAAATGCGTATTGTTCGGCACCACATCCCCCTTCTTGCACATCACGTGGAACAGGATGCGTTCCGCCGCTCTTCCCTGATGCGTCGGGATCACGTGGGTATAGCCGAAAATATCCTGAACCGAGGCCTGGAAGCGGTCGAAGCTTCGGCTGCCCGCGTAGCTTTCATCGCCTTCCATCACCGCCGCCCATTGGTGGGTCGACATCGCCCCCGTACCGGAGTCGGTTAGCAGGTCGATGAGCACGTCATCCGCCCGAACCAGGAACAGGTTGTAATGTGCAGCGCGCAGCAGGTTCTTTCGCTGCTCGCGCGTGGTCCATCGGATGGGCTCAACGCTCTTGATGCGGAAGGGCTCGATGATGGTTTTCGTCGGCATTCGAAAAGGCTCCTTCACAAGCGAACATCTTCGAGACTACAGCCTTGTTCTGTCTCCCGGGAGAACCGATCGCTACCGGATGGTCGGCAACTCGGCTCTGACTTTGCAGGCCCAAACATTTTCGCAAATCTGTTATCGAGTCGAATCTCCTGGGTTGCCCGCAGGTTTTGCGGCCGAACTGTCGCCGGAATCCCTCGACGCGTCTGCCGCCGGTGTTCCTTCGGCCTCCGCCAGGGTCTCGGTATCCAGCTCGTGTTCCTCACGATAGTGCTCGGCATCCATCTTGCCGTCCCAGAATGCCCACTCCACCGGATAGGAATCGGGATCGAACACCACTTGATAGAAGTGCCACACAAGAATCGCCAGCGCCGCCAGGATCGCCTCGTAAAAGTGGACGGCGGTCGCCACATCCAGCCACCAGCGCGCCAGAATGTTGCCCACGGAAACCCTGGCCCACAGCATAATGCCGGTGACGGCCATCAGCGTTGTGCCCCAGACCATCGCCCAGTACTCCGCCTTTTCTGCGTAGTTGAAGCGCCCGAATTTTGGCTTTTCGTGGCTGAGACCCAGGTAATACCGCATCGTTCCCCAGGCATCGGTGGCGTCTTTCCACACCGGCGCCATGTCACGAACCCACAATCTCCCTTCCTTCGCCACGGCGGCATAGACCAGGTGGTATACGCAGAGAACAATCAGGACCACACCGGCAACGCGATGGACGATGCTGCGAAGTGTCTCGCCCATGCCGAGCACGGTCGCAAACCATGAATCCGGATACTTCAGGGCAAAACCGGTTACCACCAGCAGGGTGAAGGTAATCATCAAAATAAAGTGCTGCCACCGTTGATTCCGTGTCAGGCGGAGCACCGTGCGGTGTTGTGCATTGCGCCGTGCGATGGCTTTCCTGCGCCAAATGATGAAGTTGTGCAGGAACATCGCTCCAATGACCAGCAGAATCAGCCCCAGATAGAACCGCCGTACAAAGCGCACAACGATGCCGCCAATGCTGGAGGGCTGCTCCGGATCCAGATGTACCTTGCCCAGGACGAATCGCCGCGTCGCTCCCTTGTGGCACTGCCCGCAGGTCGCATCCAGATTGGCCGGATTGATCGTGGAGCGGGGATCGCTGGATGGCAGGATGTTGTGCACGCCATGGCAACTGGCGCAGTTGGCCACCACCACCGAACCGTTCTGGTAGGCCAGCCCGTGATAGCTGTCGAGATAGCTGGAGACGCGATTGCCCGGGACCCCGAATTCCTGGGTCAGCCGCACCCCTTGATGGCAGCGCACACAGGTCGCTCCCGCCAGGTCCTGCGCCACCGGAGAATTGGGGCTGACGACCGCCTTGATGGTATGAATGCCGTGGCAATCCGTGCAGGTAGGGGACAACTGGTTGCCGCGGCCCAGCGCCTGCCCGTGGACGCTTTGCAGAAAGACGCTTTGAATTGGACCATGGCACTTGCCGCAGGTGGTTGCGACGTTGAATTTGTTGATGGACGACTTGGCGTCGTTTGCGGGCAGGATTGCGTGAGTTCCATGGCAGTCCGTGCAGACGGCCGCAGTCTGTGACCCGCCCTGGACCGCCCGGCCATGCACGCTCTCCTGATACGAGACGACGACCTGCGTACTCACACCGCTGGCGTCCATCACAAACTTCTGCCCATGACAACGACCGCAGGTCGCGGGAATGTTGGCGTGGTTTACGGATGACTTAGGGTCGCTGGCCGGCAGAATGTCATGCACGTTCCCGTGGCAATCCACGCAGGTCGCGGCAGGTGTTCCGTCCGCCTTCTTGTCTTTGGCATGGTTGCTGTTCAGATAGGCCTTCTGCGCATCGGCATGGCACTCGGCGCAACTGATCTTTTTCGGCTCTGTCGAATGTGGAGATTCCGTGACGTCCTTATGGCAATCCACACATTGGAACATGGCCCCGTGGATCGACGCCTTCATCTTGACTGGATCGACGTACAGGCTGACCTTCTTGCCATTCACGTCCTTCGTCAGGGTTGGATCGGAGTGGCAGGCTAGACAATCTGCATCCTTCGGCTTTTGCGCTGCTTGTGTGCCGCAGGCGAAGGAAAGCAGGGAGATACCAAGGACCCATGCGCAGATCTTGCCTTTTGTCTGCATACTATGGAGGAGACTCTCGTTGTCGCGTGGCGGCTGTGATTCGGATCACGGCACTCTGTGCGCCCTTCCCACTGCGGATGGGCAGCAGATGCGCTGTAACTCAAGCCATCCGCCCGATCGGATCTCACGGATTCGCACAACGATAGAATCGGACGCAGAGAATCCATGGCAGAGGACACGAGAATGGACCCGGGACCCGCAAAGACTGCCGGAGATTCCACGCACGCACATACCGGCCGCCGCCCGAACTGGCTGCGGCTCTCGCACGAGCACACCGCCTTCTCAGCCACACTGCTGCTGATGGTTTCTGTTCTGCTCTCACGCGTCGTTGGACTGGTTCGCGCAAAAGTCATCGCCTATCTATTCGGTGCCGGGTCGCTGACCGATGCCTACAATGCCGCATTTCAGCTACCCGACATGCTGACGTATTTGCTGGCCGGCGGAACAGCGTCCATCGCATTCATCACCATTTTGAGCCGCTACCGGGAACAGGGCCGCGAACAAGAAGGCGAACAGGCGCTCTCCGTGATCCTGAGCGTCATGCTGCTGGTGCTGGGGACAGCGGTAATCGTGGGGGAAGTTCTCGCGCCTGTGTACACGCGCACTTTCTTTCCCGGTTTCGGTGCGGACAAAGCTGCCTTGTGCACGCACATGACGCGCATCCTGCTGCCCGCGCAGTTATGCTTTTTTTCGGGCGGAGTGCTGGCCGCCGTGCTTCTGGTAAAGAAGCAATTCGCCTGGCAAGCAGTCTCTCCGTTGATCTATAACCTGGGCATCATTTTGGGTGGCGTGCTGCTGGCGCGGCATCTTGGAATTTCCTCCTTAGCTATAGGTGCGCTGGTCGGCGCGATCGCGGGTCCATTCCTGCTGAACTACATTGGGACGCATCGCATCGGGCTGCGTCTGCGCTTCTCCCTGGACTGGTCGCACCCGGGTTTGCGGGAGTGGGTACGGATGTCCATTCCTCTGATGATCGGCGTCTCCTTGGTGACCGCCGACAACTGGATTCTTTCGTACTTTGCGTCGCACGGCAGCGGAAATATCGCGAAACTGACCTATGCAAAAACGCTGTTCACAGCGCCCATCGCGGTCTTGGGCCAGGCCGCTGGCGCTGCTTCCATGCCGTTTTTTGCGGCGCTGGCCGGGCAAAACCGGCATCGCGAATTCGCCGGCGCAGTCAGCCGGATCGTAACGCGCATCTACGCCTTCGCGTTTCTGCTTTCCGCCTGGATGATTGGCCTTGCCTACCCGGCGGTCGATTTCGTACTGCGCGGAGGATCGTTTTCACACGCAGATGCAAGGCAAACCTCACTGTACTTCATGCTGTTTGCCGGCTCGCTCTGTTTCTGGTCGGCGCAGGCCATCTACGCGCGGGCCTTCTATGCTGCCGGCAACACCTTCACTCCCATGGCCGCCAGTACGCTGATCACCGCCGCATCCCTCCCGATTTACTGGTTCCTGTTTCACCACATGGGAGTCATGGGTCTGGCCATCGCTTCCGACTGCGGCATCCTGGTGCAGACGATGGGGTTGGCATTCCTGTTGCACTCCAAGGGCCTGGTCCCGTGGAGCGGCCTTGAATATCGGGAGATGGCCAAAGCGCTGACGGCGGCAATCGTCTCCTTCGTCGTCCTGTTCGGCGTGGTGCATCTGTTGCCGCGGGCCGGCTCATTCCCCCACGACCTGCTGCAACTTGCCTGCGGCACGGCGGTATGGCTGGCGGCGGCTTGGGCGGTCCTTCACCTCACCGGATCGGGCCTGCCGCGTCAGCTGATCAGCCGGTTTCGCAGCCGCGGGGTGGGCATCGTCCCCACTCCCCTGGAACCGGCAACACAGCCCATATCGAAGATGTAGCGGATTCGATGAAGAATTTTCCCGGCCGGAGCCACAATGGCCACCCTTTACAATCCAGGTATGCTGGAGCCGTTGGATCCGCCTGAGATCGAGGAGGAGGATTATTACTTCGATGGCCCGTATCTGGTCTTCACCGAAGCGTACCATTTGAAACGCGGCTTCTGCTGCCAGTCCGGTTGTCGCCATTGCCCCTACGGTTTCGCAAAGAATGCGGGCGGTCCGTCCGAAGTTACAGAAATTGAACCGAAATAGCTGGATCGTCCATCCAAGGAGGGTTCAGTCCGTTGCACCCGCATTTTCAACGACGAATGTTCATCCTGATGAGGTAAACTGCGCCGCATGCACGATGTAGCGAATGCCGACCACGTAGAAGATCATTTTGAGTCCACGGAGCTGGTGCGAGACGTGGTCATTGGCATGTCCGACGGCCTCACGGTCCCCTTTGCGCTGGCTGCCGGACTCTCCGGCGCGGTCGGGTCCTCCCACATCGTAGTATTGGCCGGTCTGGCGGAGATCGCGGCCGGCTCCATCGCAATGGGACTCGGAGGCTATCTGGCGGCCCGCGGCGATGTGGAGCATTACATCAGCGAGCGTCACCGCGAAGAAAAAGAGATTGTCGAGCGGACCCGCGACGAGGAAGAAGAAATTTACCAGATTTTCGAAGAATATGGGGTGACCCGTACAGAGAGCGATTCGGTCCTGCTGGCATTGAAACGCAATCCCAGGGCCTGGGTCGACTTTATGATGCGGTTCGAGCTTGGGCTGGAAAAACCGGCCAGCTTTCGGGCCCGTCAAAGCGCTGCGGTCATCGCTTTTTCGTACATCGCCGGGGGATTTATTCCCTTAATCCCCTACATGCTCCTCGAAGCCTCCTCCGCGTTACGCGCCTCCGTCGTGATCACGTTGATTGCGCTTTTCTTTTTCGGCGCGGTCAAAGGACAACTCACCGGCGGCGGCGCCTGGAAATCCGCATTGCAAACGGTTTTTATCGGCGGTCTGGCCGCGGGCGCAGCCTATACGCTTGCCAGACTGCTCAGCCTGCATCCTAGCTTGTAGCGCAATTTAGGAGTGATCGCGTGGGCGTTTTAGAAGTTCCATCGTTAGAAGTGGGCAAGACCGCATTGGCACAGCGGTTTCAAGCGGTGCGCGCCATGACGGACGCGCTCGCTCGACCGTTGACTCCCGAAGACATGATGGTCCAGTCCTGTCCCGACGCGAGCCCCGTGAAGTGGCACCTGGCGCATACCACCTGGTTTTTTGAGACATTTGTTTTGCGCGCCTATCTTCCCGGCTATCAACCATTCCATCCGGATTTCCTGTGGCTGTTTAACAGCTACTACAAGTCCCTTGGCAGTTATCCGGAAAAGCAGCTGCGCGCCTCCTTCTCGCGCCCCTCCCTGGACCAAATTCAGGCCTATCGCCGCCACGTCGAAGACGGTATCGGGCGATTGTTGGCCGGCGGTGCATCCGCGGAGATACAAGACCGCATCGAACTGGGAATGCATCACGAACAGCAGCACCAGGAGCTGATCGCGACGGACATCAAGCACGCTTTCTGGTCCAATCCTCTGCAGCCAATGTATGCTGAATCGCACCCCGTGCGCTCTGGGGACGCAACACCGCATCGCTGGCTGGAATATGCCGGGGGATTGGTTGAGATTGGTCATGCTGGCAATGGCTTCGGCTTTGACAACGAGTTCTCCCGCCACAAGGTTTTTCTTGAGCCGTTTCGACTCGCATCCAGACCAGTCACCTGCGCGGACTATCGCAACTTTATCCAGGACAAAGGCTACAGCCGTCCTGAACTTTGGTTGTCCGATGGCTGGGACACGGTGCGGACCATGGATTGGCAGGCGCCTCTCTACTGGCGTCGCAACCCGCCCAACCAGTGGGATGTATTTACCTTGCGCGGCCTGATTCCGCTTGACGATTTGCTCGCCACCCCCGTCTGCCACCTCAGCTACTACGAGGCGGATGCCTACGCGCGCTGGGCGGGATGCAGACTTCCCACTGAATTTGAGTGGGAGCATGCAGCGGGCCTTGCCGCCGTCGCTGGAAACCTGCTCGAAAGTGGAACGTTCCATCCGCAAGCGCAACCGGCCGACGCCGACCCGCACCAACCCGCTCAACTCTTCGGCGATGTGTGGGAGTGGACACGCAGCCCCTACGTCGCGTATCCGGGATATCGCCCGGCGCCCGGCGCGCTCGGCGAATACAACGGAAAATTCATGTGCAATCAGTTCGTGTTGCGAGGAGGTTCGGCGGTCACGCCCGCCTCGCACATGCGCGCCAGTTATCGAAACTTCTTCGCCCCAGCCACCCGCTGGCAATTCTCCGGCGTACGCCTGGCTGCGGATGGAGGAACTGCGTGAACGTTCCTTCTCTGCTCGATGGCGTCATGGCTCCGTCGATCGCCCGCCGCGGCGGGCCGGCCAAGGAAAGTTTGGCCGTGGCGCAGGCTGCCGCCGAAGGACTGTCTGCGAAACAAAAATATCTGCCGCCCTGGCTGTTCTACGATGCGGCAGGATCGCGGCTTTTTGAGGAAATTACGCAGTTGCCGGAGTACTACCTGACCTCGCTGGAGCAATCGATCTTTTCCTCCCACGGGGCCGACATGGTTGCAGCCGCGGCCGGGCCCGATCGGCAGCCTTTGTCCGTCATCGAGCTGGGCGCGGGCAGTGCCAGCAAGACACTGACCCTGTTGCGCGCGGTGGTTGCTCGCCAGGGCCACACGCTCTATCTCCCTGTCGATGTCTCAGAAGCAGCATTGGAGTTCGCGTCGAAAAACATTCGCACCGCTCTGCCGGGAATTGAAATTCAGCCTATCTGTTCTGAATTCACGCGAAAAAAAGCGCTGGACCTTCCGGCAAATGGCCGCAGACTCGCTCTCTACATCGGCTCCAGCATTGGAAATTTCGATCCCGCGGACGCGGTCGATCTGCTGCGCTGGCTGCGAACTCAGCTGCAACCTGGAGATGCATTGCTGCTGGGCACCGACATGGTGAAGGACGTTGCGCCGTTGCTCGCTGCCTATAACGATCACGCCGGGGTTACCGCCGAGTTCAATAAAAATATGCTGGCTCGGTTGAATCGTGAGCTGGAGGCAAATTTTGCACTGGATGCCTTTCAACATCGCGCGATTTGGAACGCGGAGAAGAGTCGCATCGAAATGCACCTGGACAGCAAGCGAAATCAAATGGTCCACGTGGAACTGCTCCATCGCACCATCGGATTCAAGCGAGGAGAGTCGATCCATACCGAGAACAGTTACAAATTCAGCCCGGCGGATGTGGAAGACATGCTGCTGAAAAGCGGCTTCGTTCTGGAGCAAAGCTGGTACGACGACAAACGCTGGTTTGGCGTGCACCTGGCTCGCATCGTAGAAAGCGAAACCATGCCCAACGATGAGGGAGAGGCAGCCGCCTAAATATGCGATGATGGGCGGGATTCACGCGATATTTCCCGCTTATTCCCCAGCGATCGTCATTCCCTCAATGCATATCGTGGGGCAGGCCACGGCACTGCGAAAAATCAGATCATTGCCGATGCTGGAAATGTTGCGCAGCATGTCCTTCAGATTGCCGGCCACAGTAATTTCTTCCACGGGATACGTCAGTTCGCCATTTTCAATCCATAGTCCGGAAGCCCCGTGGGAATAATCTCCGGTAACGATGTTGACGCCATGCCCAATCAGATCGGTGACGTACAGGCCGTTGGGAATTTCCGCCAGAATTTCTTCCGGCGTCTTCGCTCCGGGCTCCAGATAAAAATTCCCGCAGCTGATTCCCGGACTGCCCGCAAGCCCTCGCGACGCATTTCCCGTCGACCGCAGACCCAGCTTCCGCGCAGTGTAGGTGTTCAGCAGATAACTCGTCAGCACGCCGCGGTCGAGCACCACTTTGCGTCGCGTCGGCAAACCTTCTCCATCAAAGGGAGCGCTGCCGAAACCGCCCGGCGTGGTGCCATCGTCGATGACCGTCAGGTTACTTCCCGCCACCGTTTCTCCCAGCTTTCCGGCCAGAAATGACGAGCTTCGGTAGACCGCATTTCCATTGATCGCACCCAGGATTGCGCCCAGAATCGAGCCGGCAACTTCCGGCGCAAACACCAGCGGAACTCGTTGTGTGGGAACTTTGCGCGCGCCCAGTTTTCGCACCGTACGGCGCGCCGCTTCCAACCCCACCGACTCCGGCGAATCCAGCAGCGCGAGCGAGCGCTGGCTGGAATACCAATAATCCCGCTGCATCCCGCCATCGGGCGACTGCGCAATGGGCTGCGCGCTGATGGAGCAGGAAGAGCGCCGCACTTCCCCGACAAACCCACGCGAATTGGCCAATATTTTTCGCCCGGTCGCGGCATCGAAACTACCGCCCCCGGAATTTTGGATGCGCACATCGGCCGCCATCGCCGCCGCCTCCGTCCTCCGCGCATACTCGATGCGCTCAATGGCGGGCAGCGAATAGACATCGTCGTAATACAAATCGAGATCGCCGGAAAGCGCCCCAAATTCGTCCTGCTCAGGCAATCCCGCGAATGGATCTTCCGATGTCACTCGAACCAACGCCATCGCGCCGGAAACCAACTGCTCAATGCCTGCAGCGGAAAGGTCGCTAGTGGAAGTGGACGCCGTGCGGTTGCCTTGAAACACACGCAAACCGATCGCGCGGGAACCCGCTTCTTTCAACTGCTCCACCTGGCCTAGCCGCACCAGGGTTTCAAACTCATCGCCTTCGGCGAAGACGGCCTCGACATCGCTGGCGCCGGCGCGCAACGCTTTCGTAACAATGTCAGTGACAAATTCCTGCGTGATTGTGTTTCCCGCTACAGTGGCAGTTGCATTCTTCACAAAAGGTTCCCTCGATTTTCAGTGGCGACCAATTCGAGCATTTTCACCAATAGTGGAATGTCATGGGTGCCCCATCCTAGCGCAGCTAGGGTGGGATCGCACAATGTCCGCATTACAGTAACTGCGAAAATGCTCTAATTTCCCGTCCCGCCGACTGTCATTTTGTCCAGCTTGACGGTAGGCATGCCCACACCGACCGGCACGCTCTGCCCTGCCTTGCCGCAGGTGCCCACGCCCTCATCCAGTTGCAGGTCGTTGCCGACCATGGACACATATTTCAACGACTCCGGACCATTCCCGATCAGGGTTGCATTCTTCACCGGCGCGGTAATTTTTCCATCTTCGATCAGATAGGCTTCCGATGCCGAAAAGACGAATTTTCCGTTGGTGATGTCCACCTGTCCGCCGCCGAAGTTCACCGCATACAACCCGCGCTGAACACTGCGAATAATGTCTCCCGGATCGTCCTCGCCCGCCAGCATATACGTGTTCGTCATGCGCGGCATGGGAATATGCTGATAGCTCTCGCGGCGGCCATTGCCGGTGTCGGCGATGCCCATCAGCCGCGCGGAAAGCTTATCGCTCATGTACCCCTTCAGCACACCGTTTTCAATCAGCACCGTCTCTTGCGTAGGCGAGCCTTCATCGTCCACGTTCAACGAGCCTCGGCGGTTCGGCATGGTCCCGTTATCCACCACCGTTACCTTGGGACTGGCCACCATTTGGCCGATCAGCCCCGCAAAGGCCGAAGTTTTCTTGCGATTGAAATCTGCTTCCAGGCCGTGACCCACCGCTTCGTGCAGCAAAACCCCCGGCCATCCCGGACCGAGAACCACCGGCATTTCTCCCGCGGGAGCCGGGACGGCGCCGAGTTGCAGCACTGCCTGTCGCGCTGCTTCGGCGGCAAAATATTCCGGCGTCTTATCGGTCAAAAAGAAATCCAGCAGCACCCGGCCGCCTCCGCCGGAGCTGCCGCGGGCAATGTTTTCGCCTTCTTTCGCGATCACCGAAACGTTCAACCGCGCCAGCGGCTGCGTATCCGTCGCGAAACTGCCATCGGAACCGGCAACAAGAATGCGCCGCAGCTCATCCGCGAAGCTTGCCTGCACCTGCACGATGCGCACATCGTAGGCCCGTGCGGCGCGATCGGCGCGTTCGATCAGCGTCAGCTTGGCGGCTGTTTCTCCATCCGCGCCCGCAGTGGCTACGGTATAGAGTCCAGCCGAAGGCGATTCGCGAAAGCCCTGCACCTGCTGCTTGGAAGGGCCGCTCGCGATCAGTGCAGCGGTATGCGCGGCGCGCAGCAGCCGTTCCGGAGAAAGATCGTCCGTGTAGGCGTAGCCGGTGCGCTCGCCGGAAACTACGCGCAAGCCGCAACCCACGCTGATTCCCTGACTCGCGGATTTCACCAGCGATTCGTCGACCATCAGCGAACTGGCCGTGATGTATTCAAAATAAAGGTCCGCGTAGTCCCCGCCGGCCGACAGCGCCGCCGCGAGACACTGTTCCAGCAGTTGCTCGTTCAGGCCGAGATGTTCATAAAAGAACTTGCGAGTGTCGGGCGATGCCGGTTGCATTCGATAGCTCCTCTGATCCTCTGAAAGATCGCGGGGACCTGGCTCACCGCCGCTGACCTGATTCAATTCTACTTTGTTAGATTCAGCCCGGCGTCGAACGACACACTTCCGCATCCTAATGGCCGTCTGAAAACGGCCGCGCCTTTCGTGGTGTGAACCAACATTCCGTGGTAGCGTGGAGGGCATGAACAACGATCTACGCTACCCCATTGGGAAATTTGCGCGGCCTGCCGGCCTGACCCCACAGGAACGTGAAGAGACCATGCAGCAAATCGCGGAACTGCCGAAAAAACTGCGCGATGCCGTGAAGGGGCTCTCCGAATCGCAGCTTGACACCCCGTACCGTGAAGGCGGTTGGAGCGTGCGCCAAACCGTCCATCACGTAGCCGACAGCCACCTGCAAGCCACCGCACGAGTGCGCCTGGCTCTCACCGAGGATTGGCCGGCGATCACTCCGTACAAAGAAAATCTATGGGCGGAACTGGCGGATGCGCGCACCCAGCCCGTTGAAGTTTCGCTGCAACTGCTGGACGCTCTCCATGCCCGCTGGGTCGCTGTCCTGCGCTCGCTGGACGAAACCGGCTGGTCGAAACGCGGCTACCGGCATCCGGAATCCGGCAACCAGACCTTGGAGCAGGTTGCCGCGCTCTACGCGTGGCATGGCCGCCATCACACTGCCCACATCACCTCTCTGCGCGAGCGGATGGGATGGTAGACGGACCCACACCGGAGCAACTCGCACTCCAGCTGCAAACTTTTTTTGACGACCACCCTGCTGCTGTGCTGCTGGAAAATGGCCGCATTCTCTTCGATTTGCGATTGGCCAGCACCACAGTCGCAACCGAGCACGGCCATTGCGTGCTGCATGTTTGGTCGGAGGAGCGCAACTGCATCCGCCGTGTCGTCAACGTCACCGTACGCAAAACCGGCTTGCGTCTGCATGTGCTTCGCATGGGCCAAACCAAGCCGCAGACCATGGAATTGCAGCCCCGGCAACGACGCTTGCCTTCGCAGCGCGAGAACACCCGTACTCGTTTTATTCCGCTGCTGGAGCGTCTTTTGCCGCGTTATTTTCCAGACTCCAAAGTCGAGGGATTGCGCACGGCAATGGACCTGGAGCGCAGCTTCGGCCCCTCCTATGCGCGTGGAACGCTGGTCTGCGGCAACTCTGCCTGGGCCGTGATTGCGATCAATGGAGAAGAAAGCCAGGCGCTCGTGGATGGCATTCTGACGCTCGGCGTTCTATGGCTGCATCATTGCCGAGAGCAAAGCGGCGGGCGACGCCTGGTGGAAGGATTGCGGCTGATTCTTCCGCGAGGGAAATCTGCCGTAACGGCAGCGCGGCTGGCGTGGATGAATCTGCGCTCGGCCAAGTGGGAGTTGTATGAACTCGACGAAAAAACGGAGGAGCTGTACCAGCGCGAATTCAGCGATCAGGGAAATATCGAGTCTCACCTGATCCACGCGCCCAACACGATCGCCGCTGCGGAGCGCTTTCATTCTGCGATCGAGCGCGTGCGAGCACTGCTTCCAGCCCATGCTGTCGCGCACATGGAAATCGTTTTTCGCAGCGGCAGCGAAGTCGGCCTGCTGTGGAATGGCCTGGAGTTTGCCCGAGTGCGGACCAGCGCGGAGGAAAACAGTTTTGCACGATCCGAAGAAATCATATTTGGCAGCGGCGCCCATGCCACCCTGCTGACGGAGGAGTCTGCGCCGAAGCTGCGCGAAATGGTCAGCGAACTCGTTGCCCGCCGCCGGCCGAGCGGCGACAAACGCGATGCGCTCTATCGCCAGCAACCAGAGCGATGGCTCGAATCGATGTTGCGACGCTCGCTGGATTCGATCGACGCCATGGTGGAACCGCAACCGGTCTATGCTCAGGTGCCGGCATTCTCCGCGGCAGACCGCGCCGTGCTTGACCTGCTGGCGGTGCGGCGGGATGGCCGCCTGGTGGTTGTCGAAATTAAAGCGGACGAAGATCTGCACCTCGCATTGCAGGCACTGGATTATTGGGTGCGCGTGCGGCAGCATCATCGTCCGGTTGCCGCCAAAGCCGGCAGCGCAGATTCGAAAAGCGATCTGGAGCGCTTCGGATATTTTCCTGGCAAGCAGCTTCGCGCCGAAGCTCCGCTGCTCTATCTCATCGCCCCCGCGTTGCGCATCCATCCCGCCACCGAAGTTGTGTTGCGCTACGTTTCCCCGGAGGTGGACTGGACATTGATCGCTCTCGATGAGCGTTGGCGAGAAAAGATTCGCGTCGTCTTCCGCAAGCGCCGCGAGAAATAAAGATCTCCCGCGCGTTACTGCATCGACGCGGTTTCTTCGATCTCCGGCGTCGCGTCGAACGGAGCCGCGTGCAGCCGCGAAGAAAAGAACCGCTCGACTGCCTCGATGATGGCCGGCCCCGTCTTCGCTTCGTAGATCGCTTTCCGCAATCCGGCGCCGCCCGGAACGCCATGCGTAAACCAGGAAGCAAACTGCTTCATCTTGCCGGTCGCGTCCGGAAACTCCTGGTCCACCAGCATGGAAAAATATGTCCGTATCAGGTTGTAGCGATCGAACTCTGTCGGCTGACGATAGGTCCCGCTGGCAGTATATTCCGCGATTTGGCGAAAAATCCACGGGTTGGCCGGGGCAGCGCGACCAATCATCACCGCATCGCAGTGTGTTTCAGCCACCAGCGCGCACGCATCCTCCGGCGTGCGAATATCGCCGTTGCCAATCACCGGAATCGTCACTGCCTGTTTGATGGCGCCAATCCACTCCCATCGCGCCCGTCCGGAATAGCCCTGTTCGCGCGTGCGTGCATGAAGCGCCACCGCATTCAATCCGCTTGCTTCCGCCAGCCGCGCCAGCTCCACGCAGACAATGTTGTCGTCGCTCCATCCCAGGCGAAACTTCACCGTGAACGGAATTTTGACGGCCGCTCGCACGCGCTCAAAAATTTGCGCGATCAGCGGCAGGTCGCGCAGCAGTCCGCTGCCTCCATTGCAACCGACAACGCGCTTGGCCGGACATCCCAGGTTCAGGTCTACGATGTCGAAGCCCGCATCTTCGACAATGCGCGCCGCCTCCGACAGCGTCTCCGGATCGGAACCGAACAGTTGCGCCGCAATCGGGTGTTCATCTTCGTAAAAGGTCAGGTATCGCTTGCGCTTCGATTCCCGCATGCGCGACAGGCCGTCGGCGGAGGTAAACTCCGTCATAATCAGCCCGCAGCCGGATTGCTGATTGGTCACGCTGGCTTCAATCCCATCGGCAAACTCTGCGGTCGTACTTTCCGACGCTGCGCTTTGACTGAATAGACTTGCATTGCGAATGAATCGGCGAAAGACCGTGTCGGTGACGCCGGCCATCGGCGCCAGCACCGTCGCCGGCACAATGCGTACGGAGCCGATCAGCAGCGACGCAGGAACGCGGGCCCTCTCAGGCATCGCGTGTTCCGCCGGATTGTCCCAGTGCTTTTTCATGGGATCAAGGTGTTTCCCTGGCTAAGAACCAAAAGGCCCCCGCCGCGGCGGAGGCCTGAGTGAATTTTGCGGCGGCGCCGTTACTTTTTCGCAGCACCGGCGGTCTCGGCCTTGGCGGAGTCCGACTGCGCGTACTTGCGGCGGAAGCGCTCCACGCGACCGGCGGTGTCAATCATCTTCTGCTTGCCGGTAAAGAACGGGTGGCAGTTGGAGCAGATTTCCATGTGAATGTCGCCCTTATGGGTGGAGCGGGTCTCAAAGCTGTGACCGCACGCGCAAACCACGCGGATTGTTTCGTAGTTGGGATGAATTCCTTGCTTCGGCATTGGGACAGAAACCTTTCTCTTCAGACGCTAACCTTTAGTTTATGCGAGATTCCCACAGCCTGCAATCCGCGAAATATCGAACCGCGCCTCCATAGGCTGCGATACTGGAAAAGCAAGGAGGAATCGCGACCGATCGCCATGGTGAAACTGAGGGACAATCCCGCTGTCGCCTGCCCTCATTGCGGCGGCATCGGTGTCACCATGGTTCGCCGCGGCGGGGAACAATTTGCCGCCGAATGTTCTTGCCGCATTGAGAAAAAGGCCGAACTGCGGTTGCAGCGCGCCAAAATTCCCCAGCGATACACGCACTGCTCCCTGGAAAGCTTTGACACCGGCTTTCGCGGCGCGGACTCTTCCCTCGGCATGGCGTTGATGACCACGCGCCGGTTTGCCGACGGGTATCCGGTGGAGACCGGCGGACGCGGCCTGTTGCTGACCGGCAGCATTGGATGTGGGAAAACGCACCTCGCCGTGGGACTGTTGCGAGAAATGATCGAGCAGCGCGGCGCAACTGGAATTTTCTGCGATTATCGCGATCTGCTGAAGCAAATCCAGAACTCCTACAACCCGCAGGTCGCCACCACGGAACTGGAAATTCTGCGACCGGTATTTGAAGCGGAAATTCTGCTTTTGGATGAGTTAGGCGCGGTCAAGCCGACCGACTGGGTATGGGACACAGTCGCACATGTGTTGAATACGCGCTACAACGACAAGCGAACCACGCTGATCACCACAAACTATCCCAATCTCCCGTCGGCATTGATCCAGGCGCCTTCCACATCCGTCACGGATCGAGATGTTTCCCGCAGCGCGCCGGCGAACGCCGCGACCCGCGCCATGCGCGAAGAAACGCTGGGCGATCGGATCGGCGAACGCATGCGGTCCCGCTTGCAGGAGATGTGCATCACGGTTTTCATGCAAGGGGATGATTTTCGCCGGACCGTGCGTCGCGCAAGTTTCCTATAGCCAACCCTGCTGACAAGATTGCAGACCGGATGTCTTCCTCGCTCGGGAAAGTGCGACCGCGGTCGGATCAAATCCAACTCAGAAAAATGGCGAAGCAGCCAGCACGATCAAAGCGGCAACTAACGCGGCCGCACGATAGATCGTGTCGCCTTGAGGCTGCACGGAGCGCTTGCGAGTTAGCTTCTTCAGGGCCGACATGGAATTGCTCCTGGTCACAGCGGTCGATTCGAAGGAACCACGCGAAAAGCTGCATCCTCGACTTAACACCGCTGCTCTTATGACGTATGTTTCGGCGAAAGGGATTCGGTACTTGAAACATTTTTCTTCTTTTCATTCTTCCAACCCGTTTTCCGACCTATTTCTATCGTGATTCCGGCGAGTTACAATCGGCCCATGAACGACCCAGGATCGGGACCCTCCCAAAACGCGAACCCACGCCGCGAGCCGGTGCTCTTCGCCGCCGAAGGTACTTCCTCGGCACATAGCGCCGCGGAAAAAACCGAACGCAACTGGATGCCGTGGATGGTCGCATCGGTCGTGATCTGTGGCGCGCTGGGGCTGGCGTATTGGTTGGGGCGACCTCCCGCCGGTCCCACTGGCACGGGCGTCGATCCGTATGCGAAATACCTCGTTTTGGGCAATGTGCAGGTCAGCCAGGCGAGTAATTTTGCCGGAGATCAACTGACGTATGTGGACGGAACCATCGAAAATCGCGGCCCTCGAACGGTTACTGCCGTAACTTTGCAGACTGTGTTCGCCAACGATTCCGGAGAGCCCCCGCAGATCCTGCAGGCGCCGGTCAGTCTGATCCGGTCCCGCGACCCGTATGTAGACACAGAACCGATACGTGCCGCTCCGCTGGCGCCGGGGAAAAACCAGGACTTTCGATTGGTCTTTGACAATGTGTCTCCAATGTGGAACCAACGGCCGCCGCAGCTCCACGTGCTGCATGTGGGGACCCGTCCGTAGGCACGCCAGACGCGAAAAAAGAGCCCTTTGGTAACCCTGGCCTGAGGGTATTTTTTGCCGCTGAACGAGCAGGTTTTACGCGATTCACCCCACTCCAAAGCCGGCGCAACTTCAGGGAGTTCCGGCCCGCCCTGCTCAAAGTAATGAAAATCAAGCAGTTGACGACTTTTCTCTCACCTTTTTCGCCATTGTGACCTTTGGCACCGTGCTTGCAGTTAGGTATCGCGTACCAAGTGCCAGAAGCGCGGCACGGTCATGGAAGAGTGATGAAAACGTCCAATTCAAGAAATCTCCTCCGAATTGCAACGGTAGTACTCGCGGCCAGCACCGCCCTCCCGCTCATGGCACAGACTGCGGACCAAAGTTCCGCGTCCAACGCTCAAGTGCAGACCGGAACGTCGCTATCCGGACCGAACAGTTCGGCTTCGAGCAACGATTCTTTGTACGCGACCGGCCATCCGTTGGATACACAGGCCCATGAGGGTTTCTGGGGGCATCTGAACCCCATGGCCCGCAAAAAGTGGGTACGTCGTCAGCTAAACCCGGTAAAAGACCGCCTCAACGAGTTGGATCAGATCTCCGCCAGCAATGCTCGGCAAATCAAGGATGTAGACGCACGCGCGCAGGCAGGCATCGCGAAGGCCCAGAATGAGGCTCAGGTCGCGGACCAGCACGCGACAATTGCCGGCAATACTGCCAACCAGGCGCAACAGACCGCACAACAGGCGAGCTCCCAAACGGCCGCAATCGGAACTGCCGTCAGCAACCTGGACCAGTATCAAACCGTCACCAGCCTGGAAATCCGTTTCCGCAGTGGGAACAGTGCCCTCGGACAGAATTCCAGGGGTGCTCTGGATCAGTTGGTCAGCCAACTGCAAGGTCAGCGCGGGTATCTGATTGACGTACAAGGCTATTCAAGACTTCGTGGCCAGGCAGGAATCGCTGCCTCGCACACTATGGCCTCTACGGTCACGCGTTATCTGGTCGAACAGCGCCAGGTTCCGCTCTACAAGATTCGCCAGATCGGCTTAGGGAACGCCCCGCTCACCGTGAGCGACTCCAGCGCACCCCGCCGCGGCAGCATCGTGGAAGTCACACTGATGCATAACAGTTTGTCAACCTTGAGTGCGTCGAACCTCGGTGCCTCAACAACCGGCGCGGCGCAGTCCGGTACCACGCAGTCCTCCTCGAATGGGACTGCGTCGCAGCCCAGCTCGACTGAATAAAGGTTGACTCAAAAGCTCTCACACAAGAGAGAACCAAGGCAGATTGGCCCCTCACACGAGGGGCCCTTTTTTTGTGGTCTCGTTCAGAACTGCATGCGACAGGATCCCCGATGCAGCGCAGCCGGCATCTCCACAACAACCTAAAACAGCATGGGCTCGTCGGGGTCTCTGCGGCTCTTTTTCTTGCGTGGAACCGGAGCTGAAACCGCGGGCCCGTGGCTCGCCGCTGGTCCGTGGCTCTTCTCCTCGGAACCCAGCATGGACAGCAATGCCCGCATCTCTTTTCGCAGTTCGTTGAATTTGGCATCGTTCGGCGCCGGCTTCGGGCTGACAGCTGAAATCCCCACGGGTCTGCCGACTTTCGCAGGCATCGGCTGACTCGCTCCATCCGACTTGCGGCGCATGGGGTGCGACTCCTCCAGGTTCTGCTGATCGCCGGCAGGCAGCGCGGTACGCTTCTCAGCCAGTGTTCGACGCGCTCCGACGATCGTGAATCCCTCGTCGTACAACAACCGCTTGATCTCAAGAACAATTTCGACATCCCGCTTGCGATACAGCCGTTGTCCGCTGCCGCCCTTGTGGGGCTTCAACTGCGGAAATTCCGTTTCCCAGAATCGCAGGACGTACGCGGGCAAGCTGCACAGACGCGCAACGTCCCCAATACGAAAATAGAGTTTGTCAGGAATAGAGACAGGCGTGTTCGCGGATTGCATCTTGCGTCGGGCGGGCTGCTGTTGTGCCATCAGACTCCCCAATTCCCCAGGCAGAGATGCATCAGACATTTCATCTTGAAGCGACAGCGGAGTTCATGGTTTCGTGTTGGCTGCACCGCACATTGTCTCGCGCCGCTTCCATCTCCTGCGAATATCGATGGCCGCGACGAACGGCCCTCATCAAAGTATAGGTTGTCACGGGTGGATTGCGCAGCACCTATTTTTTCTTCAAAACAATCCTTGGGTTGAAATCTTCAGGCGTCGCTTTCCATCGGGCGCGCAGTGTCCCCGCGCGATCGTCATCGCCCGCGATTCCTGTGGGACGCTGCGCCTGGTGAGGAACTGCGACGGGGCGGAAATTCAGCCGTGCTTGCCGGGCCTGCCGGACGCCCTTGGGCCAGATTGTTCACTTGACCGGGATCGAGCGGACGACCGGGATCCAGGCTCAACGCGGGCAATCGCTGCTCGAAACCGGGACTCGCCGCGGGAGGCGGAGTACGTGCAATCAACCGCAGTCGATCGTCGGGCTGCGGCTGCAGTCGAGAGGACTCGCCGGGCGTAGCGTGTGGAGGAAGAGCAGCTTCCGGCTGCCGCGGCAGAGTCATCAGCTCCGGCCGCTCCGCGGGAACAGGAACCGAAGCGATCGGATGCGGTACAAGACTCTGCGGCGTTGGGGCGACCATCGGATGCGACACGATCCACGCGCTCGTCCGTTGCTGTGCGGTCAGATGAATCGCTGTGTCGGCCGTGATCTCCTGTCCCACGGCAAATTGCTTGGACGGGACCGCGATCGTTCCCACCATCCGGTTGACGTAGCGGATGGAATGCAGTCCGATTCGCGTGTGATAGTAGCGGAAATAATTCGACGCATTCAGATTGCCTCGCGCCTTGCGAAGATTCGTCAGGTTCACTGCCGTGAAATAGCGCGCGGTGCAAAAGTACGACGGGTAGAATGGCTCTCCTGGGCCGAGAGGAAACCAGCGTGAAAGCGGCAGGGCATCGCTCGCAAACCGTGCGCCGCCGACGAACGCAACCATTGCCGGCGAGTAGACGGGAGCAACCTCTCGTGGCCCCGGGATCCATCCCCAGCGCGACCCGATGCGGATCCACCGTCCGTAATGGAAAGGCGCGAAGCCCCACGCGTCGGCATCCACCCAGGTCCAGCCCCATGGCGAGATCCAGGTCCAGTGTCCCTTGGCATAGGGCGACCAGTTCACCGAGACGCCCGCTGGATACCAGACAGGGCCGTAGTCCGGCGTCTGTGCCCATGTCCCATACGGGTCAAGGTCCTCCGATCCCGGCGTGTTTGGATTCACATACCGGCGAGTCGCTGAGCTGAGAAATGCGCGGTCGCGCTGCTGGCTCCAGACGTCGAAGGGGTCCTTCCCCGGCATGCGTTGTCGTAATACGTGGACTGGATCGCTACCCACCAGATGCAGGCATTCTCCTGCGCCCAACACTTCCGACAGACCGGGACCGCTGATCTCGACCGCGCCGGAATCAACGGTCACCAGCGTGCCGCCATCGCTGGTATAGGCATCGATACGAACATCGCTAGGCTGTATCGCCGTAATCGCGCCGTTGGACGTATCCACTTCCACGTTGTCCTGGGGATCGAGCGAGAAGGTGCGCACGTGCAGGCTCCCCTGCGCCAGCGCGAGTTGCGTGGTCATGTTCGTCAGGTTCACCAGGGTCAGGTCCGTATACTTCCAGGCCCGCACCGCCAGTTGCCCCATCTGCAGCTCCGCGTGCCCACTCGGATCGATGGAAACACGGTCTCCCGTGGTCAAGGGAGTGTTGCCCACGGCCTGTGTCCATTGCTTCGTTCCCGCCGGTTCCAGAGAGACCTGGGCCGCGATCTGAGCCAGCCGCGCAACCCGGGCGGGTGGATCGATCTCCGCGGGAAATGCCTGTGCGGTACCCGGGAGCAGGAACGCGAGCTGCAGCAGAGTATCGAAAAAGAGCGCGGACATTTTTTCAC
>JBKQVW010000139.1:0-36292 GCA_052142955.1 Acidobacteriaceae bacterium | reverse complement strand
AGGCGATCCAGGAAGAGCTCGGCGAGATACTGCTCTAGCCGACGCCGCGGGCTCCGCAGCGATTCCTCGCATCTCCAACCCTCCTTGCAGCATCCACTGCATGAGACACTTGGCATGTGCGCGGCTGTTCCAAGGTACCCGGCGATAGCCGCACAACCAGAGCGGATTTCCTATAGGTGTGGACCGAAGTCACACAGATCGCGCGGCTCGCCGCGGCGAGTCGCTCTGTGATGGACCCGGTGGTGCATAGCCATAGGAAATCCGCTCCAACCCATCCGTCAGGAGCAACGCGGAGTTGAACCCAGATTGCTATCCCGTTACGGCGCTGCCCCACGTCAGCCCTCTCTACCGCGACTACGTGTCCGGCAACTGGGAAAAGCTCCGCGCCTTCTATCCCGAGGCTGGTGTCAGCGATGACCACTGGATGCAGCACCCTCCGGCAATGGAACCGGCCCGTCGAGCAACCATCGTCGATTTGTTGCGTCAGCAAAACCGCAGTTTCGGCTCCGGCGCCGCGACTGAATCCAATCTCGATCGCCTCGCTGCGGGAGCAGGCGCCGTTGTCACCGGCCAGCAGGTCGCGCTGTTCGGCGGTCCGCTCATGACGCTGATGAAGGCCGCGACCGCCATTCATCTCGCTTCCAAAGCCACCCGCGCCGGCCATCCCCATGTCCCCATCTTCTGGCTCGCCAGCGAAGACCACGACTTCGACGAAGTCAATCAGGCCACCTTCCTGTGCGACAACGAAATTACTGCTCTGCATCTGCCGCATCATCCCGCGCCCGGCAAACCCGTCGGCAATCTTCCGTTTGGCGATGCCATCCTTCCATTGCTCGACGAACTGCGCCGATGTCTGGGCGAGAATGCCGTCACCGATCTGCTGGCTTCTCTTTACACGCCCACCGCGACCTTCGCCTCCGCGTTTGCCGCGTTGCTCGCACGCATCTTCAGCCATCATGGCTTGATCGTCATCGACGCCGCGTCGCGGCCATTCCATGCTCTGGCCCATTCCACGTTGCTCGCTGCTATCGAAAATGCCGACGAGCTCCACGCCGCCCTCCTCGAGCGCGCCCACGCCTTGGAGCAAGCCGGCTACCACGCCCAGGTCATGGTCGGTGAATTCTCCAGCCCGCTGTTCCTCATCGACGAAGCCACCGGCGTGCGCACCGCCCTGAAAAAAGTCGGACGCGGGCAATGGTCCGCAGGCCCCGCGCACTACACGACCGCCGATCTCATCGCGATTCTCGACGCCACTCCCGAACGCCTCAGCCCCAACGTTTTGCTGCGCCCGGTTCTGCAGGACACCCTGCTTCCCACCTCCGTCTACATCGGCGGCCCTGCGGAGGTTGCCTACTTCGCCCAGTTGCAGGTTGTCTATCAGCGCATCCTCGGTCGGACCACTCCAGTCTTGCCGCGCTACTCGGCCACTTTATTGGAACCGGACATGGCGCGCCTGCTGCGCCAGCACGTACTCACACTGCCCGATGTGTTTACCACTCCCGACGCGCTGGCGCATTCGCTCGGCGCTCGTGCCATGCCAATCGAAGGCAAGCGCAAACTCGCTGCCGCCGGCAATGCCCTCCACGCTGAGCTCGAATCGGTCACCGCATGGATGCGCGCCCAGGATGAAGGCCTCGGCCACGCCGCCGATGTTGCCGCCTCGAAAATGCTCTATCAGATGAACCGTCTGCGCCGCCTCTCCGCCGCCTTTCAGTTGCAACGCGACCAAAGCCTGCGCCGCCACGCCGACACGCTTTGCCGGAATCTTTTCCCCAATGGCAATTTGCAGGAGCGCGTCTTCGCCGGCGTTTCCTTCCTCGCCCAGCAGGATGCCTCTCTCATCGACACGCTTGTCGAGCAGGCGCGCACCGGCCACTGCGGCCACCACGCCCTCTACCTCTAACTTCATGGAAATCGGCGGAACGGGTGACCCATTTCGACGCGGCGAACCTGGCAAAATGTGGGACGGGATCGAAAGTTGTATCCTGATGCGGAGCTGGAAATCGCAGAAGGGGTGCGCTCCATGACCGCCAAAACTTCCACCATTTTTGATATCACCTGTCCCGATTGCGGCGCCGTCGTCAAGGTGGATGCGACCACGCACGCCGTCATCGCCCACACTCCCGCCCCGCGAAAGAAAACTTTTGAAGATTTCGAGGCGGCCACGCGCGCGCTGAAGGATCAGGAAGAGCGCAAACAAATGCTCTTTCGCCAATCTGTGGAAGCGGAAAAGAACAAGGACGATGTGCTGGAGAAGAAATTTTCTGAAGCGTTACGCCGCGCCAAAGAATCGCCCAGCGAATCCCGCCCCCTGCGCGACTTCGATCTGGATTGAGTCAGCGTCAATTCATCGCACCAACTACGGCCGCCACAGAAGTCTTCCAGTCCGGCAATCTGCAATCGAACTCCCGCGCCAATTTCCCGCAATCCAGTTGAGAGTTCTTCGGCCGCTCCGCGGGCGTCGGATATTCCGCGCTCGGGATCGGCACCAGTCGCGCCAACTTCGTTCCCTGGCCGGCCGCCGACAGCGCGCGCAGCCGAATGGCCTCTTCCGCGAATCCATGCCAGCTGGTTTTTCCCGCTGCGGTCATGTGGTACACGCCGGACTTCGCCGTTGCAAACCCGCTCTGCCTCCAATGCTCTGCCACCGACGCGGTCGCTTTGGCGATGTCGCGCGACCACGTTGGCGCGCCCACCTGATCGTCCACAATGCGCAGCTCCGGCCTCTCCGCGGCCAGCCGTAAAATCGTCAGCAGAAAATTCTTTCCTTCGCCGCCATACACCCAGCTCGTCCTAAATATTAAATACGGAATTCCCGCGGCCGCCAGCGCCTTCTCTCCGGCCAGCTTGCTTTTTCCATACACGCTCAGCGGATTCGCCCTGTCGCCTTCGACATACGGCGTCTCCTTGGTGCCATCAAACACGTAGTCGGTGGAGTAGTGGATTACCGCCGCGCCCACAGTTTTTGCCGCCGCTGCCAGCGTCGCCACCGCCTCCGCATTGATCCGCCGCGCAAAATCCGGTTCGCTCTCCGCCTTGTCCACTGCCGTGTAGGCCGCCGCATTCACAATCAACTGCGGCCGCACATCCCGCACCACCCAGCGAATTGAATCGTCGGAAGTGAAATCGAGCTCGTCTCGACCTGTGGCCGTCACTTCGCCCAACCCGGCCAAGGAACGGGCCAGCTCCCGCCCAATCTGTCCATCCCGCCCGGTGACAAGAATGCGCAGGCCGCCAGAGTGTTTCGCCTTCATGCCTCGCCCTCGCGCAACACCTGCAACAGATAATTTCCATAGCCGCTCTTGCCCAGCTTTACCGCCAGGCGCTCGATTTGCGCCGCATCGATGTAGCCCAGACGATAGGCAATCTCCTCCGGACAAGCCACCTTCAATCCCTGCCGTTTTTCAATCGTCTGGATAAAGGTCGCCGCTTCAATCAGGGAATCCTGCGTGCCCGTGTCCAGCCACGCAAACCCGCGCCCCAGCACTTCCACGTGCAACTGGCCCCGATCCAGATACCAGCGATTCACATCCGTAATCTCCAGTTCCCCGCGCGCGGAAGGCTTCAGCGACTTCGCCACTTCCAACACCTGCTGATCGTAGAAATACACGCCCGTCACCGCATACCGAGACTTCGGTCGTTGCGGTTTCTCTTCAATCGAGATCGCCCGCTTCTCCGTATCGAACTCCACCACGCCATACCGCTCCGGGTCCTGCACCGGATAGGCAAACACCGTCGCGCCTTCCTTCCTCTGCGCCGCGCTCTGCAACATGCGCGAGAGATCGTGCCCGTAAAAAATGTTGTCGCCCAGCACCAGCGCGGAACGCTGCCCCTGAACAAATTGTTCGCCAATTAGAAACGCCTGGGCCAGCCCGCCCGGTTCCGGCTGTACCGCATATTGGAACCTCAGCCCCCACTGCTCGCCGCTGCCCAGCAGCGCCGCAAATCGCGGCGTGTCCTCGGGCGTCGAAATAATCAGCACCTCGCGAATTCCCGCCAGCATCAGCGCCGACAGCGGGTAATAAATCATCGGCTTGTCGTAGACCGGCAGCAGCTGCTTGCTGGCCGCAATCGTCAGCGGATACAGACGCGTTCCAGAACCGCCGGCAAGAATCATTCCTCGCACGCACACTCCTCTATTGCTCAGCCCTGTCCTGATAGTTCCGCTCCATCCATTCCCGATATGCGCCGCTCAGCACTTCTTCAATCCATCCCGGATGGTCCAGATACCACTCCACCGTCTTGCGCAGGCCGGTCGCAAATGTCTCGCGCGGCCGCCAGCCAAGCTCACGTTCCAGCTTGGTCGCATCGATGGCATAGCGCCGATCGTGCCCGGGCCGGTCCTTCACAAAACGGATCAGATGTTTGTGCGGGCAATGGGGCGAGCCCGGCCGCAGCTCGTCCAGAATTTCGCAGATCGTTTCCACTACTTCACGGTTGCTGCGTTCATTTCTGCCGCCAATGTTATACGTCTCTCCCGGCCTTCCCTTTTCCAGCACCAGCCGCAGCGCCGCGCAATGGTCGCCCACATACAGCCAGTCGCGCACATTCAAGCCGTCTCCATAAATCGGCAGCGGCTTGCCCTCCAGCGCATGCGTAATCATCAGCGGAATCAGCTTCTCCGGAAAGTGATACGGCCCGTAATTGTTCGAGCAGTTCGTGATCGTTGTCGGCAGCCCGTAGGTGTGGAAGTACGCCCGCGCCAGATGGTCCGACGCCGCCTTGGTGGCCGAGTAGGGACTGTTCGGCGCATACGGCGTTTCTTCGCGGAATGCCGGCTCCTCGGCGCTCAGCGAACCGTACACTTCGTCGGTCGACACATGGAGAAATCGAAATCCCGCCCGCTCCCGCTCCGGCAAGCGCTCCCAGTACCCTCGCGCCGCCTCCAGCAGCACAAACGTTCCCCGTACATTGGTTTCCACAAACGTCTCGGGCCCGTGGATCGATCGATCCACATGGCTTTCCGCCGCAAAGTGCACAATTGCGCGCGGCCGATGTCGTTCCAGCAATTCCTTCATGCGCGCCCGATCGCAAATGTCGGCCCGAACAAACGTATACCCCGGATGCCCTTCCGCCTGCGCCAGATTTCTCAGGTTCCCGGCATACGTCAGGCAATCGACATTGACCAGGGCGCTCGCCGCCTTGTCGGAAGAGGCCAGCCAATCCAGCACAAAATTGGAGCCAATAAATCCGGCGCCGCCGGTCACCACCACCGCGGACTGCATCGAACAGGGTTGCGTCAAAATTGTTTCTTCCTTACAAATCTTCGATTGCAAATCTATGTTTCAAAATCTTTCCTGGCGGCTCGTCCCCACTTCCGCAAAACCGCGATAGGCTCAGACCAGGAAAGCTCAGTCTACCCGATGGGCCTCACGGTGGATGGATGTTCCACCTTTACCAGGAGGATTCGCTATTGTAAGGATTCGCTCGACGCATGAAGCGATCCAATCTTCCCTCTCTCTCGAATGCCGAAACGCCCGTCAGGTTTGCGCGGTGCCACCGGCGTTGCCATCGCCGCCGCCGAGACTCTCATGCCTCCCAACGTACAGCGGGCCTTGGCGGAGGGCTGGTTTTTTCAACAACCCGCCTCCATCCGCGCCATCCGGCACGCCCGACGAGTTGGTCCACGGGCTTCCCATCGGCGCGGGATTTCGCGTCCCCTGCATCCTCATCTCGCCTTGGACCACCGGAGGCTGGGTATGCGGGCAGCCGTTCGATCGCACTTCAGTACTCCAGCTCCTGGAACCGTTCACGGGCGTGCGCGAACCGAACGTCAGCCCCTGGCGCAGACAGACGTTTGGTGATCGGACGCTGCATTTCGCTTCCACGCTGCCACAAGCAAATCGCCGGAACTGCCCGATACAGCGACTGCCTCGAATCTCGCCAGGTATGAGTCGGCCCGTTTGCCCGGCCCGTCTTTCCGACGGCAAATCAGCATCTTCCAAACCGGGAAAATGGCGCCCGCAAGCGCGTCTAGAGCGGATTTCCTATAGGTGTAGTTGAAGCGGTAAATCTCCGCGCGGCTCGCCCCGGCGAGCCGCTCATCGTCGAACTCGGATGGCTATAGGAATAGGAAATCCGCTCTAGAACGCCGTTCGGTTTCCATCGCTCCTCGCAATTGCGTCCATGGCCTGCCACGCGAAAGCCGACGAGCGCTTTCCCCACCCGCAAATAACGGTAAACTTCTCCTATGGAAATCCTTCCCACCCGCCTGCCCGGCGTGCTCCGCCTGCGACCCCGCATCTTTTGCGACGACCGCGGCTGGTTTGCCGAGCTGTGGAACGAAGCTGCCTTCCAGAAAGCCGGCCTGCCTTCGCGCTTCGTGCAGGACAACCAATCCCGCTCCCGTCAGCACGTCTTGCGAGGACTGCATTTTCAGCTGCAACATCCCCAGGGCAAGCTGGTGCGCGCCGTTGCCGGCCGCATCTTCGATGTCGCCGTCGATGTCCGTCGCTCGTCCCCCCACTTCGGCCATTGGGTTGGGCTGGAGTTAAGCGCGGAAGTTCCAGAAATGCTCTGGATTCCTCCAGGATTCGCCCATGGTTTCCTGGTCCTGTCCGAGTCTGCCGACGTGCTCTACAAGACCACCGACTTTTACTCGCCAGCCTCCGAACGCACCGTCCTGTGGAACGATCCCTCCCTTGGCATCGAATGGCCGCTGACCGCCGGACCCATCATCGCCCCCAAAGACGCCGCCGGCACCCCTCTCCACCGAACCGACTTGCCAAAGTAGATAACACCCCGGCTCGGACTGTCGTCCATGCCCTTTCGGGCCGTCCCCACCTCGAAATCCTCACAACCCCTCATCTTGCGGCGCTTCGCGGGACAGCCACACCCTGCGGTAGTTTCGTCTCTGTCAGGTTTGCGGATGCCGCTCTCGCTCCTCGTTTCCAATGAGACATGTGATTTAGCTGATTCCTGACTTTTTGTACAGATGACGGAAGTTTTTTTTATCGTTTTGTTTCCCAAAATGGGGTAGACTCAGTCAGACATTTCCAGCACTTTCAAACGTTTGCAGTTTTGGGCACGGAAAACCGAAGTGCATGGGAATCTTCGTATTCGCTCTATCACGAGTTGGATCGAAGGATTGCACGCTGTTTCGGTCCTTCTGCTCGGTTGTTTGTATCCGCCCGGTGCTTGGTCGCCGCATGGAGCAAGAAGGACGCTTAGGATCTGCACTGGCGCGGCTCCGGTCGAGAAAGATACCGCTCACTCGCCTGCCACAGTCTAGCCGCCCCATGGAAGCCGGAACCTGCTGCGCCCTGTTGGACTCATCGTTTCGGCTTTGATTCTGGGTGGTCCAGTCTGGCCGGCATCGACGCGGAACCGGCCCGTCTTCCGCTCAAGTACGCGACGTATATTTACCGTTCTTTTTTTTGAGGTCAACATCATGTCCCGATTCTCCGGTCTCTTCGCCAGCAGTTCCTCTCTTAGGCTCGCCTCGATTGCTGTCGCCGCTGCCACATTCGTCAGCGTCCTCGCTCTTCCCGGTGCTGCCCATGCACAGGCTTTCTTCCAGCCGCTGGGCGGTTCCGGTTCGCAAAGCCAGACCCTGCCTGCGGGTACAATGCCCCTGGGCGTTGCAGTTGCTGACTTTAACCACGACGGCTACCCGGACATGGCGGTCGCCAACAAGACAGACACCAGCCTCGGTACCACAGGCACAATCAGTGTGTATTTGTCGAATGGCACGGGAGGGTTTTCGGCCCCCGTAAAATATCCCACCTGCGGCGGCCCCACCGCTGTGCTGGCGGAAGACCTGGATCTGACCGGTCTGCCCGACATCGTCATTACCTGCAACACGCCCACTTCCAATGTGATTGAGGTCTTCCTGAACCTCGGCAACGGGACTTTCAATCCTGTCGTCGATGGAGTCACGAATATCGTGCTCGGCACCGGTCTGGGGCCGGTGGCAATTACCTCCGCAGATTTTAATCGCGATGGCCATCCCGACCTGGCCGTGGCCGATAGCGGCGATGGCACGGTGACCGTGTTCCTGAGCAATCCCGCCAACAACTTCACCTCTTACACGGTCGAGACCCTCACCGGCCTCGGCACTCCTACGGCCATTACCACGGGAATATTCGGCCAGTTCGGGCATGTGAGCTTGGCGGTTACGGACAGCGCAAACAATGTCGTCCACATTCTGAATAACAACGGAAACGGCGGTTTCACCGCCATGCCCAACGTGCCCACACAGGCTGGCCCGGACGCTATAGTGTCCGGCGATTTCAACCACAACGGCTTCATAGATCTTGCTGTCGTCAACTCGAACGCTGGCACCGTGAGCATTCTGTTCGGGAAGAACAACAATACGTTTCAGCCTGCTACCCCGATTTCGATTGGCCCGGCCACCGGCACAGGCTCCCAATCCATCCTGGCGATGGATGTAAATGGCGATGGCTATCAGGATTTGCTCATCGGCAACCCTCTACAGAACCAGGTTGCGCTCCTCCTCAACAATGGCGATGGGACTTTCCAGCCCGTCGAGAATTACGCTGTGCCCAATGGACCGACGTATCTCGCTGTGGGCGACTTCAATCGCGACGGCAAGCCGGACCTGGCCGTCACTCAATCCACAGGCGCGACCGTATCGCTGCTGATCAATAACACTCTGCCCACTCCGACGCCGCGTGGTGGCCTCAACTTCGTCGCTCCGCATACCCTCATCAATGGACATGGCAACATGGCCGATGGCGTCGCGGTCGCCGACTTCAATCATGATGGCTATCCCGATATCGCCGCGTCCTACTTCGAAGACAATTCCGTGCGCGTGCTCCCTGGCATTGGCGGTGGGAATTTCAACCCGGCTGTCGCATATCCCGTTGGCAAGCAACCGTATTCCGTTACAGCCGGCGACCTGAACAATGACGGCTTTGCGGACCTGGTGACAGCCAACGCTGGCGACAACACCATCAGCGTGCTGATGAACAGCGGATCCGGCAACGGCCGCTTCTTCGCGGCGCAAAGCTATCCTGTAGGCCGTCTGCCCTACCAGGTCGCCATCGGCGATTTGAATGGTGACGGAATTCCCGACCTCGCTGTCACCAATTATGGAGACAACACCGTCTCCATCCTCTACGGGCAAGTCGGCGGCGGCTTCACCGGTGGCCAAACGCTGGCCACCTGCACCAATCCCTACGGCGTCGCCATTGGAGATACTCGCAACACCGGCCAGAATGACATTGCTGTCACCTGCTTCCATACCGCGCAGATGGAAGTCTTCCTCAACAACAACATGCTTCCCTTCCAACCGCCGCCGGCGCAAGCCAGCTTCCAGTCGCCGGAAATCTATTCCACCGATTCGTTTCCAACCTCGCTCGTCATGGCCGACTTCAACCGTGACGGCAATCTCGATATCGTTACCGGGAACTCCATCGCCAACGATGTCTCCTTCTTCGGCGGCCATGGCGACGGCACCTTCGCGTCCGGTGTGATCAGCCCCTCGCTCAACTTCCCCGATTCCATCGCGGCAGGAGATATCAACGGAGATGGCATTCCCGACCTCGTCGAGGTCGCGCCCAACTTCCAGCAAGTGGTCGTCTCGCTTGGGAAAGGCGACGGTACCTTTGGCAACTTCTATCAGCGAGTGGAGTTTGCTTCCGGCCAGCAACCCTGGGCCGTCGCTCTGGCGGACTTTAACCGCGATGGCAAGCTGGACATCGTGACCGCCAACACCGTGAATCAGGTTAACCTCACCATTCCTGCCTACCAGACGATGTACATGAATGAATTTCCGCCCACTGCGCAAGGCGGTCCCAGCCTGAATGTGTTGCTCAATGGCTCGGGCACGACGATTGCCCTGACTTCTCCCACGGGGACCGTCACCCCCACAACGCCGGTCACTCTGACCGCGACCGTGTCGCCCTCTCTGGGGTCCAGCAAGACCACGCCCACGGGAACGGTCACCTTTGAAGACAGCGACGGCACCGTGCTAGGCTCCGGCCCGGTTACGCTGAGTGGCGGGACTGCTTCCCTCACCGTCCCCAACCTCGGCAGCGGAAATCATCAGATCACAGTCCTGTATTCCGGGGATGTCCTGTATCAGCCGAACACGGAGACCGGCGCAGGTTTTGTGGTGTCGGTGTCGGGTACACCGGTTATCTTCACCTACACCGGGCCTGTTACGGCCGGCATCACGTTTCCATTCTCCGTCGTGGTGGGAACTGCCGGCTCAGCCAGTGCTCCCGTAGGAACTGCGAGTGTTTACGTCATCCCTCCCGGCGGTGGATCGCCGATACTGATCGCCGGCCCCAGTCCTGTGGTCGACAACGGAAACGGCACGGCTACCTATTCCAGCACGCTGGTTGGAGGACCTGCGGGCACCTATTACGGATATGCTGTCTTTACCCCCACCTCAGGCACGTACACGGCTGGGAGTTCACCAACGGTTGCAGTGGCGGTAACGGCTGGGCCATAACGGAACGATCCGAATCCATCGACAGGAACGCCGTACGAACCAAGGCCGCATACGCACCATATGCGGCCTTCCTTTTTGCCGACTCAGACTCAAGATTCGCAAAGCGAACAATAGACGAAGCCGCATCGAAAATGATAGTTGCCTTGGCAACTACATTCCCATTTTCGTTGCCTTAGCAACTATTTTTTTCGAGACAGGATGCACCATTCTTACAGCACTTTTGGCCGGGATCGGACCCGATTCCGATTCGCGCTACGGCTTCGTCGCCAGCACCGTTCTCAGTGCATATTGCACCCGAGGAATCATGTCCTTAAATTGCACGGGAGACGCATTCGCCAGAAATGCATGGAACGCTGCCCTGCCGCAAGGAACATCGCCGGTCTGCATGCAAAGCACGCCAAGATTCAGCTGCGATTCCGCGTCCTTCCCATCCAGATGGACGGCGCGCTCAAAATTTTTCCGCGCGCTGACAAGATCGTGCTGCTTCACCGCCACCAATCCCAGGCCGTTGTATGCAGGAATGTAGGGCTCAATCGCGAGCACGCGCTGAAATTCCGCGGCCGCTTCCGCCAGTTGACCATTCGCGGAATATGCGGATCCCAGACCGCTCATGGTTTGCGCATCGATCGGATTCAGTTGGACCGCCGACTGATAATACTCAATCGCCTGCCTCGCATCGCCCTTGCTCAGATAAAGCTGGCCCAGCCGCGAAAGGATCATCGATCCTGTCACGCCGTGATGGATCGCATCCAGGCAAAGTTGCAGGTTCGCGTCGATTTGACCCGTCTTCTCGTACTCATCGCCAAGATCGTAATAGATCGAGGGATTCGTTGGATCTTTTTTGAGCGCCTCCTGATACAACTCAATTCTGCGTGAAGAAGAAATTGCGTCCGGAGGCGAGTCCTTCGCTTCGTGGATCAGTTTCAAGATGTCGACATGGTCCTTGGGATCGGGGCCCGTGCTGTCCAGATTGACCGCCTGCTGCGACGATCCGCCCAGATAACCCAGCGACCGCAGCCGCTCCATGGTTTGCTGGTCCATCTGCTGCGAAACAACTTTCTCCGTTCCGTTGTTTCCAATCAGCAGCTTCAGTTGTTTGTCCAGCTCGCGATATTCCTTCGGATAGGCAACGATGACATTATGCAGCTCGCCCGGATCGCTTTTCAGATCGTAGAGCTCCGGCTTCGGCGCGCGCACATACATCCAATCGGCGGTGTGGATGCCGCGCAGCGACGACCAATTCATGATGAACTTCGGATACATCGTTTCTTCGTAGGAATACGTGGTCGGTACCGACTTGCCGGAAAAGGCAGGCACCAGGCTGGTTCCCTGTACAACGGAAGAAGCCCTGCCGCCCAACAAATCCAGGACCGTCGGCAGCAGATCGATCGTCCTAGCCTGCTGCGCAACGCGAACGCCGGCCGGGATGCCCGGCCCCGACATGACCCACGCGATACGAATCGTCGAGTCGTACAGAAAAATTCCATGCTGATATTCGCCATGATCTCCCAGGCTCTCGCCATGGTCGGACAGCACCACGATCAGGGTCTTCTGCGGCGGCGATGTTTTCCTGACTGCGTCCAGGAAGCGGCCAAGCTGCTGGTCCACGTACGCAATCTCCGCGTCGTAGGTGTCGCCGGGATATTGCCGCTGAAACTCTGCCGGCGGCGGAACATACGGCTGATGCGCATCATAGAAATGCAGCCACACAAAAAACGGCTTCCCCGATTCTGCGGACTGTGTCTTCAGCCAGGCCAGCGCGTGATCGACGGTGACTCCGGCGGTGCGAGTCCCGCTTTCTCCGCCGGCACCGCCTGGCATCCGATCGTCATAGAAGGAAAATCCCTGGTTAAAGCCAAAGACGCGCTTGAACACGAACGAACTGACGAATGCCGCCGTGTTCCACCCGTGCTTCTCGAGGATGGTGGCCATCGTGACCGACGACGGTTGCAGTACGAATCCGCCGGTATCGCGCACATGGTGGACATTGGGATTGGTGCCGGTAAACATGCTGGCGTGGGAGGGAAGCGTTAACGGCGCCTGCGCGACCGCCTTCTCAAACAGCACACCGTTTTTTGCGATTGCGTCGAGGGTGGGGGTTTTGATTTTCGCATAGCCGTAGCAGTGCAGGTGGTCCGCCCGAACCGTGTCCAGCGTGACGAACACAATGTTTATCGGCTTCAAGGTCCCGCTGGAGGCTTCCGCAGCCGCTTGCGATTGTTCCGTCGCTTGCGGGCCTTGTTGTTTCCGGGAGGATTTGCAGGCCACTGCGCCCAACAGCGCAACTGTGCAGCAGCCTACGAGGAACGTGCGTCGCTTGCGAGGTTGCATGGAATTCCTTCTCACATGGAATAGCAATGGTTGGCTGCCTCCAGCATCTCCCAATCTTCCCGCCCAGCGCAAATACGATATTTGATTACGCCAGGTGCTGCCAGATAGATGCGGGCTGTTGCAGCAGGCGGATGGCGGCGATGCCGTCAGCGCCGGCGCGCATGCATTCCGCGGCGTTGTCGGCCGTCACTCCTCCCAGCGCGAAGACAGGCACCGGCGCCGCCGCGCGGCAGGCTGCTGCCAGCAGCGCCAGCCCCGTACCGGGAAGCTTCTGCGCTATGTCAGAATTTTGTCTTGCGTCCGAGGCAATGTTCTTCTCTCGAATCACCTTCTCAAACACGGGCGCGAACAGAATGCAGTCGGGCGACTGCTGCCGCGCGATCTGCACTTCCTCCAATGTGTGGCAGGAAACGCTAAGGACGGGCGGCTGGGTGCGGCCCGCGGCGGCGAAGATGCGGCGCACTTCCTCCGGCGTCAACGGCCCAGGCCCCGCGGGCAGATGCACGCCATCCGCGCCCGCGGGCAGATGCACGCCATCCGCGCCCGCGGCCAGGGCCACGTCGGCACGACTGTTGATCAGTAGTCGCGGCACCTGCGCTCCGCGCGCAGCCGTGCGCATGGCCCGCAGCATCGCCCGCGCCAGATTCACTTGCTCGCGCGCGGAGAGATCTTTCTCCCGCAGCTGGATGAACGCCACGCCATGCGCGGCCCACACCCCGGCCAGCTCCACCAGGCGCGACCGCGCACTGGCTTCATTCTCCACATCCAGCCGATGATCTGTGATCGCGTACAGCACTTGTTCCCATCCTCGCGTCCAACCAGTGTAGCCAGTGTAGGCGATGGCCGGATGACACTTTCGTTTCATCTGCATGTGGTACTGTCGAACATGCAAACGGCAACGCGCCCGATCGATTTACGCAAGCGGTCTCGGCGCTCGATCCGCAGAAGCGTTGGCCATGAACCGACAGAAACACACGAACAACAAAATAAAACAATAAAATAGAACGATGGAAAGTAACGATGGAGATATTTGACCTGCTCGTCCTCGGCTCCGGCCCCGCCGGACAACGGGCGGCAATTTCGGCCTCCAAGCTGGGCAAACGCGTTGCCGTGGTCGAGCAGCGAGAATTTGTCGGAGGCGTCAGCGTCAACACCGGCACCATCCCCAGCAAGACCTTTCGCGAAGGCGTGCTGCACCTTTCCGGCTACAACTATCGCTCCATCTACGGCATGAATTATCGCGTGAAAGACAAGATCACGATGGCCGATCTTGCGTTCCGCGTGCAGCACGTCATCAAGACGGAAGTGGACGTGACCGAGGCGTAGCTGTCGCGCGACGGTGTGGTGGAGGACTCACCGAACCTGGTCCAGCTGAAGGGCACTCGCATGGCGGAAAAGATGCATCGCGCGCTGAGCGAAGCCGGCATTGCGGCGCCGGTGACGGTGTTGAACGACGCCGACGCGACCGCCGCTGGAGTGGCGGCGAAACACGACCGGCTCGATGCTTTCATCCGTCTGTGGGCGCTGGGGTACGGCATTGGATTTGGACGATACCCCTACGCGCCGGGAATCTGGGAAGGCGGCCACAGCGTGGTCACGCTCGATTCCACAGAAAACTATTGCGGCTGCGGCGGGCGCGGCCACCTGGAAGGCATCATGGGCCATCGCGCCATGCGGCTGCGCTTCCTGGACATGGAGCCGGAAGAGGTGTTCGCCCACGCGAAAACAGGCGATCCGCGTTGCAAGGAATTTGAGCGACTCTGGCATCGCGGTCCGGCGGCGGCCACCGCCAACTCCATCCACATGCAGGGGCCGGGCCGCTTTTACTACACCGGTTTCAATGTCCGCTTTCTCGACATGAAACTGCTGCAACATGATTTGCAGCAGATGGCGACGATGAGTCCGCTGCAGAACTATGTGCTGGAGATTGTTCCGATGAGCGACGATCTGGCTGTCACCGGTGCGGCCATCGCCGCCAGCCAGGCCGCGGGGACGTAACGGATCTCGTTGGCGAGAATTTTCGGGCTGGTCCGCGAACGTGCCGGGGCTGTCATCCCACCCGCTGTGCAATGGATCGAATGGACGCCCTTCAGGGACGGGTGACGCGCGATCATTCTCCCTGGCAGCAACCGCCGGAACGATCGCTACCGCTGGGATGACTGCAACCGCAACCGCCGCCCGCATGCGCTTCTCCATCGCCATGTCCGCCATGCCGGCAGCATCCACCTTCGCCATGCTGTTTGGTTGCGGACACGGGCTGCAACGATCCGGCGAGGAGCATCTCGACCAGGCGCGGCGCGGGAATGCCGGCGGGCGCAAGCCAGCCGCGAACATGCGCCTGATGCAGATGTTCCACGGCGCCCATACCGATCTCGCTGCAAATCACATCGGTGCATCCCTCGCGCAGCAGTTGCTCCACCACGCTTTTGCCGTTCATTCCATGGTTCTGCACAAAGTGCGAAGGGCCTGACTCAGCTTCGCGGACCAAGATCCACTTAGCTTTGCCAAAGTGCGGCGAGAGACTCGAGTCTTCTCGATCCAACAGGGTCATTAAAGCAATCTTGCTCATTACAATTCTCCATTTCAGTTCTCAGTGAAACGCTGGTCGTGCCTTTGTTCTAGCAACAAGGCACGACCGCGCTGGGTTGATGTATACACGCCGTCTTGCAGCTCCACCAACCCAGCCTCGGCCATCTCTCGCAAGCCGGCGCGAACACGAAACAGCGGCAACTCCATGCGCTCCGCAACATCCGCCGGCGCTGACGGATTTTCCAGCGCGGTCAGCATCCCGCGCGCGGACTCCGACAATTCCCCTTGATTGTTCACACACGCCATTGCGCCTCTCCCGTCACACAGATTTCTTGCAGAAGTACCAGTCCGTGCACTCAAAGCCGGCCTTCATTCGCGCTTCCATCTCTTCGATCGTGCTGGGAGGCGGCACAATCACCTTATCTCCCGGTTTCCAGTTCGCAGGTGTGGCCACCCCGTGCTTGTCCGTGGTCTGCAGCGCATCGATCAGGCGAACAATTTCGTCGGTGTTCCGGCCCGTTGTGAGCGGGTAATAGATCATGGCGCGTACGGTGCCAACCGGATCGATCACGAAGACGCAGCGGCTGGTCTCCGTCTTGCTTTCGCCGGGCATCACCATGCCATACAGAGTGGCGACTTCCTTGTTGGAATCGGCAATGATGGGGAACGGAATGTCGATTCCGAATTTCTCCTTGATGTTGCGCACCCAGGCAATGTGCGAGGTCGGGCTGTCAATGCTCAGACCCAGCAACTCAACATTCCGCTTGTGCAGCTCCCCGGCAATGGCCGCAAAGGCCAGAAACTCCGTGGTGCAGACGGGGGTGAAATCCGCCGGATGGGAGAAGAGAACCAGCCAGTTGCCACGGTAGTCCTCCAAACGAATTTTCCCGTAGGTGGTGACCGCTTCGAATCCAGGCGCGGCCATCCCCAGCCGCGGCAAGGCGGTTGGAAGCGCAAATTCCGCAAGAGCGAACGATGTTGCCGGCGTTGGATTTTCTACTTGATTCGTCATAGGGTCCCTCTTTTCTTTTGTGGCCTTTCTGACGCTTTTCCGCCGTCAGTCAAGGTTGTTGGCGAGCGACGCGCGTTACTACCCACAGCGAGTCACGCCCGTCTTCGGGTTTGATTATAGATGATAATTGCACCTAGATGTATAATATACCCATCCGCGATTCCTTCATGCTATGCCAGAGGTTGGGGAATTTCGGGGAAGGGGTATATCGGAATGCCTAAATTTTTCTGTTCCCGGCACGCCGGCAGTTCTCCCTGCACCTGCTCCATGGGCAATCTCTACCGCTACATTGAGCCAGTGGTCCTGCTGGCGCTGCAAGAAGAGAAAAAGTCGTACGGATACGACCTGGCGGAGAAGTTGATGGGCTTTGCGCTGACAGACGCCCGCATTGAGCGCGCGTCCTTGTATCGGACGCTGCGGGTGCTGGAGGAAAATGGTCATGTTACTTCAGCCTGGGACGTGGAGGGTGCGGGGCCGGCGCGGCGCGTCTATGCGCTCACCGAAAAAGGCCGCCTCCACCTGCAGGAGTGGACGCAGTTGCTGCGCCGCTTGGGGCAGGCCATGATTGCGTTTTCTCAGCGCGCTGAAGAGGGAGTGGAGAATGAAGCAACAGCACAGCAGTAGAAACATGCTGGGGAGCTTGGCCGTGGCGACCCTGCCATGAACCTGCCCCTCTCCTCACTGACGCCCGTTTCCGCAATACCACCGGAAGAAGACGGTCACCTGTTGCGGCGGGTGGCGGAATTGAACCCATCCTGCGTCGTCTGCGGCCATCAGAATCCCCATGGAATGCACGTGACCTTTACCGCCGAAGCAAACGGCGTCATCGCGGAATGGATTCCTGGAAAAAGCTGGGAGAGCTTTCAGGGCATCGTCCATGGCGGCGTCCTCTCTACCCTGCTGGACGAGGCCATGTCGAAGGCCATCATCGCCAGCGGCATGGAAGCCTTCACGGCGGAGTTGCGGGTGCGCTTCAAGCAGAAGCTGCACACCGGAGAGACGGTACAGATTCGCGGCTGGATGGTGCAGAAGCAGAAACGCAGAATCACAGCCGAGGCGAGTCTTTGTTCCGACTCTGGGCTGGAGCATGCCCACGCCTGGGGCGTATTCCTCCTGCCGCCGCGATCTCCTGTGCGCGTCCCTCCTACCCCTGGCACACCGTTGGAGTAGAGACTCCAGCGCGGTGACCCCTGGTTGCGCCGGTTTGTGCGGAGAGATGCGGGATGGACCGCGCCCACGAATCCTGACGGCAAAATCGGCCAGCGGAACCGTCAGCCGCCAGCTGCCTGGTCTTGCGTCTGGCTGACGGCAAGATGCGCCTGGCGCCGGCGGTGGGCTGCCAGATAGCGCGCATCTTCGGCATAGGTCGTGGGGTAGATCTGCGGGACCGGCAGGCAATGGAGGTCGGCGTCCACATTGACAAAGGTAAAGGTACATACATTGCTGAGGGCGGTGGCGGTGCGGTCGCGACTGACGCGCGTGATTGCGGTTTCAACGGCAATGGAGGTGTCGCCGGTATAGGTCACGCGGCTGACAAAGTGCAGCTTGTCGCCCATGCGGACGGGCTGGTAGAAGTTGATGCGATCGACGGAGATGAGAAGGGCGCGATCGCTCGCCACCAACTCCGAGCAGATGTGAGCGCACATCAGCGCGCGATGCGCCACGTAGCCGCCGAAGATGGTCTGGGGCACGTTTTCCTGTTCGGGATAGGTGCGCTCCCAACCCTCGGCCACCAGGGCGCCGGCCAGCGGAGCGGAAAATCCAGACTGTTCCTGGGCTTCGTGCAGGCGGCGCAGCAGGCTGTATTCTTCCCGCGACGGAGGCTCTTCGGCGGTGCTGAGACGTTGCCGGTTGGCCTCGCGGCGGGCGTGGCCGCGGGCGGCGCGCGCCTGGTCCAGCCGCCGGCGATATTCGAGTTGCGGCAGCGGCAGACTGCGGTCCTCGCCGCTTTCGTCGCGCAGGCGTCCGACCATGGTGAAGTAGCAGGAGGCAAGGTGCAGCACCGGACCGCCGGAGACACTGGCCTGCTCAATGCGCACGCCCACTTCCATGGAGGTCTTGCCGACCAGATTGACGCGGGCCCGCAGGACCAGGTCACGGGTTTCATCCGGCACGTTGCGCACCCGCATGGAATCCATCGCAGCCGTGACCACCCGCGCTGTGGGATACCAGTGGCGTACATAGCGCAGGGCGGTATCTTCGGCGAGCTTGTCCAGCACCTCCAACAACAGGCCAACGCGCAGGTTGGAACGGACCGGCTCGTCGGTGAGCTGAAAGCGGCGGCGCAGAATGGGATCGTTGCTGAATCGCAGCCGCCGCACAACCGAGGTCTGTGCGGGCTGCAGAAGCCCTTGCTTTTCCGACATGGTGTCTCAAGGATACAGCGCAGCGGATGGAAGGGCAGAGAACAGGGCCGCTCGTGGATGGTACGGACCGCGCCCACCCGTCGCAATGTGGGCCCACGGATTTCCGATGTGCGCCGCTCTCCCGTCGCTGCCGTCCGGGTAGTGTTAACAGGCCCTAGGATTGTGCAGCTTTGATCAGCTTTTCAAATCGCTTCAGACTCTTTTCGATTTCTTTGATCCGCTGTTGGAGTCGAGGGACCTCTGCTTTCGCCTGTGCAAGCTCCGCGCGTTTGATTTCCAGGGACTCTTTCATCAGTACGACCATGTACTTGATTTTTTCTGCCTCCGTGATGGGCACGGTTCCCGCCTTTTTGTTCGTCGCCATGGTTCCTCCTGATCTGAACTCGAACTGCAATGCGTGGGTGGTCGATCGTTATCTTGCCGCAGATCGTTGCGCGGGCAAGGGCCGGATGCCGATGACGCTGAGCATGCGGCCGGTAAATCCCTGCTCGGCGCGGTGAGAGAAAAAGCGTTTCGTATCGCACGCAGTGCAGAGATTCAGGGCGTGGATTTTCCTGGGCGCGATTCCCGCATCGAGTAACTGGCGTCGGTTGGCTTCGACCAGGTCGAGATGCAGGCTGGGCCCCAGGTTGCTGTGGCCGGGCGCGCGCGCGGTCAAAAACAGCATGGGATATTTTTCCTTGATCGGGTCCAGATCGAACACTTCTTCAAACAGGGCATCCGCGTAGCCAAACTGCGAGCCGAACTCCATCCGCACTTCTTCGCCAACCGAATAGCAGCAGCGGCCAATACCCGGCCCAATCGCAGCCGTCAGGTCGCCGGGCCGGCTGCCAAACTCCGCCCGCAAACGGCCGACACCCCGCTCCGCAATGCGTGCGAGGGTCCCGCGCCAACCGGCATGAAACGCCGCGACAATCCGCTGCCTCACATCCGCGATCAGCACGGGAATGCAGTCCGCCGTCTGAATTCCAAGCAGCGCGCCCGGCTCCGTCGCGATCATTCCATCTCCTCGCAGGCCATCGTCGTGCAGAGATGCTCCGCCGTTGCCGCCCGCGTCAACACTGTTGGCGGTGCGATGTACCAGGCCGGAATGAATCTGCCGCAGCAGGCGAAGCTGCACTGCTTCGGATTTCCTATCGCGCGCGCCTTCGCCGCCAAGCAAAGCCTGCACAAACAGTTCGCGATTGCGTTCCACGTTCTCACGCGGGTCAGCGGTCGTGAATCCGAGATTCAGCTCGCCACAGCATGGGCTTCTATCGCCCGGCCGATAGGCCGTCGACACTCCTCCAGCGCGCGTGCTGAAGCCGTGCGCCAGCCAGCCATACTGCTCCCATTGCGGCACGCGAAGGATCTCCGGCCCGGCATTTTTCGGCTTGGGCGCAGCTCGACCGCTTCGCTTCTTCGCCATACTCGCAGATGTCTTCTCCTCGGACGCGCCGCTTTCGCCGACCGCCTTTGGCTTGCGATGCGGGCTGTGGGTCAGGCCGCCAAGGCGGAACAGCGCGTCAATTTCCCGCTGCCTGGCGTGGTTGGATTCAGGAGGTTGCGTGTTTGGCACATCTAGATTTTATGCTGCAGTTTCCGACGGAGATACCAGGAGACGCGAAAGGCCCGCGGTTGCGGGCCCTGCATCGAGGCTAGCGAAGAGTAGTTGGCAGGAACTTACAGGATGGGAGCCACTCGTTTTGTCGAGCGACACAGACAGCGGGATAGAATTCTGAAAGAGGACTGCTGATTGGATTGCCTCATGTTGCCCACGTATAGTGCAAACCATGGGCCAAACCCGAGCGGATACGATTTTCTCCAGGAAGTTCCTCGCGGCAGGAACCCATATGATAAGTAACTCATTCATAATCAAAATAGTTACGCCCAGGACCGAATTTTGCTCATTCGGAATGGCCGGTCGCTTGACCTCCTCCGGTTCGAGCTGAATTTCGGAGTTAAGGTGGCATCTAAGTACCACTATTAAGTAGAAATCTTCTCTCCTGCGTTTCCTGGGGGTGGGTTGGCGGGGGCGGTTTCTTCCAACTGCATTTGCTTGATTTTATTCAGCAGAGCCTTGTAGCTGACCTGCAAACGCCGGGAAGCTTCGCGCCGGTTCCAGTGCGTGTTCTCCAGCATTTCCAGGATGGCGCGACGTTCCGCCTCCCAGGCAGCTCGCCGGCCAACTTCCAACAGCGAAATGTTGGTTGCAGGTCTGGCCGGGGCTTCGCCCGCGCCCGCTGTTGCCGAGGGGCCGTCGGCGGGCCGTTCGTGGGAGGAGGAGACTGCGGACGGTGCCTCCGAGGCAGATCCGCTGTGGCTGGCGAGTTCCCGAAGAATTTGGGCTTCGCTACCGACGATCACAAAGCGCTTGCACAAGTTCTCCAGTTCACGAATATTGCCCGGCCAGTCGTACTCCATCATGCGCCGGGTCACTTCCGGACTGAAGCGATGAAGCGGTCTGCTGTACTGAATTGCATACTTTCGCAGCAGGTAATCGGTCAGGATGGGAATCTCGTCGCGGCGTTCGCGCAGCGGCGGCAAAAAAATGGTGACGACATTAATGCGGTACAGCAGGTCTTCGCGGAACAACCCCTCGCGGACCCGTTCCTCCAACAATTTATTGGTGGCGCATATCACACGCACGTCCACGGCGACATCGCGCTTAGCGCCCAGCCGGGAAAACGTTCCGTCCTGCAGCACGTGCAGCAGCTTGGCCTGCAGCATGGGATGCATCTCGGCAATTTCATCCAAAAACAATGTGCCGTGGTTGGCCAATTCAAACTTGCCGGGCTTGTCGCGGATGGCGCCGGTAAACGCTCCGGCCTCGTAGCCGAACAGCTCACTCTCCAGCAAGTCGTGGGGGATGGCAGCGCAATTCACCTTGATGAACGGCTTCTGCCTGCGGCGCGAGTATTCAAACAGCAATCGCGCAATCACTTCTTTTCCCACTCCGCTTTCGCCGCGAATCAGGACGGTGACATCGGTGCCGGCAACTTTCTCCACCGTGTCGCGAATCTCCGCCATGCGCGGATTGGCGCCCACCATGGCGGGCGGCGGCAGCAGCGGCATGGAAGGATCGATCTCCTCGCCGTCTTCAATCACCGGCGGAATGGAGACCGCTGGGGCGGCGACGTTCTCTCCGCGATACCCGGCGGCAGGAGGAGCGGAAGCTGGAAGCGGCAGGCGCTCGAATACTGCCTGTGCCCGCTCCACCATGGAAGCAACGGGCAGCGGAAGAGACCACACATCTTCCGCGCCGAGGCGAGAAATGCTGAAGGTAATTTTCTCGTTGGGCTTGGCCAACGCCACTACGATGGGCAGATACGGATGTCGCGCCCGCACCTGTTCCAGCAGGCTGCCGTCGCGGTCCAGCTCCAGCACCAGCAAGTTTGGGGTGCGTTCGCGCAACTGCTCCAACAGGTGCTCCGCGGAGCGCACCTGAACCATCGACACCGTCGCGCCAGCCTGCATCAGCACCTGCGCCAGCGATGCGGAATGCGCCGCATCCAATACGGCGAGCAAAACCTGGACCTGAGTCGCAGCCATGAAGAGATACTTTGATTCTAGCCGCTTTTCCGCGTATCCTCTGGAACATTCCGATGCGGGGGGAGGAGTGCGGTTGGGCTTCGATTCTGCGAGATATACGCTGGAGGCCATCCGCCCGCCTGTTCGTTCACGAGTTGTCCGCTCACTCCCGAGCTTGCGCAGTCGACAGCTGGGCGACGGCATCGTACAGGCGAGCGGAAAATTCCGCATGGGACTCGTTCGGTTGCTGATGGAGCGGTTTGCCGACCCGCACCGCAAGGCCATGCGGGCGCAGGCGAGCGAACCCTTTCCGCTGCGCCGCCTGCCACAGTCCGACGAGCGCGATGGGAACCACCGGCGTGTGCGATTCCTGGGCCAGCAGGCTGATGCCGGTCTGAAATGGCTGCAGTTCGCCGGTCAGGGTGCGTTGTCCTTCCGGAAACACGAGCACGTTGTAGCCGCGGTCGAGCGCTTCGCCGGCGTGAGCGAAACTCCGCCGCAGGCCCGCGCCCGCAGGCAACGGAAAAACATTGAACAGCGCCGTCACCAGAAATGCCTGCACAGGAGCGAGCCAGCGCAGCGGTCCCGCGCCCACTCCAGCAGCATCGCGGCTACGCCGCCATGCCGCCAGCAGCTCGGCAGACATGGCCACCGCCATGTGCCGCCGCACGCGACGCGGAAGCGCATAGAGCACCAGCGGAACATCCATGGCGGTGACGTGGTTGGCGACATAGATGGAGGGCTGCGCGGGCAATGTAGCTGGGTCGCACCGCAAGCGGGGATGGGCGAGCAGCCACACCAGCGGACGCAGTTTCCATTCGATGAAAAGCATTCGCAGAAATTGAACGGACGCGTTCCAGGGCCAATGCGGATACCTTGTTCCACTTCGTCCGGGTTGCGACGAGGATGTAGTGCGCGCAATGGCTTGGCTGCCGACTTCATCTTGATTGCCGCTTGATCCCATCCCTGGCTTTGCCAAGGATGGGGCACCCGATGCTTCCGTCTTAGGCTGAGGGATGCGGATGAGGCGGCGCAGATCCGCGAGCGTGCGCGCGGCGGCCACGGCGGTATCGCTAATCGAGACGCCGAACTGCTCCTCCATCGCCATGGTCAATTGCATGCGGCCCAGACTATCGAGATGCAGATCGGTCGCGAGCTCCGCAGAGTCGTCGAGGCCGACGATGTGCTGCCCCGTGACCTGCTGCAGCACGCGCAAGAGAGGGTCCTGACTGGCGGTCAGGGACGAAGACGGAGTCTGGGCGCGAAGCCGTTGCGCAGCCCACGCGGCGACTTCGCGGCGCAGCAACTTTCCCATGGTGTTGCGGGGAAATTCATTCGCGGGCCAGCGCAGAATGCTGCGGATCTGCTGAAATTCCTGCAAGCCGCGATTGGCGTTGGAAAGAATTTGCGTCAGGCAGGCATCGTCGGCACGAATGTCTTCGCGATCCTGCAAAATGACGGCGACGACGGGCTCGGGCCCGCGCGGCGACTCCCACGCAACCACCACGCAGTCGCGCACGCCGGGCTGGGCGCGAACCACTTGCTCCAGGTCTTCGGGATGGATATTCATTCCCGAGGCAGCGACGATTACATCGCTTTTGCGGCCGAGGAAACGCATCTGTCCGGATGCATCGACCGCTCCCAGATCGCCGGTGTGCAACCAGTCTTCGGTACGCGGTTCGAAGCGGCCGTTGCGCCATGTTCCGGCGGCGAGCATGGGACCGCGCACCAGAATTTCGCCGTCGTCGGCAACGCGGACTTCACGTCCGGCAAGCGGTTTGCCGATGCTGCCGCGCGCGGGATGCATGGGATGGACTAGCGTAGCGAGCGCTGTGGTCTCCGTCATGCCGTAGCCCTGCACCAGCACAAAGCCAAGCGCGTTCCAGAACTGTTCCACCTCCGCCGGAAGCGAAGCGCCGCCGGAGACGAAGGCCCAGAATTTGAAGCCGAAGCGGCGATGGACATTGCGCATGCGCCACCATTTTTTCCAGACACGCTGGTCCTGGACGGCAGTAAGGCGCGCCTGCAGACGTGGATCGCTCGAGAGCAAATAGGCGCGCAATAACTCCAACACGCGCGGAACGACAGCAGCGACGGAGATGCGCTCGCGGCGAATGCGTTCGATCAAATGGTCGGCGACAAGGTTGTCTTCATAATGCACCTGGGCGGCCAGCAACGGAGGCACCCACAGGCCCATGAACTGGCCGAAGACGTGGCTAAGCGGCAGCGTATGGAGAAAGCGCAGGGGATGGACCCAGCGTTCGTATCGCAAATATTTCGCGATCTCGCGCTCCAGCACTTCAACACTGGACAGCACGTTGCCGTGGGTGTGGACGATGCCTTTGGGTGCCGATGTAGTTCCCGAGGTGAAGAGAATTTGCAGTGGCGTTTCCGCGTTGAGCGAAGGCTCCGTCTCGAACATGGGCGAGCGAGGCAGCGCGGAGGAAAAATCTTCGAAGGAAATTTTCGCAGGAGATTCTGACATCGGTTCGCGCGATGAATCGGCCTGCGACAGTTTTTGCAGATGCTCCGCATCGCCGACAATCAGCCGCGGAGTTACGTCGGCAACCACGCGCGCGGCAAAGTCGATACTACCCGCGGCATCGAGGGGAACCGCAATGATGCCGCGCAGTACGCAGCCAAAAAATGCGGCGACCCATTCGGCGGAGTTCGCGCCCCACAGAAGAACGCGTTCGCCGGGTGCGATGCCGCAGTCCGCCAGCAGCCGGGAGAAGCGGCCTGCCAGTGTCGCCAACTCCGCATAGGTGGTCGCGACCCGTCGATTGCCGGGATAGCCGACGATAGCGATCTGCTTGCCGTGCCGCTGAAAATCTTCGACGAGAGTGGCGAGATGCTTCCGCATGATGAATATGGATGCCGAGTGCAATTCAGATGAATGGTATCAGGCGAAAATACCGAGATTCTTGTCGCCGCGGCGACCTCAGAACGACGGGCATTATTTTTTCGTTGCAGTCGGCATCGTCGGAGCAGCATCATCCGCGATTGGGCGCACGCGTACGCGATCGACGCGGCGATGAGACGACTCGAGCACCTCCAGGCGCAGGCCGGCCAGCTCAATCACTTCACCGGGAAAAGGAATGTGTCCGGCCTCCTCGGTCACCAGGCCGCCGACGGTGGTCGATTCATATTGCTCGAACACGGGCAGCGCGACAGAGTCGGCAAACAGGCTTTCCAACTGCGTGAGTTCAAAATTTCCCGGCACAATGTAGGAGCCGTCGGGCTGCGGCTGGGCGGTTTCTTCGGCGACTGCGGTTTCATGCTCGTCGCTGATGGCGCCGACAATTTCCTCCACAATGTCTTCAATCGTGACCAGTCCGGCCAGGCCACCGTATTCATCGATGACCAGGGCCATGTGCTGTTTGTCGCGCTGCATTTCGCGCAGCAGAGACTGAATGTTTTTCGTCTCCGGCGTAAACATGGCCGGCCGGGCGATGGCGCCGACGGTCACGCTTGCGGCCTCAATGTCGGAGATGTGGAGCAGATCGTGCATGAACGCAATCCCCACCACATCGTCGAGATTGGCGCGGTACACAGGCACGCGGGAATAGGCGTGGGTGCGCAGCTGCTCCGAGAATTCCGCCAGCTTCATGGCTGCGGGAACGGCAAAAATCGCGGGTCGCGGCGTCATCACCTCGCGCACGATCTTGTCGCCGAATTCCACGGCGGAGCGGACCAGGGCGCGATCGCTTTCGTCCAGAATGCCCTCTTCTTTGCCGGCTTCAATCAGCGCTTCGACGGCTTCAGCGGAATCTTCTTCCTCCGGCGGCTGATCGGATTCCGCCAGCGCGGCGATAGAAAGCAGAAAGCCAAGCACCAGCGTAATGGGAAACACCAGATAGAAGAGGATGCGCAACACGCCGGTGAGACGCGCCACCCACTGGCCGCGAGTGCGGGTGAACAACAGCTGCGGAAAAAACTCGTAAAACAGCAGGATGGTGAGAACGATGGCGAGGACCGTTTGCGCGATGCCGCTGGCAACGGGCGCGGAATTCGCCTGATGCGCGCGCAGCGCGACGTCTGCAAATACCAGTGCCAGCGAAGCCAGCGACAGCAGCGTCAAGATGGAGGCAGACTGCGCGGCATGTTCGCGAGTCATCTTCAGGCGCGGCTCAGTCTGCTGCTCCCACACATCGATGTTCTCTTGAAATTCGCGCGAAAGGAATTTCCCCATCTCCGAGTAGAGACGATTGACGTAGGAGGCGAGGGTGAGGATCGCGAGCAGCAGCAGAATCAAAAGGAATTCGAGGATTGTCATCGATGGGCCGCCCGTTTCCCGCCTACGATGTTACGAGTGCCCGTCTTGCGCGCGACGCTTTTTTCTTTCAGGCCTTTGCGGGGCGAAACTGTTTCGTCCACACTGCGCGCAATCAGCGAACGGGGCAGCCGGAAGCGGCGGCGCAACTGCTCTTCGCGGCCGGCCATCTCGCCACCGTCGGTTTCGTGGTCGTAGCCGGCGAGATGGAGCAGGCCGTGCAGCATGAGAATTTTCAATTCGATGAGTAGCGGATGACCGAATTGCGTGGCCTGGCGCGCGGCAGTATCGAGCGAGATGGCGAGATCGCCTGCGACCGCCGGATGACGCGTCCGCGAGCTGCCGCGCTTGCCGGAGATCGATGGTTGCGCGGGTATTTCCAGCGCGGGAAAGGAAAGCACATCGGTCGCATGATGCAAGCCGCGAAATTTTTCATTGAGTCGCTGGACGGCGCTGTCCGAGGCCAACCATACAGAAACCTGCCCCGCCACGGGCACGGCCTGTCGCGCCCGCCGAAGAAAGGAGCGCAGTGCGGGGAGGGTGAACTCCGCGCCGGTCCTGCCTTTCGCACTGCTGTCGGCTTCAGGGTCGACGATGATCATCGCATGAAGCATGGTATCGCAGCCGTATCGAATTTCACATTACTGGGTTTGCACCTGCGGCTTGTCGCCGGTGCTCAGCGGCTCGGCAATTCCCAGTGGCAGCTCCTGCTGGCCGCGCGTATATCCCTCGTAGGCGCAGACGATGCGCTGCACCAGCTGGTGCCGCACGACATCTCCCTGGTCGAAGTAGCAGAAGTCGATGCCGTCCACATTCTTCAGCACATCGATGGCTTCCACCAGCCCGGACTTGCGCGGATTGGGCAAATCGATCTGCGTAATATCGCCGGTGATGACGGCCTTGGCGTTGTTGCCCATGCGAGTGAGAAACATTTTCATCTGCTCGCTGGTGGTGTTCTGGGCCTCGTCCATGATGATGAAGGCATCGTTCAGCGTGCGCCCGCGCATAAAGGCCAGCGGAGCGACTTCAATCACGCTGCGCTCGAGCATTTTATCGACGCGCTCCGGCTCCAGCAGATCGTAGAGCGCGTCATAGAGCGGGCGCAGATACGGGTCGACTTTTTCCTGCAGCGTGCCCGGCAAAAATCCCAAGCGCTCGCCGGCTTCCACGGCAGGACGCACCAGCACCAGCCGCGAAACTTTTTTCGCCGTCAGCGCAGCCACCGCCATCGCCACCGCCAGGTAGGTTTTTCCCGTACCCGCCGGGCCAATGCCGAACACCATGTCCGATCGTTCAATCGCCTCAAGATATTGCCGCTGATTGATCGAGCGCGGCTGCACCATGCGGCGAATGCCGGTCGAGCGCTGCTTGCCGCTGTCGACCAGGCTGCGCAGGGTGACGGCCTTGTCGGCGACAACCAGTTTCAGCATCCCGTTCAGCTCGCCATTTTGCAGGGTCACGCCGGCGCGGCGCAGCGCCTCATAGTCGGCGAAGATCTGCTCCACGCGAGCTAGTACCTCCGGCTCGCCCTCCAGGTAGAGAGCGTCCGAACGTAAGTCGATGCGGACTTTCAGGGTGTTTTCAATCAGGTGAAGGTTTTCGTCGCGGGTGCCGAAGATAGGCTCGATGTTGGGGGTGATCTCGATGGTTTTCTTCATCAACAAGACTATTTGCCTCCATTGGAATTCTGTACGCCAAGGCGGCAGGCAGCGCGGGCTGCCTGAGGACAATACATTCTGTTGGATTGCCGGGAAGAGGGTTCGGATGGCTGACCAGGGAGCGGCGACGGACCTTTCCGGGCGAGTTCGGACCCGTGGGATGGGCTTGCCGGTCGGGTGGTTCGCAGTACGTCGTTGAGCACGAGGATGATGGGCACAGAGTAGCGCCGACGGAAGACTGCGTCAATCGGCAAATGAAAAATATTTGTGGCATGAGAATCTAGTTAGTTTTGCAAGCGGCGGGGCGTTCGATTTTTCCCCCGCTTGCGATGCGGTGAAAGATGAGGCACCCGGACGTGAACGATGGGCATCCGCGTCCACCGCGCCAAGCATAAGATGGTTGCATCATGGCCGAGGTTGCGATCGAATCCGCGGAAACCATGCTGCAAGGGTCGGTGCTGGTGTTATTGCAGTTCGACGTGTGCGAGGAGATTCGGCTGGACCAATTGCGCGAACTGGTCCGGGCGCGCACGGTGGAACACACCCTCCCCAAACATGCACCGCCGGGATATGTTCGCTACCAGCGACCGCCTGTCGTGGAGCCCGTCGAGGCGCTGGTTCTGGAAAGCGGCGAGCGGCTGCACGGGGAGATCAAATACTACGATTACGGCGTTTTGAGCGTGGTGTTCGAGCTGGCCTTCGCGGGCGGCTGGGCAAAGCTGACCGGCCTGGCGAGCCGGTGGGTGTGGGACGTCGACTTTGCCGCACAAGCAACGGAGATTGTTCGCGGCAGACTGGCGAGGGCTGCCCCAGCGCTGGTGAATCCGTACACAGAATGGCTGAGCGAAGATTATTTGATTTTTCATATGCGCGAAATTACCGGCTCGCCTTCCGTCGCAGACCTGATCCATCAGCACGGCGCTCGCATCGCGCAGGTGGTGCGTGGCGACATGGGACAACTGGCCGAAAGCGAATGCAACGAGGTGCTGCAGTCGCGCATTTCCTACTATGCGAACGATCTGGCCGTGATTGGGTGGAACGCGGCGTTCATTTACGACAGCACCTCCGGCGCGGAAACCGCGATCCAGTTGCTGGAGTATGCCAACTCCCAGCTATTGGAGTTTCGGCACTACGACGATCTGCTGACGAAAGAGCTGGACCGCGTGTACAAGCTGCTGGATGAAGGTACCGGCATGTTTGCGCGATGGCGGCTGGCGCGCTCGGCAACCCGGCTGCACACCACGCTGCTGGATGTGGCGGAGCTGACGGAGCACGCCGATAACGCCATCAAGTTTCTCAGCGATATGTTTTCCGCGCGACTCTATAAGCTGGCGGCGTTGAAGGTGGGCGTGCCCGACTACAAAAATCTGGTCACGCAAAAGGTGCGCACCTCCGAGGAGCTGTATCGCTTTATGGTCGACCAGTTCAACCAGAGTCGCGCATTTTTTATGGAGCTGGCGGTCGTCGTGATTCTGGTGATCGAACTGGTGTATCTATTCCGTGGGCGACCGTTTTAAAGCGGATTTCCTATTCCTATAGCTATCCGAGTTCAATGAAGAGCGGCTTTTCTTGGGAAAAAGCCGCGCGAAGATTGACCGCTTCGACTACACCTAATAGGAAATCCGCTCCAGGGAGCTCGGACTCACCTCAGTTTGTCACCAATGGTTCTGATGGTTCTGATTATCGCCCCGGGGCGGATTCGCCGGCGATGGGATAGCCGTGAGCAACCCAATCCTTGCCGAAGCTGGTTTCCAGCATCACCACATGCAGGTGGGTGAAGCCCATGGCTTGCAACGCCCAAAACGCGGGACGGATATTGGGGCATTCCTCGATGGGGCAGCAGCCGCAGTAGAGGTAGATGTCCGCGTTGCGGGGTAGCTTGCGGGCGGCGTCCTTCAGCGCTTGCCGCCCCTCCGGTGTGGAGGCGGGCCCGGCATAGATGGCGCCGGGAATATGCTTGCTGCGGTAGAGCGCCTGGAACCCAACCTGCAGGATGATCGGCTTTGCGCCCGTACGATTGGAAAGCAGGGCCGCCAACTGGCCGGGCTGGGTGACCTGCGCCGCCGTCCAGGGATCGGCAGCGGCATTCTGCGCGCGGACTGCATCGTGGGAAAGACCGGCAATGCCAGCCAGGAGAAGAATTGCGACGGTGGCAAAGAGGACGCGCGCGCTCCGCGCAGAGAGCTTCATGTCGTCAGTGTACTGCGGGGGTGGGGTGGTCGCGGCGAGGATGCAAGCCTCTATTCGGGGTCGAACAGAGCCAGCAGATCGCGTGCGCCATAGACGACGCGCTCGATCCTGACGGTGTCGTCGGCGATGCGGAACAAAATTACGTATCGGCCAGCGAGCGCAACGCGAGCATCTTCGCCAATCTCCGGTCGCAGGCGATAGAGCAGCGGGTGGGTTGCGACGGCGCGAAGTTTCGCGCGAATCTCAGCGAGGAAACTGACGGCGCGGGTGGGATTGTCCTGCGCAATGTAGTCGGCGATGCATCGAGATCGGATTCGACAAAACTGGAGAACTCGACCCGCATTACTTGGCGGGACCGGCGGCTTTCGCCAACGCCTTATACTTTCGTTCCAGGCGGTTCAGAACATCCTCGGCGGAAACGCCCGGCGTGTTGTCTTGCAACGCCTGCCGCCACACCTGGCGCAGTTCGTCGATGCCCTGCTGACGCAGGCTGCGCTTCTGCGTCCAGTCTCGCAGCGCATCGCGTACGACCTCGCTGCTGGAGGCATATTCGCCGGTCTCGACCGCCTGGCGAACGATACTCACCATCTCCGGCGGCAACGCAATGCTGATTTTCTCAACGGTGGCCATGGATCGAGTCTCCTGCCGGTAGGAAGAATTCCTACCACAAGGATAATGTCATAGGCAAGACACCGTCAATTGGGGCTTGCCTGCGCTGGGATGTTATGTCTCCCACCCTTCGCGATACGGCTGCGAAGGATGGGGCATCCGGCGGGCAGCGACCTCCATTGATTGTAATGGAATCCATTACGATGTAATATTCAGGCATGGCTACTGCTACTGCAAGAAAATCCAAGGTCTATACGATCAGCCTGCCGCCCGAACTTGCACAAAGGGCTGAGGCGCTGGCTCAGAGGGACAGCCGCACTATGAGCGAGCTGTTCCGGGAAGCCTTTCGCACCTACTCTGCACAGCAGGCGCGAAGGACGCTGGATGAGCTCGGCGAGTACGCGGCAGGCCGCAATCCCAAGGGCTACACCGAGGCCGACGTGCCCCGGCTCATTCAAGAAGTGCGTGCCGAGAAGCCGCGCCGTCGCAAAGCGCGGTCGAACGGGTGATCGTCGTCATTGACGCAAACGTCTGGATTTCCGCGCTTCAGTTTGCGAAACGTCGCGGCACACCAACTCTGGCGCTTGAAAAAGCGATGGGCGAAGACGTGATCGCCACCTGCGATGAGATGGACGCGGAGATTGTGCGCGTCCTGACGGAGAAGTTCTCCTAGGAGCAACACCGGGCAACATCGGCGATGCCGGCCAGGAGAAAAATCGCGACGGTGGCAAAGAGGACGCGGGCGCTCCGCGCAGAAAGGTTCATGTCGTCAGTGTACTGCGGAGGGTGATGGGTGGCGTGCTGCATCTTCCCCGCCGGCATCGGAGGAATTGTGAATGTGCTACATTTTCTCCATCCCTGCGAATTGTTTGCTAATGCTCGATCCTTTGTTGACCGAATTAAGCGGAGACTGCAATGAGCGATCCAGCGATCCAACACGATTCCGGTCAGATCGGGACCGATGATGCCGGCACGGTTGAACCTAAGGAAGAAAACAAAGGAGGCATGGGCGAAGACATAAAAACCCACGGCGCCTATGACCGCGCCAATGAGACGCTGCAGGGATGGCGGATTGGGGCGACCGCCGCATGGGTTTTGCGCTACGTGAGGAGTTCTGAATTCACAAATCTCGCCATGGCCTTGGCGACTGTAGCTATTGCCATATCTACCTATTTGACCTACAAAGTCGTGAATAACGGCTCTCAAGACACGAAGCGGTTGATTGCAGCCGCAGACATCCAAGCCAGCGCTGCACACAGTTTTGCCGGTAGTGCGGCGAGCATCAACACCGGCGTACAGGGCGCTGTCGGCGAGATGCAAAGCGCGGTCGGCCAGTTAGAAAGTCAAGTTGCGGAACTAAGGAAAAGCGCCCAGGAGTCCAATCGACTCGCTATTGCGACTGAGGAAACAGCACAAGCGGCTAAGAACGGGATCATTACGAATCGCAACGCTATCCAATTGGAAAATAGGGCGTGGCTCGGTGTATCGAATCAGGGTGTTGTTCAACTCGAGACGGGGAAGCGCATTAAAGCTGATATAACTCTCGTTAACTCCGGGAAAACTCCAGCCTCTCATGTATCAGAGGGAATGGATATCGAAGCGTTTTCCATGATTCCGTCTACTTCCATAGTGTTCGGCTTACAGCCGACAGCACCTATTCCACCTCAAGGGGCTCATATTGTGCACTTTATTTCGAATGCCAAGCTGGATGGTGTTACGAAGGCAAAAATTGAAGGGAAGATGCTGATCTTGGTACTTCGGGGGACGGTTCAATATGTGGATTTTAATAAAATCCAAAGAACCACCTCTATATGTATGTTTATGTCTGATCCAGCAACCAAGCAATTGAGTTTCTGCGAAACCGGGAATGATATGGATTAAGGATCGTTCGTTCCAAACTCAACGATCTGAAGATCCACTCCTCTTGATTGACCCTGCAGAGGGCTTCACGTAAACTAAATGCTTGCGCAGGGTGGGGCATTTCCCTCTGCTGCGGCATCCTGGCCTTGCAGGCATTCTTGCTCCCGGAGAGCGCTGTTTTTGTGAAGCGCGCATCCGGCGGAGGAACGAGCGAGCCCAAGGTCCGGCAGGCAAACTAGACTTCCGATACAGCGAAAGAGAATTTTTTCATGGCAAATCATGTTTCGTCGTTAAAGCGCGCCCGGCAGACCGTCAAGCGCACCGCCGTCAACCGCGCCAACCGCAGCAAGCTGCGCAACGGCCTGCGCGCCATGCGCGAAGCCCTGCTGTCCAACGATGTGCCCGCCGCCAAGGCGCAGTACAACGTGACCGTCTCCATGCTGGACAAGAGCGTGCAGAAGCGCATTCTGCATGACAACACCGCTTCGCGCTATAAGAGCCGCCTGAATGCTCGTCTGAAGGCTTTGGCGACGAAGACGGCGTAGGTTCTTTGCTCCCACCCTTGCTGCCCACCCCATCGAGCTACGCTCGTTGGGGACCCCGGTTGCGCAAGGATGGGGCACCCCCAACTTCGAACCTCAGCGCCTAAAGGCGTATCCTGACGGTCTTTTATCCCCGGACTAAAGTCCGGGGTCTACCTGAGGGATTCGTGGGTGTCCACCTGAGTGATCCGGGGTCTACCTGAGTGTGAACACGCCGTAGCTACGCCAGGATCGATCGGGCGCCCGGATTTGTTTCCCTTACAGCATCGCCGACAGATTGCAGAATTCGTCCGCCAGGGCGTGGTCTTCGGGGATGTCGACGCCGCTCCAGATCTTTTTTCCGGTCCAGGGTTGGGCCGCGCCCGCCCAGAAGGGATCGGCCGCGGGCAGTCCCAGGGGAAGCCAGGCGGCGGCGCACAGGTAGGAGCTGCCGGTCGAGATGTAGGCTTCGGCCAGCTCCGGCTGATGGCCGCAGAAGCCGAGGCGCAGCCAGCCTTGCGCATCGAAGGTGCCGGGGGCCGAGATCATGCGGCGCATCACGGCGGTGAGGGCGCAGCGGACCTGCTCCGGCGAGACGCCCGCGGGGAGCTTGCGGCGCAGGGAAATCTCCGACAACAACTGAAACGCGCCGAAGCGGTAGCACTCCGACCGGCCGATGGCGGGGAAGGTTCCTTCGGGGCTGATCCATCGCTCTTGAATGGCGGCATAGCGCTGCGCGCGGGCCAGCATCACGGGCCGATACGCGTCCCAGGTGGAGTTCGATTTCGAGACGGTGTCGAGAATGTTCAGCAGATAGGGCTGAATCACGTAGCTGTTGTAACTGTCCCAATGGAACGAGGGGCCGTCGGCATAGACGCCGTCGCCTTTGTACCATTGGTCGACGGTGCGCAGGGCGAGATCGACCCGCATCGTGTCCCACCAGACGCCCATCGACGCGAGCGAGGCTTCGATCATGGCGGAAAACAAGAGCCAGTTGTTGTAATACGGCAGGATCACGCGCGTCGACTGCAACGCGGCAATCACATTCCGCCGCGTCGGCTGGTCCAGGTTTTGCCACAGTTCCGTGGGCGCGCGCAGGATGGCGAGGCCGAGATAGGACGCATCGACGACCGGCTGGCGGCCCTGGTTGAAGTTGAAGAAGTCGGGCGATTTGGGATCGGTGCCGGCTTGAATCGCGGTGCGCGCAAGGTCTGCGTAGCGCTGGCGGAGTTTGCCTTCGGCTCCGGTGGCGGCGCCGGACTCAATCCACGGAGCAATGCCGGCCAGCAGGCGTCCCGTGGCTTCCAGATAGGTGAACTGTTTTCGCTCCTCCACATTGCCGTGGGGCGCTTCGACGGGCATCGTCGCCTTCAGCTTGCGCTCGCTCAAGGCGTGCAGCACAGGGTGCGAGACGCGCGTCAGGATTTCGATCCAGGCCTGGCGGTCCTCTATTCCGGAAGTTTGCGAAGCTGCGGCTACCGAGGAAGAGGCCTGCGAAAATCCCTCGATGGAAGACAGAGCGCCCAAGGCAAGGCCGCTCTTCAAGAAGTTCCGTCGTGCAAGTTTGTCCATGATGTGGCTCCTTTACGAACTGCACAGTTGCTGCAGCAGTTGCGCCCAGCGGTCGCCGTAGTCGTTCCAGCCGCCCAGGTGATGGACGTGCTCCAGGGCGGCCGCGCTCATGCGCTGTTGCAGCGCCGGGTCGTCAGCAAGCTGCTGTAGCCGGTCGGCAAGCGCGACGGCGTCGCGCGGCGGAACGATGAAGCCTTCGACGCCATCGGTGAACAGATCTTCGCTGCCGGTGTTTGGCGTGGCGATGACGGGGCAGCCGCAGGCCATCGCCTCGCCCTGCACCAGCGCCAAACCTTCTTCCAGCGACGGCAGCACCAGGACGTGGCTGCCGCTGAGATAGCGCACCAGTTCCGGACGCGAGACTGCGCCGACGATCTCGACGTGTTCCATCGGCAGGCGCGCAAAGAGCGGCTTCATGTGCGGAAACATGGGGCCAACGAGACGCAGGCGCTTGCGCGGATGCTGCACCTTTGCGAACGCCTGCAACAGATACGGAACGCCTTTGCGCAGGCTGACCTGGCCAACAAAAAGAACATCGAAAGCGTCGGCAGAGCGAGGCAAGCCGGCGGAAGGCTGAAAGGCATCCAGCCGCACACCGTAGGAGATGACGCGCAGCTTTTCCGCCGGAATGCCTTCTGCGACAAAGCTGCGTGCCGCGAAGCTGGAAGGGACGACGATGGAATCCGCCTGCGCGTACTGCTTTTCTTCCCGCTCAGTATCGCGCGGGTCATAGATGTCGAGCGGCGCGCCCCAGCGTTGATGCTCCTCGCTGAGCAAACGCCATTGATAGCGCGCGTGCGTGGAGCCGCGATCGCAGATATATTTTCCTCCGCGGGACTGGACCACTGCGCCCGCACTGAGACCGGCACCGGAAATCGCGATGAGCGCGTCGCAGTGGGTTTTAGACTTGCGAAGACGCCGCGTCATCCATCGATCGAAGGCAAGCGCATTCCACCAGTCCAGACCTTCGGTCCACGGAGAGGGATAGAGCCCGAAGCGCGCCAACCCGGCCAGGCCGCCATGAATCCACGGAAAGGTTTGGACGTATTCGCGCGGCAGACCCTCCCGCTGCAGCCGCCGCCAGGGATAGGTGGAGTAAACAGTTTCTAAATAGTTGTAGCGGCGTAGCTGATGCGCCAGTTCGAAGTGGTGGAAGACACCAAAAACAGCCTGGGATACGCGCACTGCTTCTCCGTCCCGAAACGCTAAAGCCTGGTTGGTTGTCGCCGCGGCGACCCGCGACGACGAGCCCGTTGCACCTAAAGTATCAGGATGCGAGGCGGAGTGAAATGAATAGGTTAATTCGGGCTGCGCTCACAGCGCGATCCCACCCTAGCCGCAAAGGACGCGGCTAGGGTGGGGCACCTGTGATCTTTCAAGAGGTTGTCCATGCGAAGGAGACCGGAGAAGCTGGTTGTGACGAGCAACTAGAACCTTCGGA
>JBKQVW010000138.1:0-9101 GCA_052142955.1 Acidobacteriaceae bacterium | reverse complement strand
TTCATCATCGACGATGAGACCTGGGCGATTCGTTACCTTGTTGTGGCGACAAAGAACTGGTGGCCCGGGAAAAAGGTTCTGATCTCACCAAAGTGGATCGAGCGCGTGAGTTGGGACACCAGGGAAGTCGTGATTGGACTGTCACGTGAGACCATAAAAGGCGCGCCGGAATACACCGACGGGTCTCTGCTCACGCGGGACTACGAGACAGGCCTGCATGGGTACTACAACCGAGAAGGATATTGGGTCGACGAACTCTCGGCCGTGTGAAAGCGGTTTAACAGGCTGTCTAGTGCACTAGGATGAGATAAACGCACATGCCAATCCCGGCGCCGGCCAACAAGAGTCCCAGCACCACGCCATCCCTCGAGACCCGTCCCGGTATCCAGGCGCCCGATTTCAACTCGCGAATGAGTTGAAAATGCCGCAGGACGGAACTGAGGATGACTATCACGCCTAAGCCCGCCAGTGTTACCCCAGACCAGACGGATAGGCCTGCGGAGCGCGTGGGCAGGTGGGATTGGCTTGCGCTCAACTGCCGGAAAAAGAGGCCGAAGCGGCTGACTGCAAATCCAATTCCGATCAAGCCTAATCCCGTGCGAATCCAGGCTAAGAAGGTTCTCTCGGCCGCGAAATATACCCTTGGATCTTGCTCAGAACCCTTATCCATTCACCAATTGTATTGAAGATTCGGGCCGAGTTCGATTCCATGTAGTGATACCTAATGCCGCGGACGAAACGCTCCGTATGACCTTTCACTTGAGGCGATCCGCCAGCAAATGATCTGCAATTCGTATTGCGTTGGCGATAATAGTTAGCGAAGGATTGACTGCGCTGGCTGAGACGAAGCAGGAGGCGTCAACGACATAGAGGTTGTCGAGGTCATGCGCTTTGCACTGTGGATCGAGGACGCTGGCTTGCGGATCCGTTCCCATTCGGCAGGTGCCGTTCTGGTGGCCGACGCCTTCAATGGGAATGCGTTTCTTGAAGTAAGCATGGAGCGGGACGGAGGCGCTCGCGTGACCGGCCTTTTTTAGGATGTCGACCCAGCGATCCTTAAGCCGCTCGAAGGATTCGACGTTGTTGGGCGTGTAGGAGAGCTGAATTCTCCCGGGCGCGACATTTGTCACCGGCTCCGATTCGTTCGTGCGGCCCGTGTCCCCTGATGGGTGGGCGCCAGGTAGACCTGGTTGACAAGCTTCCACCGAGAGCGGCGTAGCGTTATGCAGCGTGACGCGATTCTCCGGATCAGGGAGATCCTCCGTCGTTAGCCACCAAGGAACAGCATGGTGTTTCATTCCTTCCAGGATAAAGTCCGGAGTAAATGATGGAGCGTCGCCCTTCATCATCTCGAAATGAAAGCTGCCGACCGGTTGTACCTGACCTAGCGGAAATGGATAAGTCGGGTCGGTATCTTTAAGATAGAAGTCGTTGGTACCCCAGGTCTTGGTGTAACTATCCTCATTGGGCTCGGTGCTGATTGCCAGCAGTGCGTCGGCCTGATGATACATGAAGTTGCGCCCAACCTGATCGGACCGGTTGGCCAGGCCTTTTGGGTGCTTATCGCTGGCTGATGCCAGAAGAATAACGGCGGAGTTTATAGCGCCTGCGCACACAGCGAAAAGACCGGCCGCGTAGATAGCAGTCTTGCCATCCTTTGATGCCGGTGGAGCATTGGCGTCGGCTGGTTTGAGAATGGCTCCATTCGGCGCACCGGTGCCGGAGTGGATTACCTCGACTGAAGTCACAGAAGTACCGCTACTGTTTGTAAGCAGGCGCGTCACGCGGGAGTTGGTCATCAGCGTGACGTTAGGCAGATGCATGATTTGCCGGATGCAGTTGATATCGGCATCGGACTTGGCGTGGACCAGGCACGGGTAGCCGTCGCACGTATCGCAGCGTATGCATTTCGAGGCCAGAGGGTCTGCCTCGTCGCGCTTGAGCCCAAGCGGAATTGGAAAGGTGTTGATGCCGAGCTTGCGAACATCGTCCTCGATGGACTGCATACGCGGTTCGTTGGCGAGGGAGGGATAAGGATATTTCTTGGAATGGAACGGCTCGGTGGGATCGAAGGAGGAGCCATATCCGCCACGTACCGGAGGCGCGGATCCAAGGTTCCCGTGGACGTGGAAGAGTTCTTCGGCGCGGGTGTAGTAAGGTTCCAGATCGGAGTAGGAGATGGGCCATGCCGGCGAAATCCCTCCCTTGTGGTGGATGACTCCGAAGTCTTCGGCACGCATACGAAACATGGCCGCACCGTACACTTTTGTCTGTCCGCCTACAAAGTAGGACTGCTGCGGGTGCAGGTCTTTGCCATCTTTATCCAGCCAGGTTTCTTTGGTATGGTACCGGTTGTCGAGGAAGACAGAGGATGTGTCCCAGTTTAGTTTCTCCTGGGGCATGAACGGACCTCGCTCCAGGATGAGAATGTTCTTGCCGGCTTGAGCCAGGTGGAATGCCAGGGTTCCACCGCCGGCGCCGGTTCCAATAATAATCGCGTCGTATTGAGTCGCCATAAGGATTGAGATGCGAAAAGCAGATTACCCTCTGCTGAACTCGCCGGCAGATGAGGCATCTACTTTCGCTTGACTCCTTTCTTGGGAAGATTAAGGGCGATCTGCTTCGACCGGGAGGCTGGCCCGGTATGGGTGACGGTGGAGCGGGAAGCGACAGAGGAAAGGGCACGGATAGTTCGGGTCGGGATGCAGCTTGGCACAAAGAACACTTTCTTTGCCGTAAACGCGCAGATAGATCTCAGCCGACGTCATCATGCCGATCAGTGGGGCAACAAAGTAGAGCCATACCGCGGTCCACACGTTGGCGAAAACGGCTGAGGCGGTAGTCCGCGCGGGGTTAATGCTGAAGCCTGAAATGGGTGCGAAGACAAACACGTAGAACACAATAAGGACGCCTACCAGATAACTCGTGTATAGAGCGAGCGGCGGCCGATTCGAGAACCAGAGCACGACCAGCATGAGAAGCGCCGCCATAAAATACTCCGCGCAAAACGCCGAGGCTGTCCCGCGCCATCGAGGAATCGTAACCACAGGAACCGTAACCGCGTAGTCCACCGTGGGAACGGCCAGGCAGCTGCGCAGGCAGAGTGCTGAAAGTCCTACACCGCAGATCCCCCCGATGAATTGGGACAAAACATAGAAACCGGCATCCCATTTGCCGATTTTGCCGAGCCGAAAATAGGTCAACGTGATGGCGGGGTTGAAGTGGGCGCCGGATCGCTTGCCCATCGACGAACGAATAATAAGAATCGCGGTCGCGCCCATGGACATACCCATGATCAGTCTTCGCAACGCGCTGCTGGGCAACAGATGCAGAATGGGCAACGCCGGATCAAAAAGCCAAACAGTGAAGAAGCAGGCCGAGATCATGAAGATCGCAAGCTCGACGCCTTCATCGACGTAGAGACGCCAATGGTGCCGAAATGCAGCCCTCAAAGGGCGCATCGCAGGCGATAAAGAGAAGCTGTATCGCTTTGCGGCCAGACAGTCATCCTCCTCTCCGTCGACTGACATGCGCACTCCGCGGATATCGACCACCCAAGTTTCCAAGTGAGGTCGCTAACGAACAGTGACTTCGTAGTTCTGGCCTTCCCAGCGATTGTCTTCCATCCAAAGAAAAGTGAAGCAAAGACACGTCCCCGCTTTTGTGGGGGCATCTTTCAGGTCAACGTAATCAAATTGAAGTCCATTTTGAATTGACTTGGAATCGTTGACTGTTTTCCAGTGGTCGCTTGACCAGCGGAGTGTAAAAGGTGCACCCCCCAGCACGCGTAATTTTTCGCCAGCGCGCATGAATCGGACTTGCCGGGCGGGCTTCCACACTTCCAGCCTCGATCGCTCATTTCGCTTGCCCAGGTAGCGTTCGGCAACTTCGGGTATGGCATCGTAGACCTTGCCATCTGATGTCGAGCGAAGCAGCTTGATGTATTCAGCGTGAGCCCACATCAGCGGCATCGCGGAGCCTGTCGGCTTGCCGAGCCACTCGTAGATCTCCGGCCTGTCCGCCTCGTCCCATGACTGCTCAGGAAGCAGCCCTGTGTTGCTCGCCAGCCCTTCGATCGTGCGAATATACTTCTCGGTGCTATTGCCGGCAGCGAGCTCGTAATGCCCGCGTTCCCCAGTAAGCAGCGGCCACACGCGACCAACCCCGTAGCGCGTGAACGGCTCTCCATCGTGGCCTTGTCCGTATCCGTCATGGTTGTAGCGATGCCACGTCGGTCCTTGAGGGGTATCGGTCCTAATCACCGTGTCGATCACCTTGATGGTGGCAACTATATTCGGGTCGTGTGGACTGCGGATGCCGTAGCGAACCAGTTCCAGAAAGCCCCCATCGACTACGTTCCGCGCCGGAAAGTCGCTTTCCTCGCCAGGTGCATGGTTGGCGATGTGGAGAATGCGCTCGTCCTTATCTTCCGCCGGGTTCTGCTGCCCAACCTGCTCGGGAAGGATGCGCATGTAGTAGCTGCTTTCGCCATCGAGCAGCGAGCCGGTCGTTGTCAAGGTCCAATCTTCGATGTGCGATTCCAGATAATTCGCGTACTCCTCAATGAACGCGGCGGCCTCGTCATCTCCAGCCTCTCTCATAAACACAGAGGCGCAGACGAGAGCCGCGATATTCGAAGCAAGCGTGGAAGGAGAATAGCCGGACGCTTCTTCCCAACGTTCCTGCTGCGTGACCGGCCCGTTCCGGATGAGATAGGCCGCAGCTGTGCGGACCATGTATGAAGGGTCAAATCCAGACAGGCCCTTCTCGCAACGGAGACGCCACGCAAGCATAATTGGAAAGGCAACTTCGTCGAGCTGAACTCCGCTCCAGTATGCATCGCCGTTGACCCAAAAGTTCTGTGCAAATCCGCCGTCCGCGTGCTGTGATACAGCCAGGTAGATCAAGGCGCGGAGCGGCGTGGCCGTATCTCCAGCAGCCAGCAGCGCCGTTGCGCTGTTGATCATGTCGCGTGTCCACACCAGGTGGTATCCCCCCTGATCGCTATCGCCTTTTGCTTCGCCCCACGGGATGGCCAGCGATGCGATGAGAGCGCCCGGGGAAGACTTATCTTCGTGTGCGAGCAGCAGGCTGTAGCTGCTGTGATACAAATTGCCCTTGTCGAACGAGGATCCTTCCAAAGGCCTCAAATGCGCGGCGGTATCGCTCCATTGTTTCGTGAATTTCGTGAGATGTTCGTCAAACGGCGTCCCCAGCGACTGAAGCAGATTCGAGATAGCCCGGTGCTCGCTGTTGCCAAACGCCAGCCCCAGGGTGAATTCCGTGTCTTCGCTCCAGGCCAGTTCGGCAGTCAGGGCGACATTTCCATCGCTGGCTTTGTTAAACTCCCAATCCATTTTGAAATTCTGAAGATCGGTCCAACCATCGCTCGATCCCACGTATCCGCACGATACGCGCGAAAATGGAACAGTTGCACCTATGGCCACCCATTTGCTACCTTTCTGCGCCATCAGAATTCGCTGACCGTTGGCTGTGAAAATGTATACGTTGTTTCCTGCCCCACCGACCTCAAGATGAGGCGCGCAGAGAGCAAATATCTTAAGGTTGTCCAGGAAAGATTTGTTCGCTCCTGTAATCCGCGTGCGTTGAAGCAGGCAAGGCAGATGCGGGTCGCCGATCACTTCTTTGGTGATGGTGTAACGCCCGTCAGGGTCCGCATTTGTGCAGCGAAAGCCCAGCGCGTGATCGGAGATGCGCTCGACCAAGATCTTAAGATCGCGCTTCTCCTCCTGAAAGAATGTGCTGCCGTCGGTTATGAGATATTCGAGATCGCGAATCTGCGGCCGATCAATCGTAGGATAGTAGACTTCGGTGACAATCCCATTCCAAATGGTGAACCAGAGATGACTGGATGCGGAGTATGCTGTGCCCACGCCATCCTTGTTGCTGTGAGTCCACCGGGGCTCAATGCCCGGTTTTCCAAACGCTTCTTCTCCAGCAACTCCGTGCATTCTCGCACCTCTTCTCTATGCAGTCTAAGATGCGGAACTTGGCAGAAGTGTCCAATTTTGCTCTATTGAGTCTGCGGCTCGTGCGTAAAGGCAGGTCTTTTTGCGACAGAGTATTTTCCGTCGATGGGTTAGCATTATGACTTGAGGTGAAGTATGCGTTTGCAGGGGAAAATCGCCGTTGTGACGGGCGCGGGCACGGGAATCGGGCAGGCAATTGCGCTGGCATTCGCGAAAGAGGGCGCCTCTGTGGTCGTGGATTATGTCGGCAACCCGTCCGTCGCTGAAGAAACCCTAAACAAGATCGGCGCAATAGGCGGTAAGTCCCTCGGAGTCGCGGCGGACGTCTCAAATCCCGATCAGGTAAAGGGACTGATTCAACAGACCTTGGCGGCATTTGGCAAGCTCGATATATTTGTCAACAATGCAGGCATTGAGAAGAAATTTGCATTCGTGGACTACCCACTGGAGGAATGGCAAAAGATCGTGGCCGTGAATCTTACCGGGGCGTTTCTCTGCAGCCAGGCCGCGGCGAGGCAGATGATCGCACAGGGTAGCGGTGGGCGCATCATCAATATTTCGTCCGTCCATGAAGATCTCGCGTTTCCTCTCAATGCACCATATAGCGCGACCAAGGGAGGGATTCGCATGCTGATGCGTACGATCGCAGTTGAACTGGCTCCGCATCAGATCACGGTGAATAATATTGGCCCAGGGGCCATTTACACTCCGATCGACAAGGATGTTGAGACGGACCCCAAGCTCAACGATCAAATTCTGGCCGAAATTCCTCTTGGGCGTTGGGGCAAGCCCGAGGAAGTAGCTCAACTCGCGGTATATCTTGCTTCGGACGACGCTGCTTATATGACAGGCAGCACTCACTTCATCGACGGCGGCATGTTGAGAAACTCCGGCAGCCTATAGAAGACTATGAGACTGGTTTGCCGTTATCCACCGGTACATATAGGTCGATCCACATGGCGTTAAGCTTATTGGGAACTAAGTCCATTTTTCCGTCAAGCCGCGGAACCCAGAAGCTGTGATCTTTGTCGGCCGATCACATCGTCAAGTATGTAGGGCTTGGACGAATCAGATCGCTGACAGGGACATGCAACTCGTTGGTGGTGTCAAATGCCAAGCTTCGGATACCGGTACTCCAACCAGAACTGATGCCCTATTTTTCGGTGCGGCGCCGGAGCGATTCGTCGTGCATGCGCACAAGAGGTAGGCGTGGAGACATGATTGGCGGTCTCGGCCGCGTCAGCCTCTGTGGGTAGGCAATGGATTTTTACAATCAGAGGGACCGATGCATTCAGAACCGACAAGTGTGAATCCGGCGCGTGCCGCATTAGATGCATCTGCACAGCCTCTGCTGTCCGCCTCCAGCATGCGGCTTTTGCCGTGGCTGATCGCAGTGGCGTTTTTCATGGAGTCGCTGGACACGACGATTCTCAATACTGCGGTGCCGACCATCGCGGCGGCACTACACGTTGCACCCCTCAGCATGAAGTCCGTGCTGGCCAGCTACACTTTGAGCCTCGCGGTTTTCATCCCTATCAGTGGTTGGATGGCAGACAGGTTCGGAACGCGCCTGGTTTTCGCCTCGGCGATTGGGATCTTCACACTGGGATCATTTCTCTGCGGAATATCCAGCGACATTCATTTGTTGGTGGCGTGCCGCCTGCTGCAAGGCTGCGGCGGATCTATGATGGTGCCCGTCGGACGACTGACCATTGTGCGCACTTTCTCGAAGTCCGATCTGGTGCGCGCCATGAGCTTCGTCTCCATTCCTGCCTTGATTGGCCCTATGCTGGGGCCCATCGCAGGCGGGCTGATTGTGGGATACCTTCACTGGAGAGTCATCTTCTTTGTCAATATCCCGATTGGTCTCTTGGGGTTGTGCATGGTCTACCTGCATCTTCCAGACTACCGCGAAGAGCGTCGAAATCCTCTGGACGTGGGCGGTTTGATTCTGTTTGGGTCCGGCATTGCTCTGCTTTCGTATGTACTGGAAGTCTTTGGAGAACATACACTGAGCGGGCTGGAGATGCTGGCGGGTCTGGCGATTGCAGTCCTTCTTCTGGCTGGTTACGGATGGCACGCAACGAAAGCCAGCTTTCCCATGCTTCGCCTGACCTTGTTTCGCATCCGCACGTTTCGCTCGTCAGTAAACGGCAACTTTTTGACGCGCCTCGGGATTGGCGGCATTCCATTCCTCTTTCCTCTTCTCTATCAGGTCGGCCTGGGGCTGACTCCGATTCAGTCCGGCCTGCTGATGATGCCGCAGGCCATCGCGGCGATGAGCCTGAAGATGACGATGCCAAGAATTCTGGCGAAGGTTGGATACCGGGGCGTGTTGATTTCGAATACGCTCTTCATCGGTCTGCTCATCTTTGTCTTCTCAACCATTGGACGAAGCACGCCCATTTGGCTGATCGTTGCCGAGGTATTCTGTTACGGCTTCTTCACGTCACTGCAATACACGAGCATGAACACACTTGTCTTTGCGGACGTGACGGACGAAGAGGCGAGCAGTGCCAGCTCCATTGCGAGCACGGTGCAACAGTTGTCCATCACCTTCGGTATCGCGACGGCGTCGCTGCTCACGGTCTTCTTTCTCCCGACGCGCTTTCAATCGAATCCACTCGAGTTTATACAAGGCGTCCACAAGGCATTTTACGTTCTTGGCGGAATGACACTGCTATCCACGATTGTGTTCTTCGAACTAAAAAAAGGCGACGGAGACGCAGTGAGCGAAGGCAAAGGCGTGCATGTCATCTAGACGCGCCTCCAGTCCGCACGCGTTAAATTGAGACTTCGCAATCGGGCAAAAAGAAGTGGGGTGAGATCCTCGGTTGAGACAATCGGAAATCGGCGCACTTTGTTAGTCCATTCTTTTGCCCAACTAGTATCTGAAAGAAGCCAGGGCACCGGATACTCATCTTAGAGGCTCTGCGGCAACAGGTTCACAACGCGTGGTTCCTATTGCTCAGACGGGTGCGAAGTTTTGGACTAGATTCGAGCATGTAAGGGTAGATAAATGATGGACCCGATCAAGTAATGGGAATTCATGGATTGACTCAACCCCTTATGTAGGTTGCTGCTGCCGTGTTGATGTTAGCGGCATCAAAG
>JBKQVW010000137.1:0-4285 GCA_052142955.1 Acidobacteriaceae bacterium | reverse complement strand
GCCCGTCAGGCGCACGCCCACGCTGTACTTGATCTGCGCGTCCCAATTCACCACCAGGGACCGCGAAGGAGCCGACGGCGTCGCTGCCGGCTGGCTGGCCGCCTCACTCTGCGCCTGTTCCGCCGGGGCGGCTGCGGGGGCGGCTTGGGGTTGTTCGGGTTTCGCCTCTTGCGCTGCAAGAGGCGGCGTAACCAGAATTGCCGCCATTAATGATATGGACAACAGCCACGGCAGAAGTACAAAGCGACTACGTATGGCACTCATATTTCTCCTTTCTCCATCCTCTCCATCCTTTTTGCGTTGGCTTGTTCTCGTAGTATTCTCCGATGGCCATAATCAGCTGTCCGAGATCCAGGAAGACGCTACGCCGCTATCGCGGCGTCACGTGGTTACATTTGCTCGGCGTATACACCCATCCCTTTAGGCTCCAGATAGCCAAGTTTCACGGCTGCGTCGTACAACTCGTTCCGGAATCTTGGATGGGCTATGCCAATCAAGCCTTCCGCGCGCTGGCGCAGATTCCTGCCGTACAGGTTGACGACACCATACTCCGTCACAACGTAATGCACCTCCGCGCGATCGACCACGACGCCTGCACCACGATCTAGGAACGGCACGATACGGCTGAGGGTATCCCCCTTTGCAGTCGACGGTAGCACCAAAATCGGTTTGCCTTCCTTCGATCGAGCAGCTCCGCGCGTGAAATCGAGTTGTCCGCCAAAACCGCTGTACGGAACCGGGCCGATCGAGTCGGAGCATACCTGGCCAGTTAAGTCGATCTGCATGACATTGTTGATGGCAACCATCTTTTCGTTTTGGCCGATGACGTATGGATCGCAGGTATATCGCAACGGGTGGAACTCGATCAGGGGATTAAGATTGACATAGTCAAAGACTCTCTTCGTTCCCATAGTGATGGCGGCCACGACCTTGTTGGGGTGCAGAGTTTTCAGCCGGTTGTTAATCACTCCCGACTCTATCAAGGGGATCATTCCCTCGCTAAAAATTTCCGTGTGAATCCCGATATCTTTCTTGTCAGCCAGACATTCCAGCACACCATCAGGGATTGCGCCAATACCAGCTTCCACCGTGGCGCCGTCCGGGATAAGTCGATGAATGAACCCGGCAATTCGCCGATGCAAATCTGATATCGGTGCTGGAGGCAGTTCCGGAAGTGCTTCCGACATCTCCACCACGGCAGCGACTTCGCTGATATGCACCCGGCAATCTCCACAAGTACGAGGCATATGATCATTCACCTGGGCGATCATATGTCTAGAAGCCCGCGCTGCCCCAAGGGCAAGTTCCGTGACGATACCGAGGCTAAGATATCCCTCTTCATCTGGTGGCGACGTATGGATCAGGGTAACGTCAATGGGCATGGCGCCCGATGCAAACAGTTTTTCCCCTTCCGAAAACAAACACGGAAAATAGTCGACACTGCCCTCGAGATACGTCTTGCGCATATCGCCGTAAAGAAAGAATGTACTGGCGCGGAAATGCCCCCGATACTCTGGCCGGCAGAAGTAATATTTGCCCCGAAAAGAAGCCAATCCTTGCACGACCTCCACATCGCGGAGCACTTCCGCACGCGCCAGCAAAGCATCCACCAATAGCTCAGGGGTAGCCTGGCCTCCGTGTACATAGACCCGATTTCCTGACTCGATAAGTTCCACTGCCCGCTCAGCTGTTTTGAGCTTGTTGCGATAATCGTCCATCCACGTCAACATGGTTTCCTCGGGTCTTCCAGCCTTGCACTTCGTAAATTCGTTATGCAGCTGCAATAATTAGGCATGGCGATGTTCTGGTACACCGATACACCGTAAGTGTGTTTCTTGCTTCGCGGCTTCGCTGCTCTCACGCCACCATGCCTTTTTGTTCCGCGTAGAGTTGCGGCAAGAAAGAGGCAAGATTTGTGAACTCGTGAACATTGTGAAGCGCCATACCGCGGATGATAAATTCCGGAATTCGTATGCCATCAGGAATACATCGCACGGACTTCCTGTTGAGAATGTGCCACCCTAGCCAAAAGCGGGATCGCATCTCCACACCTCCCGGAACTTCCCGAATCAAGTGAACCATTACGCCCGCAGTTTTCTGGTTCGGAATACCTGTGGGTGGGTCGAGCATCATCCCTCCCGGGTTGCCGCAGACTGCAGTCGCAGCATTGGGCGGATGAAACCGACTTATGTCGAATCCGAACTCCTCTGGCGACATGAAGTCGATCTCGATCAAGTCGGTGGAGGGACCGCCAACATCTTCGATCACGTACTCCAACCTCAGTCGCCGTTCGTTCATCGGCAGATTTGGATTCAATGCCCGCGCGCGATCGCGATCGTTTTGAGTAACCGCAAAATGACCCGGCGGATACCAAAGCATGTAACGCAGGTCTTCGAGAGCGAACCACGTGAACCACCAATCAAACATCTCGGCCGTTACACCGGGCATGGGAATAAGATTGGCGATAAAGCCGGTTCCGTCCGGCATTTGACACCATCCCCTCTCAACTTCCAGATAACCGGGATTGAGAAGATCGTTCAAACGCCGAACAGGAGTTGCTTTTGCAGAATCGACCGGCTCGTTCATAGCGGCCAGCCACTCTGCCGGGGGAGGCGTGGGTGCGTTGTGGAAATACTTCGAGTATGGCTTTGCTTTCTCTTCCGGTGTCAACTCTCTGGCGTATTTGTTCATGACGGAACTCCTTGATTATTTGACCAATAACAATGTGCGTGAACGCCGTTCGCCGGCCAATTATCGAATCTCTTTCATAATCCCGGCGAACTCATCGGTGACCGGCTGCAACGGCACCTTGTAACTTTCAAAGGGCATCGGCGTTGTCGTGGTCACCAGCGCCCCGCCCTGGAGTCTCACATCGACCCACTTGCGCCAGTGCAAATCGTCACGTTGCGGAAAGTCCTCCCGATAGTGCCATCCGCGGGATTCTGTCCGGGCCAGAGCAGCCGTGAAGTACAGTTCCGCACACTGCGCCATGTTATGCAGGTCATGGCAGAGACCGAGCATGTGCCAGTCACCAGCGGGGGAAACTTCGTTTTTGAACTGATCGTCCGCCTTACGGACCATGCGCAACGCCTCTTCGATCCGGTCTTTGCTCTTGCGGGCACTGAAGCGCGGCGGAGCCACGGCCTCTCCGAGTGTAAAAATCGGCTCGCGGGGTGATAACCCATGCCCCCGTTTCATCGGTGCATAGATGAGTTCTTTAAACCGTTCGACCTGGTCTGCGTCAATTCTCGGTTCCGTGGCCTGCGTCGTGTAGTCAACGATTGATTGTTCTCCTAACAGCGCCGACACCCCGGCCCAGGAAAGGCCGGTCCCGCGCAGGCGGCATGGAGGCGGAACCGCGCCGAATGCGGCGCAGCCACTATGATTTGTGTCTCCCAGAGCCCACATTCCTTCTAAACTGCTGCGCATGTCATGATCCGTCAGGATCGGAGCGCATTCCCCTATGAACATCGGAAAGATTTCCGGCCGGTACGCCTTGTCGGAGTTGTACTTGTGATCCTTTTCCGTTAACCGGCTCCAGAACTTAATCGCATATGGCCGGTCTCCTTTGAAGAGAACCATGCTCGATACCAAGGGATTATTGGCGCACAGTTCCCCCTCTTCCATGACCACAGGACCGCGGCCTTCTCGAACCTCCTTTTCCATTCCCAGAATGACGCCGATATCGATATCGTGTTCGAGCTCGGCGCAATACTTCGTCGAAATGTAATCACCTTCGCCGTTGTATAGGGCGTATTGTCCGCCCACAGGACAATTCTGATTTCCGCGAATCCCAAGGTTGTAGAAATTGGAAAATTCCGCATTACGCATGACCGCGCCGGCGCGCAAGGCCGCAGCAATCCCATCCCCACGGCCCGAACTCCACATATTTGCAACCATCCAATCGCAGGAGCCAGTCGCATTGATTACAGATTTGGCCTTAAAGATTCGGTACTCACCATTCAGCAAATCGAAGCCCACTGCGCCGACAACGCGATTGCCGTCCGTCAGCAACTCGACTGCCTGTGTCTTGCTAACAAGTTTTACCTTGGACTTCAGCGCCATCTTGCGCAAACGAAGCATGATATCGAGGTCGAAGGAACAGAGCGACCACAGAGGCAAGCCTTCCATACGGGACAGGTTACCCTGCTCATCGCGGACGATTGTACTTCCCCAGCGTTCCAAGTGCCCGATCATGTCGAGTGTTCTGCCGCAAAACTTCTCGAGTAATGCCTGATCTTCAATGAAGTGACCAGTTGTGCGGCAGTAATAGTCAATAAACTTG
>JBKQVW010000136.1:0-7592 GCA_052142955.1 Acidobacteriaceae bacterium | reverse complement strand
CAAAAAGTACACCCTCTCGCAAAAGACCGGCATGGCAGTCTATGCCGGTTTTTCCCCATCCACGGAGCTTATGGATTCGAAGCATTCTGCACACGGATTACAGGTCCACCTGCACGAAACTGGCTTCGCTCGGAATGCAGAATGACGAAGGAGTCATCGATGAAGCCAGCTAACCCACGCATCCTGACGATCAATGGCGGCTCGTCGAGCATCAAGTTCGCGCTGTTCGAGGCCGGTGACTCGCTGCGACGAATTCTGGAGGGCGGATTGAGCGGATTGGACTGCCGGAGGCCAACTTGCGGGTGAAAGGCTTGAAGCCGGCGGACAACTTTTCGCGGCCTGTGACCGCGCCGGATCACACGGTGGCGGTGGGCGTTCTGATGGATTGGATCGAGGAACGCAGCGGGCGTGATGCATTGACCGCGGTGGGGCATCGCGTGGTGCACGGCGGGCCGAAGTATTACAAGCCGCAGCGAATCACTGCGGAAATGGTTGAGGAACTACACCAGCTCAGTCCATTCGATCCTGAGCATCTGCCGGAGGAGATCCTGTTGACCGAGGCGTTTCATCGCCGGTTTCCCGACCTGCCACAAGTGGCGTGTTTCGACACGGAATTTCACCATGACATGCCGCGCGTGGCCTTGCTGCTGCCGATTCCGCGCCGCTACGAAGCGCAAGGGGTGCGGCGGTACGGGTTTCACGGGTTGTCGTATGCGTTTCTCATGGGAGAACTGGCGCGTCTGGCGGGATCGGAAGCGGCACAAGGTCGCGTCATCCTCGCCCACCTCGGCAATGGCGCGAGCCTGGCGGCGGTACATGGCGGCAAGTCCGTGGACACGAGCATGAGTTTCACGCCGACCGCCGGGGTGCCGATGAGTACCCGCTCCGGCGATCTCGATCCGGGATTGGTTTGGTATCTGTCGCGCACCGAAAAAATGAGCGCGAAGCAATTCAACGAGATGGTCAATTTCCAGTCCGGGCTGCTCGGCATATCCGAAACCAGTTCCGACATGCGTGACTTGCTGGAGCACGAGACGCAAGACGTGCGGGCGCGTGAAGCCGTCGCACTGTTTTGCTACCGAGTCAAGAAATGGATCGGCGCGTTCGCGGCGGCGTTGGGCGGACTGGACACGCTGGTGTTCGCCGGCGGCATTGGAGAGCATGCGCCCACGGTTCGCGCCCGGACTTGCGCTGGCCTGGAATTCCTTGGAATCGAACTCGACGAAAAGCACAACGCGGGCAATGAGGGCGTGATTTCCGCGGCGGGCAGCCGGGTTACGGTACGCGTCATTCGAACGGACGAAGAACGCATGATAGCCAAGACAGTTTGCCGCGTTCTAGGCATGGACATAGCCAGCGAAAAAATGGAAGCAAACACGCTGTTCGCAGGTCGCTCATCGCGAACAAAATGAAACTCAAAGAACGAAAGGACAACTTTTATGCTCGACAAAGTCACAACACTGAAGGGTTACAAATTGCACAGCCTCGACGGGGAAATAGGGAATGTCAAAGAATTCTACTTCGATGACCACCACTGGACGATTCGCTATCTGGTCGCCGACACAGGTAACTGGCTTACGGGCAGGCAGGTGTTGATCTCTCCGTATGCGCTGGTAGCCGTGAATAGAGAAGAACTATACATCTCCGTCGATTTGACTAAAAAACAGATTGAGGAGAGCCCATCCTTGGCCAGTGACAAGCCTGTCTCGCGACAATACGAGGAGACCTACAGCGGGTATTTTGGATGGCCGTTGTATTGGGATGGCGCATACGCCTGGGGATCTTCTCCTAACATTGTGCGTGACCAGGAAAAGTGGAAAAGATTAATCCGGGGTGAGAAGGCGTGGGATCCCCATCTGCGCAGCACTGCTGATGTGAGTGGCCATCACATTCAAGCCAGAGACGGCGAGATTGGCCACGTCGAAGATTTCATCATCGATGACGAGACGTGGGCGATTCGTTACCTCATCATCGATACACAGAACTGGTGGCCGGGAAAGCAGGTCCTGGTTTCACCGCGATGGATCGAGAGAGTTAGCTGGATCGATTCGAAAGTCTTCGTCAATCTTTCCCGCGAGACCATCAAGCAGTCGCCGGAATACACGGAGCTGTCCCTGCTAACCCGGGATTACGAGATTAGACTGCATCGGCATTACGATCGCCAGGGATACTGGATCGATGAACGGGTTGCCTAAGAACATTCCGGATGCAGCAGCCATGAGAAAAAGACGAAAAGCGCTGTCGGCCGGACATTGGCAGCGAAACACGTAAGGGGAACCATAGAACATGAAGCATTACACAAATTCGCGCCTCATTATTCGTTCCAGTTTTGCATTGGCTTTGGCCCTAGCCATCTGGTCTCCAGTCCAGGCGCAGTCCACCGCACCTGCGGAGGTCAAACACCCCATGGATGCCACCATGATGGAACGCTGCCAGGAAATGAAGCAACAAAAACAGAAGATGATGGCGGACATGAAGGCTCAAGACGATCAACTAATGGAGCAGGTCGCCGAGATGAACCGTGCGCCGCACGGCAAGAAGACAGGCCTCATGGCCGCCGTCCTCACCCACATGGCTGAGCAACGCATCGCCATGGACGCACAAAAAGCGAAGATGGACGAGGAAATGATGCAGCACATGATGCAGCACATGCAGATGGGCAAGGACTCCATGGCGCAATGTCCAATGATGAAGGATATGAAAGGTATGAAGGACATGGACGACAAATCGGTGGGCGACCACAAAGGGCAGCATGACGAACAGAAATGATTGCCGTGCGCCACGATGCCCGGCGACGAACGGTGACCCAGACCCCCCGGTGGCGGCCAATTCAAATGACCCAGACGCCTCCCTCCCGGTGCTGATTGCCGGCGGGTGGACTGACCGCCGCGTAGCGAAAGGAGCTTCATGATGAATCATGGAGGCGGATGGATGAATGGCTGGATGGGCGGAGGGATGTGGCTGTGGACGGTGATCGGCATACTGGTGGTGGTCCTGCTGGTCGTGGTGATTACCAAGCTGCTTAAGAAGTAGCCGCGCATTCACGACCCGCCTGCCAAGTGAATGGTTAAGCATGAAAGGAAGACGGCCATGAAAGATTCGAAATCGGTGACCAAAGATCCCATCTGCGGAATGACCGTGGACGAAGCAACCGCTCTCCACACCGACCGCGATGGAAAGACGTTCTACTTTTGCAGCGAGCACTGTCAGCAAAAGTTTCTGTCCGGCGCCGGCACTAAGCCGGAGGAGAAGCCGAGAGGCTGCTGCGGATAGCACGATGAAGCGACTGCGCGGGGATTTTCCACGCGTGCCAGCCGGGCGACGATTAGCAGCATTGGCCCTCGGCTACGCATTCCGCTGCGGCAATCATTACAGACCGAACAGACCGAAGGACACGATATGAGCAGTCATCCCAGCCCCCCCATCACGGCGAAGCGCAGCCCACTGACGATCGTGCCGGCACGGGGCAAAGCCATCTACACGTGCCCGATGCACCCCGAGGTGCAGCAGGATCATCCCGGCGATTGTCCCAAGTGCGGCATGGCGCTTGAACCGAAGACGGTGACACACGACGCGGGTGACGAGGAGAACGCCGAACTGCTCGCCATGACGAAGCGCTTGTGGATCGGTGTTGCGCTGACATTTCCGGTGTTTGCCCTGGCGATGGCTCACTTGATCCCGGCACTGGCCAGGCAGCCCTGGGTGGATAGCCAAGCTTCGCGCTGGGTGCAATTTGCGCTCACCACGCCCGTGGTCTGGTGGGCGGGATGGACATTTTTCCGCCGTGGCTGGCGATCCATCGTGACGCGTCACCTGAATATGTTTACGCTGATCGCCATCGGCGTGGGCACAGCATTTGTTTTTAGCGGCGTCGCGATGGTCGCGCCCGGCCTGTTTCCACCCACGATGCAACACGAGGGCAAAGTCGCCATCTACTTTGAGGCCGCGGCGATGGTCACGGTGCTGGTGCTCCTCGGCCAGGTGCTCGAGCTTCGCGCCCGCAGCCGCACCGGCAGCGCCATCAAGGCATTGCTCAACCTCGCACCGCCTACGGCGCGACAGGTTGCCCCGGGGGGCGATCATGAAGTCCCGCTCGACCAGGTGAACGTCGGCGACTGGCTGCGCGTGGTTCCAGGTGACAAGGTGCCCGTTGACGGCGCTGTGGTCGAGGGCCACTCCAGCGTGGAAGAGTCCATGATTACCGGCGAGCCGCTCCCCGTGGAAAAGACCGTCGGCGACAAAGTGACGGGCGGTACCGTCAATGGCCCCGGCAGTTTCGTCATGCGCGCAGAGCGCATCGGTAGCGATACCTTGCTCGGGCAAATCGTGAACATGGTCACCGAAGCCCAGCGTAGCCGCGCACCTATTCAAGGTCTCGCCGATAAGGTCGCGGCTGTCTTCGTACCGATCGTGCTGGCGGCCTCGGCACTCACCTTCGTCCTCTGGATATGGCTTGGGCCAGAACCCAAACTCGCGCACGCCATCGTGAACGCCGTTGCGGTCCTCATCATCGCCTGCCCGTGCGCCCTTGGCCTGGCTACTCCCATGTCCATTATGGTCGGTGTGGGACGCGGCGCGCAGGAAGGTGTGCTGGTGAAGAATGCGGAAGCGCTCGAACGGCTGGAGAAAGTCACCACGCTCGTCGTGGACAAGACAGGCACTCTCACCGAGGGCAAACCCAGGCTCATGGATGTGCTGCCATCCGGCGATTTCGACGCGAAGGAGTTCCTGCGTCTCGCCGCCTCACTGGAGCAGAATAGCGAACACCCGCTCGCCAGCGCGATTGTGCGGGGCGCGAAGGAACAGGGAATTGTTTTCGAAGCAGTGAAGGACTTCCACTCTGTAACGGCTGGTGGAGTGATGGGCAACATCGCCGGTCATGCCGTTTTGATCGGCAAACCGGATTTTCTGCGGAATGAAAAGGTAACCGGATTGGAGCCTCTTGAATCGTCGGCAGTACAACTTCAGGACGCGGGCAGGACCGCGATGTTTGTCGCAATAGATGGCAAGCCGGCCGGAATCCTCGCTGTCGCCGACCCGATCAAATCCACCACAGCCGAAGCCATCCGCGAACTCCACGCGCTTGGAGTGAAGCTCGTGATGCTTACAGGCGACAACCGCCGCACCGCCGATGTGGTAGCCAGGCAACTTGGCCTTGACGCCGTCAAGGCGGAGATCAACCCCGCCGGCAAAGTCGACCATGTGAAGAAACTACGCGCGGAAGGCAAACACGTTGTGATGGCTGGCGACGGCATAAACGACGCGCCCGCCCTCGGCGAAGCTGAAGTCGGCATTGCCATGGGCACTGGCACCGACGTGGCCATGCAAAGCGCAGGCATCACCCTGGTCAGAGGAGACCTCCGCGGCATTGCCAAGGCCATCCGCCTCAGTCGAGCCACCATGGGGAACATCCGACAGAACCTGTTCTTCGCCTTTCTCTACAACGCGCTGGGTATTCCGGTGGCGGCGGGGGTGCTTTATCCGTTCTTCGGCTTGCTGCTCAGCCCGATCATAGCCGGCGCCGCGATGAGCCTGAGTTCCGTATCGGTCATAGGCAACGCCTTACGGCTGCGGAAAGAGAGCCTGTGATTTTATGCGTAATATGAAAACAGAAACCAACACACTCACTCCAGAACTGCTCCACCTGATGGATGCCTACTGGCGAGCCGCCAACTATCTGTCGGTCGGCCAGATTTATCTCTACGACAATCCGTTGCTGAAGGAGCCGCTGAAACTGTCGCACGTAAAGCCGCTGGTGGTCGGACACTGGGGTACGACGCCGGGTCAGAATTTCATATATGTGCACCTGAACCGGGTCATCAAGAAGTATGACCTGGATATGTTTTATATTGCCGGTCCCGGTCACGGCGGCCCGGCAATTGTGGGCAACGTCTATCTGGAAGGCACCTGGAGTGAGATCTATCCGAACGTCAGCCAAGATGAGGCCGGGCTCAAGGAGCTGTTCACGCAGTTCTCGTTTCCCGGCGGGATTTCCAGCCATGTTGCACCGACGACGCCGGGATCGATTCACGAAGGTGGGGAGCTTGGGTACTCGCTCAGCCATGCCTTCGGGGCGGCGTTCGACAATCCCGATCTGATCGTCGCCTGCGTCATCGGCGACGGGGAAGCGGAAACGGGCCCCTTGGCGACCGCATGGCAGTCCAACAAGCTTCTTAACCCAATTACCGACGGAGCCGTGCTGCCGATCCTGCACCTCAACGGCTACAAGATCAGCAACCCGACCGTCCTGGCCCGTATCGAGCATGAGGAATTAGAGCAATTTCTACGCGGCTGCGGCTGGACGCCCTACTTTGTGGAAGGTGATGAGCCGGAAAAGATGCATCAACTTATGGCCAGCACTATGGAAAAGGCCATCGAGGACATCCGGCAAATCCAAAGCAATGCACGGAGCAAGAACGACACCACTCGGCAGCGCTGGCCCATGATCGTCCTGCGGTCACCCAAGGGCTGGACGGGACCGAAAGTCGTCGATGGTCTGCCAGTAGAGGGTACGTTCCGAGCGCACCAGGTGCCGCTCCTGGTGGATTCCGAACACCCCGATCATGTCAAGCAGCTTGAAAGCTGGATGAAGAGCTACAAGGCCGAGGAACTGTTCGATAAAAATGGGCGGCTCATGCCGGAATTGGCCGAACTGGCGCCGAAGGGCGACCGGCGGATGGGCGCCAATCCCCACGCCAACGGTGGTATTCTGCTGCGCGACCTGCGCATGCCGGACTTCCACATCCACGCGGTGAGTGTACCTTCGCCCGGCGCTGTTGATGGCCAAGACACGCTCGTGCTGGGTAAGTTTCTGCGTGATGTGGCCAAGCTGAATCAGGATCAGCGTAATTTCCGCGTCTTCGGTCCCGATGAGACACTTTCGAATCTGTTGGGCGCGGTCTTTGAAGTCACCAACCGGCAGTGGGACGCCCGGGAAGTAAAAAACGATGAATTCCTCGCGCCCGCCGGACGCGTGCTGGACTCGATGCTCAGCGAGCACCAGTGCGAGGGTTGGTTGGAAGGTTATCTGCTGACCGGGCGGCATGGGCTGTTCAACAGCTATGAGGCCTTCATTCGCATCGTCGACTCGATGTTCAGCCAGCACGCCAAGTGGCTGAAGGTAACGTTGGAACTGCCCTGGCGCCGGAAGATCGCCTCGCTGAACTATCTGCTCGCCTCCCACGTCTGGCAGCAGGATCACAACGGTTTCACGCACCAGGATCCCGGCTTCCTCGACCACGTCATCAACAAGAAGGCGGATATCGTGCGCGTTTACCTTCCGCCCGACGCCAACTGCCTGTTGTCTGTCTTCGATCACTGCCTGCGTAGCCGGAATTACGTCAATGTAGTGGTTGCAGGAAAGCACGCCTTGCCGCAATGGCTGACCATGGACGCAGCGGTCGTGCATTGCACGGAAGGCATTGGCATCTGGCAATGGGCCAGCAACGACCAGGACGCCGAGCCGGATGTGGTAATGGCCTGCTGCGGTGACACGCCGACGCTCGAGGTTCTGGCCGCTGTGTCCATCCTTCGCGAGCATCTCCCCGATCTAAGAATCCGGGTCAACAATGTAGTTGACCTGATGAAGCTGC
>JBKQVW010000135.1:0-34646 GCA_052142955.1 Acidobacteriaceae bacterium | reverse complement strand
TGCTCTAACCGTTGAGCTACAGGCCCGAATATAAACTATGCAACAAATCGCTCATGGGCCACGTTCCAGCAGCCAGTGCTTTTCTAACCCCGAAACATGCACGGTTCCTCACAATTGCCGATGAGTGTCCACCTTTTCAGACGCAAGCTCTACCGTCTCGTCCGCGAAATCCACACGCATGCCTCGGAACCGGTCGCGCTGGAATGCCCTGCCAGCTTCATCATTGTAAACGTATCTATATCAACTTCACTCGGCCCTGGAACCAGGACTCTGATGATTTGGAGGTCTAAGGAAGCTGAAAACTGACGCCCGCGTCATCATTCATCTTTTTTGTCGCGGCAATATTCAGTTGGTCCAACGGAATATTGCGATGTGGGTTGTCCAAAACGTACAGCGTGGTGGTGGTCATGGCGTAGTTGTAAATTCGCTCCGAAGGTCGACCGTCTTTAAAGACGAGCGTGACCGCCTCCTCATTTTCCGGAGTTGCAACCGGAAGCGATCGTTCGTACTTTGGCTGGCTATAACTATAAAGAGTTGGCCAAAGCTGCGGCTCTTCCTCGCCGTTTGACTCGTTTTCGCTGGAACCGGGAGCGTCCGGCGAATCAGCGTAACTCGCGCTATCGGCATAATCGAGATAATCAGGCCCTGTCCATTCCGCCATTTCCGGAACCGCAATATACATTCCCGTTCCATAGCGTGGAAAACCATAGCGCGACGCACGAGGCCTTCGAGGCCGATAGAGCCTGTTCCAGATATCGCGTGGCCCGGCTGCAAGGTTGCCCAGACCTCTTCTCTGATACATCGGGGCGGAACGGAAATATCCGTTGCTGGTATAGCGGGCAGTGCCTGAGAAGCTGTACGAATGGGAAGAGACGAATTCTCCGCGAAAACCTGCGGTATGGCCGGAAAAACCGCCGCGGGCGAAGGAGCGTTGAGCACAGGCTGGGAGCGCAAACACTGCAACCAACAGCGCGACTGCTCCGAAGTGCTTCATAGGCGTATTTTACGCCTGCGCGCTCGTAGCCGGACCGATGAATCTGGCCGCAAACGGTGGGGAGGAGCCTACCCCTCGATGCGCATTCCAGTACGCAGCACATCCTCCGTCAGGCCGGCAACGGCGTCGTAAAGATGGACCTGAAATGTTCCTGGACCTTGCGCTCTCTCCGCTGCAAGCTGCCCCGCCAGCCCGTAGGCAGCAAGTGCGGCGGTAGCGGCGATCATTGAGTCCTTTTCAACGGCAACGCATGCGGCCACGACGGAAGTCGACATGCAGCCTGTGCCAGTAACGGTGCCCATCATCGGATGCCCATTGGCAACGCGCATCAGTCGCACACCATCCGTCACCACGTCGACAGGCCCGGTTACCGCAGCAACACAGCCATATTTCTTTGCAAATTGAGAGGCTACGGACGCGACATCACCAGTTGAACCCAGCGATTCGACACCGCTGATCCTTGCTTCCAGGCCGGCTAGCGCGGCAATCTCCGCGACGTTGCCGCGCACGATAGAGATGGATAGTTCCTTGAGCAGACGATGAGCGCTCTTCGTACGCAACTGGGTTGCGCCGGCTCCCACGGGATCGAGAACAATCGGAATTTCAAGCTGATTGGCGCGACGGCCTGCCAGGATCATCGCGTCTACCTGTTCCGGCCAAAGAGTGCCGAGATTCAGCACCAGAGCACTCGCGGCAGCGACCATCTCCTCCACTTCTTCCTTCGCGTGCGCCATCACAGGCAGTGCGCCCATGCACAAAGTAATGTTCGCGGTCGCATTCATGACCACAAAGTTCGTGATGTGGTGAATCAGCGGCCGTCTGCTCCGTACCTTCGCGATCACCTCGCATGCCGCCTCTGTTGTGTCGTTCATGTTCAACCCCTAACTAACAGTACTAACAGTATCCATGCACAAAGGAGTAGGTCATACCCCACAACAAGCGCCGCCGCCGCAACCGACAGAAGCACTACCTGTAGTGACGTGATCTGGCGCACATACAACCGTATATCGAGCTAGGGATAGTGGTGTTCTCAGGATGGATTGGGAAAACCTCCTGGGCAGTTGTGTGGAAGGGACATGGTTTCATGAGCGTTTTCAAAGATTCAGGACATCTTTTCCGATTGGCCGCGCTCTATGCAGTCGGCACATTGACATTTCTGGGCATACGCGCTTATTTTGTCCCGCATAGTTTTGGCCAATATGGACACTACCGCGGAGCGGCAATCAAGGAGATCGCTGCACGTCCGGTGCACTTCGCCGGACACCAGGCTTGCGAGACTTGCCATGCCGACGTCCAGACAATCAAGCAGAGCGGCATGCACGCGCATGTCAACTGCGAGGCCTGTCATGGGCCCCTGGCAAAGCACGCCGATGACCCGGCTTCCATCCAGCCCGCCAAGCTGGACACAGCGGTGTTGTGTGTCCGCTGTCACGCAGTGAGCGCAGCCAAGCCGAAGACCTTCCCACAGGTGGCGGCCTTGGACCACTCCAACGGCGTTCCCTGCGAGACCTGTCATCAGCCGCATAGCCCGGCCATCAGCGCAGGAGGTGCGAAATGAACATTACCCGGCGTCAAATGCTGATCTTGTTACCGGCGGCAGCCGTGGCATGGGAATCTGTGCTGGCAGGGACACCCGAGTCCTCCCCCAACTACAAAATGACCGAGCATTGGTGGGGCATGCTGATCGACATTTCCAAATGCATCGGCTGCGGCAACTGTGTCCGGGCCTGCCAGGCCGAGAATGATGTGCCGGACGGATTCTTCCGCACCTGGGTGGAACGCTACCACGTGACGGACTGGTACCTTGAGAATCCTGAGGTCATCTCGCCCGACGGCGGCAAGGAGGGATTTCCCTCTGTCAAAGAGGACGACAACGGGAAGTATTTTTTCGTTCCCAAACTCTGCAATCACTGTGCGGATTCCCCCTGCACCCAGGTCTGTCCGGTGGGGGCGACCTTCATCAGCCCGGATGGCGTGGTGCTGGTGGACCAGACCTACTGCATGGGTTGCGCCTATTGCGTGCAGGCCTGCCCGTATGGCTGCCGCTACATCCATCCCCAGAAAAAAGTCGCGGATAAATGCACCCTTTGCTACCACCGGATCACCAAAGGACTCACCACCGCGTGCTGCGAGGCCTGCCCAACCGGCGCGCGCCAATTGGCTGACTTGAAAAATCCCAAAGACCCGATCCACGAATTTCTGAGGACCCACAACGTGCAGATCTTAAAGCCGCAGATGGCCACGGGCGCAAAGGTTTTCTATAACGATTTGGATGGTTCGGTGCGATAAGCGCCTTGTAGGCGGTTAGACGCAGAAGGAGATTGGCGAGCATGACGGGAGTAGAAGGCTACATGTATCCGAACGAAATCACCCTCTATTGGAGTGTGCTGATCGTTTTGTACCCATACATTACGGGACTGGTGGCCGGGGCATTCATTCTGGCGTCCCTGGAACGAGTCTTCCGGGTTGAGGCGGTCAAGCCCACGTACCGGCTTGCGTTGCTCACGGCGCTCGCCTTTTTGCTGGTCGCGCCTCTGCCCCTGCAACTGCATCTCGGGCATCCGGAGCGCTCGTATGAAATGTATTTCACGCCCCACCGCACGTCGGCCATGGCGATGTTTGGGTACGTCTACCTCTGGTACCTGATGGCCGTCCTGACAGTGGAAATCTGGCTGGACTACCGGCACGACATCGTGGTGATGGCTAAGTCTTCCACTGGCTGGAAGCGCTGGGTCTATCAGATCATGACTCTGGGCTCCAGCAACATCAGTCCGCACGCCCTTGAGATTGACGAAAAGGTGGGCTGGCTGATCACGCTCATAGGCATCCCTTCCGCTATTCTGTTGCACGGATATGTCGGGTTCATCTTCGGTTCTCTCAAGGCGAATCCGTGGTGGTCGTCGCCGTTGATGCCGGTGGTGTTTATTTTCTCCGCCATGGTATCTGGGATTGCCGCCGTGATGCTGCTGTATATGCTGACAACGTGGCTACGCCATCAGAAGATCGACATGCTCTGCGTGGATACGGTCGCGCGCTATCTGTTCTATATGTTCATTATCGATTTCAGCCTGGAAATGCTGGACCTGATCCACCGGATCTACGAGGCGAATGAATCGTTTCGCAGCCTGAATTTTATGGTCCACACCAAACTCTACTTCTCCCAGATCGTTCTCCAGATTTTCGTAGGGACTCTGGCTCCGATCGCACTGCTGGCCTTGACCCAGGTGGTAAAGCTCCCGGAAATGGCGCGCAAACGCATGTACGCTGTGTCTGGATGTCTGACCCTGATCGGCGTCTTTGCCATGCGCTGGAACGTCGTGATTGGAGGGCAATTGTTCTCCAAAAGTTTCCTCGGTTACACAACCTACAAAATGGGATTGGTCACCCGGGAGGGACTGCTCATGTCCATTGCCCTGACCATCCTGCCTCTGTTCATTTTGTGGGCGCTGGTGAAGCTTCTGCCTCCCTGGCCGAAAAAAGGCCAGGATGCCATTCCCGCGGCGACCGCTGCGTCGTAGCGCAGCGCGCTTTTGTAGCGGGCCTTGAAAAAGCGGTGGAGAGGATGGACGATCTTCACGATACCGTGGCACGACTGACCACAAGTCTGGAGACTCTGGAACGCCGTGTCTACGCTCTCGAACACCCATCGCAGATTCAGGAGCCGTTTCCGGCGCAGGCGCCAAGCTCATCAGGGACGACGCAGGCCGCTCAAGCGCTTCCCTTCGCGCAGGGCGATGGAGCGTTTTCCGTTGTCGGGAAAGCGATGCTCGGGATCGCAGGGGCATACCTGCTCCGCGCCGCGGCGGAATCAACTACATTCCCACGGGCAGCAGTCGTCGCCATTGCGATTGCCTATGCCGTCATGTGGCTGGTCGCGGCGACGCGGGTCCGCGCCGAGGCGTGGTTTGCGAGCATCACGTACGCCGGCACGTCAGTCCTGATCCTCGTTCCCATGCTGTGGGAACTTACCATGCGCTTTAGGTTCCTGCCAACCGGGGTGACAGCCGGCATTCTGGGCGGGTTTGTCGCCGCGGCTTTTGCTCTGGCGTGGAAGCGCCATTTCGCAGAGGTTGTGTGGGTAACGACTGCCGCAACTAGCATTGCTGCTCTAGCCATGTCGATCACAGCCCACGATTTGGCCCCCTTCATCGTGGCCCTTCTCGTGATGGCGATTGTCAGCGAGTACGCGGCGGCCGTCAATCATGGGCTGAGTGTCAGGCCCCTGGTGGCGGCCTCTGCGGACATCGCCGTTTGGGCCATGATCTATATCTGCTCCAGACCAGAAAGTACCCGCTTGGAGTACTCCGAAGTCAGCGGCGTGCTACTGCTGACGTTTGGCCCCATTCTGCTGCTGATTTACGCGGCGAGCGCCACCGCGCAGACGATGCTGCGGAGGCGAAGAATTACCTTCTTTGAAACTGCACAGACCCTGATCGCATTTCTGCTGGCCGCATGGAGTGTGCTTTCGTTCTGGTCAGGCACGGGCGCGGTCGTCCTCGGGGTACTCTGCGTGCTTTTGTCGGCGGCAGGCTATGCAGTCATCTTTGCCTGCTTCAGCGGCGCGCCTGAGCAGCGCAACTACCACGTGTATGCTACCGGGAGCGCAGCTCTCTTTCTGGCAGGCGGCTACTTATGTCTGCCGCCGGTGTGGCTGGTGCTGTGTATGGGCATCGCTGCGATTGCGGCCACAATTCTGGGCGTTCGAGCAGTCCGCCTGACGCTGGAATTCCACGGGCTGGCGTTTCTGACGGCGGCCGCGTTCTCATCCGGTCTGTTGGCGTATATCTTCCGGGCGATTGCCGGAAGTTTCCCTCCTTCACCCCCGTGGCTTGTCTGGTGTATTTCTGCCACCGCGGTTCTTTGCTATGTGCTGGAACGGCGCTTCCCGGCGGAGCAGTGGAAGCATTGGCTTCTCTATGTTCTTTCGGCGGCCCTCGCGGTCGGCGCCACGGCGGCGCTGCTGGTGTGGGTGCTGGTCCAGCTCGCACTGGTCGGCATCGTTCCTGGGGCATCTCATATTGCTGTTATTCGGACGCTGACTACTTGCGCAATTGCGTTGCTCCTTGCCTACAGCGGATCTCGCTGGCAGCGGAAGGAACTAGGATGGCTGGCCTACGCCGTGCTGGTGTTTGTTGCTTCGAAACTTTTGTTTGAAGATATGCGCCACAGCCATCTGGGCTTCACCGCCGTATCCATCTCTCTGTATGCGATCACCTTGCTGCTGGTCCCTCGTCTAGTCCGGCTGGGTCAGAAAGCGAGAGGCGCAGTCTGAATGCGAGCGTGAGTACGCTCATACAATTGAGTGCGTGATAACGGAGCGGGGAAAGGCGGTCCAAGTGGACAGACACTTTACGCTGAGAGCCCAGGTCAGGAGCGTGAACGCTGAGGCCATCCACGAGGCCCTTGCAGGCTTGGTTCCCAACGGCCACATTAGGAACGTGGGCAATGAATTCATAGTCGAAGCAGAGATGGAAGGAGCCAGTGCCAAGGATCTGAATCGTACCCTTCTTTCCGCTCTGAGAAGAATCGAGAAACGGACGACGCTTCGGGCGGAGTGGACCTCGGGAAACCTAACGCAAAAATTCTTTGACTATGTGTTGAAGAAGACGATAGAGAAAACCGACGAGAGCAAAGGCAGAGTCGATGGAAGTTAAACATGCAAACTTCGCATCTCCAGGGCGGTTCCGAATTATTTAGTGCTGATCAGCCGGATGCGCGCGGTGAAAGCTCGGCCTTGGAACTCGCTGAAGGTCCCATATTCCGGTGAATCGACGACATTGTTCACGATGACAGGGTTCCCGCTATCCGTGGCATTCTCGATGATGCCTCGCAGCCCAAAATAATAGCCGCGGAAATGGAACTTCCATTCCAGACCGGGGCTGAAGGACAGATAGTCAGGGAATTGTTTGGAGCCAGCCGCACCTACTACCCGATAATTTGCATTCACAGAGGTGAAGGGGAACCCGGATTGCCAGTTCAGCGTGTAGACAAAGTCCCACCTCTTCTTGAGCTGCGGCAGTAACAAGGGAAGCCAACCCCAGGATAGTAAGTGATTGGGCGTATTCCAGGGCAGCGGACCGCTCTGCTGCGGCCCCAACAGCGATACAGTTGGCACATAGTCGATAGCCGAGTTGGTGCGCGCCGAGGATCGCATATAGGAAGCGAACAGGGCATATCCGTTGGCAAAGTTGCGTCGTGCGTTGAACTCCGCGGAATAGTAATGGTCCTGTCTCGCGTTGGTCAGTAGATAATTTCCGGACAGAGTTTCGGCGTTTCCCTGGTGCGCATAGGTGAAGCCATCCAGAGTACGCTTCTGGACAAAATTCGCTTCCGCGTAAATCGCGCCGGGAAGCTTTCTCTGTAGACCCACGCTCCAATTGATGGTGCGGGTCTGTCGAAGGGAACCATCATTCGCCGTAAAGGTCGTTTGCAGCGATGGGCTGACCGGAGTGACGCCATCGGCGGCGAAGTAGGTGTCATAGCGAATCCCGGCCAGGGCTTCCGTTAGGTACTCGAGTTGCGTGTGCTCATAGTAAAGCCCGATGCCCGCCGATAGCTTCGTGGTGGCAGCGTCGCTGGGCAGCGAATATGTGGCTGCGATGCGTGGCGAAATGAGGGGCTGGCGAATGATCTCATCCCAGTCGAAGCGTAGACCTGGTTCCAGAATCAGGCCTGGGTGTGGGAGCCAATGATCCTGAACGTACGCACCTACCGCGAAATTGTGGCTGCTGAATGGAGCTTGCTCCGGAAAAACACTGCGGCGCAATAGTGTTCCGTCTTCCCGCAGATAGCTGACCGGAGCTCGCACCACGGCTTCATCAAAGCTGGTGGCATCGAAATCGAGCCCAGTCTTCAGGTCATGGCGTCCGAACCAGTGGCGAGGCGGCAGGTAGAGCGCTGCCGTTCCCTCGACGCGCTGTTCGTGCTCAGTGAGGTTCTCGAAATAGCTGCCATTTTGAAGCTCTGGCGTAATTTCATAGGGAATGTCGCCATGAGGTTCATAGCCGTCGCGAAAACGCAGGACTGCCGCGCCTAGATCCAGCAGCGCGCCATTGGCGAAGCTCTGCTGATCCCGCACATACGGTAGCCATGCGATGGTGTCGCGCTTCACCGTGCTCTGCTGCGGCGTCAGGGTGGAGATGCCGTCATAGGGGGAGTGGTAGTCGTTGAAGAGCAACGCTGTGGACAGGATGTTGGCAGGCTTGAGATTTACCTGGGTCTTGATCAAATTGCTTCCGCGCAGTAGGTGGTTGGTGTCAGCGTTGGCGGGAAGCCCTTGAATGTAGATGTCGTCGTATTCCAAGTCTAACCCATCGAAGAACCATGCACGGTTGCGCACCAGCGGCCCGGAAAAAGTGATGCGGGGTACAAACTTGTCGAAGCGCAGCCCGTTGAGTTCCTTAAAGGACGGGAAAAAGTCAGTGGCATTGAAGCGGAATTTGTTATCCCCCATTCCGGTGTAGAACGCGATGACGCCACCGGTCGCTTTGCCAAACTGAACCGGATAGCGGGTTGTCTCCGTGTCGATCGACCGAACTGCATCCGCGCTCACGCGCAAATCCAACAATCCGCTGACGGGGGTACGGATATCGAATCCGTCCAGCAGATCGAGCGTTTCGTAGGTTTCCGATCCGGCAACATGAATCTGACCCGTCGAATCCTGCACAACACCTGGGTTGAATGGCAACAGGTTGCGGATATCGCGCGAAGTTGGATAAGGCACGTTGACGATCTCCGGCGTGTTGAGAGTGAATTCGTCGGACATTTGTTCCGGATCGATGCCGACATTCGATGCCACTACCGTGACCTCTTGATGGATCCCCTGTTCGTGGGTCAGCGTTACTTCCACGCTTTGCCAGTCAGCGCCTATCTCATTTTTCAGGGTCTGGTAAAAACCCGGCTTTTCGATGCGTACTTCGTATGGCGCATCCTGATGCAGGAGATAGGTGCATCGGCCGGCATAATCCGTATGCAGTTGGACGGGAGGAAACCCCGGCTCAGAAAGCGTCACTTGGGCATCGGGAACTGCCAGGCCGTTCTCGTCAACGACGGTCAGGGCGACAGGCGCGCTCATCGCCGGGCTTTGTCCGCTCGCAAGAACCGCACTGCAAAGGAGGGCAAAGGCAAGTATTATCACGCTGGCAGAGTGACAACGCGGCATCAAACTTAGTGTAGTCAGCCATGGAGCGCCGTGCAGTACGGCGTGTGGGATTCGCTCTTAAACAGAACGGCCGCAACGCACGATTCAAGACGCTGGAAGCGAAAGCACGCCGCTGCCTCTATTCGCCCCCTATGCCACTGTGATTCAATGAAATAGAGATGACGGAACGCTCCTCTACTTTGGCCCGCCGGCCGCTTCCCCGCCGCATCAAGGCCGCGACCCGGCGAGTGCGTGAACTCGCCTCCATTGCCCATGCCCTGGCATCCACCGGCCATCCCTACATGGCGCACATCGTTCCCATGCGGCGATGCAATCTCTCCTGCACCTATTGCAATGAGTTCGACGACGTCTCCGATCCGGTTCCATTGCCGGAAATGTTGCGCCGCATCGACGATCTGGCTCGTCTCGGCACCAGTGTCATCACCATCTCCGGTGGGGAGCCGCTGCTGCATCCGGAGCTGGAACAGATTATCGCCCGTATCCGGCAGCATGGCCGCATCGCCGGCATGATCACCAACGGCTATTTGTTGATGCCGGATCGCATCGCGCGGCTGAATCGCGCCGGCCTGGACCATATGCAGATCTCCATCGATAATGTGCAGCCGGATGAAGTCTCGAAAAAGAGCCTGAAAGTGCTCGACAAGAAACTGCAGATGCTGGCCGACCATGCCGATTTTCATGTCAACATCAATTCCGTCGTTGGCGGCGGAATCAAGTATCCGCAGGATGCGTTGACGATCGCGCGTCGCGCCCTCGAGCTTGGATTTACCTCCACCATCGGCATCATTCACGATGGCGACGGCCAGCTGAAGCCTTTGCGTGAGGACGAGCGAACGATTTACTACGAAGTCAAGAATCTAGGGAAAAAACATTACTCCCGCTTTAATCACTTTCAAGAAGCCATCGTCAAAGGCGAGCCAAACGATTGGCGCTGCCGCGCTGGCGCTCGGTATCTGTACATCTGCGAAAACGGATTGGTACATTACTGTTCCCAGCAACGAGGCTGGCCCGGCACTCCCCTGCCGGAGTATCGCCGTCAGGACGTGAAGCGAGAATTCCTGACGGAGAAAACCTGTGCCCCGAACTGCACCATCTCCTGCGTGCACCAGGTTTCCTATATCGACCACTGGCGCGCTCCGCAGACTTCGCAAATCACCCCCGGCATGCCCCCGGCCGGGCCCGTGCAGGATCAGGAACTGGTCCACATTCAGCTCTCGTAACCCGTTGCCCTTCAGTACACTCCCTACAAGGGCAATGTGCATTGATGGATGCTCCCGAAAACAAAAACCAGCAAGGGATTGAGTCGAGTGAGCAGCCCGACTCTTCGCTGGACTGGCTGCTGTCGCGACCTGCTCTGTGGCTGGGAACCGTGCTTGCGCTGGTTTCCATGGCGGATGCATTTCGCAACAGCATGCTGCATTCGCTCGATTTTCAATGGAGTCCGGTGCGCCTGCTGATACAGCACATCGACCCTTGGGCCACGTATCTCACCGGCGACCCCGGCCATTGCATCCTGCTGAATCAGGTCCCCAACGATCTGCACGAGCTGTACGTGGCAATGCTGCCATTTGGCTATCTGCCACTGTTGCCAGCCAAACTGATCTGGGCGGGCATCAATTTGGCGTTAGTGTTGCTGAGCTGCTGGCTTGTTGCGCGGATGTACGAATTGAATGGTCGCAAAGCATGGTTGCTCACTCTGCTCGTGCTGACCAGCACATCCGCCCGGGTCACCATCGGGAATGGTCAGGTGACAGCGCTCGTGCTCGCTTCTCTGGCGCTGTGGACCGTGGCGCTGTCTTCACGCGGACGCGGACTGCTGCTCGGCGCGGCGTGGGCCAAATACAGCGTGCCCCCCGTGCTCGCAGCATTTCTATTGCTGCGGCGGCGGTGGCGGTTACTGCTGTTTTCGCTGCTACTGCCGATAGTGGGCTTTCTGTTTTTTTACTGGTGGCTGCGCACGCCGTTCTGGACGCTGTTGTTCGAGCCCTTCCGCACTTCTACAAATAACGTGTCTCCAGGCCTCGCCAACATCATGGCCGTCAGCGAAATTGCTCTCCGGCATCCGCCGCTGTTTCGCGCCGTGCCGGATGCTTTCTACCTTTCCCATGCAGGGGGATGGACGTTGGTTGTCCCTTACCTCTGCGCAGTCGCCCTGGCCTTGGGAATCGCTGCCTACTTTTTCCTGCGCGGCACAGAAGCGGACGGCCGCATTCTCATGGCCTGCCTGACTGCGTCCTGTCTGCTCTGCTTCAAGCATCAGATTTACGACTTCCTTTTCCTGATTTTCCCGCTTGCCGTTGCCCTGAAGGCGGAACGCAGCCCGACGCGTAATTGGCTGCTTGGCCTGATCGCCTATTTCTGGTACGGCGAGAGACTGCTTCACATCCGGCGCTGGGAATTCTGGCCCGCAGTGGTCATCATCAGCTTTGGTCTTTTGCTGGCGCTCATCGCCGTAACATGGAAGCTGCGCTGCCACGTTCGCTGGAACACGGCCTGGAAACTGTAAGGAAGGGTGCACGCATCACCACTCGTGCGGCAGGAGACGAGTGCATCCCTAGTACTTCGGAACTTTTGGGTCCACCTTCTCCAACCACGCTTGGATACCACCCGCCAGATTATGGATCTTCTTGAATCCGTTCTGCGCCAGGAATTCCGCCGCTAGTTGGCTGCGTCCGCCCACTTTGCATTGCACTACGATTTCCTGCTCCGAATCCAGCTCTCGTACCCGCCGCGGCAGGTCGTTCAATGGAATCAAATGTCCGCCCAACTGTGCGATCGCGAATTCATAGGGCTCGCGTACATCCAGCAAGAATAGGTCCTCGCCGGCATCGAGACGCCTCTTTAATTCCTCTGGCTGCATCTGTGGAATTCCGTTCACCATCGCTGCGGGCGGCGCTGACTTAGACGGCAGTCCGCAAAACTGCTCATAATCAATCAGCTTGGTGATGGTTGCATGCGCCCCGCACATCGGGCATTCAGGATTCTTATGCAATTTCAATTCGCGAAAGCGCATGGCCAGCGTATCCACCAGCAGTAAGCGTCCCACCAGCGGCTCTCCCTGACCAAGGATCAGCTTGATGACCTCAGTCGCCTGAATAATCCCCAGCAGGCCAGGCAAAATGCCAAGCACTCCGCCCTCCGCACAGGAAGGCACCAGACCCGGCGGCGGCGGCTCCGGATACAGGCAGCGATAGCACGGGCCGTCTTCCATGGCAAAGACGCTGGCCTGGCCTTCAAAGCGAAAGATCGAGGCATACACATTCGGCTTGCCGGAGAGCACGCAGGCATCGTTCACCAGATAGCGCGTCGGAAAATTGTCGGTGCCATCGGCAATCATGTCGAAATCCTTGAAAATCGTCAACGCGTTTTCGCTGCTCAGCCGCGTCGGAAATTTCACAACGTTCACGTTCGGATTGATGGCCTTCAGCGAGTCTTCTGCGGAGTCCAGCTTGGGCCGGCCTACATCGTTGGTGCCGTGAATCACCTGGCGATGGAGGTTACTGGCTTCCACCACATCGAAATCCACGATGCCAAGCGTACCGACACCCGCCGCCGCCAGATACATGGTCAGCGGCGCTCCCAGTCCACCCGCTCCAATACAAAGCACCCGCGCAGCCTTCAATTTCAACTGGCCCTCTTCCCCCACCTCGGGAAGAATCAAGTGCCGCGAATACCGTGCCATCTCTTCCGGCGTAAGTGTCGCCGTCGGCGTCTCAGCTGCGGTCGGGGCGCCGCCGGCAATCGACGGAATGATGGAGAGTGAGTCTGAATCCTTGACTCTGGCATTTTCCTTTTGGTCGATATAACGAATGTCTTCATCGTTCAGATAGACATTGACGAATGCGCGCAATTTGCCGTTTTCCGTATAGAGGTGCTTGCGTAATTCTGGAAATTTCATCGTCAGCGCGGTGAGTGCTTCTGCAACTGTATGGGCCGCAACCTCAACAACTGGCTGCTTGCCGGCATACGCGCGCAGCGGAGTAGGAATATGAATCTGCATGATGCAATCCTCACAAAGTTCTGAATCTGGACCGGGTGGACAAGGTCTGGACCGCGGGCTACCGAGCTCCCACACCAGATGCAACTGCAATTGGCTGACGTTCCAGGTGTTTGTCTTCCTCACCCGTCCCGGCCAACAGAAAGGAGTTTGTTTCCGTGGCCCGACATCGCGCCTTCTCACCGCCGTCTGGGGTGGCATTTCCCATCACACTGGTGATGACATACGAGCAGCCGATCCAGTGAGCTTCTTCAAAATCTGTTTTCGACCATTCCGCGGGATGGTCGGGATGCGAATGATAAAAACCGACGATGTCCAGCCCTTGACGACGAGCCTGCTGCTGGATGCGAATCAGTTCCTGCGGCGCAATCTGATAACGATTATGGGCGGAGTCGGAGCGAGTGTTCTCAGCCGAGATCGCGTCGATAACGGTATTGCCATCCTCTTCCAGATGACCCAGCAACACACCGCAGCATTCGTATGGGTATGCCTCTTCCCCATGCTGGCGAATCCTATCGAATTGCACCTGGTCCATGCGCAGCATCGTGACCTTTATTCCTCCCAAAATCGCTCGCTTAGGTACTTGTCCGCTCCATCGCACAAAATGGTCACGATCACCGCTTCTTCATGTTTCACCGCGCACTCCTCCGCGATCTGCAATGCAGCCGCCACTGCAGCCGCGCCGGAGATGCCGATCATCAAGCCGTTCTCACGCGCTAGTCGCCTCGCCATCGCGTAGGCAGTCTCCGTCTCCATCTCCATCTTGCGGTCCGCAAGGCGCGCATCGTAAATGCGCGGCACCATTGCGGTCTCCATGTGCTTCAACCCCTCCAGACCGTTGAAAGGCGAGTCCGGTTCCAGCGAAATGCATTGGATGCGCGGATTCAATTCCTTCAAACGCCGCGTCGTCCCCACAAACGTTCCGCTGGTTCCCAGGCCAGCCAGAAAATGTGTCACCCGACCTTCCGTCTGTCGCCAGATCTCATTGGCGGTGGTTTGATAATGTGCGCGCCAGTTGTTGTCGTTCGAGTATTGGTCGGCGTACCAATATTCATCCGATTGGTCCGACGCCAGCTCCCGCGCCTTGCGTATCGAACCGTCGGTACCGTCCGCCGGATCGGTCCAGAGAATCGTCACCCCATACGCTGCCAGTATCTGCTTCCGTTCCGCCGAAACATTCGAAGGCATGACCAGCGTGACCGGAAACTGCATGGTCGCTCCCAGCATTGCATAGGCGATCCCGGTGTTGCCGCTGGTGGCGTCCAGCAGATGTTTCTTCTTGCCCGGGCCGATCAATCCGCGCTTTACCGCGTCAACGACAATCGCTTTTGCGGCACGGTCCTTCACTGACCCACCCGGATTCATCCATTCCCCTTTGCCAAGTATTTGAACTCGGTCGCCACCAGCGACAAGCCCATCGATCCGAATCAGAGGCGTATTGCCAACACGATCCAGGATCCCGCTGCCCAGGCGAGTCGGGTGGATCGCGTCTTTCTTTTCGGATTCGTCAGTCGCCAACATCGTAAGGGGCACATCCATGTCGTATTTTGTCCGGGTATTTCGCTCAGGTGCTCGCTGCACCGTATAAAACGATCCACTGGCAGCCAACTTCACGCCGGAAGCGAGCTGCCGCCACGGTATACTGAAAGTGTAGCGTCAGCTTGCGTGTGATCGCAATCACATGTGCATCCTGCTAGCTGAATCGCAGCCTTTCAAATCTAGTGTTCAGCCGGTATTTCTATGAGCAAGAAATCAATTGTTCCAGTCAAAACGTTCGATAGTGCCCTGACCTATTTCCGGTCGCATGGATTTGATGTCGAGGAGAGCGCCGGAGTCGCAAATCAGGTGAAGATCCGCAAACATGGTTGCGGTGCCGTCCTGGCGAGAACCCTGAACGGCGGCGCTGCCTATGTGACCCGCCCCGGCTGCCTGATTGGCGGCGAAATTTCCACCCTCGTCGACCGCGGCTATCAGAAATTCCTGCGTACCAGCCGGCTCGAAGTGGCTGCGACCGCCACCCATCTGCACGCCCTCCATGCTTTTGATGAAGAACTCAGAGAAGCCATCGGGCCTCCCGACTACTACAACCTGGCTCTCGGCACGGTCAGCGATCTTTACCTGTATGACCGGCTCAAAGGCCGCGAGCTCGGACCCAAGACTGCTTCCGACGCGCACTGAGCGGGTCCGCCCGATTCATTCAGCCGCGAACCTATTTGCGGCGGCCCTGCTCGCGCTGCCACTCCCGATAGACTTCGCTTTTTGACACGCGGCGATCGCGGGCAACCCGTTTCAGCGCCGTTTGCTCATCCAGTCCCTGCCCCAGATACAAGGCCATTGCCTCGCGGAGGGCGCCTTCGGCCGCTGCACCGGCATCCGCGGGTTCTGCCGGATTGGCTCCAGCCACCAGCAGCGTCATTTCGCCGCGCAGTAGGTCGCGGCCAGCGCAGGATCTCTCCAACTCCCGCAGCGTCCCACGCAGAAATTCCTCGTGGATCTTGGTGATCTCGCGAGCAAGGACCGCTCTCCGCTGAGGGCCGAAGATCTGGATCGCATCCCGCAACGATTCCAGCACCCGATGCGGAGCTTCATAGAAAATCAGCGTGGCTCGCTCGCCGCGAAGAGTTTCAAAAAGACTCCTTCGTTCCCCCGTGCGCGCGGGTGGAAATCCAACAAATAGAAACGATGCCGTGTCGAGACCCGACGCCGCCAGCGCGGACACGACTGCCGACGCTCCCGGAATGGGAATCACGGCAACGCCCGCTGCAACCGCCTGCGCCACCAGATGCGCTCCCGGATCGGAAATGCCGGGCATCCCGGCATCGGAGACCATCGCAATGCGCGCCCCGTCTTTCAAGTCCGCGATCAACTCTTCCGCGCGTTGGCGTTCATTGTGGGCGTGGCAACTCACAGTCGGCGCGGCAATAGCAAAATGTGAAAGCAATTTCTGCGTCTGGCGAGTGTCTTCGCAGGCAATCCGGTCGACGCTGCGCAAAACCCGCAACGCGCGCAGCGTAATGTCTTCCAGATTTCCAATCGGTGTAGCGACAATGTAGAGTCCCGGCGAAAGCAGCTTGGTTGCCCCATCCTCCGCTGCCGAAGATGGTTCTTTCGCGTCCTGCCCGCTTCTGGCCATTAGCATTTCAGGAAGACTGCTGTTGCTGCAGTCGTCGGCTTTCCGCCAGCAATCCCATGCTGTGCATCAAATTTTGCAGGGTCACGATCCCGACGATCTGCTCGCCATCGAGCACCGGAACCAGTGAAAGACCGCGTCCCGCATTGATGCGGCGAAACGTAACGCCGAGAGAGTCTTCCGGCTGCGCCACCTGGAACCCTCGCGACATGATCGACTGCACATACCCATTGCCGTCGATCTGCAGCGTCTCTAGAATCCGCTGCCGCGAAACCACCCCGACCAGCAACCCGCCGCGCACCACCGGAAAGTCGTCCTGCAGGTTGTGGACGGATTTGTAGACCGCATCCTCCAGCGTGTCGGAGGCAGACAGGCACGCAAAATCCGTCAGCATAATATCGCGCATCCGAACCGTATCCACCACAGATTGAAAGACTAGGCCCTGGTCTTCCAGCTGCGCGCCCACGAAGATGAAAAATCCCGCCAATAGAAGCCATGGACTCTGCAGGAATACGCCTGCGATAAACAATGCCAGTGCAATCACCTGCCCCACTCCGGAGGCAGCGCGCGTGCCCTTCAGCGCCCCTTTGGAACGCGAGAAATTGCCGCGCATCAACCTGCCCGCGTCCAGCGGATACGCCGGCAGAAGGTTCACAACCGCGAGGAAAATGTTGAGCCAGAAGGCGCTTCGCAGCAGATGGCCGGCACTCACCCATGGTTTCGCCAGGACCGAGACGCTGGGCGAAACTCCCACAATAAATCCCAGCAATACGAAAGCTGCCACAAAATTTGTGATTGGCCCGGCCATCGCCAAGGCAATTTGGGCGCTTCCTTCGGACGCCTGCTCGGCGGACTCCGGCGTTGCATAGGAGGGCAAGCCGCCGATTGGAAGCAGCAGCAGGCTGCGTATTTCTAACCTGTGGTAAGCGCACACTATGGCGCGGGCAAGTTCACGGACACCAACGATCACCAGCAGCATCAGCCATAGTGAGACGCCCCGAATCGCAGCTGCGCCGCTCATCCCCGTGTACAACAAGGAAAGACCCAGCAACAGCGCGAAGAAAAAATGCAGACGAATCTCCACGCCCAGCAAACGCCCCATCGGGATGGACCAACTGCGCATTGCAACCCTCTCCCGGTATTGTAGATGCAGTTGCCCTGCGCTTCCTCGAGACAATGGAAGCGCACCCGGGAAAAACATGCCCGGCTGGGTCGAAATCCGTTCAGAACCTGAAAAGAAGCAGCAGGACCGCTGAAACCAATGCGCGTGATCGCAGGCAAATTCCGCTCTCAACCATTGTCCGCCCCCAAAGGAAGGAACACTCGTCCTACCAGCGATCGGTTGCGCGAAACCCTATTCAACGTGATCGCCCCCCGCATTCAGAACGCCGTCTTCGCCGATCTGTTTGCCGGCACCGGTGCTGTTGGAATTGAAGCGTTGAGCCGCGGAGCTCGGCAGGTCTACTTTGCCGAAAACGCCAAAGTGCCGCTTGCGACATTGCGCGAGAACCTCAACCGGCTGCAAATCCGCGAGCAGGCACAGGTGGAGTCGGCAGGCACGATGCCCCTCCTCCGGCGCCTCGTAAAGCACGACGTCCACCTGGATCTCGTGTTCCTCGACCCTTCCTATGACGACCAACCCGGGTATGAAACGGCCCTGCGGTTTCTCGCAGAGCACCCCATTCTTCACGTCGACGCCATCGTTGTCGCTGAACATTCTCGACGCTTGCCTCTTCCTGAGATCCCCGGCAACTTGCGGCCCTACCGATTGATTGTGCAAGGCGAGGCCGCGCTAACATTCTTTCGTTGCAATACGAATACCTGATCGGCCCGCAATCGCCAGGTCCATGGAAAGACTTTTCTGCCGGCCCGGTGTTCTCATTTTGGAACCCCATAAGTTGCCCAGGTTACCTCACGATAACTAAAGTGCAGTGACCGTATCCCTTGTTATGGTGTAAATAGCCCGCTACCTTAGGTTCACTCCAACGAAAAGTTGGTCGAGGCTAGTTGGCGAGGATTGATGAGATGAAAATTAACTTTCTGCGCGGTGTGGTCGTTTCGGCGGTTCCCTTACTTTGTGCTGTCTCCATGACTGCAACCCAGGCGGCTGCCCAACAGGTGCGTGGCTGGTCGACGGGACATCTCCAGACCGTCGTCTTCGACGGCTCTACGCAGGCCGGGTGGTATTCGTTCCCCGGTCAACGTCCCCAGCTCCACTTCAAGGGCGATCAGGTAAGGATCAAGTCGCGCAAACACAGCACAGTCCTGCTCAGTCGGGATGCGGATGCTTCCGGTACGACCGCTGAAGTTCGACTGACCCGCGCGCCGATGAGTACGTCTTCCATCTCCGGCCTGGGACTGGTGGGCGATGCTGAGCATGCGATGGTCATCGGCCTCGGGGACGGCAGCGTAGTTCTGTGGCAGCTCGAGCCCAACTCAGCCCGCGTGTTGGCCCGTCAGCGCGTCAATACTGACTCCAAGTTCGAGTTTCGCGTCTCCGGCGGCGATGCTGCGGATGTACGCTTCTTCTGGCGTCATCAGGGAGATGGCGCCTGGCACCCGCTCGGGGATTCCGCGGCCAATCGAGTGCTGACCAACTGGCAGGAACCGCTGCGCTTTGGACTGCTCCTGGATGGTCCTCAGGGTAGCGAGGTGGTCTTCAGCAACTATCGCGCATCGCTCGCAAATGAGGCCAATGCCTCCTTGCGCGCCATGGTCGTGGCAGGCCAATAGTCTTCCTTTTTCTTGGGTGGCCTGAGCGACTTCTCGCCCGGGCCGCTTTTTTATCTCTGACCATTCCTTCCAATGCTTCCCACGTCTGGCCCAGCGCCGCCAACATGTTGCCCGCTGGTCAGGTCAACGGTGAAAGGAACCTCCGCGTCGGAATCCAGGTCCCATCCAAATCCTTGCAACCGCCGGCCATCGACTCTGGTCACCCGCAGTCCCTCCCACGAAAGCCGTCCCGTTTCCCAAGCTTTCCCCGCGGCCCCCAAAGCCCAAACGGCGTGGAAGCTGGCGAACAGGAGCAGTCCTTGCTCTCGTGCCGCGTAAACCCAGGTGACAGGTCGGTAGGGGATCTGCATCCATTGGTCCGGACGCTCCGCATCGACGACATAGGCGTATCCACCTGCAATTGCACAGAATTGCCGCGAATTGGGGCAGCTCCAGATGCCGCTCGGCAAGGAGGGCCCTTCGAACCCCAGTGCGAAAGTCGCCATCACCGGAGCATCCCCTGGCCGAGACCGCAACAGAATCTGCAAAGCCCCGCGTTCCACCTCCTCCACCGCCTGGGGATAGACATATTGCCGCTTCGGCGCGATCAGTGGCGGCCCATCCAGGATTTCAACCTGCCAGTCGTGGGGAAAAGTAGTGTCGCGAGTGTAGAATTTTGCGCTCGTCATGGAAGTCAATCACTATGATGAATCGAATGCAGCACGATGCCGAAATCCTCGATCAATTTACCAGACAGGCCGAACCATTTCTCCGGCGGCACGAAAACAGCAATGACGATTTATTGCAGTTGATGGCGGACAGTGCCGACCTTCACCCAGAAGATACCGTGCTCGATATCGCCTGCGGGCCAGGAATCGTTTCCTGCTTTTTCGCCCGGCGAGTGGCCCATGTCACGGGCCTGGATATTGTTCCCGCGATGCTGGAGCGCGCCCAGCGCCTGCAGGTTGAAAGGCAGTTAGTCAATATCGACTGGACGTTGGGTCGGTCGACCGCTCTTCCCTTTGCCAATGACTCTTTCGATCGGGTCGTCACCCGTTTTTCCTTTCATCACTATATCGAACCGGCGGTCGCCATTGCCGAAATGAAACGCGTTTGCAAACCCGGCGGAACGGTACTGGTAGCGGATGTGGCTCCTCGCCCGGATACGCAGGATCGTTTCAATCACTGGGAAATCCTGCGGGACCCATCGCATACCCGCGCCCTGACCCAAACGGAAATGGAAGCGCTTGGAGGCGAGTCCGGTTTGCAACTGTTCCGTCGAGCGAATTGCAAAATCATCATGAATCTCGAAGACCTGCTGGGAAGCTCGTTCCCTCCGCCTGGAAATGGCGACAAAATCCGTACGCTCTTTGAGGATGACATTCAGTCGCAGACAGATCGTCTCGGTGTCAGCGCCCGCCGAGAAGAAAATCTCGTGAAGCTCACCTACCCCATTGCCGTGCTCGCCTGGCACAAACGGGCTTGAGGCTTGGCTCGAGAAGTGGTCTATCGCGCGACGCTGGCCATCAGAGCCTGATCCAGATCGGCCAGCAGGTCTTCAATGTCCTCACAGCCCGCGCTTAGCCGGATAAAACCTTCAGAAACAGCATCTTGCCCCCAGCGCGCGCGTCGTTCCGCGGAAGAAACAATGCCGCCGAAACTGGTTGCCTCCACAAGCAAGTTCGACGCTTTCAGGAATCGTTCCGCACTCGACCGGCTGGCAAGCTCAAAGCTGACCACGGGACCGAAAAAACGCATCTGCTGCCGTGCCAGCGCGTGGGATGGATGCGAAACCAGGCCCGGATAATAAACCGCGTTCACTACCCGGTGGCTCTCCAGAAACTCAGCGATACTCTGCGCATTCTGCGATTGTTTCTCCAGACGTAGCGGCAGCGTAGCCAGCGAGCGCATGGCAAGCCATGCCTCCATGGGTCCAACCACGGAGCCCGATAACGTCCGCCAGCGGTCGATTTTGGCATTCAGTTCCGGATCCCGCGCCGCCACGTGGCCCAGCAGAAGATCGCTGTGCCCGGTCAAGGATTTGGTGTCCGACGCAACGGAAATATCGGCGCCCAACGCCAAGGGTTGTTGCCCAAGCGCGGTCGGCGTTGTGTTATCGACAGCCACCAATGCGCCTGCTTGGTGCGCAGCGTCCGCCAATACCCGGATGTCGCAGATCTCCATGGTGGGATTGGAAGGCGTCTCCAGCCACAACAGCTTCGCACCCTCCAGAATCTTCCCCTGAGCATTGTTTGCGGTCGGCGCCAGACGCGCCGTAATGCCGAATGCGGCGAGAAATTCCCGCGTCAGAATCCGCGTCGTGTAATAGCAATCGGAGGGCAGAACGATCGTGTCGCCAGGACGAAGCACCGCCGCAAAAACGGCCATCACGGCCGCCATTCCGGAGGGAAAGATCCGTGCGATTCCTCCCTCCAACATTCCCAGCGCATGTTCCAACTCGCCCCAGGTGGGATTGTGGAAGCGTGCATAGGTGTACGCGGACTCGGTCGGATCTCCGGGCGTGGCATACGCAGAGGCGAAGATCGGACCTGGATGGATCGGGTCTCCGGCAGCCACTTTTTCCGGCGGTTCTGGAAGCCCAACGCGAACAAGTCGAGTGGTGTCTTTCATCGTCTCTTCACCCTTTGAAGCCTAGTAGACATCCTATGAACACGAATGCGACGCAAGGGTATCGGCCAGCACCAGGTCACCGTACACAAAGCCTTCCCGCTCGATGGTATGCGTATGTTCCACTTCGATGGGTTGCGAAAACATCGGTCCCGCATAGGCGAAGCTATGAAACTCGCCGCGCTCGCCGCATGGATCGACGGAACGTGGCAAATCAGCCAGGAAGTTCGCATCGAACACGCGTCCGCAGAACGACGCAGGCAAATGACGCGGATCCAGGCAGGTAATGCGAGCCCGCAATCCCGCTGCAACCATCCGTTGTGCAAGCTCGTCGGTCGGGATTCCCCAGATCGGAAACACCGGTTCGAGGCCGGTACCGTCCAGGTGCTCGATGCGATAGGCGCGAATATCTTCCAGAAATAAATCGCCGAAGGCAACGGCTTGGAAGCCCTCCTCGACCGCACGCACACACACCGCCTGCATGCGCGATTCATAGTCTGCATTCGAGCAAGGGTAGGGCAGCGGAATCTTCCAAACCGGCAATCCAACGGAGACGGCTTGCAGATCCAGCAGTTCCTCGCGAAATCCATGGATCGCGACCCTGCCAAAGTGTTCATTCACCGTGGTCAGCAATGCTGCCACATTGTATTCAGGATTCTGCCGCAGCGTGTGGAGCGCCCACGCACTGTCTTTGCCGCCACTCCAGCTCAGCAGTGTCTTTTTCGGTTGCATTCGCGGACTCCTTCGCGCGAAACATAACGACTTAGACTTCTCAGCCCGGTGGCAGCGCCGCGAGAAATCGCTCTGCGCGCTGTCGCACGCTAAGTACCGGCGTTGGCAACAATAGCTGACTCCCAGCCTCAATCAGCGGCACTAGCTTATCGAACTCGGGGCCAGAGTGCGCTCCTGTCAACGCGATTCGCACTGGATGAAAAAGATCTTTGCCCTTCGCTCCGCTGGCCGCCTTCACTTCATTCATCACCGCTTTGAAGGCCTCCGGCGTCACCGGAGCGGGTAGCACGGCGATACGAGCGGTAAATGTCTCCAGAACGTTGCGCGCAGACGCGCTGGCCAGAACTGCGACATTCTCTTCGTTGACCATGGCCGCCGCCGGGTCGAACGTAAAAATGAATCGTGCCTTTTCTGGAAGCTGGTCCAGTTGATCGACCGCAGGCACGAAAAGCGCCAGCAACTGCAGGAGCCATGCATCCACTTCCGCGCTCCCAGAATCAGGCAACCAATCCTGGGCAGCGAAATATGGCCGGGCAAGTTCAAGCACACGGGTCGGCTCAGCGAGCTTCAGATAGTGACGGTTCAGCCAATGTAATTTATTGAAATCGAAAATGGCCGGCGACGGCGTGACTCGCTCCAGCGTGAATTCTGCCGCTAGCTCGGACATAGTGAAGGTCTCGCGCGTTCCGCCTTCCGCGCCCCAGCCCAGCAACGCAAGATAATTTGCCAGCGCTTCCGGCAGCACACCCATCTCTCGAAACGTCGAGATGGAAGTGGCGCCGTGGCGCTTCGACAGCCTCGTTTTATCCGGCCCCAGGATGGTCGAAAGGTGCGCAAACTCCGGCACTGGCCAACCGAAGGCCTGGTAGATTGCCACCTGTTTGGGCGTGTTGGAAAGATGGTCGTCGCCGCGAATGACATGCGTAATATGCATCAGCGCATCATCGATCGTGACCACGTAGTTATATACGGGCATGCCCGAAGAGCGAACGAGGATCGGATCGGAGACAGCATCGGCGGCAAACTCTACCGCCCCTCGAACAATGTCGTGGAACGAGATCGGGTCGGCCCCAATCTTGAGACGCACCGCAAACGGCTCGCCCGTTCCAGCGCGCGCAGCACTGTCTTCCGGCGAGATATTTCTGCAGCGACCAGAATAAACCTGAGGCAGATGAGCGGCGATGGCTTGTTCGCGCTCTCGATCCAGTTGTTCTGCCGAGCAAAAACAACGGTACGCGCGGCCTTCAGCCAGTAAACGCTCGGTATGCTCGCGATAAATTTCCAGGCGCTCCGATTGCCGGTAGGGCCCGTAAGGTCCGTCGCCCTTGTTCCCGCCGGTGTTGGCTTCAGGTCCCTCATCCCAGTCCAAACCGAGCCAACGCAGATCATCCAGCAGTTGAGCCTCATACCGCGCCTCACTGCGCTCGATATCGGTGTCTTCAATCCGCAGCAGAAAATCTCCGCCAAAACGGCGGGCAAACAACCAATTGTAGAGCGCGGTACGGGCGTTGCCGACATGCAGCTGGCCGGTGGGAGAAGGAGCGAAGCGTACACGAGGTTTCTCGATACTCATGAATCCTGATGGTAACAAAGCGGCCGGTATTGGCCGTACGCGCAACGGAAGATCTCGGCGATATGTGTGGGATCCGAGGCCGGCACGCATCCTAGGCGAAATGCTCCCAGCCGCCCGCTGGCAGTGGACGCGCTCGTTTGCGACCCTCGACGACATCCGCCAGCAGAACACGGACAGCGCGTGGTTTATGGGCTCGCATCTCTCCAATGCAAGCGATGGGAACTCCCGCAATCCGCCGCGGAATGCGCACATCCGGTGACGCCGTAAACAGCAGCTCATAGTCTTCGCCGCCATTCAGCGCCCATTGCAGTGCCTTGCCCGGATTCGATCCTGACTCTTGTTGCGCAAGCGGATGGATGGGAATCGCATCAGCCTCCACCGCCGCGGTCAACTTCGATTCTTCGCAGAGATGATCGAGATCGGTCGATAAACCATCGCTGATGTCGATGGCCGAGGAAGCTCGATGATTCTTGAGTAGCCACGCGCCCACGGTAAGCCTCGGTTCGGGAAATAGATGTGGGTGAGGATTCGCCATTCCAGGTTCCGCGGCGTCCGGTTTCGCGATGCGAAACCGACCGGGATACACCGCAAGCCGCGCCAGTTCGGCCGCCGCTCCGCCCAGATATCCCGTGACGTAGATGCGGTCTCCTGCCTTCGCCGTCGAGCGCCGAAGGGCTCGATTGCGCGGCGCACTGCCAACCAGAACAATATCGGCCAGCGCCCACCCTGTCATTGCATCGCCGGATTTTCTTCGAGCCACACCGCGTCGCGGGGCTGCGGTTGGAATCAGCGGGGACTGTGCGGTGTCCCCTCCGGCCAGAGGCACGTGGTACTTGTCAGCGAGCGCAAGAAATCCTTCGAAGAACCGGTCCCGCCAGGACGGTCGTCCCGCGTGGCTGCGTACCAGTTCCGCGGGTAGCGCCAAAGATAGAAACGCGGCCAGCGGCTGCGTGCCCATCGCGGCAAGATCGCTCAATCCGCGCGCCAGGCAGCGATGCCCGACCGACTCTGGACTGTGCCAGTCGCGGCGAAAATGGACCGCTTCCAGCGAAAAGTCTGTGGTAACGAGGATTTCGTGACCCACCGGCGGCCGAAGAATGGCGCAATCGTCTCCAATGCCAAGTGTCACATCTGGCGACACTTGTAGGTCCGGAAGGGCTCCCAACCCGCGAGGCCGCACGCGATCCGGCCCATCCAGGCGGGCTACCCGCGTTCGCAGAGACTGGATAAAAGCACGTTCTCCGGCTATGGACGAATGTGGCATCGATTGCCAGAATACAGCCTGCGCCCGGCTGTTCGTGGAAATCGGATGCTTTCCATGGACTCATGCAACCCTTGATTCTGGCTGGGCATCCTATTTTTTCACGTTGACGCGTGAAGTCCGCTTTGCTACGCTGGTCCCTCAGCATATACACTGGCATAGTGCGCATCTCCCCAGATCCGCATAAACACCTTCTCTTGTCCAACTCGAGCGCTCGGGGGCTGTGGGCCGTCCAGAATTGGATTCGCTGAAAGGAATCGAGTTTCGCACGTGCGTAAGTGTCACTACATCATGTATGTAAGCCGGGATGATCAGGGCCAGTTGCGCAAGGTCCCCATTCCGATGCGTTACGCATACGCATTTGTCACTGCGGCCGTGGTCGGCCTGTTTACCATCACCGGGTTGGCTGGCTCCTACGGCAGGATGCTGCTGAAAACCGAGCAATTCAATCGTGTTCGCAGCGAACAACAAAGCCTGCGCCAGCAATATCAGCTGTTGCAGAAGGATGCCAAACAGAAGGACATCCAGGTGGCATCTCTTGGCTCTCTGGCCAGCGAGGTTTCAGCGCTCTATGGCCTGCGGCAGAGTAAGCTCAGCGTCGTGAAATCGACCCCTTCGAATGTCGCCGATAGCGCCTCGCCGGACAACGATTCCTACTACAGCTCTCTTGATCGCTTTTACGCGCTGCGCGATACGGCACTTTCCGGCGTGGCAACGCGGGCTCTCACTTCCGGGCTCGGCCCAACTTCTACCCTTACCGACTGGGTCAATCTGGCCGATGCTCCCACGCTCTGGCCTGTCGCGGGCCGCATCACCAGTTCGTTTGGCGAGCGCACCGATCCCCTCGATAGCGACGAAGGGGAATTCCACAGTGGAATTGACATTGCCGCTCCTACCGGAACTGCAATTCACGCCACCGGCGATGCGGTGGTTGCCTCCGCCGGTTGGGGTACGGGATATGGCCGCGAAGTCGTTCTCAACCATGGTCATGGCATCACCACTCTCTATGCCCACATGGCTTCGATTACGGTGGTTCCAGGCGAAACCATCACCCGCGGTCAGGTGATTGGGTATGTGGGATTGAGCGGTCGCAGCACGGGCGCCCATCTGCATTACGAGGTTCGAATTCACGGCACACCGGTCAATCCTTACCGGTACATGCGCGAAACCATGACCCAGATGGCCGAAACTACTGTCCTGCCACAACAACACGCGGGTCAATAGCGACTCGCTGCATGCCTGGTATCTCCGCCTTGATTTTCGCGTCTTCCTGTCGAATCTTCAGTGGGCTACAGGATCCACCCGCCACCCGCGACTTCCTCGCCATCGTAAAACACTGCTGCCTGGCCAGGAGTCACGGCACGCTGCGGTTGGTCGAACGTCACCGTAACTTCATCCTCGCCTGACATATTCAACGTGCCCCATGCCGGTTCATGGCGATGCCGAATTTTTACCTGCAAGCGTAACGTGCCTTCCAGTCGCGGAATCGAGATCCAATTCAGGCGGTTGGCTCGCAGTGTCTTCGATGTCAGATCTGCGCTTCCGCCCACAACAACTTTCCTGTCCGCTCCGTTGATGCCAATCACGTAGAGAGGCGAACCGGTGGCAACTCCAAGGCCTTTGCGCTGGCCCACGGTGAAATTGTGGATACCATCATGATGCCCCACCACTTCGCCGGTCGTCGTGACCAGTTCGCCGCTGGTGTCTGGCATGGTTTCGCCGCGATCGGCCAGATACGCGTTGAGAAACTGCTTGTAATCTCCTCCTGGAATGAAACAAATTTCCTGCGAATCCGGTTTGTTGGCCAGCGCCAGCCCTTGCTCTCGCGCTATCGTGCGGACGTCCGGCTTCCGATAGCCGCCCAGCGGAAACAGGCTGCGGCCCAGTTGCTGCTGTGTCAGGCCGAAAAGGAAATACGTCTGGTCCTTGCTGGTATCCGCAGGCCGCTTCAAAATCCAGCGGCCACGCGCCGGATCATATTCATTGCGCGCATAGTGGCCAGTGGCGATACGCTCGGCTCCAATCTGGCGGGCCGTATCCAGCAGTTGTGCAAACTTCAGATGGTTGTTGCATAGCGTGCAGGGTACCGGCGTGCGCCCGCTCAGGTACTCCTGCACAAACGGCTGCACCACATCCTGCTCAAACCGGTCCTGCTGATTGACCACGTAATAAGGGATGCCAAGATGCTCGGCCACGCGGCGCGCATCATACACGTCGTCGAGCGAGCAACAGCGGCCTTCGCTGGTCTCCGGCATTCCGGGCCGCCCGGCGAGGCGGCGCTGGTTCCATAGCTGCAGCGTAAGGCCGACGAGGTTGTGGCCTTCAGACTTCAGCATGGCGGCCACGGTCGAGGAGTCGACTCCACCGGACATGGCAACGGCAATGGTTTCTGGTTCTGGCATGGTTCGCAGGAAATTCTTTTCTCTTTCAGCTCTAGTTGCGCGACTATAGTTGCGCCGTCGCAACTGGGATTGCGTTCGCCGGGAAGGCCTCGTTCTTGTGATAGAAGGGCGACAGCTCCCGCAACTTGGCTACCGCCTGCGGCACGATCTCAATGGCGTAGTTCACATCTTCGGCCGCGGTCAGCTTCGACAGGCTAAAGCGCAGACTTGCGCGGGCACGCTCGGTGGGCACATGCATCGCGGTCAGCACATGCGAGGGTTCGCTGGCTCCCGAGGCGCAGGCCGAGCCACCGGAAACCGCCAGACCTTTCAGGTCGAGCGCGATGACCAGCGCCTCCCCTTCCAGGTGATCGAACCAGAGATTCGTGGTGTTGGCTACCCGTGGCACCTGACCCGAATGGACTCCAGCATCGACGACGCGAGCAAGAATTTCGGCTTCCAGGCGATCGCGGGAAGCTGCGATCTGCTGCGTTGAACCATCCTCCAGCGACTGGCCGGCAATTTCCGCCGCTTTGCCCAACCCGACGATTCCCGCCAGATTTTCCGTCCCTGCGCGCCGCTGGCGCTCATGCGTGCCCCCGTACAACAGAGGCTCAATTTTTGTGTCCTTGCGGACGAACAAAACCCCCGTGCCTTGCGGCGCATGGATTTTGTGCCCGGAGAGCGACAGCAGGTTGCATCCAATCTTCTCCACGTTCAGCGTCAGTTTGCCCGCAGCCTGCACGGCGTCGGTATGAAACTGCACCCCCGCTTCGGCGGCAATAGCGGCGATCTGTTCCACCGGCTGAATTGCACCGGTCTCATTGTTCGCCATCATCACGCTAATCAACCGCGTATTCGCGCGCAACGCCTGTCTCACATCTTCCGGATCGACAACTCCATTGTCATTGACAGGAACAAACGTAACTTCGCGGCCGCATTTTGCCAGTTGCTCGGCGGCATGCAGCACCGCATGATGTTCGATGGCAGTCGTGATCAGATGATCGCCGGGTCTGGTTGCTCCAAATAACGCTAGGTTGTCGCTCTCCGTGCCGCCGCTGGTAAAGACGATCTCCGCCGGACGACAGTGCAATAGAGCTGCTACGCGGACGCGCGCCTGCTCCACCGCTCCGCGGGCTTGCTGGCCAAAGGAGTGAACAGAACTGGCATTGCCAAAGCGCTCTAGAAAATACGGCCGCATGGCCTCAAAGACTTCCGGCAGCAGCGGCGTCGTCGCATTGGCGTCCATGTAAACACGGCGCATCGTGAAAAAACTCCCAATCCTATTGTACGGTGTTCGCCTGTCGTCCCGCTTTACGGCAGGAACTGCGCGACCTTTTCCCTCTGCGGCGGCGGCGTGAACCAGCTGACGACGAACAGACAGATCAGCGACGCCACCAGCGCGGGAAAGATGGCGTCTCGGTGGAGAAAAGCCGCGGGCAGGTGGCGATGCACAAAACCCGTGTCCCAGACAACCGTGACGAATGTGCCCGCCCCAATGCAGGAAACGGCGCCATAGGAGTTGATGCGCCGCGAATAGAACGCCGCCAGGATGACGGGCGTGAGCGCGGCGGAATAGACGGTGTAAGCGTACAAAGCTTTTTCCAGAATCGATTGCGTATAGGCCCCCTGAACCAACGCCCAGATGCCAAGCCCCACCACCACCAGCCGCGAGATCAACAGAATGCGTTTGTTGCTGGCATCCGGATGCATGTAGCGAAGAAAAACGTCATTGACCAGGTTCGTTGCCGGAGAAAAAAGGTAATTGTTCGCCGTCGAGATGACCTTGGCGAACACAGCGCCCAGGAGCAATGCACCCAGCAGCGCGGGGAGGCCGTGCGTTGCCGTGTAGGCGATGATTTCACGCGGACGCTGGCTGACTTCTCCGGTGCGATACAACGCGGAACCGATGACTGCAATGGCGACGATAATCGTTTCCAGAATCACCGTGCCGATCACCCAGCCGACGACGGCCACGCGCGCATCGCGTTCGGATTTGGCGGAAAAGAACTTCTGATACATCGCCTGGTTGCCCAGCATCAGCAGCATGGTGGGAAGAAAGAACTCCATGGCGCGCGCAAAGGAGATGGAGCCGAGCACCTGGAAATGCGTAGCAGGCAGCGCAGCGTGCAGGCCAGCGACACCGCCAGCCTGATGCAGCAGAATCGGCAGCGAGATCAGTAATGCCGCTGTAACCAGCAGGCCGATCGCAACATCCATGTACGCCACTGAGGCCATGCCGGCCAGCGCCGTAAAGACGATGACGAAGGCCGCGATGATGTACATGCCCATGGTGCTGCTGATGGCATGGGGGAAGATGAGGTGCAGAATGTCTCCACCGCCGCGAAGCTGATAGCTGGCGATGGCTGTATATGCAAACAGGATGGCGATGACGCCCAACACACGCGCTGTCTGGTTGTAGCGCGCTTCCAGCAGGTCGGGGATGGTAAACTGTGCGAATTTTCTGGCGCGCGGCGCGATGAAATAAATCAGCAACAGCCCAACCCAGCCACCGGCGGGCTGCCACAGCGCGGCAAATCCATTGCGGTACGCGTTTTCCGCGCCGGCAAACAAGGAGCCTGCGCCAATCCACGACGACAGCAGCGTGAAAACCAGCACAAAAGCGGGCAGAGATCGGCCCGCGAGCAGGTAGTCCGCCTTCGTCTTGACGCCCCGGAGCTGCGACATCGAGACGACCAGCAGCGTGAGAACGACAACGGCTAAAACCACGGCATAGAGAGAGGACATGATTAGAGCAAATGTAGCACCACTCAAAATTAAACAAAGAATTGTCATCCCAAGCGAAGGTCGCCACAGCGACCGCAGTCGAGAGCCTGCCCTGAGCGAGCCCGCCGCGGCGGGCGAGTCGAATGGGGACCTGCTTCTCTCTTGATAGAGTACGGCGCTTTCCCGTGGCTCTGCCCCAGGGTGGTTCCCTATCCGGGACTGTGACATGATCGATGGAAAAACCGCGTTTATGCGGAGTAATCGTGAAAATCGCGAGTAGACCCACTACTCGCGCTGGATATGACCGGGTTCACTCAGACTCTGGGAAGCTGCAGTTCAGTGCGATAGCTCGGGTTCGTAGTCCAAGCGATAGGTCGTATTCTGCGGGTCGAATTCGTAGGCCTGACGAAAGTGCTCATATGCCGCACCTGAATCGTGCGCCTTAACGAGTGCTTCGGCCAAATTGTGCTGGGACTTCGCCGTGTTCAATTTCCGGTCCGCTCTAAAAGCTGCCTCGACATGACGGTTGCACTCAGCAGCTCTGCCAAGCGTGCAATCGGCGAAGCCGAGCGCAATCAAATCCATTGGCTTAAGGCTCCCGCTTGAGGCAATAGGTTCCAGAAAATTAACTACTTCGTGCGCGGAATCCTCATCGTCTCCATCGATGGACATAAACAGAACCTGTGGATAAGCCATTTCGGCGTCCATGCCCTTGCTTCCTGGTTCCTTCTTCAGTTCCCTCTGTACTTCGGTGCTTGCTCTGAGCCGGGCGACCTTGGCACTCTCAGCCTGGCGAGCTCGATCATAGATCACGGCTCGCAGATACTCATAAGTGATCTTGTCGTCCGGATTCGATTGCGCGGCGGCACCGATTTCTGCGAGCGCCTTGTCGAATTTCTCCTCCGCGACGTATACGCGAGCCAATTGGACATGCAAGTCTGCAAGGGTAGGCTCATTGTGCGTAGCCTGCTCGATCTTCTTCATCATCAGATGAAACGTGTCCGTCGGCACCCCGTGATATTGGGCGTTGTAAACGGAAATGGCCGCATTTAGCTCGGCTTCGCAATCGGAATATCGACCCAATTTGAACAGTGCCTTGGCCATGCCCTCATGCGGGAACTCCTGAGTCGGATCCAGGTCGATCGCTTTGCGGTATGTCACCAACGCCTTCTCTGCTTGGTCGGTCCGAAGTTGGGCATCCGCAAGGTTCTCCCATACCCCTGAATCACTTGGTGATTGGACCGTGGAGCGAGTTAGCAGGTCAAGCGCCTCCGCATCATGGTTTCGGTCAAGAAGGGCAAAAGCCAATCTGTCACTTACAAAATCGTAGTCTTTGGGATCATCAGCGCGATTAGCGTGCGCCAGAATGAACCGATCAATCGATATTGCGTACTCTGGATCGTCTACTGCGGCAATAGCAAGTGAGCGCATCTCGATTTCGGTTTCGTAGTCCTCTGGGTTGTTCTTGATCCATGTCCCGTCCTCTTCCATTTCGGGCCGGAAGGCATACTCCGTGCTCAGAATCTTGATCAATTCATCATGAGCCTTTTTGTCATGTGGATTGTCTTGCAGACGGAACCTGAGCTGCATTTGCCGTCTGCTATTGTCCGGCTTGGAAGGCGGCTTCTTCGACGCCCTCTGTGCTGAGATTGCCAAGGGTGTCATCAGAACCAGCACAACAAGTGGGCCCCAACACCCAGCAGGAACGCGTAATGACCTCATGATTGGACAGCTCCCAGCCTGTTGTCGATTCTCGTCCAGAATTGTAACGCAATTTCCGGGAATTCACGTTTTTGGAGGATCTCCTCCCCGGAGGGCCTCCTCAGACTCGCAGACTATGAGGCATAGGTATTGGAAAGTCGGCTTCTGGGGAGGCGGTCCGACAGCTTCAGTTTGACAGAGAAACCGGAGTTGACATCTGGCGTGGATATTTATACTGGCCTGCCCTCCGTAAGACTTCGGCCTGCCTGCGCGAAGCCGGAGCTTCGCTTCGGCGAAGGCAGGGAGGCGGGCCGATGAAGAGCAGGCTCGATTGCCGCGCGGATTTGGGCGCTGGTTCGGTTCGAGACTGCGACCCGCTTGTTGCGCGAGCTTTCTCCGGCGAGCAGCGTGACGGCGGAGCGCGGGACGCTGAAAAGCTCCGCGAAGAATCTTTGCAGCTCTTCGTTGGCGCGGCCATCCACGGGCGGCGAGGCCAGCGCGATCTTCAGCCTGCCATCCAAAACGCCAAGAATGGCAGTGCGTTTTGCGCGCGGCTGCACACGCACCTCAAAGGTGGCGCCCTGTGGCGTGTCGCGCACGTTCACTGCGGATTCCTCAGTCACGGCGCAGACCTTGCCCCAAAGATCGCGGTGCCGACGCGCACCGTCGTTGCGCCTTCTTCAATCGCAACTGGAAAATCGTGCGACATCCCCATGGAAAGGTCCTCGAGAGCGAGCGAAGGATAGTGTTGCACTAGAGAATCCCGCAGCAGGCGCAGCCGTCGAAAATAGGGGCGCATCTGCTCCAAATCCCCCGCATAGGGAGGAATTGTCATCAGCCCGCGCACTTCAAGATTCTTGAACTCAGGCAGCCGCGCAAGGAGTTGGTCCAGCTCCGCAGTATCAGGAAATAGCCCGTGCTTGGATACTTCCGGGCTGAGCTTGATCTCAATCGAGATCGCCAAACTCTTCCCCACTGCTGCGGCCGCCTGATTTAGCCGCTCCGCCAGCCGAAGCGAGTCGACCGAATCGATGGCATCGAATATCTGAGCTGCACGAGCCGCTTTGTTCGTCTGCACCGGACCGATGCAATGAAATCTGGCAGGCTGCGTGCCGGTAAAGATACCGGCGCCCTGCAATGCGGAACGCTTCCCTGCGTATTCCTGCACGCGGTTTTCTCCGAACAGACAAATGCCGCAGCTGTAGGCTTCCGTGATTGATTCTCCCGGGTGAGTCTTTGAAACTGCCATCAGCCGCACGCTCTCCCGCGAGCGATTGGCGCGGCGGCAGGCAGCGGCGATCTGTTCTTCGACGCGGGCGATGTTATCGGCAATCGACATGGAGAACTGCTTAGCGACTGTGCTCTTCCAGATATTTTTCTGCTTCAAGTGCCGCCATGCAGCCAGTTCCCGCAGCAGTGACGGCCTGGCGATAACGACGGTCCTGTACGTCGCCGCACGCGAAGACGCCCGGCACGCGAGTGAACACGTAGTCATGGGTGCGGATATACCCGTCGTCATCCAGCTCAATTTGGCCAGTGAACATTTTCGTGTTGGGCACGTGCCCAATGCCGAGGAACATGGCGCTTACGGGAAGAATGGACGTTTCCTGGGTCACCAGATTTCGCAGGCGCAGTCCCGTCACTTCGTTTTTCTCGACACCCAGCACTTCTTCCACGGTGGTGTTGGTCAGCAAATGAATCTTCTCGTGTCCGATAGCTCGGTCCAGCATAATCTTCGAAGCGCGAAATTGTTCGCGGCGATGGATCAGTGTCACCTTGCTGGCGAACCGCGTCAGGAAAAGTGCCTCTTCCATCGCGGAATCGCCGCCGCCGATCACAGCAATTTCCTGACCGGAGAAAAAGAAGCCGTCGCACGTGGCGCAACTGCTCACCCCATGACCAATCAGGGCCTGCTCGCTGGGCAGCCCCAGCCAGCGCGCCGAGGCGCCGCTGGCGATGATCAGCGTCCGAGTGTGCAACACCTCTTTTCCAACATGCAACCGGAAAGGCCGCTTGGAAAGATCCACGCTGCTCAGATGGCCCAGTCGAAAATCGGTGCCGAAGCGCGATGCCTGCATCCGCATGTTCTCAATCAACTGCGGACCTTGAATGCCTTCCGGCCAGCCAGGGAAGTTTTCCACCAGGGTTGTGATGGAAAGTTGGCCGCCTGGCTCATGCCCTTCAAGGACCAGCGGTTTCAGGTTGGCACGGGCCGCGTATATAGCAGCCGTCAGACCGGCGCAGCCGGTTCCTACGATAACGGTGTCGCGAATTTCGTCTGTCATAATCTTTTCACTGGCACGGTCTCATCAACTAGGCGCCGACCGTGATGGCAAGGTGAACCCCGCTCTGAAGCGGCCTCAGGTCATTCGCCGAAGTTGCAAAGCGATGGATAAGACTCCATTTAGTGTATCGGGGAGTGGATGCGAACGGGAGCCCGAAAGACTCAAACCCCGAACGCATCCCGGTCCTTGACCAGGGAGAAATGTGCAGCCGCTCAATCTTCTCGGGCCGAACTGCATCTAGAGCATTTTCCTTAATAGTGTAGACTCATCGTGGCGAGACTCTGCGGCGAGTGAATCGATGGCGAAGCCATATGGGGATGATTTGCGCCGAAAGTTTCTGTGGGCCTACGATCAAGGCGAGGAG
>JBKQVW010000134.1:0-5980 GCA_052142955.1 Acidobacteriaceae bacterium | reverse complement strand
GATCGAGGTCCACTCGCTGCTGTCGGGCAGTCCGTCATGCAGGCTCTTGCCCGCGTCTTCCTCCAGATGCACGCGCGTGATGCCGATGCGCTTGGCACCGCCCGCAGTCTTGATGGCGATGTAGCCGTGCTCGGCCAGCGGCTTGTCGTATTGCGAAATCTGATAGCCCTTGGGCAGGTCGGGATAGAAGTAATTCTTGCGCGCAAAAATAGAAGTTTCGTTGATCTGGCAATGCAGCGCCATGGCCGCCAGCGTCGCAAACTCCACCGCGCGCCGATTCAAAACCGGCAGCGCTCCGGGTAGTCCCAGGCAGACCGGGCAAACCTGCGTGTTGGGCGCGGAGCCAAAGCGGGTGGAGCAGCCGCAAAATGCCTTGGTTTCCGTCAGCAGCTGGACGTGGACTTCCAGGCCGATAACCGGCTCATACTTCGCAAGAACTTCTGGAGAAAGGGTCGAGATCGCTGGCATGACAGATTTGATTTTATCAAGCGAGCCAGAAGGCTCTCACGGACGCGGTTCACGGGGTGCCTGCTTCGTGATTTTCCATGTCCCTGACAAGCGGACATTCCAACGAGTGCAGACATCATCGATGATTCTTTTGCAATGCCTTGAACCTCAATGTATTATCTTTTCCAATGGCAGCGCGCGAAACCAATCCGAATTTTATGAATGGAGTTCCCGAACTCCTGATCCTGCAGCTCCTGCAGCAGCAGGAGATGTACGGCTATGAAATCGTACAAGCCATCCGCGACCGGACCGACGAGGTCATCGCGATCGGCGAAGGTGTGGTCTACCCGGTGCTGCATGGATTGGAACGCGATGGAGCGTTACGTTCGCGGCGCAAGACCATCAACAGCCGTAACCGAATCTATTATTCCGTAACGCCAATCGGATCGTGTCGGCTTGCCGATCTGTCGGAGACCTGGACCAAATTGGCGGCCGCAATCCAAACGATGCTGACGGGAAAACAACATGCCAAAGCCATTCTATGAACTACGCGAACGCTTGCTGCGGGCCGGCGTTGTGCCGCGACACGTGCGGCGGTATCTGGCCGAACTCACCGATCATTTGGCCGACCTACGGGCAGAGGAGGAACGCGCCGGTCGCAGCCGTGCGGAGGCAGAATCCGCAGCACTCGTTCGACTCGGCGGAATTGACGACCTCTCCAGGGCAATGATCGACCAGCGTTAGTTCCAGTCCTGGTGTGTCCGGGTGCCGTGGGCAATGTTTAGCCTCGCCCCGGTCTTGCTACTCGCTGGGGCCTGGGTTGTTGCCCTGTTCATTTTGTGGTCCGGTTGGCAGATTTTTCTACCGGGAGCCGACACGCCTCTCGGAACAGGGCACTATCGACTCTTCGATCTCGCGAATATCTATTTTCAATTCGGCAAGGCGATCTACTTCTTCGCCCCGATTCTCGTCGGCTGGGGAATCGGAGTCATCGCCGCCCATCAACGATTGAAGGCGATTTGGCCCGCTGTCGGTTTGATCCTGATCGCGCTGATCGGCGGCGCTTCCGAGGTTCATGCAGGTCGCACAGCCGTTCCCGGCGGATTCGGCCATATCCGGATGAACTTTGCCCTAGCGCCATCCGTTCAGGGGGGCTATCCCTACGGCCTGGTACATGCCGCAATCCTGCTCACGATCACGGCTCTGCCTTATCTCATTTGGCGATTGCACCAGGCTTACTGGCGCTCCGCTTAATCGTCCAGCGCACGCTGGGCACGAGGTAGGCGTGAATCCGAACTCTCCTTGGGAGTAAGGTGGGAGGCTCGCCTAGTGACGCGAGACTATAAACAGATGATCAGCCTCAATCAGGCGGCGAGCCTGGCCGCGTGCGTGGTTCGACCACGGACCGGTCGGATCCAGCTTGCTATAGGTCATCCAATGAGGCAGCGCCTTGCGATGCTCGCCTGTGCGTTCATAGGCCAGCGCCAGGTTGTAGTGCGCATCGGCATACCTGGGAATGATCCGGATCGCGGCCTTGTAAGCGTCAATCGCTTCCGGCAAACGCTGCAGCTCGTCCAGCGCATTGCCAAGGTCGAAAAACGCGAGTGCATAGTCGGGATCGGCCTCGGTGGCCCGACGATATACCTGCTCGGCTTGAAGATATTGCCGCTGATTGTAATAGATGGTTCCCAGGTTAATCAGCGCGGCGGCGTGACCAGGATGCAGTTCGATAGCGCGCGTGTACAACTCGATCACCCGCCCCAGCAGGCCCTGCTCGTCCTCCATCCGGACAGCTTCATAAAAGAGCTCAGCGGCTTGAGATTCGCGATACCTTTGGTGAGCGGCTTCCCCAACGACGGTGCAAAGGCCCTCCGGATTGCAACCGTCAAAATCGAAAACGAGCTGCCTCGACAAGGGATCGACGATCGCGCCCTGGTGACGGAAAACTACGCGCGAACCACCGTACACCATGCCCGCTTCCAGCAGCGGATTTGTCATTCCGGAAACGCGCTGCATGGCTGCCACGGAGGCCGAAATGCGCGAACTCTTGATGCGCTGCAGAGACAGAAGACGGAGCTTCCTGAGCTGGGAAAGCTGCTGAAATGTGTAGGTTTCGAGAGTGTCGACTAGCCCGGCCCGCTCCCAGCCTTGCAGTTGGCGGGCGGACACTTGCAGGATTCGCAAAACATCTTGACGGTTATATCGGGTCACAGATAAGTGCTCGCAGGTACCGTCTCTCGTCACGATTATGCAGTGTTTTGGCGGTGATCGCAAGAAAATTTGATAAATTTCCTAGGAAAACCGGTACCGAATTTGCCGAGACTGCGAAACCAATGTCCTATCGTGCCACCGCCTTCCCACTTCTGCTGTACCTCCCGTCTTGCACCGACATGGTCGCAAAGACCTATACTGCGACCAAGAAACAAGGGTGAATGCGATGACAGGTCGGGAACGAATCCTTGCAGTACTAAGCGGGCAGAAGGCCGATCACCTTCCCTCAATGCCTATCACCATGATGTTTGCCGCCGACATTCTTGGGGTGAAATACGGCCGATACGTCCGTGATTACAAAATCCTGGCGGATGCGCAGATCAAGACAGCGGAGATGTTCGGCCTCGATTATGTTTCCACTATTTCGTGCCCTACTCGCGAGGCCACGGATTATGGTGCGAAGATCCAGTGGTACGACGATCAGCCTCCTGCGATGCTCGAAGAGGAAGCGTTATTCCAGAACAAAAGCGTGCTCGCGGGATTCCGGATCTCCGACCCACTCTCCGGAGGACGCCGGGAAGACCGTATCCGCGGGATCGAATTGCTGCAACGACGTGTGGGCGGCGATTTATTTGTGGAGGGATGGGTCGAGGGTCCCTGCGCGGAATCTGCGGACCTGCGAGGAATCAACCGCCTGATGCTGGATTTTTCAGACGACCCCGCGTTTGTCCGCGAATTGTTCGACTTTGCAGTCGAAGGTGCGATTCGATTCGCCGCGGCACAGATCGATGCGGGAGCTGACATCATCGGGATCGGCGACGCCGCGGCATCGCTGGTAGGTCCGCGCATTTACAAAGAATTCGTCTGGCCGTCCGAGAAAAAGTTGGTCGACGCGATCCACGCACACGGTGGGAGAGTTCGCCTGCATATCTGTGGAAACACCCGCCGGATTTTCGGCGCCATGGGCGAGTTGGGATGCGACATGGTGGACGTTGATTTTCCCGTCCCGATAGACCAAGCACGCGCACAAACGGGACCCCTGCAGACCCTGGCAGGAAACCTCGATCCGGTCCGAGATGTCCGCAATGGCTCCCCTTTCACCATTACACAATCCCTGGAAACCCTCCAGCAACAAGCGGGCGAGCGCTGGATTGTGGCTGCCGGCTGTGAAATTGTGCGCGACACTCCGCATGAAAATCTGCATGCCATGGTGCATTTCGCAAAGGCGCATACCGCAGCCAGCATGACCTTCTGAATACATCCGTCGAGCGTCAACGCAATCGCTTTTCTGGTGACGACGATCACATGCCCCAATGCAGCCGGATGATACCTTGTCAGCTAAATGAAGGTTTGGACCGAAGTTGTTGCAATTTTGAGACATCGGGCACATATCCGAAGGAATGAGCGTGCATCGTATGACGGGTCGTGAACGGGTACTTGCGGTTCTCAACGGACATCACCCAGACCATCGTCCGTATATGCCGATCACGATGATGTTTGCTGCCGACGTCCTTGGGGTGAAATACGGGCAGTACATTCGTGACCACAAGACGATGGCAGATGCCCAGATCAAAACGGCCGAGTTGTTCGGCTTCGACCATGTCTCCACGATCGCCCCTACCTCTGAAGCCGTCGACCTGGGCGCGAAGTTCCAGTGGTTCGACAATCAGCCTCCAGGGATAATCGAACAAGAGGCACTGCTGACAGATAAGTCTGCCCTCTCACAACTGCCAGCCCCAGATACTGTGCTGGGTGACAGCATGGAAGATCGAATTCGGGGCGTGGAGTTGTTACGCCGCCGTGTGGGCAACGATCTCATCGTTGAAGGATGGGTGGAAGGTCCCTGCTCAGACGCGGCAGACCTGCGTGGGATCAACCGCTTGATGGTGGATTTTTCTGACGACGCTGCCTTCGTTGCGGCTCTCTTCGATTACTCAGTAGAATTGGCGACTGGCTTCGCCGCAGCACAAGTTGAGGGCGGGGCAGACGTCATCGGAATAGGCGACCCGCCTGCCTCTCTGGTAGGCCCGCGGATTTACAAAGAACAGGTTTGGTCGTGGCAGAAGAAACTGGTAGACGCGATCCACGCTAAGGGCGCCAAAGTTCGCCTGCATATCTGTGGAAATACTCGGAGGATACTCGCCAACTTGGGCGAGTTGGGCTGCGACCTCGTGGACGTCGACTCTCCGGTGCCCATGGAACAAGCACGCGAACAGTTCGGTCCGCGGCAAACACTGATCGGAAACCTAGATCCGGTACGCGAGGTTCGCAACGGTTCGCCGGAATCGATCCAGCAGGCACTGGAAGCATTGCAGCAAAAAGCCGGCGAGCGCTGGGTAGTGGGCGCGGGGTGTGAAATCGTGCGCGATACCCCGCATGAAAACATGCACACGATGAGGATGTTTGCGCGGTCGCACACAACGGCAGTTATGGCCACATGACGGCTTAGATTCTCTGCGATCAACCTGGGCTGAGACGCCAACAGCGGCAAACTCCTCCCACGAGATTTGCGTTTAACGACAGCAACCTTTCTTGAGGTGACGAACATGGTCCGATCGGAAGAACTTTACGATGCAATCTTGAACGGCGACGCAAAAAAGGCGCATGCCGTCACGCAGGCTGCTCTGACAGCGGGCGCGGTGCCCATGGATCTGATTACCGGCACCATGGTGCCAGCCATGGACGAAGTTGGGCGGCTGTTTGAGGCGGAAGAATACTTCGTGCCGGAGCTGTTGCTGGCCGGCCGAGCCATGAAAAGTGCGATGGAGCTGCTGCGCCCGCTCATGGCGACTTCCGGCGAAAAGCTGAGCACCAGAATCGTGATTGGCACCGTCAAAGGCGATATGCACGACATCGGGAAAAATCTTGTCGCCTCCATGCTGGAAGGCAGTGGATTTGAAGTCTACGATCTCGGCGCCGACGTCTCTCCCGACAAATTTGTCGCCGCCGTAGAGGAGCACAAGCCCCAGGTTGTCTGTCTTTCCGCGCTGCTGACGGTGACTATGCCCGCCATGAAGACAACCATTGATGTGTTACAAGCCGCTGGCCTGCGGACGCGAGTGAAGGTATTGATCGGCGGCGCGCCTGTTACCGGCCAATATGCCAAGGAAATCGGCGCGGATGGCTACAGTGAAAACGCCAGCGGGGCCGTCTCCCTGGTGCGGCAGATCGTTGCCGGAGCGTGAGACGATGACGGGTCGGGCGACAAGAAGATACTCCGCACTGGCGATTTCCAACGCAGAACAGTTGTTGTATGGAGTGAGCCCGCATCCACTCGACTGCGGACTCGGGTTGACCGTCGGCGGCGGCCTCGTCTATCCCG
>JBKQVW010000133.1:0-61184 GCA_052142955.1 Acidobacteriaceae bacterium | reverse complement strand
GAATCGACCCGTCAGTGCGGCTGCTGCGACGGCTGTTCTACTGCGGAGAATGGATTGAGAGCCATGCGCTCCACGTGTACATGCTGCATGCGCCGGATTTCCTCGGCTATCCCGACGCCATCGCGATGGCACGTGACCATCTGGCGATCGTGCAGCAGGGACTGCGCCTGAAAAAGGTCGGCAACTGGATCGTGGCTTTGATGGGCGGCCGGGAAATTCATCCGGTTTCCGCCGCAATCGGCGGCTTTTACAAAGTACCCTCGAAGAGCGCACTCAAAGACCTGGTGGACGAACTCAAATGGGCTCTCGACGCCTCGCTGGCCACTGCCCGCTGGGTCTCAGGGTTCGACTTTCCTGATTTCGAGCAGGATTACGAATTTGTTTCCTTGTGCCACCCCGAAGAGTATCCGTTCAACGAAGGCCGGATCGTATCCAATCGTGGGCTCGATATTGATGCGTTTGAGTATGAGGACAATTTCACTGAGCAGCATGTGCAGTACTCGAATGCGCTGCATTCCGTCCTGCGTGGTCGCGGTTCCTACATGGTCGGCCCTATGGCCCGTTTTAATCTGAACTTTGACAAACTGCCGGACGTGGCCCAACAGGCAGCACGCGATTGTGGACTTCAGGCGCCCTGCCGCAATCCGTTCCGCAGTATCGTGGTGAGAGCGATCGAGTTGGTTTTTGCTTGCCACGAGGCACTGCGCGTGATCCGCGAATACGAGCCACCTCCTGCGCCTCGCGCACCGGCTCCGGCACGTGCCTCGACCGGGCAGGCCGCCACGGAAGCGCCTCGGGGCCTTCTCTATCATCGCTATGGGCTCGATCAGGACGGGCTTATCGCTTCTGCAAAGATTGTTCCTCCAACTTCGCAGAATCAGAAACGGATCGAGGAGGATCTCTGGCACTTTGTCAGCCAGGTTGCGGCCCGGCCGACCGAAGAGATCACCTGGAAGTGTGAGCAGGCGGTGCGCAACTACGATCCTTGCATTTCTTGCGCGACACATTTCCTGCGCCTGCATCTGGAGCGCGATTAGACGTGGCTCTTCGCATCATCGGCTGCGGCAACTTCGATCGCGGGGACGACGCGGCTGGGGTACTTGTCGCGCGCCGCCTGCGTGCGCTTGGTGTCGAAACCGTAGAGCAAAGTGGCGAGAGTTTCTCTTTGACGGACTGCTGGATCGGCTTTGAGCACATCATTCTAGTGGATGCCACTGCCCGCGGCGGAACGCCAGGTCAAATTTGCGTATGGAACGCCCACGCCGACAGGCTGCCTGAAGATGTTTTCCCCTGTTCCACGCATGCTTTCGGCGTGCACGAAGCCGTAGAATTGGCGCGAGCAATGAACCGTTTGCCGCAAACCCTGCTGATTTACGGCATTGAAGGCAAGCAGTTTTCCTTGGGTGCACCACTCTCTCCGGAAGTCGAGCGCGCTGTGGGATCCGTGGCACAGCAACTCCTTGAACTCGCCCGGACGATGACGGGTCCCTCCCAGGCTGTGCGAAACCCTGCTTGAAATCACCATCAGCCGTACCTTTCTTCACGGACTTTAATTCCGGTTGCGGGCGTTCTGAGATGATTAGGGCGTGTTCACACTAACGTGAATCTTTGTTAATGTTTGTAGATGGAGATCACGGAAGCGCAGTATGAGCGGATCAAGGAAGCATTGCCAGTGCAGCGTGGGAACGTGCGTTTGAGCAATATGCAAGTGCTGAATGCAGTGCTGTATGTGGCCGAACAGGGCTGCAAGTGGCGCGGACTTCCAAGGCGCTTTGGGCGCTGGCACACCATCTACACGAGGATGAACCGATGGTCCAAGAACGGGGTGCTGGATCGTGTCTTCGAGAAGTTGCAGATGGAGCGGATTGTGCGCATCCGGATCGATGCGTTCGCGCTCGACTCGACATCCGTGAAGGTGCATCCGGATGGGACTGGAGCGTTAAAAAAAACGGCCCACAGTCTATCGGCAAGTCGCGCGGCGGATGGAACACCAAGGTTCATCTGGTTGCCGCGGATGCTCGGACGGCCATAACCTTCGCCCTGTCGCCGGGAAACGCACACGATGCTCCCCCAGGGCGAGAACTGTTGCGCGATCTGGGGCCAATGCCGCGAGGCCTGCCGTTATTGATGGACCGCGCCTACGAGGGCGACGAGACTCGCCAACTGGCTCTCTCAGCATGACCACACCCCACAACTTTGCACACTCTCCCAGGCCACCAGCGGCAGCAGCCGGTGAGACGGCCGAAGCTGGGGCCGTGGCTGGGCGTGATCGACGCCATTCTGGACGATGACAAGCAGAGGCCGGTGAAGCAGCGGCACACGGTTGCTTTGCACTAAGATACCGACCAAGACAGCTGCATCAAGGATCTCGTCTCGAATTGGAGGAGTTCATTTGAATCTTTTGGTCTCTGCGACTCCGAAATCAATCCTGAAATCAATGTGCCGGAAACGATTCCATCGTCCCGCCGTTGGCACCATCGCTCCGAGACTGCAACCCAGACGATTTGTGCAATTCGTCGGGATGCTCCTTCTCGTGGCCGGTAGCTCTCCCGCCGTGCTGTGTCAGGCAAGCGCTGCAACACCGGAACTCACGGCGCCGGAGCTTTGGCAGCCGCAGCATGTTCCTTTTTCGTTTCACTATGGCGGCAAGCCATCTGCGCAACTGCTGGCTGGGTGGCGTATCTCGCGCACGATCGTCGCGGACCGAAGAGGCGAGATTCACCGAACCACCTATACCGATTTGGCGACGCATCTTACGGTGATGGTGGTCAGTCCAATGCCTCTTTCGGGTTCGGCGGAACGGCTCATCAACGCTAACATGGTGGCTTAGCTTGCCGGTTAGACGACAGAGTGAACTGACTTGCGACTGCTCGGGCGACCTTCCTAGCTTGCTCGAAGAAAAAGAGTTTGCTCCGTCGGTAAGAATGGTGTGGCGTTTAGAAATCCTCGTTGTAAAATCCCGTAATAGCTTTGTTCATGGTGAACTGTGAAGAAAACTGCAGCTGCTCTTTTCGTGCTTTCTTTTGCTTTGTCGAGCGCCGCTCAAGCGCCGGCAGGTCCTGCGCCACACACGGTGCACAACAAATCATCGAATTCGAGGAAGGCGTATCTGAAGCAGCAGAAGAAGCAACAAAAGAAGATGAGGAAACAGCAAAAGAAGGATCAAAAAAACTTGAAGAAGCGCCACAGTGCCAACCGCTAAGAGCGACATAGTACCCCCCGGACGCAATTGCGGGAAGTCATCACTCCGTTAGTTCTTGGGTAGCGAAGACGTGGGTAGAGACGCTGGACTCATATGTTCAGTTCGCACAAAGATCATCGACAAGTCATCGGAATAGACAGATTTCCAGTTTGGCAATAGCGGCAGCACATGCGCCATCGGAGAGGTACGGGTCAACAGACAAAAATTGATGCCGTACTTGTCCAGAAGAGTATTGGGATTGCTCTGCAGCGTTGCCCACCTGCCAAATTGTGCGAGCACACCCGTCCACTCAAAAACATCGCCGCGGCCATCGATAAACACCGGGTATTCCGGCGCTGCCCAGATCAGATATCCGCCATATACATAGTCGTTCAACATGGGCCCGGAAAGGCGGTGAAGCTGAAGAAACCTGACCGCCTCGACCGGGCTTCCATCGTCCAACTGCTTGGTGAGGTTCAGCCGACTGGGAAATGCCCACACTAAGATCAACAGAGAAAGTGCGAGCAACAGTGCATTGGGCCATGGGTGATCCTGGGCGGCATCATACCCGTCCCAGAAGCTGGAAAGAAGCCGCGATAGAACCGGCGCCGCCAGGATGCCGAAGACGAATACCATTCGCTGATGACTGACCGCAAGCCATGTGCCCATGGCCAGAACCAGCAATTCCTCCCAAAACAACTGCGACCGCTGGAGGATGACCAGCAGGAAGATGGACCCAAGTATGGCCAGAAGTCCCAGGCCGCGAGCGCTGGTCATGGTAAGCGGCATCCATTCCTGTACCACGCCGAGTCCAACTGGCTGATGCAGCAGAGTATTCAGCGGGTACAGAACCTGTTGCACGCCAATTGGATTGAGGAACAACGCGGCCAGCGAAAACGCCAACGCAATGATCAGCATCTTGCGAGGGTGCGGGTCCCAACGCACGGACACGAGCGATCCCATGCGGAAATCGAAGAAAGAGCAGAAGAGAAATAGCAGCGCCAACAGAAACCCAAAGAAAAAGGACCCGTGACAATTGACCCATATCGCAAACAGCGGCGGCAGCAGGAAAAACCAGCGCGGGCTTCGCGTGCGTCCCAATTGCACCAGCAACAGTTCGAGGATGAGCAGAAGATATCCGATCATCTGCGGCCGTATCGCAAGACCGGCGGTCGCAAAGAACCAAATCGTCATGGCCCCCAGGAAGGCGACCTTCGCATTTTTGGAATAGATGGAACACAATGCATATCCGGCGATCAGGATGGCAACGGTGAAAAAACACAACCACAGCATCAAGCCCTGGTAGCCGCCGAACCGATAGGCGCCATAGATCAGGGTCTGCGAGAGCCATTCGTGCGGCACCCAGGCATGGTGATTGGTTGTATAGGAGAAAATATCGGTTGTCGGAATCGTATGGGTGGTCCAGACAATTTGACCTGTTCTCAGGTGCCACCACATGTCGGGGTCGTCGAAACGAGAGCGCACGGTCAAAACACCGAGGACTGATAGAAGACCTGAGATCATGACCGGAAAAGAGAATATCTTTTGGAAGGCACTGATCTGTGAGTGCCCGACATCGCGGTCGCTCATTAGAGACGCTGTTGCCAAGCAGTCTCCACCTCTTGGCACCCTTGTTCGAGAGCAGGACATTCCTCGTCAAGTCGGATCAGACGATGCAGATATGCACGTGAGATTTGCAGGCTGCGGGCTGCCAGCGTCTTGTTGCCGTTGTTTTCACGCACGGCGATTGTGGCCAGCTTGATCTTGTACTCGCGAAGTTGCCGCTCGAATGAACCGGTTGGATGATAATCCTCGATATTGACGACATCCTTGTCCTGGATGTTCTCGGGCAAATCGTCAACCCGAATGATGTTGTCGCGAGCGACGATAATCGCCCGCTCAATCACGTTCTCTAATTCGCGGGCATTCCCAGGCCAGGAATACGCCTGTAGTAAGCACATTGCGGCCGGGTCGATCTCATCGAGGGTCTTTTCATGTAACTCAGAATAACGCCGAAGAAAATGCATCGCGATGAGTGGAATATCTTCCGGATGCTCCTGGAGAGGCGGAATATCGATTCTCATTACATTGACGCGATAGTAAAGGTCCTGCCGAAATTTTCCCTCCGCCACCATTTCGTCCAAGTTTTTGTGGGTGGCAAAAACAAGGCGCGCGCGCAATGGAATAAGCCGGCTGCTGCCGAGGCGGCAGAATTCGCGTTCCTGCAAAACCCGCAGCAGCTTCACCTGGGTACTCAGGCTAAGTTCACCGATTTCATCCAGGAATAACGTGCCTGCTCCCGCCTGTTCCAGATAGCCTTGCCTCATGCCAACGGTGCCGGTGAAGGCGCCTTTCTCGTGGCCGAACAACTCGGCTTCGATCAGTGTTTCCGGAATGGCGCCGCAGGAAACGGCGACAAAAGGCTCCGCCGAACGTTTACCCAGGTTATGGATGGCGCGGGCGGTCAACTCTTTGCCGGTGCCGCTTTCGCCAGTGACGAGCACAGAGGTGTTGATACTGGCGACGCGGCGCACCAACTCGTACACCTGGCGAATTTGGGGACTGGATCCGATCATCCGGTCACAACTGGTGACCGCTTCCAGTTGCTGTTCTACGGCCTCTAGCTTCCGCTTCAGGGCGCATCTTTCGTAGGCGCGGCGCAGCATGGTTTTCAGTTCCACCATGGAAGGCGGCTTGCGGCAGTAGTTGTGCGCGCCCTGCCGTACGAGCTCAAGCGCGGTAGAACGAAGGCCGTCGTCGGCTAGCACCACTGGGGAAATCTTCGACGCGATAATTCTTTCTGAGCCCGCAATTCGGTCTTGCACCGACACATGGTTGGAATCCAGATCGACGACGACAACATCACATTCGCCCGCGGAGAACGATCGAATGATCGCTTCCGCATCTGCTTCTAGCGTAATATGAAATTCTTTCCCCAAGGCTGAGGACAAAAGCTGTTGGAGCTTCCTGTCTGCAGAATACAGTTCAATGCGGACCATATATTTGTGGTCTCCTGAATCTTATACATATGATCGACGAAACTCCTCCTATTACGGGGGAGGGTCGTTTTCTACCTCCCGCGGGGAACGACGGCACGCGGGTCAGGATATTTGCCGAGTGAGGCTGTTGTAGCAGAAAGTGGTCTACACGTCCAGTTAACTTTAGTAACCTAAAACCATCGTTGTGATCGGCTGGCTATGCTCATTTACAGCCGAATTGTGCAAAAGCGCCTAGAAACTTTAGTAACACGCGGGCAATGGCTAAGGTTGGCGGTTCAGATACCCCTATTGCGTTTTCAGACGGGCCTTTAATTGAACCCCTGCAAGCGGTGTCCTGTCGACATGTCTGGGTTGGCTGCTGAGCGCCTCGTTCGACGATGTCAACGTACTAGATTACAACTTTACCGCCTGGACTATCTTGGACCTGGGGCATCTGTGTTCCAAGGCGGCTGCTGTTCAGCTGGGTGTATCCGCTGCATCACTTAACTGACCGCGCCTGTAAACAACCGTGCACACCCGCCCAAGGGACAAGGGCCATAAGGCTTTGATTTCAGAGTGTTGGCGACTCCAGCCGATTTGGACAGACGATTGCACATCCACGAGTGTCCCCGGCAAGGGAGAAAGAGTGTCCCCGGCAAGGGAGAAAGAGTTGGTGTATGCATTCGATCGCCTGGTGGCCGACTCTGATTGTCCTCGCCATCGCAACGTTTACCGATGTGCGCAGCTGCCGGATTCCAAACTGGCTGGTATTGCCGTTTTTGATGGCAGGAGTGGCAGTTTCGGCCTGGATGCATGGCTGGCGCGGGGTCGAGCAAAGCTTTTTGGGGATTGGTCTTGGAACCATTGTCCTCGGAATTTTTTGCTGGATGGGTGGCATGGGCATGGGGGACGTAAAATTGTGTGCGGCCATCGGGGCGTGGATCGGACCGGCGCAGTTGCTCGTGGCATTGGTTTTGACTGGAATCGCCGGCGGGATCATGGCACTTTGCTGGGCAATAGGGGGCGGTTTTGTTGGCGAACTGTTTGATGGGACGGGCGATTTGATCTTCGGATTGAAGAAACGCGGACTTCATCGCCACCCCAAACTGGTGCTCGACAATCCGTTGACGCGGAAGATGCCCTATGCTCCGGCGATCGCTATTGGCACACTCATCTCGTTCTTCTCGCGCTGAGAACCGATGCGGAGACTATGGCAATTTCACAAATAATATGCAGACTTCAGGTGACAAGAACAGAACGTCGCAACAAGAAGGGGGTCGTGAATTGCTGATGGCGACGACGACCCAGGGCCGCGATTCGCTTGGTACCAACACGTTGACCGTGGCACTGATCGGCCCCGATGATTTGCGCCGCAATGCCGTGGCAGACGCATTGACCGGATCGCAGGCGCGTGTGGCACGGACATTTACGTCGTATCCCGACATCGACGACGTACCTCGGTTGCTGGAGTCCGATTACGACGTCGTCATTATTGAACTCGACAGCGACCGGGAACACGCTCTGGATTTGATAGAGAATATCTGCGCCGGCAGTTCCGTCACCGTGATGGCCTATTCGTCGCAAGCGGATCCGTCCATGCTGGTTCGCTGCATGCGAGCTGGTGCCCGCGAGTTTCTGTCGCTGCCCATCTCTCCAGGCGCGATGGAGGAAGCCCTGGTGCGCGCCATGGTTCGCCGCCCAGCAGGCCACCCCGTCCAGAAGGCGATCGGTAAACTCCAGGTGTTTATCGGGGCCAAAGGCGGTTGCGGCGTCACCACGATTGCCTCCAATTTCGCTTTGGTAGTCGCCCAGGAGTCCAATCAGAATACTGTGTTGATTGATTTAGGTTTGCCGATCGGCGACGCTGTGCTTGGTCTCGGCATACGTTCCCAGTTTTCGGTAGCCAACGCTCTTGAGAATTTCAATCGGCTGGACTCGAATTTCTTTTCAAAGCTGCTAGCCAAACATAGCTCGGGGCTTTCCGTTTTGGCTGCACCGGACGGTTACACTCCGGTAAAAACCACTGTTGAGGGTATCGAGCGACTAGTCACAGTGGCACGCCGAACTTTCGACTACGTGATCGTGGATGCCGGCTCTCAGATGGGTCCGGCCAGCAACGCCCTATTCAAGGAAGCCGCCGCCGTCTACCTGGTCACGGAGGTCAGTATTTCCGGATTGCGCAATGCAAATCGCCTCATCACCGAGTTCTTTACGGCCTCAGGATTCAAGCCTGAGATTGTGCTCAACCGCTTTACGCAACGCACACTAGGGATCGATGAAAAGGACATAGCAAAGGCGCTGACTATGGCGCCGCAATGGAAGATTCCCAGCGATTACCGAGCCGTCTCGCGCGCGCAGAACACCGCGCACCCTCTTGTGCTGGAAGATTCTCCCATTTCGCGGGTGATCCGGCAAATGGCCAGAGCTGCGTGTGGTTTGCAAAAGAATCCGGAGAAGAAGAAAGGCTTTAGTCTGTTCGGATAAAGGTCGAGAAAATATTTTTCTATGATTGGACGGGTGGCATAGCGTGGAACCACTGAATATTGAAAAGTTCAAATCCGAGACACACCGCATACTGATCTCCAAGCTGGATCTGGAGAAGCTATCGCGCGTCAACTCTACGCAAGCGCGCCAGGCCGTGGCAGGCATGGTGAGGCAGATCATCAGTGACCAGAGAGTGCCGTTAAGCCTTGGTGAACAAGAAAAGCTCCAGTCCGACCTGCTGGATGAAGTTTTCGGCCTCGGCCCGTTGGAACCGTTGTTGCGGGACACCAATATCTCCGAGATTCTGGTCAACGGCAAAGACAATGTTTTCATCGAGCGCGGCGGGATCCTGAAGCGGATTAACACGAGCTTTCGCGATGACCGCCACCTGCAGCAGATCATCGACCGCATCGTGTCACGTGTTGGCCGCCGTGTAGACGAATCTTCCCCCATGGTCGATGCGCGACTGGCCGACGGTTCTCGCGTGAACGCCATCATCCCGCCGTTGGCGCTCGATGGTCCCGCTTTATCCATACGACGCTTCGGGACAGGCCCCACTACCGCGAAGAAGTTAGTGGAGTTGAAAACAATTTCGCCCGAGATGATCGAAATGTTGGCCGCTGCTGTGCGCGCGAAGATCAGCATGCTGATCTCGGGAGGCACCGGGTCTGGTAAGACGACTTTTCTCAACATCCTGTCGCGGTATATTCCACCGAATGAACGCCTGATCACCATCGAAGATGCGGCCGAGCTACAGCTCGCACAGGATAATATCGTGCGCCTGGAAACCCGGCCGCCCAACATTGAAGGCGCCGGGGCGATCCGCCAGCGTCAATTGCTGATCAACAGCCTCCGTATGCGTCCAGACCGAATCATCATGGGTGAAGTGCGCGGTGAGGAAGCGTTCGATATGCTCCAGGCGATGAACACCGGGCACGAAGGTTCGCTGACGACGATTCACGCCAATACCCCGCGCGATGCGCTGGGCAGACTCGAATCCATGGTCGCGATGAGTAATTTGAATATTCCGGAGCGAACAGTGCGTCAGCAGATAGCGTCCGCCATTGCCATCGTGATCCAGGTTACCCGTCTCAGCGATGGCAGCCGTAAGGTGACCAGCATTTCCGAGATCACCGGCATGGAAGAAAACATGATCAGTATGCACGAGATTTTCGCTTTCAACAAAAAAGGTATTGGACCGGACGGCAGGGTGATTGGCGCATTTCAACCGTCCGGAATCCGTCCCAAGTTCCTTGAACAGATCCGCATTTCGGGTATCGTACTAGCGCCGGGCCTGTTCGGGCACACGATGGAAGTGAAGTAGGCGAGCCGAGGGTCGGGAGGAGAGACATGCTACTGGTGCTGGTGCTGGTATTTATCGGCGTATTCGCAGTGCTGACACTGCTCCTGGTCGCGAGCGGTACAGGCGCCGCGCAGCGAACCAAGCAGACCTTGAGTGCGCTGGAGTCGGCGCTTGCAGTTGAGCCATCGCGATCCAACGATCCGATGGTTGATATTCGCAAAAACGAACTGCTGAGTGCGATTCCCTGGATCCATCGTTGGCTGCTGAAACTCGAGATAGCGCCACGTCTGCGCACTCTCTTGTACCAGGCCAATTTGAAATGGACCACGGGTAGTTTGCTCTTTATGTGTGCGATGTGTTTTGTGGTGCCGGGTTACCTTATTTACCTGCGGACGGGGGCTGCTGCCCTCGCGATCTTGGTCGGGCTGTTTACCTCGGCAGCGCCCATTTTCTTCGTACGCTTCAAGCGCACCCAGCGCTTCAATAAATTTGAACAGGAGTTGCCGGAGGCACTGGATTTGGTGGTGAGCGCCCTCCGGGCTGGCCACAGTTTGGTCTCCGCGTTGGGCCTGATTGCCCACGAGTCTCCGGATCCCATTGGGATGGAGTTTCGCAACTGTTACGAAGAGCAGAACTATGGGCTTGACTTGAGATCAGCCATGAGCAATCTGCTCATCCGGGTCCCATTGCAGGATCTGAGAATCGTCGTGACGGCAATTCTGATTCAGAAGGATAGCGGAGGAAATCTCGCCGAGGTACTGGACAAGACGTCATATGTGATTCGCGAACGGTACCGTCTGAAACGGCAGGTCCGTGTCCATACCGCTCAGGGACGCATGACCGGTTGGATTCTGACCATTCTCCCCCTTGCGCTGGGAATGGTTTTGTATATGGTCAATCCCGATTCCATGAGTCTATTGTGGCATCGTGCGATTGGTATCAAGCTTCTCTATGCTGCGGCGGGCCTGATGATCGTCGGCGCTCTGATCATCCGGAAGATCGTCAACATGGACGTTTGAAGGTGAGCTATGGGAATCGCAGTCTTTGCATTTCTGGTGATTTTCTTATTGTTCGTTAGCGGCGGCCTCCTCCTGTTCTATCGGGAAGCAATGATGCAGCGTATCCACGCTGTAGTCATGCCGGAGGCAAAACAGCCAAGTCTGTCGGACGCGCTTGAGCACGCCGGTCGCGCGCTCGGCGGTGTAGTCGAGCAATTTGATCGCGTGCTGCCGAGGTCCCAGGCGGAAGTCTCGGTGGCGCGGCGACGTCTGATCAGTGCCGGCTACAGAACAGATTCGGCAGTGAAGAACTTCTATGGCGCTAAGGTGCTGGTTCCTGTTCTCTTGTGTGTGCTTGTCACGATTACCGGCGCCGCTCACGCGAGTCCATTTCTGGTGTATTTGTTGGCCGTGGGGCTTGGATTTCTGGCACCGGATTTTTGGCTGGGAAGACGGATTTCCACCCGCCAAGCCGCCATTCGGCGCGGACTTCCAGATGTGCTGGATCTCTTGATCATTTGCATCGAAGCTGGGCAAAGCCTGGACCAGGCGACACAGCGCACGGCGGAGGAATTGCGTGGGGCCCTGCCGGCACTCACGGATGAATTGAATGTTGTCGTTTTGGAACAACGTGCCGGTCGCCCTCGCGCAGATGCGTGGCAACATTTTGTCGAACGTTCGGAAGTCGATAGCGTGCGCAGTCTTGCATCCGTGCTTATCCAATCGGAAAAGTTTGGGACGAGCGTTGCCAAGACCTTGCGTGTCCACTCTGACACGCTAAGGGTTCAGCGCCGCCAGGCCGTGGAAGAGAAAGCGGCAAAGACCAGTGTCAAGCTGGTCTTCCCGCTTGTTTTCTTCATTTTTCCGGCATTGTTTGTAGTGACTTTGGGCCCCGCCGTCATTACCATGGCGGAGGCTTTTCATAAACTCCTCAACCGTTGAGAGAAGGGAGAATTGCTATGGATCACGTAACGATTATTCGAGTAGTTGCTGGCGTTTGTGCTGTCATCGTGCTGTTCATTCTGATTCAGCGCCGCCGCACCAAGGCCCACTAAACGTTTGTGCGTAGGCTCCATGCGAGGGCAGGCATATTGTCTTCGTGTGCTGGGCTGGGGGCGTCACAATACGAGGCGCCCTTTCAAAAAATAGATCTCGACATCCTTCCATATTGGAGGGCGCAATAAATCTGTCCCTGAAATAAGCAGCGTGCGTCATGACGTTGATGGAAGAAGAAGTTGCATGGATTGCCCCGGTCTGCATGTTGATGCATGCCGGAATAGGATACCAATCGCCGTTAAGTGCGGCCGGCGGGGAATGAAATGAAAACACGAACATACTGCGTATACAATCAGACCCGCGAATGCTTTCTCAGCTTTGGTGTCGTCCCCGCTGACACCACGTTCGCGCGCCTCAAGGGATTTATCGGACGATTGAAGATGAGGTCCGACGAAGGGCTCTGGGTGGTTCCTTCGAGCGGAGTTCATACATGGGGGGTAATGTTTCCTCTCGATCTGATTTATCTGGATGAGAATCTTCGCGTGATTTACGTGAAGGAGCACTTTCCAATATTTAAGATTGCGCCGTTGAGAGTCCGTGCTGCCAGCGTGCTCGAGTTGCCGACCCACACGATCTATTCGTCGCAGACACAGACGGGAGATCAACTGCTCATCGGCGCAGCGGAAGAGATAGAGAGCCGATTGACGCCGGAACGCGCCCACATATCGGACCAGATAGCTGAAATGAGCGGAGCATGAACCCTGAAGGACTTGGGAAGCGTATATTGAAGGCGCTGTTCGGCCAGGAGCGGCGGAACGCGGAGCGGAGGGCTCTGCCTGGACTGGTTGCCTTTTACTGGGACGGTGCCAATCCGGTGCCGCGCGGGATCCGGGATATCAGTTCGACCGGAATGTATTTGTTGACAGAAGAGCGCTGGTATCTGGGCACATTGGTGATCATGACGTTGCAAAATAAGGACATCGCGGAGGCTGACTCTCACCATTCCATTAAGGTCCAGGCCAAGGTCGTCCAGGTGGGCGTCGATGGCGTCGGCTTTGCTTTCACCCCAGCCGCGACTGCCAATGCCACGCAGGTGCTAGAGGGCGCAGAGAACAACGCGGCGGATAAAAAAACGCTCGACGAATTTATCCATCGCTGGTTTCAGGCGAGTCGGAGTAAGATGTGACCCAATTATGGGCGAACTGCGCCCGTCACCGAATGCTGAAGGAGTTTTAGAGATAGATTGTACCGAACGTCAGGTGGCAATGCGGAGCTGGAAGTAGAAGCTCCACGTTGTCCGGGGAGCAAGTCATGAAAATAGCGAGAAAGCTGAAAGACGAGAGCGGCCAGGCCGCAATAATCACGCTTCTATGCATGACATGCCTGCTTGGCTTTGTGGGGTTCGCGGCGGACGTCGGGATGCTGTTCCACGCCAAAAGAAATATGCAGACAGCAGCCGACAGCGCCGCCATCGCCGCGGCATTGGAACAAGGTTATGGAGACATGTCGACAGCGGCCGATGCTGCCGCGGCCCAGAACGGCGTCACCGTCGGAACTCAGGGAGGCGCGGTAACGATCAATACGCCGCCGTTGTCTGGGGCGTATGTGCGCCAGGCGGGTTATGTGGAAGCGATTGTCTCTCAGTCTGAGCCAACGATTTTCATGAAGATGTTCCACCTCAACTCGATGACGGTCGGCGCCAGGGCGGTAGCCACTCTGGGCAACAGCCAGGGTTGCATCTATACGTTAAATCCTTCAGGAGCGGACATCAGCATGACCGGGAATGCCAATATATCGGTACCAAATTGCGGGATTGTCGATGATTCGAGCAGCAATGATGCCATGGATCTCACCGGAAATGTCACGCTAACCGCTCAATCAATCGGTATCGTAGGCAAGGCGGATGATACCGGCAACATCAGCGTCACGCCCACGCCGGTCACAGGGATCGCACCTGATGGCAACCCTTTGGCCTCGTTGCCGACGCTGACGGTCCCATCGGGTTGCACCACCAATATCAGTTTGGTTGGGAACCAAACACAGACGCTGTCCCCTGGGTGTTACAGCGGAATCTCGGCCACCGGAAACGTAAGCTTGACCCTGAATCCCGGCCTTTACATCATCAATGGAAGTTTTGGTGGCTTCACTGGGAACGTATCCATTACGGGAACGGGCGTTACGTTGTATCTGCTGGGCAGTTCCGGTCTAACTGGCAATGTATCTTTGAATCTCACGGCCCCAACCTCCGGCACTTACAACGGCATTCTGATCGATCAGCCCCCGAGCAATACGAGCGCGCTTTCGCTTACCGGCAATGCTGGCTCAACGCTGGAGGGGATCATCTATGCACCTAGCGCAGCTATGACTCTTACGGGAAACAGTGGCTCGAGCATCTACGCCGATTTTGTCGTGGGTTCATTGACACTTGTTGGCAACGCGGGCTTCAACGATTACGCAGCGATCGCTGGCAACAACACTCCCCTTACAGCTGCGAGGCTGGTGGAGTAAACCATGACAAACGCTTTCAACAACCGTTCACGGAGCGATTGCATGGGGCGCCGGGGCTGCATGCCCGCGCCCCGTGCGGGGATGCGTAATGACGTCGGCCAGGCGCTGGTGGAACTTGCTCTGGTATTTCCAATTTTCATTCTGCTGCTGATTGGAGCGGCGGAATTCGGGCGTTTGGCGTACGCCGCCATCGAAGTGACCAACGCCGCACGCGCCGGAGTCGCATATGGCGCGCAGTCCCACATTACCGCATCGGACTATACGGGAATGCAGACGGCGGCGACCCGGGATTCAGCGAATCTTACTGGAGTGACCGCAACAGCCACGAATTTTTGCGCCTGCTCGAGTGCACCATCTACTCAAGTTTCCTGTACTACCGTTATCGCGAGTTGTTCCCCTGCGCCCCTCCACAGCCTTGAATACGTTCAAGTGAATACCTCTGCCACGGTGGACCCTCTGTTCTATTACCCAGGGCTGCCAAAAACATTTACATTGACCGGGCAGGCAATTATGCGGGTGGAACAGTAATGGCTGCGCAACCGATATTCAGGACCGCATTCGCGCGGCAACGTTGCGGGCGCGGGGAACAAGGCGCCGCTATGGTGGAAATGGCGCTTTCCATGGTGATCCTGGTGACCATCATATTTGGTGTTATGGAAGGCTGCCTGGCGCTGTATAGCTATCATTTCGTTTCCGATGCCGCGCGGGAGGGGAGCCGTTTTGCCATCGTGCGGGGATCAGCCTGTCAGGCACCCGGCTACGAATGCAACGCCACGGCAGGACAGATTCAAACCTACGTCCAGAATCTCGGGTTTCCCGGGATCAATCCATCAAACATGACTGTAACAACGGCATGGTCGGCCTACCCTGCAGGAGGAACTTGCAGCCCGTCGGCTACCTGCAACAATCCGGGAAATCTGGTCACGGTGACGGTGAAGTATAACTTTCCTCTGTCCATCCCATTTATCAAGAGCAGTGTAATCTCCATGGGCAGCACCTCTGCCATGGTGATTTCGCAATGAACGCGCCAAATTACGAACCGACCGAAGCAAGTGATCTATTCCGTTTCCTCGGGGATAATTAGCAGCACCTCGACAGCCATCGGTTGTCCATTCTGTGCGGCGGGCCGGAATTGCCACTGTTGGAGCGCGCCCAGCACGAACTTGGCCAGCGGAAATTGCGACGGAAAAACGATGGCCAGATGCTCGAAACGGCCTGCGGCATTGATGAAGCCATGCACCAGCAGGGCATCTGCGTCGGAGTCGGCGGGATCGAAATGGGGCGTCATGATGAGGTACGGCCATGGCGCGTCCGGCCGGATGTTGTTCCCGCCCGCTTGCACGGCGCGAGGCAGGGAATATTGCAGAATCCAACTTCTATCCGCGCCTACATGGAGGTAGACCGTATACGCAAGACGATCAGCCCAAATCCCAGCTGCTTCGGGGTATTGTTCCGCCACTGAATCTCCCACCACGACGACCCCGAAATGGCCGTCTTTTGGGTGGGTGATGCGTTCGACCGACGGTGCGTTCCCTGACGATTCTCCCGAGTCCGACCCGTAGTTCGATCCCGATACTGCGCCACCCTCTTCGCCCGGCTTGGCTGCAGCCGCGTCCTGGTTACCCTGGTTGCCAGAGTTTATATCGGGCCCACTCCCATTCTGCTCGTTGGGCGTGGTCCCATTGCCCCTGTCCGATGTGCTGTCTGACTGTCCGGGTGCCAAGGATTCCGGACCCGGTGACGAGGCAATTTCGTTGATGGGAGGCAAAGCGATGGTCCCTTCCGTAAGGAGGACGTTGGAGACGGACATGACAGGCGCCGGCATCGGCTGTGCCGATGGGTTCGTCGCCGTTTGAGGGAGCTGCGGCAATCCAGTTCCGGGTAACACGATGGGCGAGGTCGTGCTTGCAGCGAGCGGGATTGTTTGCGAAACAAGTGCGCTGGAGGCAAGCTGGACGTCGGCGACAGCGGATTCGTGATTTGGCGCTTTCAGCGATGGCTGCACGTTACTAACGGCAGGCTTTTGCAGCGGAGGCGGGACAATCTTCTTGACTTGGATGTCCGGTGGGGCCCACATCACCACGAGCGGAATCGGGACTTTTAGCGGCAATAATGTATTCGGTGGGACATCCGGTTGCACCAGCGTGATGGGTGCTGAGGTTCGATCGGCAAGCAAACGGGAAGCAGCGGCGGCCGCCCGCCGTCCACCGGAGGGTGCTGTGTGGGTTACGGCTCGCGGGGTGGGATGCACAGCGCTACTTCCGGGAGACCATCGCAATTGGGGTTGGTCCCCCTGCAGCTTCACCAGTCGGGTCGTATATCGTCGGGTAGTTGGCGCTTCCTCTACCCTGGGCGTGTTCATGATGGCGAGCGCCCCGATACCGAGCACTAAACCGTGCGTCAGGACAGAGACCACGAAGAAGCCGGGTTCCGTGCGCGACCGCGGTTGACTCGTAAAGATCGTGTTGATTCGAGAATAGGTCAATGCAGGGTAAACTCCCAGTCTTGGACGGCGCGTTAGGTTGTGACTCGTCGTCTGATGCGGAAGGAAGCACCCTGTTGCGACAGCATGCGTGGTATCGCTTCCGGTAGGACTCAGAAAGATTCATGAGCAATTCTCAGACCACCTGGAGTGGCTGTAAGTTCCTGCAAATCTGAAGCGCGCCGCGTCAGGCGTGTCTGCGCGGCTACACAGGGATGCGGAGTGGTATACACGTGTTCACACTTGTTTGCTCGCTTGTCCGCTAAACCATTCATTCGGCAAGCCTACTTCTTTTGGCACAACAATTGCCATTAAGTCTGAAGAAACCAACAGTAACTTCACCAGCAAGTTCAAGCAGGTGCCTGAATGAACCGAAGAATAACGGTTATTCTATTGACCGCGTTTGTCATTGCCATTGCATGCAGTTACATCGTCTACCGCGTTGTCGGAGGCCGCCTCGGTTCGGGGCCACAAAGTACCACAAGGGTGGTGGCCGCTGCGCAAGACATTAAACTGGGAACTGTTCTTCGCAGTGTCGATCTAACGACCGTCGACATGGTAGGTTCGGCCCCGCAAGGCGCCATCCTGAAGCCAGCGGACGCTATCGGTCGGGGCGCCATCTCCAACATCTACAAGGGTGAGCCTATTCTGGAAACCCGGCTGGCCCCGAAGGGATCCGGCGGCGGACTCGCGGCAACGATTCCCGATGGGATGCGGGCTTGCGCGGTGAAAGTCGATGAAGTCGTGGGCGTGGCGGGATTCGCGACCCCAGGGATGCGGGTTGACGTGCTGATCTCCGGCAATCCTCCAGGGACGCAGAACAATTCAACGCAAGCATGGCAAGTAAGGACGCTGCTTCAGAACATTGAGGTCTTGTCCGCCGGGACGGACATACAGAGAGACGCGGAAGGGAAGCCACAACAGGTCCAGGTGGTCAACCTGCTGGTGACTCCGGAGCAGGCGGAAGCGCTGAGCCTAGCCAGCAATCAAACAAAAATTCAGCTTGTCTTGCGGAATCCTCTGGATACGAAACTAGCCAAGACAGCGGGATCCGATTTGGCGGAACTCTACGGACAGTCCAATGTCCCGGTGGGGCCACCCGGCCGGCCCAAGCCACGCAAGGCGCGTCCCGCCTCTCGTGTTTACGTGATCGAAGTCTTCAATGGATCGAAAGAAAGTGAATCCAAATTTGCCTCGCACGGGGGAACAGAGTGAGCGCAAAAACTAACACCATCATTATCTCTTTTTGTGTCTTGGCGTGTGCAGTATGCGTGACGCCGGGGATCCCGGCCCAGACTCCTGCTCCCACTCAACAGCAGCCAGAGGTTGCCAGCCAGGACTCCGCCAATGAGCTCTTTGTCACGGTGGGACAGTCGGTGCTGGTCGACACGGTCCAGCCGATTGTCCGCGTGGCCATGGGTATGGGCGATATCGCCGAGGCAACAGCGACAAGTCCTACCGAGGTGATGGTCAACGGAAAGACTCCCGGTGTCACCAGCCTGATCCTTTGGGAATCGCAGGGCGGGCGGCAATTCTTCAAGGTCGTGGTGCACCCCAGTTCTTATGCGGAGAACGACGCGCTGGAGGGAGTTAAACACGAACTCCGCATGGAACTTCCTGGACAACAACTGAAGGTCAGCGCCGAGGGTGGGATGATTTTCCTGCGCGGCACAGTGAAGGACCTCAATAGCTCCCAGCGCGCGGTTCAAATCGCATCCACCGCGGGCAAAGTCGTCAATCTACTCTACGTCGATGTCCCGCCGGCCCAGCCGCAGATTCTTTTGAAGGTGCGCTTTGCCAGTGTCGACCGGAACATGGAAAAACAACTCGGCATCAATATATTCAGCACCGGTGCAGGGAACACCATTGGCGGTATAACCACGGGGCAGTTTTCGCCGCCAACGGTCGCCCTTCCAAGTGCGACGTCCGGACCCGCCACTGCAACTATAGCGAATGCGCTAAACATCTTCCTCTTCCGCCAGGATCTGAATCTGGGCGCCACCCTCCAGGCCCTGGAGACCAAGGGAGTGGTGCAGGTTCTGGCCCAACCCAACATCGTGGCGGCGGATGGCAAACAGGCGAGTTTTCTCGCTGGTGGACAATATCCCTACCCGGTTGTGCAAGGGATTGCCGGAGGCGTCGGCGGAGCCGTTACGATCGAATTCAAGGACTATGGCGTACGCCTGAACTTCATCCCCACCATTACTCCGCGCAATACGATCCGTCTCCAGGTCGCCCCTGAAGTCAGCGCCCTGGACTTTACCAATGCAGTAACGATTTCTGGATTCACGATCCCCGGCATCGACATCCGCACTGTGAAAACTGAAGTTGAGCTGCGGGACGGGCAGAGCTTTGCCATCGGTGGACTGATCGACAATCGCGAAAGTGAAACCTTCCAGAAGATCCCGTTCATCGGAGACGTTCCCATACTAGGCAAATTCTTTCAATCGAAGACAACGACTCGAACCAACACCGAGCTCATCGTGATTGTGACGCCGGAAATCGTAGCCCCCATACCTGCCGGCGTGCCTCTGCCGGATTTGAAGTTCCCCTCAAAGTTTCTGCCGCCAAATTCCGGCATACCCATGACGAACCCGGGCGCGGACGTGACCGGAGCGAAGCCGTTACCATCTGAACCTCCAACAATGCCCATCGAGAAATTGCTCGAGAGTATGAAGCCGGAGACGCCGTTGGTAATCGAAACCTCGGGTGGTGGCGCTGGTGGTGGTGGCGCCTCCAGTGGCAGTTCGATGTCCCAATAGGGATGGTACAAGCGGAAAACGAGCGCTGCAAAAGGCTCTCGGGTTCTTGGAAGATTGCTGAGAAATCTCTTGGATGGGGCTGCGGATGTGGCCCAGCCAAGACTAGAAATGCCTAGGGAGGCATCCATGTTAGATTACCGTCATTTCAGGGCGCTTTCGTTCAGCTGTCTGGCTCTGTTCCTTGCCGGATGCGGGAACCCCTCGGGGCTAGACTCCGTTCGGGTTACACCGGCAACTCAGTCTGTGGCGGTTGGTCAGACTGCGCAATTTACCGCAGTCGGGACATACGGCAATGCGAATCACCCTTCGACACAGAATATAACGAGCGCAGTGACCTGGATCTCCAGCACTCCTTCTGTGGCGACCGTGAGCACTTCCGGGGTCGCAACGGCTGTAAGTGCGGGCTCGGCAATCATCACAGCCAGCGCAACGGGGTTCAATGGTCCTGTCAGCTCCACCGCAGACCTCACAGTTACAGGGTCATCCGGAGGCGTAGCTGGGGGAAGCGGGGGAAGCATCCTTTCGCTCACCATTATTCCGAGCTCGATTGTATTCGGTAGTTTAGGGGAAAGTGGGCAATACCTGGCGATCGGAACGTTCTCGACGACGCCGACCGTGAGGGATCTGACGAACTCGGTTACTTGGATTACGTCCGAACCGAATGTCTTCCCTGTGACCAACAACAACAGCGGGCCGCCGGGCGGTGGCACAGAAAACGGCGGGGTTGTCAGCGACTGGGGTTCTAGCAATGGCGATGTTGGCGCCGTCATCACTGCCGAGGCAACCGACAGCAATGGGTCGATAGCCACCGCTACGGCGACGGTTGGCTGCCCCCTTGTTCTCCCCGATCCCACCGGAAATCCGCCAACCCCCGGTTCCTGCTATCAGGTTCCGCCATTCCCACTGCCGCTCCTGTCCACCCTGACGGTCTATAACGAGGGCTTGAATATCACGAATTGGGAGGTAACCGCTCCTTCCGCCACGGGTACACCGAATGTGATCCATTGCGGCCCAGGCTGGGCCCTGAACGGCGGGGCAGGAGGCTCTGTCTGCACCGCGACCTATCCCTATGGATCTACTGTGACTTTGACAGCGCCTGCCACTGGGGCCGCCTTCGGGGGATGGTCCTCCAACTGCGCGAATACCGGGACCATCACAGCAGCCGGGCCCAACACTTGCACGGTCACGTTGACGACCAACGATACCGTGGGAGCTATCTTTAATTGAGGTGGAACGATCGAAGCGAACAAAATAAACCTTGCGCGCCGCTTTCTTGGAAAGCTCGCCGGCGGACGCCGCAGAGAGCCCAATGTGCGGTGGAAGATATCGAATCTCACCCGCAAGGCGGTGCTTGCCGAACGGGTGGAAGTGGCCGACCGCGGCGCCAAGCGCAGCCAAGGCCTTCTGGGGCGTGACGGCCTCGATCCGGGAGAAGGTCTGTGGATCGTCCCCTGTGAAGCCGTGCATACCTTTTTCATGCGGTTCCCGATCGATCTGGTCTACATCGACCGCAAGCATCAAGTGAAAAAGGTGAGGAGCCATGTGCCAGCGTGGCGCCTGTCAGCGTGTCTCTCCGCGCATTCTGTCATCGAGCTTGCCTCCGGCGCGGTTCGTGACTCGCAAACGAAAGCGGGAGACCAGCTCGAATTCTCCTCCGCCAGTTCGCTGGAGGACCTGACGGCTCCAGCACAACAGGTGAAGGTTGAATGAGTATGTTGGCCCAGTCCAGTCAAGCGTCATCGAACCAACCCGCTCTTCATAGAGTTACTGCGCGCACCGTCCTCTTTATTTTTTTCCTGGTTTCCGGCTTCACCGCAGTGTGGGCCTTGGCCACGATGTTGAGGGGAACCTCCGTGGGCTTTCGCGATGTTATCTCCTATTGGGCGGCTGGAAAGCTGCTCATACGCGGAGCGAATCCGTATAGTGTCAGCGCCGTATCCGCTCTGGAGAGTGCGGCGGGGCGGTGGGGCACAAACTTGTCGCTCATCATGCGCAATCCGCCTTCCGCATTGTTTGTGGTGATTCCGCTGGGTTGGATGGGTGCGCGGGTTGCGTCGATTCTGTGGTCAGTACTGCTCATAGGCTGCCTGGGTGGCTCCCTTCGCGTGATTTGGCGGATCAATGGCAGCCCATCGAGCCCGCCCTATCTCCTCGGCTATCTTTTCGCACCAGCTCTCGCATGCCTGGCGATGGGACAGACCGGCATCTTCGCACTGTCGGGGCTCGTCCTGTTCCTGCGCTTCTACGATTCGAAGCCGTTGCTCGCCGGAATAGCGCTTTCCCTCTGCGCCCTGAAGCCGCACTTGTTTTTGCCCTTCATGATTGCATTATTTGCATGGATCGCCGTCCGCAAAGCATATCGCATCCTCGCGGGGGCGGCGCTTGCGATTGGCGTGTGCGGCGCCATACCGCTACTCTTTGATCCCTCGGTATGGTCGCAATATGTCCAGATGGCCCAGACATCGGGCATCGAGAATGAATTCATGCCCGATCCTGCCACCATTCTCAGGTTTGCCATCGACCGCGAGGCCATGTGGCTGCAATTCCTGCCCGCGGCGGTGGCTTGTGTATGGGCGCTCTGGTACTTCCGTCGCCACTGCATGGATTGGGATTGGCAAACGCACGGCTCGCTCCTGATGCTTGTCTCGATTCTCGCCGCCCCCTACTCATGGTTCTCCGATCAGGTGATTTTGTTGCCGGCTCTCTTCCACGGAATTTATTCCGGAAGATCTCTTGTGGTCCTCGCGGCACTGACAAGCGCGACCATCATCGAGATGATGTTCGGGGTTTCGATGCACTCGCCCCTACATTGCTGGCCCGCCGTGGCGTGGCTGGTATGGTACGTCTGGCCCACGAGGCATGGCCAGCCTTCGCCAGCGCCCGGAGGATTGTGACTTTGGTTCACCGACGGTAACCGGTTCGTACCGTGTATACGGGGAGTATCTTCCCAGATCACCCGTAAACAGCCGTTCACATTCAGGAGCGATTCTGAAATTCGTAAGTGGTTGGATTTGTTGAGTTAAAGGAATGCCAGCGAAATGGTTCTCCGCTTGCATTACATAGGGGCAACACCAGCCAATGGCTGGAACACCAATCCAAATAGAATGGGAGAGCATGTCACATGAAAGATCTACTTATCAAACTGTCAGTAAAGATGGATCTGCTGAAGGATGCAGTCAAGGGCGAAGAGGGACAGGACCTGATCGAGTACGCGCTGTTGATCGCGTTTGTCGCTTTCGCAGTGACAGCCGGCATGACTACGCTGGCCAAAGATATCAACGCAGCTTTCTCGACCCTCGGCGGCGATCTGACCGGCGCAATCGCTTAATTGCAGCCAAAGAAAGGCTGTACAACAAACGTAACTCTGTCATTCTTTTTGGGAGAGACGCTTGACTCAACCAAGCACCAGGCGTCTTCTCCCCCTTGATTTTCGTTGAGTCCGATCTCGCGTGGCGAGCAAACGGTGCAAGGTCACGATTCGATAAAACGCGGGACATGTCATGTGAAAGATTACCTGGTTAAACTGTCTGTACAGTGGAACCTGTTGAAGGATGAAAAGGTCCAGGACATGGTCGAGTACGCGCTGATCTTTGCGGTGATAGCCCTTACAGTGACAGCCGCCGTGAAGATGCTGGCCGTCGATCACCGGCTTTTTACGTGGATGCATGCATGCTTCTTTCCATCGTCATTCCGGTTTTGAACGAGGCGCAGACGGTGCCTCTGATGCTGGAGCGTCTTCGCGACACGCTTCGCGAAGTGGCGTGGGAAGCGATTTTCGTGGACGACGGCAGCACGGACGCAACGCCGGAGATCCTGGGGCGCGAGGCCCTGAGAGATGAGCGGGTCAAGCTGCTCCGGTTCAGCCGGAACTTTGGCCACCAGGCCGCGGTGACGGCAGGCTTGGATGTTGCCAACGGAGATGCCGTGGTGGTGATGGATGCGGACCTGCAGGACCCGCCGGAATTGTTGCCGCGAATGCTGGCTCTCTTCCAGAAGGGCTACGACATCGTATCGCCGCAGCGGAATTCCCGCGAAGGAGAAACGCGGTTCAAACAGTGGACGTCGAAGCTCTACTATCGAATTCTGTCATGCATGGCGGACCAGCCGATGACACCCGATGTGGGAGATTTTCGCCTGTTCAGCCGCAGGGCCGTGCTGGCCATTCGCTCCCTGCGAGAACAACACCGGTATATGCGCGGCATGGTCGCATGGCTTGGGTTGAGGGAAGCGATGCTTCCCTTCGACCGGAAGCCTCGGGCAGCCGGCCACACGAATTATCCCTTCCTGAAGATGCTGCGATTCGCCTGGACTGGGATCACTTCGTTCTCTGCGTTTCCGTTGCGCATCAGCATCGCGGTCGGCTGCCTACTGAGTGGTGCGGGATTTCTTTACCTACTGCGTGTGATGTATCTGGCGCTGTGGACGAATACGCTTGTACCCGGATGGGCGTCTGTGGTCGCCCTGCAATGCGTTTTTTCCGGAATGATTCTGTTGGCGCTCGGTGCCATCGGCGATTATGTCGCCAGAAATTACGAAGAAGCAAAAAAACGGCCACTGTATGTGGTGACGGAGGCGCGGAACGTAGCTCTGACTGACAAGCCTTTGCCGCGCGCCGTCATCCTGGCCGATTTCGCTCCGCCGTGTGGTCCGTTCGTGGTGGATGACCCAGAGCGTACGGTTTCCATATCGGCTGCCGCGTCCTGGTAGCAGCCGCTCGCTGGCGTGCGCGGGTAAAGGATTTCCTGCACATCTTTGGGATGGAACGACTGTGGAAGTAAGCGTCGAAGAACTGCCTGACACGCACTGCGGTGACCGCGGAACGAGCACTGCTCCTGCGCCCCTCCACGCGCCAGCCCAGAACTCGTCTACTCGGCCCTACATCCGTTACTCCCTCTTTGCTCTTTGCGCCGCCATCTACTTGCTGCCGTTCATGCGAGTGATTCTTATAGGCGGCGATGAGGGATCTTTTGTCGATGGCGCGGTGAGGATCCTTCACGGGCAGGTCTTTGCCCGCGACTTCTTTGAAGTGATGGGCCCAGGCACATTCTACTTGCTGGCGGGAATTTTTAAGCTGTTCGGCGCAACCTTTCTGGCGGATCGTATCTGGCTGTTTGTGACATCCCTTGGAACGGTTCTGTCGATGTATTTCCTGTCGCGCCGGATCTGCAGCAGATACCAGGTTCTCCCTGCCGTCCTACTGATGGGCGTTTATTTCGGCATGTTGTGGCCCATGGTGAACCATCATGTGGACAGCAACTTCTTCGCGCTGCTGTCGGTCGTTTGCATGGTTCTGTGGCAAGACACCCGAAAGCATATCCTGTTGCTCGCGACGGGCGCCGGCGCGGCAGTGACAACCTGCATCCTGCAGCCCAAGGGAATACTGCTGATTGTCGCCTTCTTCGTATGGCTCTGGGTGCAGCAGCGGCGACGATCCGCCTCTTTTTCTGCGTTGGGCCTCATCCTTGCAAGCTACAGCAGCGTGATTGCGGTCGTGCTTCTCTATTTCTGGAGCCGGGGAGCCCTCCGGGATCTGATGTACATGGACTTCGTATGGCCTTCGCAGCACTACGGCGCAGTGAATGCCATCCCGTATGCAACAGGTATCGTCCAGTATTGGAATCATTGGGTTGTCCCGATCCACGGCGTACGGTGGTTGATTCCACTGGCAGTCGTTCTTGTTCTGCCGTTCCTCTTTATCGCGGCGCTGCCTGTGCTGGCCCTCGTCCTCGGAATCCCCCGTGGCAAAGAGAACCTGAGGCCGGAAATTCTACTGTACTGGTTTTGTGGGTGGGCATTGTGGCTGTCCGAGTTTCACAGACGGGACATCGCTCATCTCGCATCTGGCTCCCCGCTGCTGATCATTCTATGCGTGTACTTTTTCGTCGAATACCGGGGAAAGGTTGTCGGATCGGCGCTGCAGCTTCTTGCAATCAGCGCGGGCGCATTGGCTGTCGTCAACCTGTTCATTGCCCTAACTGCGCATTCCATACCCACCCGCGTGGGATTGGTAGGCATGTGGAAGCCAAGCCCGGCGCTCACCTTTCTAAATGCGCATGCAGCTCCAGGCTCAGAGATATTCGTGTACCCAAATTGCCCAATGTACTACTTCCTCTCCGGCACGACGAATCCGACCCGTTATAGCCTTCTCATGTACAACTACAACACTCCCTCCCAGTTTCAAGAGGTCATCCGGGTGCTGGATCAGCACAAAGTTCGGTATGTTCTGTGGAACACGGACTTTGAAAGGAAAGCTTCCCCCTACTTCTCCGCAGCGATGTACCGGCCTGCCGGCGGTTTCATCATGGAGCCTTATCTCGAATCGCACTATCGAGTCGTACAGGATTTCAATGGCATGAGAATCATGGAGCGAAAGGCGGACGACCATGCCGGTCACTGAAAGGGCAGCTCCGGAATTCGACCGGCACGCGCCCACGTAGGCTGATTTGCTCGATGATCCGGCACAAAAACGGTTCGCCCAGGATCCGGTCCATTTTCACCGCAGAAAATGGCTTCTGCTGCAGGACATCTTGAAGCGCGCCGGTGTAGACGCAGCATCGCGGAGATGGCTCGATGTTGGCTGCGGACAAGGTAACCTGCTGGAACTAGCGGGCCGTCATTTCGCACAGGCCACAGGATGTGATCCATCCGCAGAAATGATCTCCCAATCAAATTCATTCCGCGTGGAGCATCAATCATCGTCGATCGATTTGCCCTTTGACGATGCGTCGGTCGATTTTGTCATGGTGGTGTGCGTCTATCATCACGTTCACGGCGCTTCAAGGCTGTTGCTCCTCGATGGAATCAATCGTGTTCTGACTCCGGGAGGCTTGTGTTGCATCCTGGAGCACAATACATGGAATCCCGTCACGCGAGCGATCATGCGGAGGTGTCCGGTCGATGTCGATGCGGAGCTTATTGCACCACAGGAGATCCTCAGGCTCCTTCAAATTGCCGGCTTCGAAGCCCTTAGCACGGATTATTTCCTGTATTTTCCTGAGAGAATATTCAATCGAGTCGGTCAGGTGGAAAGGATGTTGCGCAAAATTCCCCTCGGTGGACAGTATGTCTCGCTTGCCAGAAAGCCCAAATGAAAGAGTAGTCGATCTAATTTCGCTGGATCCAGGTTCGCCGTCCCGCCATGGTCGTGTTTGGGGATTCGCCTCCGCGAACGAAAGCTGCTGTGTATTCAGGCCCATGCAAGCCGAGATGAAAGTCGAGGCCAGTAATTTCTAACGTAAGAAGATGTAGACCGAATCTGAATGGATTTCTGGCGATATCGGAGCATTGACAGGGTTGATTCGGAAACAATGGAATTGAAACGGTTTACGTAGTGTTCCACCGACACAACTTGCATCTTGAGGGTCACGGCGGAGGGGTGATCGGACCAGGTTCTTTGTACCAGCCGAAGACTAACACTGAACTTGGTACAGAAATACTGGTCCGATCAACTTCATACTCAACTCGCGAGCTTTCCGGTACAAAATACCCGGCAATTTAGCGTTGGACCGTGCGTAGTGGCTTTGCAACGGATTCTAACGGCGCAGCGTCTCAAGTGCCTCGAAGAGAACTACTGGATCGTGCTGCCCTTTGTACAACAACGAAGGCTCCTTATCTAGCTTTCGTAACGTGTAGTACGCTGGATCGCCAGCCTTATCCAAGGCTCGAACGGATGCTTCTGTTTCCGGGTTACGGACCTCGGAGATGCACCAAACAAACGCCCGCACGGAGTGAAAGCTGGGGAGGTTAGGCAAGCGATGACCCTCGACTTCGATTCACCGCGGCGCTTGTTGGTAGTATCGGGCGGCGGAGATGCAAAACTGTACAGTTCTGCTCACGCAGGACGGCTAAGCGCAGACGCTGAAGCAGCAAGGACAGATTCTTGTTTTCATGTGGACGATACCCTAAAATATGTCGTGGTGCCGACAGTGCACGCGAAGTATGGGCCTTGATTCCAGCCACTAAGGTTATGGCAGTAGCGACGGATTCCCTCCAGGACGCATTTGAAGCGCGGTCGAACTCAGGTCGGCACACCCAAGGCCGTCTTCGAGGGGGATATGGAGATGGTTGAGTCCAATCACGTACCATTCGACGTAGCCGCCTTTCTTGCTAGTGCAGGCCTGGGACGAAGAATTATCCAATTGAAAGCAAAGCAGGATTTCTTTTCCCAGGGCGGCCGCGCCGATTCCATTTTTTATCTTCAAAAGGGCAGAGCGAGGCTTTCTGTTGTTTCGACCAGCGGAAAAGAAGCCACCATCACGCTTTTCTCCGCCGGAGATTTCGTTGGAGAAGAGTCGCTCGCAAGCGTGGGCGGGCTGCGGCTGGCGACGGCTACAGCCATTACCGCCTGTACTGCGCTCAAGATCGACCGAGCGGAGATGGTCCGCGTGATGCACGAGGAGCATACGTTCTCCGACCTGTTCTTGAAGTTCCTGCTGGCGCGCAGTATGCGGACCCAGGCCGATCTTGTGGATCAGTTGTTCAACTCCAGCGAAAAACGTCTGGCGAGAATTCTCCTGTTGATGGCGGAATTCGGAAAGCCGGGAGAGCCGGAAATGCTGATCCCGCCGATCACACAGGAAACCCTGGCGGAAATGATTGGCACCACGCGTTCCCGCGTCAGCTACTTTATGAATCGCTTCCGCAAGCTCGGCTTTATTGAGTACAACGGTCGCATCCGGGTGCATAAATCACTGCTCAATGTGGTTTTGCACGATCAATTACCGGAGCCTAATTCCGAGAGACCTCCTGTTTCGGCCGGTCCATCGAGTTAATCCAAGCCGGCCATGCCCCGGCGCCCCCGTGAGCAAAACCGAACAGACTGGCGATTCCAGTGGTGCGATGATCCTATTACGAGCTATATTTTGATGCTCAAAGGAGGGTATGCGATGCCCATTGAAGAGACCAGTCTTCTTATCGTGGACGATGATAATAGAATTTGCACATTGTTGTCTGCGATCCTGTCTAAATCTGGATACTGGGTTCGTACGGCGAAGGACGGCTTCTCCGCGCTGGTTGAGATACGGAATGAAATTCCAGACATTCTTCTTTCCGACCTGAACATGCCGGGGATGTCTGGCTTCGAATTGCTCTCGGTGGTCCGGCGCAGGTTTCCGGTGATTCAGGTGATTGCAATGAGCAGCATGTTTTCCGGAGACGATCTACCACTCGGGGTTGTTGCCGACGCCTACTATGAAAAAGGAACCAACATCCGGTCTTTGTTGCAGATCCTGGAAGCCCTGACGCAGCCGGAGCGAATTCGAGCGCAACGACAGCACGTCCCGTCGGTGCCCATCTGGATTCCGATGAATGGACATGATCCATCTGGAGATGCGTACGTTATCATCGCCTGCCCAGAGTGCTTACGGACTTTCCCAAAGGTTCTCGATGAATTCCTTCGTACAATCCACGAAACGGATTGCGTACATTGCTCCAGCATGATTCACTATGCAATCGTCCAGCCAGCCCCCGCGGTCTCACAGGCCTATCAGCGGACATAAAGCTTACCCCTTACGAAGGATGTGTTTCAGTTTCGGATGCCAGGGGATCTGGACGTTCGTCGTGACGTCGGACTGGCCGCAGATTGGAAGGACGGATACATTCAAGCAAAGCGGCGGAGCTGTTAGGCTCCGCCGCTTCCTGTGTCATGTGCCGCCTGGTTCGGCAGCTATCGGCTACTGGTGCCCACCACCATCATGGGACCCTCCCCCACCATGAGATCCGCCACCGCCACCGTGAGATCCACCGCCACCACGCGCTGCCGTTGTGTGGGATGCAGCATGGGATGCGCCACCACGCGTTGCCGCGACATGGGAACTACCTGCGGAGGGTTTCGCGTGGGACCCTCCCCTGTTGCCGGCGCGTGCTTCCGGTGCGCCGCCTGAACGTCCGCGATAGGCCGCGCCACCGCCGTGATACCTTCCACCACCATCTCCGCTGAAGCGATGGCTGCCCCAGCCGTGACGGTAGCCCCAGTTGGCCCATGGACCGATGCCCAGGAAAATGCCGTTATAGAAATAGCCCGGCCCGTAATAGCCGTAGGGAGCGCAGGCATAGGGTGCGTATCCGTAGTAGCCGTAGGGACAGGAGGGCGGCACGTTGATGTTGATGGAAATTTGTGCGTTCCCCGTCGGCGCCAAGGCCAGGGGGGCGAGCAATACTGTTGAAAGAAGTAGAACATTGAATCCGCGCATGTGTGACCCCCTTAAGGCGTCTGCGGTTCGTGGGATTGCGTGGGATACCGTGTTGCCATAAAGCACAATTCAGCAACTGTAATTGCCATGAAGATTTTCAATCCGTTCATGAATTCTCCTCACTAGGCCGGAGCTTATCTATCCCCCTACTTTCGTCACTGTAGCGCCCATGATCGCCTCAGTCTGAGCAATACGACACACATGTTGTGCATGGCCATCTGCTGGCGAAGATCGAACAGCATGTGTCGCTCCGCGGTGCGATACAAAATTGAACTTCGCCTCGATCATGACAAGGCCTTGTTACAATCCGCTCTCAGAGCCGTCATCGGAGTGCGAATCCAACCACAGAAGTAGGCCACGGATACTACCGGTCGCCATCGCGATGCATTCGTCCGCTGCGCCGTAATAAAGTTGGATCGTGTCTCCATCCGCGCCGATCGTTTGTCCGCAGGGAAATACGACGTTATTGACGTCCCCTTCTCGTTCGTACCGAGCTTCCGGACCAAACATCCAGGAGTTTCCTCGTTGTAGGCAAACATCCGGTTTCTCGAGATCGAACAGCGCCAAGCCGAGACGATAGATACCGCCGGCTGCAGTCTGCCGCACGCCGTGATAAATCACCAGCCAACCCTTCTCCGTCTCAATCGGCGGCGAACAAAGCCCAATCTTGTTGGCATCCCACCATCCGCCGCGCCGCGCTGCAAGCATCACTTTATGACTCCCCCAATGCCGCAGGTCCGGCGAATAGGAGATCCACATGTGAGCGCCAAGTGTCGTCACTGGGCGATGGATCAGAGCCCAAAGGCCTTCGATTTTCCGAGGCAGCAGAGCGGCATCCTTGTCTTCCGGTTGCATGATCACACCGTATCGCTCAAAACTCTTGAAGTCCTTGGTGAGTGCGAGTGAAACTCCGGGACCCCCTCGCGAGAAAGAGGTGTAAGCAATCACATATTGTTCGAGCTCTGGAACATACGTGATGCGTGGGTCTTCGATGCCCCAGATCTCTTCGGGATACTCGCGGGGATTTGCCATCAACGTCGGTCGGGAATCGATGCGCCAGCCGTCGATTCCATTCGCGGAACGAGCGGCACAAAGGTGCGACAACCCAGTGCGTTCTTCAACGCGGCAAAGCAATAAGGTGTCTCCGTCGGCCAACTGTGTAGCGCCGGCATTGAAAACGCTGTTAATCGGATACGGCCAATCTTTGCGGGTGAGGATCGGGTTGCCTGCATTACGAGTGAACAAGGGAGTTTCAATGCGTCGGACCGGCTCCTGCTGTTCATGATTGACCTGCTCCGGCACTGTGAGGAAAGGAAGAATTGGATTCAATACGAGACGCTCATTTCCTGATGCTGTTCTTCTGGGGTGGGTGTTTCTATACTTTGCATTTCGTGGAGAGCCATCAGGAACGAAAGCGTCGATTCTGCTCCCTGGTTTTCGTTGACGCGATCTGGATGAAGCCCGTCTCGACAGCCGCCGGTCGTGGGGTCGTAGAGCGGAACCTGTAGATCGTTCTCTCCGAGGAACCAGCGAAAGGCACACCATGCCTCCTCCAGCCAGAACTTGTCGGTTGTAAGCCGGTATGCCTGAAGGTAAGCACAGATGCTCGCGCAGGCCTCGATGGGTTGCTGATCGAAGCGAGCCTTCTCACTGCCCTCTGCGAAGAATCCCAGGGAACCGATCGGCACGAAGATTTTGTCATTCCCGCGATGCTGCTCGGCCGCAAGCCATTTGAGAGATTGGATTCCAACCTCGATCATGCGCTTGTTCTCGCTTCGCCATCCTGCGACTAACAACGCCTGTGACAACCTCGCATTCGAGTAGGAAAGACTGCGCTCAAACCAATGCCATGTCTCGGTATGAGCGCGCTCATAGATGTCCAGGAGCCGGTTTGCCAACGCATTTCGAGTACCTTGAATCACCCGGTCTCCAGGAAAGCAGTCCAGATAGGCCTGCATTCCCAAGATGGAGAAGGCCCATGCACGAGGGCTGGTAAACGTGAGGGCCGCTGGTACCGCAGCCTCGAAGAGCCTGCCCGTCGCACCTCTCAGGCCTGCGTCTTCGGAATGGGAAAATATTGTTCCCAATGCCCATAGGGCGCGACCATGGCTGTCTTCGGTTCCAACCTCTTCCTGCCACTTGCGGTCGTAGCTGAGAAAATTTCGGAATCTGCCTGTCTTTTCCTGAAATGCAAACCACAGGAACGCAAGATATCTGCGGGACAGCGCCGCGTACGGATGGAGGTAGGATCGAGGCGAACCGTTCAGCAGAGTTGCAACAATGAGTGCACGTGCATTGTCATCGGTCGTGTAGCCCTCAAGACAATTGGGAACGGAAAATATGGCATGCTGCAAGATGCCTGTGTCGTCTGTCATGCTGGACAAATGGGAGGTATCCAGCAGCGGCAATTTGTCGATCGTCTTGAGTGCGAAGATCCCGCCAAGGGTAGCTCGCGGCCGCGACATCCGTTCGACACGCGCGCGCTGGAAGCTGGCCATATACGCCTGCGCTGTTTTCTGCCAAGTCGTGCCACGCGAATGAAGATAAGCATGTTTTCGCAGCGCATTTCGCTCGGCATCGTTCTCCAATAACCTGATCGCCGCATCTGCGATGGAGGCAGGGTCGTCGAATGGAACGAGGATGCCGCGCTGATCGGCAAGAAGCTCTTTGGCATGCCAGTACGCGGTGGAGATAATCGCCTTCCCCGCGCCAAGCGCAATTGCGAGTGTGCCGGAAACAACCTGGGCTTCCTGGCGATAGGGAGTAATGTAGATGTCCGCAGCGCCGACGTGTTCAATCAATTCCTCCGCGCTGACAAAACGGTTGTTGAAGATCACATGCGAGGCAACGCCCAATTCCAGCGCCAGCGCCTGCAACTCTTCCCGATATCGTTCACCCTCACGGCGCCTGATTTGGGGATGCGTTGCTCCCGAGATGATGTACACCACGTTTTCATGTCTTGCCAAAATCGCCGGCAGCGCGCGGATCACGTTTTCAATTCCTTTATTTGGGGATAGCAAGCCGAATGTCAGCAATACGGACTTCCCCTCCGCATGAAACAAATCCTTGAAGTAATTCGGATCCATGAATGGCAGGTCCGGCACACCGTGAGGAATGAGGTCGATCTTTTCCCTTGGAACGTCATACACATCCCGCAGAAGACGAACCGATTGTTCACTCATCACGACCAGACGATCGGAAAGCTGGGCGATCTCGGCAAGTACCGCACGCTGATGGGGGTCCGGGTCACGCAGGACGGTGTGAAGCGTTGTCACTAAGGGCATCTTCAATTTGCGAAGCAGCGTCAGGATAAAGCTGCCCGCTACCCCTCCGAAGATTCCGTATTCGAATTGCAGACAAACCAGATCGTTCCCATTGAAGTTCAGAAAGTCTGCAGCCCGTTCATAGGATGCCTCGTCTTCCTGTGCCAGTTCTAGCCGTACCTGCTCCGGATATTGATAGCTTGACTCCGGATCGTTGACGGGAATCGCGAAGAGGCGGCCTGCGCCGTATTCGGCTGCAATTGCAGTGCATAGGTCGGTTGTGAACGTGGCAATGCCGCATTGTCTCGGCAGATAGTTGCCGATAAAGGCGATACGTGTCGGCAGAGGCAGAGAATGAGTCTCAACGAAAGAGGACTCAGCTATTTCATCAGTATGAAGTGTTTCCGAGAGAGACATGGTTCCACCCCAAGTTTCGATCCGTTGTATCCAATCATGGCGCATGACTCACCGGAGGAGGACCGATCCCTCGCAGAAGATATCCCCAGCTAGAGCGATATTCTCGGGGAGAGTATGCAATGAAGCAGGAGGATTGTGGGCTGCTCGAGTTTTCGCATCGGGATCACTCCTTTGGCTGATGACCTGCCAATCCCAGATGGAGCCTGCCACACGAGAGTTGCACAGTAGCTGCCGCCTGCAGCGGAGCTCTTCTATACAGTATCTACCTTCGGAGATGCGAAAACTGTGCGATATTGCTCACAAATGGCCGACCGTTGCCCTGGCCCTCACAATATCTGGCAGGAATGAGCAATGCGGAACAGATTTGCGCTTCCGGTGGTGTAATGCTGTCAGTTAGCGCATGTGCCGGCATCCACCCTAGTGGAACAAACTTAAGTCGCTGCTTAACGTGATGGGTAGGTTCTCCGCCTCAGGCAATAAGGCTGCGCCATGAAGCTACACGAAACAGGCATTCGAGTTTGTTTCTCAATAGAGCCACAGGCGTCGTTCCCTCCCGCTTTGTTGATCCTGCTGGTCCTCTTCTGGTTAGGACTACCGCAGCGCGCAAGTGCGCAACGATCCGGTGCTTGCGGCCCGGTTGTGAATCTTCCACTCAGCAGAGAGCAAGTCGTAGACAACATCGTTGGGATGAATCTCGAGCGGGCTCAGGCGCTGCATGCATACCAGGTGACCGAAACCTACCGTCTGGCATACCGCGGCTTTCCTGGAGCCAGAAACGCAGAGATGACCGTAGACGCAAAGTACCAATCGCCGGGAACGAAAATATTCACGATTCAGTCCGCCACCGGATCTGCGTTGATCCTCGACAGGGTTTTCAGGAAGCTGTTGCAGGCTGAAGATGAGGCGCTGGAGGGGGAGGCCCAACGGCGCACTGCTCTGAACCGCGATAACTATGATTTTGCGCTTGTCGGATGCGAAAGCATGCCCTCCGGTTCAATGTACGTACTTCACGTGAAGCCCAGAAGAAAGGGTAAGTTTCTTTACCGTGGCCGAATCTGGGTAGATGCAAAAGACTTTGCCGTGGTCCGAGTAGAAGCAGAACCTGCGAAGAACCCCTCCTTCTGGACCAAGAACAGTGAAATCGAACGAGTGTACGAGAAAATCGGCGATTTCTGGCTCCCCGCGCGCAACCACAGCATCACCACAGTCCGGCTTGGGGGCCACGCCGAATTGACGACCCGGTATACCAATTACGCAATCACGAGTGCGGATACGGTGGGCAGCTTGCCCGCGTCGACGCCGGTACAGACGGCAGACACTACGCGCGCACAACCCACAAAGCTTCAGGCGAATGCACAGGCTCCGGCGGAGTAGTTGATCTGGGTTGGCTCGGATGCACCCAGGAAGAAACGCCAGATCCTGGGTGCTCACGATCAGGAGAGATGGACCCTATGTTTATCCTACTGGGCCCTTCTGAAGTAACGGGCCACGGTTCTTACGAATCGCCGCGCCGACGAAGGGGTCGGAACATCGCCTCGCAAAATCGTTGCAAACGGCACATCGTGGCCGTAGAAAGTACGCGTGTCATCTGTGTTTTGACTGACAACCGCTCCATTCAAGTCAATCCCTGCAAAAAGTCCCTGGCTGCGCGAATAGGTAAGCAGCTCGGATTTCATGGTTATGCTCGTGGCTGCGGCTGCGTTGCGTCCCACCGGACCGGCAGAGGCTGCCGCATCGCCACCGATCTTAAACTTGCTCTTCAGCAAATCCTGCATCCCACGCTGGTTGACAGCGATCAGCACCAGGTCGGTCGCCTGTCCACCGATCTGGAAACCGAAGCTGCCGCCGGCCAACTGGATGAAAGCCGGTGCACTCCATCTTCCATCGCGTGTCTTGCAGGTGACAACACCCTGACCATAGCTGCCACCCACCACAAAGGCAGCCTTCTTATAACTTGGAACGACCGCCACGCAGGTCGCATCGGACAAAATGCTGCTAGGGATCGCCTTATCGGGCGTCGCCATGATTTCATGCAGCACCTCGGTTGCGCTACTCAGCCGATCCACGAGCTTCGCATGGCTTGAGTCGGCAAAGCCTTGTGAAGCCACCAAAATTAGGGCACAAATGCCTAAAATAAATTTCTTCATAACGTATGCCAAACCTTCCTTCATCGTCCTTCAGAATGAACGCCCCAAATGCGCACCTATCTTCATGCACTCTTTTACGGGCCCGGCCTTTACTATCCAACGAACGATGACTACGAATCTGGTCAATTTTGACCAGTACGCAAAACAGCTCGTTGTTCAGGATTTGGTGGAAATGAAAATGGTTCAGGAAAAAAGAGGATCTGGTTCGTGGAATACTTAAGAGCGAGTTGGGTTCTTTGAGATCTTGTGACGCCCGATTGAGGCTTTCTGGCGGTCGTCCCACGAGACAGAGGCGTAGCGAACATGCCGACCATCGCGTCGAAGTGCGTTCCTACATGCCTTGCAGATCATGCCACGAGAGGAACTCCATGGTAGGAGGTTGCTTTAATCCGGAATGCGACGATGGCTCGAGAGGAAACCCGCGTTGGCGCCGCCGGGGCGCATGATCGAAAAGCGAGCGCATGCCCGTGCTGTATGATGGTTTCAGCGGAATTTATGGGGGAAGTGCGACTCTGAGGAAGACCCGCTAACCCTCTTTCAGGCTTCCTGAACTAAGTCAGCCCACCTGAAGTTCTCCTCTTCTTAGGCTTTCAGGAAATCGGGTATGCAATGCCTTCGACTACAATTCTGCAGGAAGCTCAGAAACTCCACAACGTGAGTGATCGTCTTGACACGCTGGCGGGCGAACACGAAGAACATTCTGTCGTCTCGGAAGCACTCATCGCCATTTCGGGAAACGTTCGCCACACCGCAACGTTGCTGGAGGTGCTGGTTGTGACGAAACTGGGGCCGCTCTCCGGACAGGGTCTAGCGAATGCCTGATTAGCTCACCGTTTTGGCTTGCACTAGCTGCGTCTGCTCGGTCTTGATAGGCCCCGCCTGGTGTCCAAGACAGCAGCCCTCACGAGTTCCCCTCTGGGTGTTGATCGTGCAAAATCACGTTGAGCAGAGATTTATGCACCCGGATGCGGCCGTTGTACTCAATAAATCCCATTTTGCGAAACCGGTTCATGAACAAGCTGACGCGGGACCGGGTGGTGCCGATCATTTCTGCCAGGGCTTCCTGTGTGATCGGTGGGATCAGCATTTCCGGTTCTCCCGGCTTCCCGAATTCCGCCATCAACAAGAGAATTCTTGCCAGACGCTTTTCGCTGGAGTTGAACAACTGATCGACAAGATCGGCCTGGGTCCGCATACTGCGCGCCAGCAGGAACTTCAAGAACAGGTCGGAGAACGCATGCTCCTCGTGCATCACGCGGATCATCTCTGTCCGTTCTATCTTTAACGCTGTACAGGCGGTAATCGCGGTGCCAGTCGCCAGTCGGAGTCCGCCCACGCTTGCGAGCGACTCTTCTCCAACGAAATCTCCGGCGGAGAGAAGCGTGATGGTGGCTTCTTTCCCGCCTGCCGAAACGACCGTAAGTTTTGCGCGACCCTTTTGAAGATAGAAAACGGAGTCGGCGGGATGGCCCTGTGAAAAGAAGACCTGCTTTGGCTTGAGCTGGACGATCCTTCGTCCGAGCCCTGCGTTTTCCAGAAACGTAGCGAGCTCAAAAGTCATGCTTCTCACCAAGGAAGAGATGATTGACGAATCGGCTGAATTTTACTCGCTTAGTCTTGCGACCTCCGTACGGTTTCTGACGTAACCCGAAACATATTTGTACGGTCTCTGACATAACCCGAACTTTGTCAGGCATCGTGAGCTTTGCACATACTAATTATGATAGGGTTTTGTCTGAAAGTGAGAATTCCTTGCGCACGAGCGGCTTTAAGAACACTCTTTTGAAGGCCCTGGACGGGGACATAGTTGAGCGCCTTGGTTTGCAGCCGATCAAATTCGAGCTGAAACACGAAATCGAATTCCCTGGCGACCCGATCGATCACCTCTATTTTCTTGAAGAGGGGATGGCGTCGATGACAACAACGTTCAAGGATGGGTCTCAGGTCGAGGTAGGGATGTTCGGTTATGAGTCGGTCATTGGCGTCTCAGCTCTTATGGGAACAAAAAAGAGTCTGAATCGCGTCTACACCCAGATTGCCGGCCATGGCTATACCTGCGACGTGGAGAACGCGAGAAGAGAGTTCCGCCTTGGCGGCGCCTTTCATTTTCTGGCTTTGCGCTATGTTCAGGCCCAACTCGTTCAGGCAATGCAATCCGCTGGATGCAATGCGAAACACAGCTTCGAACAGCGACTCGCCCGCTGGTTGCTCATCTGTGCGGACCGCGCGCATACCGACACGTTCATGATTTCGCATGAATTTCTCGCAGACATGCTTGGGGGTCGCCGCCCCACTATTTCTACGACAGCCCAGATTCTCAAGCGAAAAGGACTTATCGAATACACCCGCGGAAAAATCCGCATCCTCGACGTCCCTGGGCTTACGAAGACCGCTTGCGAGTGCTATCTGATCATCAAAGATCACCTAGACAATTACACAGAGTTCGACACCGCAATCACTGCGTAGCCGTTTTACCCTCCCCGGCCGCGGATGTGGGCCAGGACTTCGGGCTCTGGAACGAATCGCCGGGACTCTTGAAATGCCCCTAAAAGACCTGGTCGGCCGCTAGAACGTTCCCGAATCAATCCTCTTACCGAGCCTTAAGTATTTGGCGCCTGCGGACGACACTCAAGACTAGTGACGGTCCGTCCTGCGTGAGCAGAACTGGACAGCTTTTGTATCTCCGCCGCCCGATACTATCCGCAAGCGCCGCGAGGAGTCGTAGGTAAGAGTAATCGCTTGCCCAACCTCCTCCAGCTGTCACTCCGTGCAGGCGTTTGCTTGGTGCAGCGCTGAGGTTCGTGGCAAGTAGCCGTCGATGGAAAGCCTGGCGATGCCGCAGAGCGAGAGACAACAAGTCAACCAGAGAGAATGCGAATGGCCGTCATGATGCAGGCGTTTTACTGGGATGCCCCGGTGAAAGAAAACAAGCGCGGGGAGTGGTGGAACTTTCTCGCCCAAAAGGTGCCGCAACTGGCCGCTTCCGGAATCGATTCCATGTGGCTGCCGCCTTTCAGCAAGGCTGCAAATCCCACATCGAACGGTTATGATCCCTACGACTACTTCGATCTTGGGGATTTCGATCAGAAGGGATCGGTGAAGACCCTGTACGGCAACCGCGCCGAACTTGAGGCTCTAATTCATGTCATGCGGGAGCACAACATCAGCGCGATCGCCGATATGGTGATCAACCATAACTCGGGCGCGGATGAAGAAGAGACAAACCCGCTGGACGGCAAGAAACGCTGGACGAAGTTCAATCCGAAGAGCGGGAAGTTTCCGCGTGACTGGAACTGCTTCCATCCAAGCCGATATGAACGGACGATGGTCGAAGGCGAAAAGTTTGCGGGATTTCCGCACCTTTGCCATCGCAATCCTCGCGTGTATGAGGCGATGTTCGAGTACTCGCGTATGGCCATTGAGGAGCTTGATTTCGATGGGCTAAGGTTCGACTTTGTGAAGGGCTTCGGAGCGTGGATGATCGGGCTGCTCGCGAAGTATCGATACGAGAAGAAAGACGGGCGCGAGTTCACTCCCTTCGTGGTGGGAGAGTATTGGTCCGGACCCGAGGCTATCGGCAGTTGGCTCGATAAAGTGCGAGCGGTAACCGATGATCAGATCGCCGCGTTCGACTTTCCATTGCGTTACAAGCTCAAGGATGTCTGCGACACACCGAACTACGATCTGCGCAAGCTGACCGACGGTGAATCTGTTTCGGCAGGGCGACCGTTCAATGCGGTCACCTTTACGGAAAATCACGACATGGGCGGCAATGAGGTCGTGAACGACAAGATGCTTGGCTATTCCTTCATCCTGACCGGCGATGGATATCCCTGCGTTTTTTGGTGGGACTACTTCAATCGCGAGCTTGCCCGGCCCAACACGCCGAATGGAATCGATGCGCTGATCGACGCACATCATCGTTATGCAGGCGGAGAGTCCTCTATCCTGCACGCCGATCCTGATCTGTACATCATGCAACGCCACGGAACGGAAGGTCAGAGCGGCCTGGTCTATGTGCTGAATAACCTTGGCAATCAATGGAGCGGCACCTCAGTGAAGACGAAGTGGGCAAACCAGAGGTTCAAGCCGGTAGCGTGGGATGGTCATGACATGGCCCATCCCGATGAACGTACAACAGACGCCGAAGGAAATGCGGAGTTTCCTGCGCCGCCACGGGGCTACTGCGTCTATGCTCCCGTTTCCGAATAATCGCTTGACGTGGAGTTAAGACGTACTTGCCGGCAGCACCAAAATAAATTTGGCGGTTTGTGTAAACATTCGCGAGCAAAACTGCACAGCTTTTCGCATCGCTGCTGGCCGACACTGGTTTCGAACAGCGATGGAGGCGATGGTACCTCGCATGGTTTCATCTCCAGAATGGACAAGGCTTCAATAGGGTGGGGTTATGCACATACTGGTTGTGAATAGTGGGTCCTCATCGATCAAGTTTTCGATGTTCGATTCAGGCTCTGCAGAGAGGCTCTTCGAGCCAACCTGCCTGTTCGATGGGCAGGTGAGCAACATCAGGGAGTCAGACGCCACACTTGCACTTCAGGGAGACGATGGAACGAACCTGGGCAGCCGCCAATCCGGCGTGAAGGCGGCGACGCCAGAGAAAGCAATGCAGCCAGTTTTGGACGCAGTCGGTGACCCTCGGATGCCTCATGTGGAGGCAGTAGGGTATCGCGTTGTATGTCCCGGGACGAAGTTGCACAAACATCAGAGGATCACCGCATAGGTACTGAGTGATCGTGAGGAGGCGGTGGCGTTCGCCCCGCTGCATGATCCGGCAGCGATTGCGGTCATTCGCCGCGGGATGGAGCGATTCCCGGGTGTCCCCCACTACGCATGCTTCGACACGGTATTTCACCAGACGATGCCGGTGGAGGCCACTACCTATCCAGTGCCGCAGATGTATCGCAAGCAAGGAGTTCGGCGCTATGGATTTCATGGCTTGAGCTGCGAGTCGATTGTGCGCCGGATGCGCGTCCTTGTGCGCGCGGAAGAGTTTGAATTTCCCAAGCGCATGGTAATTGCGCACCTAGGAAGCGGGTGCAGCGTCACGGCGTTGTTCGAGGGCCGCTCTGTGGATACGACCATGGGGCTGACCCCGACCGGGGGAGTCGTGATGGAAACGCGGCCGGGCGACCTTGATCCTGGGCTCATTCTGTATCTCCTGCGACAACAGAAAGAAGACAATCGCAAAGCAGCCTCGGCGGTAGAGACCATATTGAATCACGGATCGGGGATGATCGCCCTGGCTGGAATGGCAGGCGATATAAAGGAAGTGCAGCAGGCAGCATCCAGGGGCAATGCACAAGCCGTACTGGCACTGAAGATATTCACACGCAGTGTGACGAAGGCCATCGGTGGGTTCTGCTGGCTTCTGGGTGGACTGGATGCGATTGTCTTTGCCGGCGGGGTCGGGGAACACGATGTGCTGACGCGGACCGAGGTCCTCGGTGGTCTCGAGAGCCTCGGGATCTCCATCAGCTCTCCGTTGAACGAGGCAAAGGCAAGTGGCGTCCGCCGGATCAGCGCATCCGAATCGAAGATAGCGGTCTTCGTCATTCCTGCCCAGGAAGATCTCATGATTGCCATGCATGTGGACCGGATGGCTCGATCGGAAAAGTAGCTCGGTTAATCTGCAACTGCTCAACCTTGCGCGAGATAATTCCAGGCATTCCCTCTCGACTCCGCTCCAGAAAGTGACTGCACACGTCTTAATGCAGCCAGAAACTTAAGTGTGTCCCAAATTGACCAGAATGGAGGTGAGCGAAGTGGAATACTTTTCACACGCTAGGATGGAACGATTTGGTGAGATGCATGCTGCCCAGTGGAAGCTCCTTATCCTAGGCGATGATGCGCGACTTTGACTGGCTCTGGCGCAATTCATCACTGCTTGTAGTTATCAGGTACGATCTGCCGGCAATCGAGCCGATTGGCAAGGCGCAAGTGTGAAATGCCGGGCGACTGGCGAATCAGAGGAATGGAAAAGAGGTACGAGCAATGACGAAGAACCGGTCGTTTCAGGGATTGATATTCATCGTAATTCTAGGCATTGGCGCCGCGCTCGCATATACCACCTATAGAGTGTCAGCTAACTATGAAAGCATATGGATTGCCGTTTGCGCAATTTTCCTTGCATACTTTGTCTCTTCCGCCATTCAGGTTGCAGATCAATGGAGCAGGGCGGTTGTTTTGCGGCTCGGCAAATTCCATGCCCTTCGGGGACCGGGCATCTTTCTGATGATTCCGCTCATCGATACCATTCCCTACTGGATCGACACCCGTGTCCTGACCAGTTCTTTCAAAGCAGAAAAGACGCTGACCAAGGACACTGTGCCCGTGGACGTGGATGCCGTGTTGTTCTGGAAGATTGTGGACCCCAAGAAAGCGGCGCTCGATGTAGCGGATTACCAAAGCGCAATCGGTTGGGCTTCGCAAACTGCTTTGAGGGATGTCATCGGCAAGACCGTGCTTGCGGAGATGCTCGAAGGCAGAGATAAGATTAGCGGTGTGCTGCAGAAGATTATCGACGAGCGCACGGAGCCGTGGGGCATTAACGTCATTTCTGTAGAAGTCAAAGATGTGTTGATTCCGCCGGCGTTGGAGAACGCGATGTCGATGCAAGCTCAGGCCGAGAGGGAGCGCCAGGCCCGCGTCATCCTGGGAGATTCGGAGCGCCAGGTGGCGGAGAAGTTCGTAGAAGCGGCCAGGACCTATGCCAACGATCCCATCGCTTTCCATCTGAGAGGCATGAACATGCTGTATGAGGGCTTGAAGCAAAACTCTACGATCGTCATTGTTCCCAGCTCCGCCATCGAGACAATGCAACTCGGCGGCCTTGCAGGGCTGACAGCGCTGACGATGGGACTGGGCCAAGAACGTGCGATCAAGGAGAGAGAAAGCCAAGTCAGGACCAACGATGTTCCTGTGGCTGCTGCTGACAGCGAAGTGTCGCCTGTGACTCTTTCCCAACCGGTGCCGCAATCCAACAATGGCTCCTCGAGATGATTGGGGATCGGATGAAGAAGACAGGCAACGAATGAATGGGGAAAATCACACCAATCAACCGCACGAAAGCCATTATCGAGACACCGTTCATCATGCCCATCGTCCTTACTGGAAACGTGCGCATCGTGATTGGCGCGTCTGGATTGTCCTGTTCTTCCTCTTTGCGGCCTTATTTGTGTATGTGATGAGCGATGATCTGGCGTTGGTACCTCACAGCCACCGCAGTCAGCCGCAGTCCAACGCCGTCACTCGCTAACGGAACAGCATTGACTCCCAATCGTTGATGACCAGTGACGAACGACGTTCTGGAGATGTAAGAGTAAACCGGAATTCCATGAGTCAAATTCCTTTGTATCCCCTACGATTCGAACCGATCTATCAGTACCGGCTCTGGGGCGGCCGACGTTTGGCCAACCTGCTGAGCGCGCCGCTGCCAAACGATGGCCCGTTCGGCGAGGCATGGATACTCACCGACCGCGAGGACCATGCGAGTCGAGTCGCCAATGGATCGCTCAAAGGGCAGACCATCCATCAAGTGATGGAGCAGTTCCAGGAGCCATTGATGGGAAAGCTGGCCCAGCGTTTCCGGCGCTTCCCATTGCTATTGAAGTTTCTCGACGCGCGTGAGATGCTTTCCGTCCAGGTCCATCCGGGGTACCTACACGCGGGTGTGCCGCCAGCGGGCAAGAGCGCGAAAACCGAAGCGTGGGTTGTATTGGAAGCGGGGAAAGAAAGTCGCATCGATGCGGGCCTGAAACCTGGGACCACTGCGGACATCCTCCGGCAGTCAATCACGAACGGAACGTTGGCAGACCATCTTGTATCGATCACTCCCAAGCCCGGTGATGGCATCTTCATTCCTGCTGGGACGGTCCACTCTTTGGGCGGCGACGTGGTCGTGTTTGAGATCCAGCAAAACAGCGACGTGACATTTCGCCTGTACGACTGGGGCCATGTAGATGCGAAGACCGGCCAGCCGCGAGAACTCGAAGTCGATCTGGCGCTTGCCTGCATTGATTTTGTGGATGGTGCAGCCGGACTGGTGACGCCTGTCGTGGAGGCAGAGACACCGGTAGAGCGCGCGAGGCTCTTTCAGTGCAAACCATTCCGTTTGTGGCGTCTGCGCGGGCAATCGCCCTTCACCGTCGGCGCCGAGCGCGCACCGCGCGTGCTGGTATGCATCGAAGGCACGGGGCAGGTCGAGCACGACGGCGATACGTACGTGGTGCAGAAAGGCGAAGTGTGGCTCTTGCCGGCTGTGGTTGGAGTATGTACTTTTCGTCCGAAAAGTATAGTAAGTCTGCTGGAAATCGCAATACCGGAGGAGCCTGGAAGCGCGCAGAAGCAAGTTGGTTCGCAGAGTTAGAAACGCAAGCTAAGGTGCAAGATTTCAGGGATGGACACCGAATGAAAAAACTGATTGTTTTCGATCTGGACGGTACGCTTGCCAAAAGTAAATCGTCTCTTGATGCTGAAATGTCGACATTGCTGCACGATCTTCTCAGTGTCGTGAAAGTCGCTGTGATTTCCGGAGGCGATTGGCCGCAGTTTGAAAAGCAACTGCTCTCCAACCTTCCCCACGACGAAAGGCTGAACAATTTGTCAGTCCTTCCTACATGTGGAACAAAGTTCTTCCAATATTTGGGCGACTGGGAAAAGATCTATTCGGAAGATTTCACCGCGGACGAAAAGAAAAAGATCGTCGACTCTCTGAATCAAGCGTTCCAGGCAGCAGGCTACAAGGTCGGAAAGGTCTGGGGAAAGGTAATTGAAGACCGAGGAAGCCAGATCACGCTGTCCGCATTAGGTCAGCAGGCGCCTCTGGCAGAAAAAGAAAAATGGGACCCCGATTTCGCCAAGCGGAAGAAGATCAAAGCGATCCTTGACCCGTTGATTCCCGGGTTCTCTGTTCGACTGGGAGGCGCGACATCCATCGATGTCACCAAGCCTGGCATCGACAAGGCCTATGGGATTCGAAAGCTGCGAGACATTCTGAGAATTTCATTGAAAGAGATGATTTACGTCGGGGATGCCTTGTTTCCAGGAGGGAACGATTATCCCGCTGAACAAGCAGGCGTCATCTCCATCCCGGTACGAGGACCCGAGGATACGAAACGGGTGATCGAAGCAATCATCGCTTGCTTAGGCGGCGATCAGCAGGCTGACTTTCCGGCAGGGATTCGATGAGCGGGTTCAAGCTACAGCGCCTGGGGATGGTGATCGAGCCGGAACCGGGCAATCCACAAGAGGTCGAAGGCATCCTGAACCCAGCTGCTGCTCGCGGCCCCGATGGCCAGCTGTACCTTTTCCCGCGCCTGGTCGCGAAGGGGAATTACTCGCGCATCGGCATCGCACGAGTGCGGTTCAATGAATCCGGAGATCCCGCAGGCATTGAGAGGCTGGGCATCGCACTGGAGCCGGAAGACGATTATGAGCGGCGTCCCGACGGCGGTGGTGGTTGCGAGGATCCTCGGGTCACCTTCGTGGAACCGCTTCAGCGCTACATCATGACCTACACGGCATTTTCGCCCAAAGGCCCAAGGATTGCCCTGGCGCAGTCGAAGGACCTGTTTCACTGGCAACGTTTGGGGCTGGCCAGGTTCGCTCCATGCAATGGCATCGCCCTGGACAGCGTGGATGACAAAGATGCCAGCCTCTTTCCCGTTGCCATTCCGAATCCATCCGGACACCCGGAGATGGCCCTGCTGCACAGGCCTCTATTTCCCGGCACTCGTCCGGAGGAAACCGCCCGCCATCCCGCGAGCCGCGTAGTGAACCTCGACCGGGAGAGCATCTGGATTTCCTACTGCTCACTGGCCTTGGAGGGTTCAGGACCGGATCGGTTCGGCCAGTTCACTTCTCATCATCGGCTGGCTACTCCCGTGTCACCCTGGGAACGGCTCAAAATCGGCGGCGGAACTCCACCCATCCTGACACGGCACGGCTGGCTGATTGTGTACCACGGCGTCAGCGATCTGGCAGAGCCGAACAGCAAAGTGCACCAGCTGTGCTACTCGGCTGGGGTCATGGTGCTGTCAAAGAAGCATCCGCAGGTGATCCGCTACCGCTCGACGGAGCCGGTGTTGCAGCCAGAGTCGCTTCAGGAACGCAGCGGGACCATTGCCAACGTTGTGTTACCCACCGGCATCGACCGGCGCGACGATCTTGGCGCACCGGATCGCTTCGATGTCTACTATGGCATGGCCGACCGCCGAATCGGCGTCGCACGCCTGGACATGACGGATGTGCTGCCGCCGGGAGGAGACGCCGACCCGCCGGAAGCGAAGGCATGATGCGCTCGATTGACGGAAGTCGAGCTTTTATCTGACCGGCAGGCTCATGAAACGATAACCTCTCGTTCGGGTTGCCAATCAGCGTTGCCAGAGGATCTCGGGAGCTTCGAGCGGTACGGCGGCGTCCGGATGAAAGGGTCGGATGCGCGGAGTGTAATCACTCGCGGGATGGCTTGCGGGTACCTCGGCGGAATAGATTCGCGCGTCTCGGGAATCCGCATTTGCCTTTGATACCGCCATGGTTACGACAGCAGGCTTTCCTCCCCGAGCCGGATTCGCATAGAGTTCGACTCTCAGCTGTTCAAGATCAAGATCCCCTGAAAAAACCTGTACTCGAAATATGTGTTGGTCATCGCGCGTCTCGATCTGCACTGTGCCAAAGCGCGCCGTGTTCCAATGACGGGCAATGTCGCGTTGCCATTGCAGCAGACTTGCGCCAACCTTGCTGTCCCCGGCGGCGCGCTCGCGATAACTGGTAGCAGCTGGAAGATAATGGTTCTCCGTGTATTCGCGGATTGCGCGGCTGGCAGAAAATTCTGGGGTAAGCCGCGCCATGCTCGCGCGAATACGTCCCAGCCACTTCGCCGGCATACCATTTTCGTTCCGCTCATAAAACTCCGGGACCACCTCACGTTCGAGCAACACATATAACGCCTCGGCCTCGGCAGCATCCCATGCGGGATCGTCGCCATGTTCCTTGCCGTCTCCGATGGCCCAGCCGACTTCTGGAGAATAGGCTTCCGCCCACCAGCCATCCAATTCAGAAAGATTCAGACCGCCGTTGACGAGTACCTTCATCCCACTGGTTCCGCAGGCTTCCCAAGGACGACGCGGCGTGTTGATCCATAGATCGATTCCCTGCACCAATTCCTGCGCCAGCAGCATATCGTAATCGCTGAGGAAAACAACTCGCCCGCGGACTTCAGGACGTTGAAGGAAATCGTGCCACTGTTCGATCAGCGCTTGTCCCGGCAGATCCTGAGGATGTGCCTTCCCCGCGAGAATCAACTGCACGGGCCGATTCCGATCGGAAAAGATGCGAACCAACCGCTCCGGATCGTGCAAGAGAAGATTCGGCCGCTTATACGTGGCAAAGCGGCGCGCAAAGCCGAGCATTAGCACATTTTCATCAAAGATGTTGCTGGCCTCCGACGGGTTTCCGCCTTCTGCGGAGAGTTGACGCGCATACCTCTGGCGTACGCGATCGATCATCACACCTCGTTCTTCGGTGCGCATCTGCCACAACTGCGCGTCGGTTAGTTGGCGAATGTCATCTTCGCCTGGACTGTCCCCACGCCAACGCTTGCTGCCGCAGGCTGTGGTCCATAGCTCATCCGCCTTTGCGGAATCCCAGGTGGGCACATGAATGCCATTGGCCACCGAGCCGACGGGAACTTCCTGCTGTGGCCATCGCGGAAAGAGCGGCTGAAAAATGTGCCGGCTCACTTGTCCGTGAAGCTTGCTCACGCCGTTGACCTGGCGGCTGCCACGTACCGCAAGATAGGCCATATTGAACGGTTCCGCTCGATCGGCTGGGTTCTGCCTTCCTAAGGCGAGTAGATCCTCAAGCGAAATCGCAAGTTCGTCCTTCGCGTAATGCGTGAGATATTTCCCGACGAGTTCAGGATCGAAGCGATCAAAGCCCGCGGCGACTGCGGTATGCGTCGTGAATAGATTTCCAGCCCGAGTAACGTTCAAGGCAAGATCAAACGGTTTCTTATGATCCTCCATGTAGCAGCGCGCTCTTTCGAGCACGGCAAATGCTGCATGGCCCTCGTTCAGATGGCATACGTCAGGCTCTATACCTAAGGCTCGCAGCAAACGCCAACCCCCGATACCGAGGACGATTTCCTGCTTCAGCCGGATTTCCGCATCGCCGCCATACAGTTCGCTCGTGATACCGCGGTGAGCTGCGGTGTTCGAGAAATCGTTGCTATCGAGCAGGTAGAGCTTCGTCCTTCCAATCGACACTTCCCAGCAGCGGAGCCAGATCTTCGATCCTGGCAATTGAATTTGGAATCGCAACCACTCACCATTCGATTGCCGCAGTGGCCGGATCGGCAATTGACCTGGATCATTCACCGGGTACAGCGCTTGCTGGCGTCCTTGCGAGTCGAAATCCTGGCGGAAGTATCCTTGGCCATAGAGCAGTCCGACTCCGATTACCGGAACACCCAGGTCGCTGGCCGCCTTCATCTGATCGCCGGCTACGTTGCCGAGTCCGCCCGAGTAGATAGGCAACGCTTCGCTCAGCATGAACTCCATGCTGAAATAGGCAATTGACGTGAGTGCGGCACGCGGGTGCGTCTTCTGAAACCAGGCGCCTGCGGTATAGGACTCGCGGTTCTGGCGAAGCAAATCGTCAAGCCGCTGATGGAACTTTGGCTCTGCCAGCGCAGCTTGAATCTTTTCTTTTGAAACTGTCTGCAGAATGACCCAGGGATTCCGTGTATCCTCCCATAGTTCAGCGTCGAGATGTCTCCACAGTTGGTCCGTACCATGGTTCCAGGACCAGTGCAGGTTGAGCGCCAACTCAGTCAGTGCATCGACGCCTTCAATTTTCGACCGGGTGGCGCCCCTCTTTGGATTGCTCACTGTGTCTCCTCACGATGGCGATGCATACAGGCAGGAACTACCGCCGCAAATTCTTTGCCGGCGATAGTCCTGCCCGATTGCGCCGATTCCCGCCTTCATCGGACATTCCTGGTCTAGCTATCGGTAAACATGTTCGCGCGCGGATGACCTTTGGCCAGCGGCGGAGGAGTGCTCGGTTCGCTAAAATCAGCCGTCCAATGCCAGTTTCTGATCTCCGGCATATCTTCCAGGTGTTGCCGAATATAGTCGTGATGTTCGTAGAGCTTTCGGTTGAACATATCGATCGCATCGGAACTCTGCGAACGCAGTCGCGGAACATTCTTCAGTGCATCGATGGCAAGGTGAAAACGGCTCATATGATTCAGCACAACCATGTCGAACGGCGTGGTCGTTGTGCCGTGGTCCATATAGCCGCGCACATGGAAGCGACTTTCATTGGAGCGCCCATGAACCATGGTGTGAATCAGCCAGCGGTTGTTATGAAAAGCAAAGATGACAGGCGCGTCCTTGGTGAAGAGCGCGTTGAAAGACATGTTGTCCATCCCATGCGGATGCTGGTCGGGCATCATGAGAACACTCAGATCCACTACATTGACCACCCTCACCTTGATGCCGGGAACATGTTTCTGAAGCAGCCATGACGTCGCACAAATCTCAATTGTAGGTACGTCGCCCGCGCAGGCCAGCACGACGTCCGGCTCCGTACCTCCGTCGTTGGTCGCAAACTTCCAGGTCGAGGCGCCCCGCGAGCAATGTTCGAGGGCCTCGTCCATATTCAGCCACTGAAGCTGCGGTTGCTTGCCGCAGGTAACGAGGTTGACGTAGTTGCGGCTTCGGAGGCAATGGTCGAAGACGCTCAGCAGGCAATTGCTGTCCGGCGGATAGTACACGCGGATCGTTTCACTCCTGCGCGCCAACGCGTTATCGACAAATCCAGTCGCCTGATGGCTAAAGCCGTTGTGGTCGTTTCTCCAGGCGTGACTTGTCAATAGGACATTTAAAGATGCGAGTGGTTTGCGCCAGGGAAAATCGTGACATTGCTCCAGCCATTTGGCATGTTGCGTCAGCATGGAATCGACAACCTGGGCGAAGGCTTCATAGGAAGACCACATGCCGTGCCGACCGGTCAGCAAGTAACCCTCCAACCATCCTTGACAGCAGTGCTCGCTCAAAACCTCCATGAGGCGTCCATCGCAGCTGAGTTCGTCATCGATGGAAACAGTTTCGGTCATAAAGCAACGCTTGGTCGCTTCCAGGACCGAGTTCAGGCGATTGGAGTTCGTCTCATCGGGACAGAAAATGCGAAAATTCGTTGGATTCAGCCGGAAGATGTCGCCGAAAAAATCCCCAAGCTTGCGAGGCGCTTCCGCGACCACTTGCCCCGGTCCCGGAATTTCCAGCGCATAGTCTGTAAAGTCCGGCAGATCGAGCGCGGTCAGCAAGCGTCCGCCGTTCACATGTGGATTTCCTCCCATGCGGCGATTGCCAGTCGGCGCAAGCTCGGCTAACTCGTCAATAAATTTTCCATTCTTGTCGAAGAGCTCCTCCGGTTTGTAGCTTCGCATCCAGGCTTCAAGAATCTTGAGATGCTCGGGATTTTCGCGGACCGTTGCCAGCGGGACCTGGTGCGCGCGGAAGGTGCCTTCGATCGGGATGCCATCCACCTCTTTCGGACACGTCCATCCCTTGGGCGTGCGCAGAACGATCATGGGCCAGACGGGCTGCTTTTTGAATCTGTTCTTGCGCGCTTCCTGCTGAATGGACCGAATCTCGGCATAGCAATCGTCCAGCGTTTGAGCCAGTAACTGATGCACGACTTCTGGATCGTCGCCTTCGACAAAATAGGGCTTGTAGCCGCGTCCTATGTAGAGAGCTTTTAGGTCGTCATCGCCTGTCCGTCCCTGTACGGTTGGTCCGGAGATTTTGTAGCCGTTCAGGTGGAGAATCGGCAGCACAGCGCCGTCCCGCACCGGATTGAGGAAGTTGACGGATTTCCAGCTTCCTTCGAGCGGGCAAGTTTCGGACTCTCCATCGCCGATCACGCAGGCGACGATCAGATCGGGATTGTCGAACGCCGCGCCAAAAGCGTGGACCAGCGAATATCCAAGCTCGCCGCCCTCATGCATGGAATTCGGAACATGCGGGCCGCAATGGCTGGGCACGCCGCCCGGAGTTGAAAACTTCCTGAAGAGCAGACGCAGACCGTTCTCATCCTGTGTGATCTCCGGGTGCACCTCGGTATACGTGCCTTCGAGATAGGAGCTTGCATTCAGCGATGGGCCGCCATGTCCGGGACCGGCAATGTAAATGATATTGGCATCATGCTCTTTGATTAAGCGGTTGAGGTGAATGTAGATGAGGTTTTGCCCCGGTGATGTTCCCCAGTGTCCAAGCAGTCTTGGCTTGATCTGTTCCGCTTTGAGCGGTTCTCGCAACAGCGGATTTTCAAACAGGTAGATCTGACCGATGCAAAGATAATTTGCTGCCCTCCAGTAGCGGTTCATCTTGTCGAGCATTTGCGGGGTCAGCGGCCCCTTGGGAACAGGCGCCTTTTTTTCGCGTTCGCCATCGGCTGCAATCGCGGTCGACAATGCCGCCTCGAAGATAAACTTAGCCGGCTTGCCGGTCGGATCCAAATCTAAGCCCGATGATTTTTTATTTCTGTCCTTATCACCGACATCGACGCGAATGGGTTGCTCTGTAGTAGCCATACGGATTGTTCCTCTCTACTTCTGCGCCGCGACTGACAACGCCCGAAGCGGCTTCAAATCTTCAATTGGCTCGCATCCACTTGTGATCCGGCTCCGGCACTTTCTCATTCCTATCGTACTTGTGTTTCAAATTCGTTACTTCGCGAGCAGCTTGCCGATCGCCTGCAGTTCTGTGCGGCGCTTCGCGGTGGTCCTGGGATAGGCCATCTTGAGCCCCTCGAGGACATCGAGCACGATGCGCGAAACGATCAGACGGGCATTCTCCTTATCGTCGGCGGGAACAATATACCAGGGAGCCTGATGCGTGCTGGTCGCATGCAGGCACTCCTCGTACGCGTTCACATAATCCTTCCAGTACTTCCTCTCATGAATATCTGCGAGACTGAATTTCCAGTTCTTGTCCGCCTCATCGATGCGTGCGAGAAATCTTTTTCTCTGTTCTTCTTTGGAAAGGTGAAGAAATATTTTGACGGTCTGCGTTCCGTTTCGATGAAGGTGTTTCTCCATGTCGACGATGGACTGATAGCGGTCTTCCCAGATGTTCTTTTCGTCGCGCAATTCCGTCGGCAGCGCCTGATTGCGGAGGATCTCCGGATGCACCCGAACGACCAGCACTTCCTCGTAATACGAACGATTGAAGATACCGATCCGTCCGCGCTCGGGAAGTCGGCACGTCGTTCGCCAGAGAAAATCGTGTTTCAATTCCTCAGCGCTCGGCTGTTTAAAGCCGAATACCTCGCAGCCCTCCGGATTGACTCCGGACATCACGTGCCGGATGGCGCCGTCCTTGCCCGCCCCATCCATTCCCTGAAAAACCAATAGCAATGCATAGCGGCTGGAGGCGTAGTGAAGTTGTTGCAATGAACTCAACTCCGCAACGTGTTCTTCCAGGATTTCCTTGTAGGAATCTTTCGCCTTGCAAAAAGGCTTCACAAGTGTCGGCCACTCGCGGAGTTTGATCTTCTCGCCGGGCGTCACTCGGAAATCCTTCGAGCTGATTTTTATCTTTGATTTTTCGCTCATGTTGTCCTCGTTCGTCACACCAGCGTATGGGTGAATTATTTTTTCTGAATTTCCGACTCCGATTTCTCGTGCTCCTGAACGGCTTGAACCTCTTCGCGCCCTAGCTCCTCATAGAGTGCATGGACCCGCTTGATGAGCTGCGGTGTCACTTCTGACGGTACTTTTTCCTTTGTTTCAGGTCTGGATTCGTCTTTGCCAATAGGTGTAGTATCAGCAGTTTTGGTGTCCGAATTAGACCCGACTTTAACTTCAGGGCCAGCCTCGGATTTCGCCGTAGTCTCCGGCCCAATTTTAGCTTGAGCCTTGGGATCGGCCTTGGCGTCATCTTTTCGAATGTCGCGCTCTGCCTGCTCCCAGTCTCCAATTGCCGGACTTTCTTTGTCACCTCTTTGTTTGTAAAGTTCATAGGCTCGCCTGGCGATCTGCGCGTTCAAATCGGACGGTATCTTTGGCTTGGCTTCGGACTGTGGTTCTGCGTTGTCATCAGGTTTAGCCTCAGCCTTCGCATTAGGTTTCGCTTCTGCTTTGATTTCAGGCTTCGGCGCGTCAGCTTTGACGTCCGGTGCCGCCCCTCCTTTGACTCCAGACTTTTGCGGCTCGGCTTTGGCCGCGGGCTTTGGTTCATCAGCCTTGGCGTCTGATTTTGCCTCTGCCTTGACTTCCGGCTTCGGCGCGTCAGCTTTGGCGTCAAGCTTCGGCTGGTCGGCTCTAGCTTCAGACTTTGGCTCGGCTTTGGCATGATCCAAAAAATGATAGCCAATCAGTTTTACGCGGTCCGTCACCACGGCCCAGACAAGAGCGTACGCCCAAACGAACCCTGCCAGTTTCCACCCCAGAGGCGTCATGAACAGGCCGTACACCGCAATCAGCGTCGCCACCGTTTGCGTACCGAGAACCGCGATCCAAAGGATCTTTGCGGGGCGGATGGACCAGAACGGCCCGCGCGTACGCGTTAGGAAGATCGTCAGATGTCCGGCTACGGACAGCAGCAAATACATCATCGTCTGCAGTTCCGGATGGCTAAGGTGAAAGACACGGTCGCCCAGGTAGAACAGTCCGAACGCGGCGATCGGGCCGACAATGCCCAGTACCGTGGCGATCCCCAGTACCAGGCGCATGTTCCAGGCTTCTGGCTCCTTCTTGTAATGAACATTGTCATACGCAATCGACAGGATGGCCCCGTCGTTGAGCACCGCAATCATCACAATCATCACCGCGGTCACTGGATAGAAGTTGAATACCAGGATCGCCAGCACCATGAACAAAAGCACGCGCAATGTTTCGGCGATGCGGTAGATCGCATAGCTGTTCATCCGCTGGACAATCCTGCGGGCCTCCTTGATCGCGTCAATGATCACGGACAGACCGGGTGCCAGCAGCACGATGGAAGCTGCCGCGCGGGCCGCATCGGTAGCCCCGGAAACGGCAATGCCGCAATCGGCCTGTTTCAGCGCGGGAGCATCGTTCACGCCATCGCCGGTCATCCCGACAAAATGGCCAAGCTTCTGCAGGACGTCAATAATGTGAAATTTGTCTTCCGGAAATACCTGAGCGTAGCCGTCCGCTTTTTCGATGGCCTGCGAGGATTGCGCCCCGTCCTGCTGCTTCTTGTCTTGCAAAGTACTGGCATCCAGGATGTTCGTTCCCATCCCCAATTGCTTCGCCGTTTCGCGTGCGATGGCCCGTTGGTCGCCCGTAACCATCTTGACCTTCACACCCATCTGTTCCGCGCTCGCAATGGTTGCCTTGGCCTGTTCGCGCGGTGGATCGAACATTGGCAGCACGCCGGCAAACTGCCAGTTGCCTTCCTCGTCCGCCCGAGCCACGCCCAGCGAACGGAAGCCACGTCCGGCAAAGTCATTGACGGCCTTCTCTACAGCCGGCTTTACATCAGCGGCATTTTTTGACATTTCCAGAATGACCTGCGGCGCTCCCTTGGCCACAAAAAACTGTTTTCCGTCCCCGCCTTTCACGGTGGCTTCGGTGCGCTTGTGCACCGGATCGAATGGCTCGAAATGGAGGACCTGATAGCTCTTTAGCGCCTTATCGTCCTTCACCCCGCCAATCACGGCAAGGTCGATGGTGTCCTTGTCTTCCGCGCGCGAAGCCAGTGCGGCCCACAGAATGACCTGGTCGCCAGGGATATTGTTTACGGTGAATGGATCCCCCAACGTGAGCTTGTTCTGGGTTAGTGTGCCGGTCTTGTCCGAGCACAGAATGTCGACGCCAGCCAGCTCCTCAATGGCCGCCAACCGCGTCACAACCACCTGTTTTTTTGCCAGCAAACGCGCGCCGACCGCCATGGTCACGGACAACACCGTAGGCATAGCCACCGGAATCGCGGCCACCAACAGCACTAGGGCGAACTCCAACGTATCGAGGGCCGGATCGTGACGGAACAGCGCGACGGTGACAATCACGGCCACCAATGCCACGGCGAGAATAATCAGGTAATTGCCAATCTTCAGCACGGAGCGCTGAAAATGGCTAACAGTATGGGCCTCTTCGACCAGTTGCACGGTCTTGCCGAAGTAGGTGTTTGTTCCTGTGCCGTACACCATGGCGTCGGCTTCGCCCTGGCGCAGAATCGAGCCGGAAAACACCGCCTCGCCCGGTTTGCGCGTAGCGGGCAAGGATTCTCCAGTCAACGCGGACTGGTCCACTTCCACGGAGTCGCCAGCGAGCAGGCGCGCATCCGCCGGCACAATGTCGCCCAACCGAAGGCGTATGACGTCGCCAGGTACCAGTTCACTTGCCTTGGGAGTGGTCCACTTTCCATCGCGCTTGACCCGGGCTTTGATTGCCAGCGTGGCCTTCAGTGCATCAATGGCGTTGCCCGCCTGGTGTTCTTCCCAGAAGGCGACCACGGCGTTGGAGAAAAGCAGAAATAGAATAATGAAAAAATCCAGCCAATGCTTGACGACTCCCGACAAAATGACCGCCGCTTCAATCATCCACGGAATCGGACCCCAGAAATAACTGAGAAATTTCAGGATTACATTGGTCTTCTTTTCCGCGATCTCGTTCGGGCCGTATTGCGTCAGCCGCTTCTCGGCCTCCGCCTGGCTGAGCCCATCCGGAGTCGACCCCAGCTTCTTCTCGAGTTCCGGCATGGGAATAGACTTCAGGTCGTCGTTGGGCTCAGGCTTCGCGCCGTCTTTGGACGCAGGCCTGATCTCTGGCTTCGTCTCGGGCTGGGGCTTCTCTGCATTCGGTTTCACGATGACCGTCCTTCTGCTCTTGTGGGGTGTTGAACAAGCCGTCTCCGTTCGCGGATGGACGGCGGACGATGTCTCGATCGCTCCACGGGAGCATCGTTATTGCCTCCGCCATGGCCAAAATATCTGCTGGCCTCTTCATGGAGAAGCTCTCGGCGCCATCTCTGTGGCGCTACCGCAAAGACTATCCGTTTGGGGATGAGTAAGCTGTGCAGTTTTGCTCACCAAAGAGCCGAGTGGTTTCCCAGTTGGAAGGGCCGTGACTGCTGCAATCGGCGTGTCCTATGGAAACACTTCGTAATCTGTTTCTGTGCAGCCAGACAGTCATCCAAACTTGACAACTCATCGAAGGTTCTGAAGAGGCGCCGCCAGACCTTGAGCTTGGGTTTTAAACGTCTCCAACTGCTTTCACAGACCGCAGAAGGAGCAGCGGACACTGCACGAGCTTTACGACCTTCTCCGCGATCGATCCGAAAACCTCCAGCCTCCATCCAGACATACCGTGGGTGGAAAGCACGACCAAATCTACGTGCTCTCGTTCGATCACCCTCATGATGCTGGCGGTGACATCATTGCCAACTTCGATATGGGAACGAGCCCTGATCCCCTTGGAAGCAAGCGAGGCAACATGCTCGGCCAACTGCTGCTCTGCGTGGTTTCTAGCGCTTTGAAGGACCGCCGTTTCGTCAAAGAAATCGGCTCCCGTGACAATGGGAAGCTTCGGAATGACATGAATCAGGTAGAGCTCAGCCTGGAAGTGCCCAGCGATTTCTGCTGCCGTCTCCAACGCAGCATAGGACGATGAACTGAAGTCGATTGGCAGAAGAATTTTCGCAGGGTGGAAATGCGAGGCAGTTGCCTGGGGCATGATGATTTCCTCATCGCAGCATGGAAGAGGCCGCATCCCGATCCTCGTATATTCGCAGAAGAAAGACTGTGTTCTTTTGCTCACGCAAGCAAGGACGATCTGGCCTCTGGGCGCACCCGACCTGTCCAACAGCGCACTCCTTAGATGTTCGCCCATGACTCTCGATCGCGATTTCTGGGCGAAAACATCATGCAAATCCAGCGTAGCTTCGCGTATGGCGTTTTGAGAGTCGCTTTCACGCGATCCGCCAATCGTGAGCAAAACGGACCAGACTGTGACTTCGATAGGTGCGATGCTGTTCTAAAGCGCGGGGCTGAAATAGGCTTTCTCGTGCAATGCCTTCGCAAGAGAAGGTCCATTCGACAACAAGGAGTTCTTATGACTGCAACATCGAAATGTGCGCATCCTGCTTGCAACTGTGTCCCCGCAAACGGCAAGAAATACTGCAGTGAGACCTGTGCCGATGTAAAGCGCGTCACGGAACTGGCATGCCAATGCCAGCACCCCACGTGCCAGGGACCCGCATCGCTTCGGGAAAGACGATTGAGGCTCTCGCTTCTCACCTGCCGGAAATGATGGGAGGCTCGGCCGATCTTGCTCCCAGCACCGACACCAATATAGAGGGCGCCGGAAACTTCGAGCCTGAAAACTGGGCGGCCCGCAACATGCATTTCGGCATTCGCGAGAACGCCATGGGCGCCATCCTGAACGGCATGGCGCTGCATCGCGGTCTCATCCCTTATGGCGGAACCTTCCTGGTTTTCAGCGACTACATGCGTCCGCCCATGCGCCTCGCTGCTATGAACAGCCTGCCAGTGATTTATGTCTTCACCCACGACAGCCTCGCCATGGGCGAAGACGGTCCCACCCATCAGCCTGTCGAACAACTGATCGGATTACGATCGATTCCCGGCATGGTTGTCCTGCGTCCCGCGGATGCCAATGAGACGGTGGCAGCCTGGCGAATTGCGATTGGGCGCCGCGAAGGCCCCGTTGCCCTGGTGTTGACCCGCCAGGAACTCCCCGTGCTCGATCTCGCGCGCTATCCCGGCATTCCTGCAGGGGTTCCGCTCGGTGGCTATATCCTCGCCGACTGCGACCCTGCGACACGACCCGACATCATCCTGATCGCCACCGGCTCGGAAGTGCATCTGGCGTTGCAGAGCCGGGATCAATTAATGAGTCAGGGTGTCCGGGTTAGGGTAGTGAGCGTTCCGAGTACAAACATCTTCTCGGCACAGTCAGACCAATATCGCGACACGGTCCTGCCGCCGGGCGTGCCTCTGCTTGCGATCGAGGCCGGAGTTTCTCTCGGCTGGAGATCGTATGTCGGTCCTCAGATTTCCGTGATCGCGGTCGACACCTTCGGGGCATCGGCTCCAGGTCCGGTCGTCATGGAACACTACGGATTCAGCGTCGACAACATCTGCAGTCGCGCCGGTCACCTGCTGCTCGGAACCCAAGGGAAAGTATGAGGCGCGTGGGAATCGCATCGGACCATGGTGGATTTGCTTTGAAAGAGCAAATGGCAGGGTCGCTGCGGGGCGCGGGATGCGAGGTCGTGGACTTCGGCGCACACCAATTGAATCCCGGAGACGACTACCCCGACTTCATCATCCCCATGGCGAGGGCCGTCGCAGCAGGGGAAGTTGAGCGCGGAATCGCGCTCTGTGGCAGTGGGGTTGGCGCTTCCATCGCCGCGAACAAGATTCGCGGTGTGCGTGCCGGACTGATCCACGATATATTCTCCGCCCACCAGGGCGTCGAAGATGACGACATGAATGTTTTTTGTCTCGGTGGAAATGTGATCGGGCCGGCGCTCGCCTGGGAGCTGATCGAGAGTTTCCTGGCGTCTCGTTTCAGCGGCGCCGAACGTCATCGAAGCCGAGTGGCGAAAGTGCAGGCGCTCGAACAACAGAACTAAACGAGAAGGAACCACATGGGACTGGGCAGGATCGGGCTGAGCACGATGCATCTGGCAAGTCAGGCATAGACTGCACTGATTCGTCAGGCCAGATCCAATCGGTTTGGAGTCTTGCAGTATTGAGTAACAACACCGTGGAGGTGTCTATGTATCACTATTACTGGTTCGGAATGCACGCATACTGGTGGATTTTCTGGGTGATCCTCTGGATCATGTTCTTCTCATTCATGATGCCCGTGAGGCGAAGCAACTGGGTTAGCTACCGGCAAATGCAAACGCCTCTACAGCTCCTGCAACAGAGGTATGCCGCTGGCGAGATCACAAGCGAGGAATACGAAGAACGACGGGCGAAACTTCAGCGAGATGCCAAGATGGGATAAGCCCGGTCAATGCCCGTGTTTGTCGGCTCGACAGCATCGTAGCGTCCATCGCCGCGAACGAACTTCGCGGTGTGCATGCCGGACTGATCCATGATGTCATCTCTGCCACCATGGTGTCGAAGATGACAGCATGGATGTCTCTTGTCTGGGTGGAACACAACTGGAGGCGACGCTCGCTTGAGAGCGGATCGAGACTTCTCTGTCCGCTCACTTCAGCGACGCCGAATGCGAAAATGCCGGCGCTCGAACAACAGAACGAAATGAGAAGGAACCACTGTTGAGGAAAGAAATGATGAAAGCTACACAGAAACTCCACGAATTGGGCCAAAGCCTTTGGCTCGACAACATCACCCGCGGACTGCTGACCAGCGGAACACTGCAACGCTACATCGAGGAGTTCTCGATCACGGGTCTTACCTCGAATCCCACCATCTTCGATCACGCCATCAAGAACAGCAACGACTACGACGACCTCATTCGGCAGAAGGTGAAGGAAGGCAAATCGGGCGAGGAGCTGTTCTTCGAGTTGGCGATCGAGGACCTCCGGCAGGCTGCCGATCTGTTTCGCCCGATCCACGACCGGACCGATGGCGTGGACGGCTGGGTGTCTCTCGAGGTGTCGCCACTGCTGGCCCGCAAGACGGCGGATACCCTCGCTGCCGCCAAGGCCCTTCATGCCCGTGCGGAGCGCCCCAATCTCTTCATCAAGATTCCCGGTACCAGCGAAGGTCTCCCCGCCATTGAGGAGGCAATCTTCGCAGGCGTGCCGATTAACGTGACTCTCCTGTTCTCCAGCGCGCAATATGTCGCGGCCGCCGAGGCATACCTGCGCGGAATCGAACGACGCATCGCCGCCGGGCTGAATCCCGATGTTGGCTCCGTGGCTTCGCTGTTCGTCAGTCGCTGGGATGTTGCGGTAGCGGACAAAGCGCCAGAGGCTTTGCACAACCGGCTTGGCATCGCCATTGCCTGGGAGACCTATAAGAGATATCGTGCTCTGCTCGATTCGCCGCGGTGGCAACGCATCTTGAATGCCGGCGCCCGTTCCCAGCGCCTTCTCTGGGCCAGCACCGGAACCAAGGACCCCAAAGCCTCCGACATCCTGTACGTTCAGGGCCTCGCCTTGCCCTTCACCGTGAACACGATGCCCGAGGTCACGCTGAAAGCCCTCGCAGATCATGAAGAATTCGCCGAGGCCTTGCCCGAACATGCCGACGAAGTACTGTCTCAATTCGCCAAGGCCGGTATTGATACGGACGCCGTGGCCGCCCAGCTTCTCGGAGAAGGGGTCGCATCGTTCGCCAAGTCCTGGAATGATCTGATCGAGTGCATCGGGTCGAAGACCAAGCAACTCAAGGCCGCGTGAACCCGGAAAAGAGGAAGGTGACCCTGTGCCGCATTCATCCTTCATCCTTACAGGATGAATTTGCGGAGGCTGAGCAAAATAGAACAGACAGTTGCTCTTGCTGGTGACCATCATGGGTAAGGCAAGCGCAGATGCGCTCAAGAATGGGGCGCTTGTTCTTCGTTGTGGAAAAGACCGACCGTCACGGACGCTGAGATATTCGCCGCAATGTCTTTTTGCATTGATTCGGGCTTGGCCGTCGATCGAAGGATCCATCGTTCCCGCTGTGAAGATCGCACACAGAAGAGGCCTTTCACATGACTGAATCAGAAAACACCACCTTTGACGCCGCTGCCTTTCTTGCGAAGGCCGGGCTCGGACGACGGATCGTCAAATTGAAACCAAAGCACGCTTTCTTTTCGCAGGGAAATTCCGCTGACTCCGTTTTCTATCTGCAGAAGGGCCGCGCAAAGCTCACCGTGGTCTCGGAAAGAGGAAAAGAAGCTACGATTACGCTCCTTTCAGCCGGGGACTTCATCGGAGAGGAGTCGATTGCCGGAGCGGTTGGGCGTCGGTTGGCGACGGCCACTTCGATTACCACCTGTACAGCGCTCAAGATAGAGCGGGCGGAGATGATCCGCGTGATACGCGAGGAACATACGTTCTCCGATCTGTTCCTGAAGTTTCTGCTGGCCCGCAGTATGCGAACCCAGGCCGATCTTGTCGATCAACTTTTCAACTCCAGCGAAAAACGTCTGGCGAGGATTCTCTTGTTGATGGCGGAGTTTGGCAAACCGGGCGAACCGGAAACGCTGATCCCGCAGATCACGCAGGAGACCTTGGCGGACATGATCGGCACCACGCGGTCCCGCGTCAGCTTCTTCATGAATAGATTTCGCAAGCTTGGCTTTATCGATTACAACGGCCGCATCCAGGTAAATAAGTCTCTGCTTAACGTAGTTCTTCTCGACCAGTTGCCAGAGCACAACTCGCTCAAGGCGGCTCTTCCGATCATCGGAGCCATTCTAAAGCCGGTCGTTCCGCTGGTTGAAACCATCCTCAAGCCCGTCATACCCTTGGTTCAAACCATCCTGAAGC
>JBKQVW010000132.1:0-2795 GCA_052142955.1 Acidobacteriaceae bacterium | reverse complement strand
GGTTGCTAACCACTTCATTACTGCAATCTTTTTGGGCGCCGGATCATTTGCTTTAGGTCAGCGCCGGCGGGCACGATCGGGTACACCGAATCTTCGGCCTGCACGCGAAAGTCGATGAGCACTGGGTCGACGCGCTGGCGCGCGACACGGAGGGCGGGCGCGACCTCACTGCGTTGCCTCACGGTCAGGCCAGCCAATCCAAACACTTTTGCCATCCTGGCAAAGTCAGGGCTCATGATGGGAGAGGACTGGTAATTCTTCTCATAGAAGAACTCCTGCCACTGTCGCACCATTCCGAGGTGGCCGTTGTTGATGACGGCGATATTAATCTTCAGGTTTTCCTGTACCAATGTCATCAGCTCCGGCATGCTCATCTGCAATCCGCCGTCACCAACAATTACCCAGACCTCGCTCTGCGGTCGAGCCATTTTCGCGCCGATTGCTGCAGGTACGGCGAAGCCCATCGTGCCGAATCCGCCTGAGGTGATCAACGAACGTGGATGCTCATGCTTGTAGTATTGAGCCTCCCACATCTGGTGCTGTCCCACGTCGGTCACGATGACGGCTTCGCCGTTGGTTTCGCGCCAAAGATCGGCGATCACGTGAGCCGCATGGAGGCGGCTATCGTCCGGATGGTTCTTAATATCATGCGCGGCGGTACTCTCCCGCTGTTGGTGAATGAAGTTAAGCCAGGCGGAGCGCCGCGTCGGCTTGACTTCCGGCAACAGCGCCATCAACACTTCACGCAAATCGCCGATTAGCGGAAGATCGACGGCGACATTCTTGTTGACCTCGGAAGGGTCGATTTCGACGTGGATCTTTCTTGCGTGCGGTGCAAAGCGCTTGGGATCGCCCGTAACCCGGTCATCAAATCGAAGGCCAAGGGCAATCAGCAGATCCGATTCCTGAATTGCCGTGTTGACCCATGCTTCGCCATGCATGCCCATCATGCCGAGGTGGAGAAAGTGCGAAGCGGGAAACCCTCCCAGTCCAAGCAACGTGAGCGCCACCGGAATTTCACAGCGTTCGGCAAGCGTGTGCAACTCGAGCATAGCACCCGATATGATGACGCCTTGTCCAGCGAGGATCACGGGACGCTTGGCGTTGACAATCAACTCAACTGCCTGTGCCAACTGTGCTTGCGCAGGAAATGCGCGGACCTCGCTCCCGGCGTTCGGTTTGGCGAGGATCGGTGCGGCAGTACACATGCCTTGCTGTGCGTCTTTGGTGATATCCACCAGCACGGGACCGGGTCTACCGGTGCGGGCTGTTCGAAAGGCTTCGTGAATCGTTCTCTCGATCTCGGCGGCATTGGTGACCAGATAGTTGCGCTTGGTTATGGCGCGCGTAACCGACGTGATGTTCACTTCCTGGAAGGCGTTTGTGCCGAGCAGCTTACTATTGACCTGTCCGGTGATGCAGACAACCGGCGAGGAATCCAGCATGGCGGTGGCAATGCCGGTCACCATGTTGGTTGCGCCCGGACCGGAAGTGGCGACCGCCACGCCAACCTTGCCGGTAGCGCGGGCGTATCCGTCAGCCATGTGAGTCGCACCCTGTTCATGGCGAGCTAGAACGTGATGGATGCTGGAGCCGCGGAGGGCGTCATAAATCGGCAGAACCGCCCCACCGGGATAGCCGAATACATGGCGCACGCCTTCGGCCTCCAGGCAGCGCCAGAGCATCTGTGCGCCGGTCATCCTGGCCGCTGAGCCTGACGTCTCCAATGCTTCATTCGCTGGCACTCGGCGCAGCGTCGCTGCCGTCGCAAGCTGTTCTTCGTTACTGGGTATCGGTTGTCCTGCCATCACGGTCTCCTTGAACTTCGACACCAAAAACGAAGAGGCCGTCATCGCTCCTGGATGACGGCCTCTTTTTAATCTCGTTTTAAGTGCGCGTCACCCGGAATTGAGCGAAATAATGCTAATAATTATGCTAATTCGTACCGGAATAAGCGCGAACGTAGACCAGGGGCGAAGACCTTGGCTGGCCTTTTCTGTCACCACGGGATGTCCCACGCGATCCATTGATGAGCAATCCTAAAGTGATTATGTAGATATCATAACAACGCGCTTATTGCAAACTTTTTGCTCCAGACAATCCGACGCAGGCCATCCTGCATAAGCATTTCGGCTGGATTCACTCTGGCTCGACTTCGCCCCAACGCAAATCTCGTTCACCTCGATTCCTGACGTGGATGACTTCTGATTCTTTTAGCAGGAAGTGAGTCCAGAACCTGGACTGTAGTCTCTTCAACTACCCGCACCGGAGCGCTTCGGCCGGCCGACGGCGGGATACCAGCCCGCCACGTTGTTAGCGGTGATGGCAGCGATGGCCGGCCTCCACAACGACCGGGCAAAAGGGCGGAAACTTGGGTAGCCATGCGTAGCCGGCTCTGTTGCGGAAATCCACGCTCCGCTTGCGCCGGGCATTTTGATCACGGCGGCCGGCGAACAACTCAGCGTTTCCGCGGCAACAGTTTGCCGCCACGCTCGAGCGGTCAGCTAGTAGATAATCCGGCTCGCGCGTGAGCACGAGACTCGGCTGTTGTTAATCGCCGCCAGATCAAGTCGGTACTAAGGTCAGGGGCTGCCTGAGTTGTAAAAGAGCAGCGTCGAATACGGTCTGGGGATTTTCGGCGTGCAAGATGGTCATGGCTGAGGAAAATCCTGGTGCGCCACCAAGGTCCTCAATGCTGTGCTGCACAGCCGCACCTGCATTTTCGAGCAGTTCGATGATGAGCGTGTTCAAAATGCCGGGGTCGAGTGAAACGTCTTCATCTTTCCCTTTCAAAG
>JBKQVW010000131.1:0-9492 GCA_052142955.1 Acidobacteriaceae bacterium | reverse complement strand
CTGACGGGTGGGCGGCATCAATGCGTCAAGCAATCCATTGCTACGCACAATACGTTAATAATTACGCAATCTGCGTTGTTTGTCAATTCTAGTTTCGGCTTAGACTGGACCAACCTTTCGGAGGACCGGGCCTTGAGAGTCCGATATTCGATCTAATCGAAAACAAAGGTCGATGCTGAATTGCACTGAGGAACGCGAGCGGCTTCCGTTGATAACCAGTTGGCGTTGCACAACTCATAACTCAAACGTCTACAATGCAGGTCGCGCCCGCTTCTGCCCTCGGCGGCACCTCACGCCCCACGAGATGGTCCTCTGCTGGCATGCTTCTCATGCACAGTTCATGCACAATAAGGCCGACCTTATTGTGCTCTATCTGTCTTTTCAATAACTTACAGCTGCGACCCGTGCCATGTAAGTTGTTGATTATAGAGGGTACAAGAAGGTTGACACGGTAGAGGTCAGGAGTTCGAGTCTCCTCGTGCCTACCATATGCTTCCCGACCTGAAAGTCTCCTATCCATTCGTCACAATCTCACGAAAGACTTTGGCATTTCGACGAACTGTGCTTCGCGCGATCGAGCGCCATTTCTTAAAGGAATGGCGATTGAGAGCAGTGACTTCGGTTTACATCTGAAGGAGAACCGCTCTAGGATTCCTGTTTCAATCGCGGTTCTCTTGAAAAATTTGCGGTGTCAGGCTCGAAGTGTAGAACAGAAGAAGAAAAACAAAGATACAAACCGGAGCAGGCTGGCAATGAAGGAAAAAGACGCTCGACTTCGACCCATCTCACGACGAGATGTTCTGAAGGCCGGGACTTTCTTCGCCGTATGGCCACCCCTACACTTGGCAGCGCTGTCTGGGGGATTCGAACTGTCTGCCCGGGGAACGGCGAGCAACCCGCCCGCAAACGCAATCCAACCGCCTTCGCCCAGATGGATGAAGGACCTGATCATTTATGAAGTCGCGACCAAGGGATTTACCTCGCCGAATGGCCCCGAAAGCGGCACCTTCCGCAGCTTGCAATCGAGGCTTCCCTACCTTCAGGAGTTGGGTATCAACGGCCTTTGGTTGACTGGTTATTCCCTGGCCGACGCTCACCACTTCTACAATATTTGGACACAATATGCTGTTATCGAACCGGACAAGTTCGATCCCACTCTGGGAACAGCCGCAGATTTCAAGCAGTTGATCGAGGAAGCCCACCAGCGCGGCATCAAGGTGTTTCTCGATGTCATCACGCACGGGCTGATGAGTGACAGCCCTGTTATCCGGCAGCATCCGGATTGGTTTCGCGGCGGCAGCTGGGGCATGACAGATTTCGACTGGAGCGGCGGGCACACGGATCTCGACGACTGGTGGGTGAAGATCTACACGGATTTCGTCACCATCTACGGAGTGGACGGCTACCGGCTGGACGTCAGCATTTATCGGCCCGATCTATGGGAACGCATTCGGCAGAATGCCGCTGCCGCCGGTCATCCCATCGTCATCTGGGAAGAGCTGAACGCTGTCATCCCAGGGGTGACGGACTTTTCGCAGCGAGAGAACCCAATCTCGAACACCGACACGGGTGCCTTGAATCAAGTTTTAGTCCATGATCTGCCGGGATTTTATGACCGCAAATTCGGTCGAACCGGCTACTACCAGGTGCAGATCAAATTTCAGGATTGCAGCATCCTTGAAGGCAGCACCAAGGATGATGGTGCGCTTGGCGTGCGTCTCGTGGGCCTATCCGCCGATAAGGTTGGCAGAAGGACCGGTGAGGAGCCATCCAAGCCCGATGGACTTCCGGATGTGAAAATCGCGCTCGAACATGTCCCTCGAAGGCCGATCACAAACATTACCGTGCGCAACGATATGGGCGAACAGTGGCAGCTTCACGCTGAAGAATGGAAGAGCAGGCCGCTACTTGTGGACGCTGATGAATCTTCTGGAGGTCTGATTGTCGGTCCGAACGCGAATCTCTACATCGCCACGCTATCCTGGGGGTCGTCGATTCAACTGAGCTGCCACGACAACGGCTGGACGGGATTTCCGCTGAACAAGAATCCCTACGTCGCGCAGGGTAGCCGGTCGATCTTCGGATACTCCTTCCTGTTCTCACCGATGATCCCTATCTTCTTTTCCGGTGAGGAGTTCGACGCTACATTTCATCCTTTACCTGAATTGTCTCCAGATCTCTACGACGGCAAGAATGCCGGGAAGGGTCGATGGCTGTACGGCGCCATGCTGAATTGGAAGGAGCTGCAGCAGCCGGAACACCGGGACATGTTCCTCGATGTCAAGAAAATGATGGCCATCCGCAAAGAGTATGCGCGGGTGCTCGCCATGTGGCCCGGAGGGAAAATGCCAAACCTGAAGGCCGTGCAGCACACCGCGAATCTTCGCGTACCAGTTCCCTACATACGCTGGGATGACCGTACCGCAATCTTGATTGCCGCGAACCTGAGTCAGGATCAGGACGCAACCTTGAAGTTGAAGATTGATTTGAAGGACATTGGGCTGGCCGGCCGCGGCAATTATGCCGTCACAGACCTATGGTCCGCCACCAAACCCCTGACAGCCACGGAAGCGGAATTGTCCAATTTCCGCTGCACCGTCCGCCGCGACAAGACAGCCGGCGGCGGACTTGCTGTTTTCAAGATTGAATGATCGCGCCGGCGAACGAGGCAGAAACAATTCCCTCGGTCAGTATTTCTTCGTTCTGTGCCGCGTGCGACGGCCGGCTTTGATACGCTCAATGCCATGAGCGACGACAGCTCGACACGGTCTACCCAAGCTTCAGGAAATGTGGCTGGCTGATGCACGAGTTCCTCGAGCTCCTCCGCGAAAATCGCAATTATCGCTACACCTGGATGGGGCAGATTGTCAGCGAAATTGGCGACAATTTCAACAACATCGCCGTGTTTGCGCTGGCCATGGCGCTCACCCATTCCGGCCTGGTCGTCACCGGCGTCCTGTTAGCGCGTGCCATCCCGGCCATTGCCATGGGGCCGGTGGCTGGCGTATTGCTCGACCGGCTGGACCGCAAAAAAATCATGATTGCCAGCGATCTGATGCGGGCATTGGTGGCGCTCGGCTTCATCTTCGCCGTTACGGCGCATCGTGTTTGGGTGCTGTATCTGTTCAGCACACTGCTGATGGTCGCCTCACCTTTCTTTACCGCGGGACGTGCCGCCATCCTGCCGACGATCGCGAATGCCAAGGAAATCCACACTGCCAACTCACTGACCCAGACTACGCAGTGGATGACGCTGACCATCGGAACATTCCTGGGCGCCACCGTAATCGCCATTGGCTACAAATGGGCATTTATCTTCAACGCCCTCTCGTTCGTCTTTTCCGCATGGTCGATTTCTCACCTGCGGGCGCCGGATACCGAGGGCTTTCGTGCCAAACGCAATGTGCTGGCGGAAGAGGAAGTCGTCCGGCCCTGGCACGAGTATCGCGAGGGCCTGCGCTACATGCGCTCGGTGCCGCTGGTACTCGCCATCGCGCTGCTTTCGGTGGGTTGGGCCATGGGTGGCGGAGCGGCCCAGATTCTGTTCACGCTATTCGGCGAAGTGGTTTTCAATCGCGGCGCTTCGGGAATTGGCATCATCTGGGGCTGCGCCGGCCTGGGCCTGCTGCTGGGAGGAGTGTTCGCGAACTGGCTGGGCAGACACCTTTCCTTTGACGCATACAAACTGACCGTCTTCATCGACTACATCGTCCACGGAGCAGCGTACGTCGCATTCAGCCGGGCCCAGGGATTCGAGATGGCCCTGCTTTTCATTTTTTTGTCGCGCGGCGGCATGGCCGTCAACTCTGTTCTGAACTATTCCTATCTTCTGCGCACCGTCGCCAATAACTATCGCGGCCGCGTTTTCGCCACCATCGAAACCCTTACCTGGACCATGATGATGATCTCCATGATGGGCGCCGGCATCGCTTCCACGCATTACAGTCCGCGCCAGATTGGCACCGTTGCGGGCCTGCTCAGTTCCACCACAGCGGTCTTCTGGGGATGGGCCAATTGGACTGGCCGCCTTCCCCGCCCGCATATTGCCAAGACAGCCGAACCGAGAGCGAAAGTGTACCGGGACCGCGCTGTCTAAGTTATCAACCAGTATCTTCCGCGCAAACAAGGAGCAAGAACTCCGCTCTCCAAAGGTTCCGCCGTTCAATTCTCAATTCCTCAGACCAGGCTCGTGGATCTCATCCACTGCTGATACTGTTCCAAATTGATTGTGGTGGAAGTGGCCACATAATGGCTGGCATGAGAGGCTGTTCCTTCTGTCGTCCATTCGAATTGCCACATCTCCGATTGCGCGGGATGCGGCAATGTTCCAATCACCGCTTTGCCATTGCGCTCCACAGTAAACGACCTCTCCAACAGGTTTTTGTTGTCACCCGTACGCCAAAGTTTCATCCCGCCGGTTACCGGTTGCAACGTGTCATTCACGACCACAATGGAATGCTGACCCCCTACGTTTTCGCAGCAGATCACCTGAACGTCCCGCTGCACGCGCTGGATATACCGGAACGCCAGTTTCTTCGTGTTGTAGTAATCCACAACGGAGTCGGAAAGTATCGGCCATCCGTCACGCAGGTTCCACCAAAGAATGCCCTGCTTTGGTCCTTTTTGCTGGCGCCATAATTCGACAAAGAACTTGAGCGCTTCCGCCTGGCACATTTGCGATGCCGCAATGAAATCGTCAAGCTTCTCCGGTACGGTTCCGAAGAATGCCCGCACCTGCTTGATCATCAGGTCGTTCCGCCCAACTGTTGTCGTTGAATCGGGACGGAATCGAACCGACTTGGTGAGCCATTCGTCGTTCCATTGATGGTCCTGTACCCACGGCTGCAGAAATTCCGGATCGAACATCCGTTCCAGCGACGACCTCGCCGGGCAGCCGTGATATCCAATCTCGCTGACGAAATGGGCGGGTTCATCGGTATAGAACGGCGTCTTGAAATATCCGCGCGGCCCCCACAGATGCACCTCCGGCATCCGCTGCATGTTGTTGCCTGCCGCCACGACAGCGGGACTGTGATACGGCGAACTGGGCAGATACGCACGATCTGGATCCAGACGCTTCACTATCGCCGGAAGTACCTGCCGGCTCAGCCTGTCATCGTTTGGATCGGTGATGGTCGCCTCCGGAGTTTGGCGCTCAGCGATCGAATCGTCGCATTCGTTGTTGCCGCACCACACTGCAAGACTGGGATGATTGCGCATTCGCGTGACTACCGCTTCGGCCTCTGTCCCAATTGACGCAGCGAAAGCGTCATCCTGGGGATATGCGGCACATGCCATGGCAAAGTCCTGCCACACCAGCAGGCCGGTTTCGTCGCACAGATCAAGGAAGCGATCCGATGCGTACACGTTCCCGCCCCAGCACCGCACCATGTTGCAGTTCAGCTCGGCCAACATTGGAAAAACAGCCGGCAAATGTTCTGCATCTCGGCTGTGCAGGGCATCCAGCGCGCTCCAATTCGCGCCCTTTACAAAGATCGGAACCCCGTTCACCACAAATCCAAACTCGCCCGGCTTCTCCGGAGTTACCTCATCGCTTCGCCGCAGTTCTACAGTGCGGATTCCCACCCGAGCGGTTTGCCGGTCGAGCACCACCCCACGGTGGTCCAGCAGGCTCACGGTCGCCTCGTAGAGTGACGGTTCCCCGTACCCCCGCGGCCACCATAAATCGACAGCATTCATCGTGAAGGTCTGTTGTCCGCTTGGCCGCGGCGCAGGGATTTTCGCGTTCAATGCGGTGCGGCCATTGCGTTCCAGTTTCACCTCTACCTTGTATTGACCCCTGTGCTCGGCTGTCCCGGAAATCTCCCATTGCACTGCTACCTGGGCTGTATTCCTTTCCACCTCGACCGATTGCGTGGACCAGTAGAGGCTTGAGAGTTGCACCGGACGTGACCACTCCACACGCACGTCGCGCCACAAACCGGCACTGACAATGCGAGGCATGATGTCCCATCCAAACACGTGCGGAGGCTTGCGAACCATGAGCGGATCAAGATCGCCGACTGGATCGATTCGCACCACCACTTCATTCGCCTGGTTCGGCAGCAGCAGAGAAGTTATATCGAAGCGGTGACCGATCAACATGTTTGCACTCCGCCCGACAAGTTTGCCGTTCAACCAGACCGTTCCCAGGCAATCAAGGCCGTCAAACACCAGTTCCGCCTTCTCGTCCGGCTCTGCAGCTTCGACCGAAAATGTGCGCCGATACCACCATTGGTACGATTCAATATCCAGCGCCTGATACACACGGTTTCCTTTTTCCAGTGGCTCCATACCGCCGGCCGCGACCAGGTCCATCTCTACATTGCCCGGAACAGTAGCCGGAATTGTAACCCAGTCTGCCGGCGGAGATGTTGCCTCTTGGCTTTGGCCGCAGTTTGGGCAATTGCCGTAGGTAAGGGTCCAGGCTCCGTTCAGGCTCGTGCTCCGGCGCGCTGGAGAAACCGGGGTGACTTTCGCCGCTGCCTCAACTCTTCCCCACAGTGGTGTCTTAGCAAATGCAAATCGCATGCAATACGCTTGCAGCCAGCAAAGGAATGGCAACTTCAAAATACTGCGGCGTGTCAGGCGTTTCGGCGAGACAATATAGGAGTCACTCATGGCTCTCCTCGTTTCGATTCGGACTCGATTTCTTGACTCGTTTCTTCGACCATTCGCTACTCTGTTGGCGCGAATTGCACAACACCTCAACAATTCGCAAAAGGATGCAGCCTTGAATCGATTATGCAGCAGTTCCGCATAGACGTTTGGCTACCTCGGGAACAATATCACTATGGATCGCAGAGATTTTCTAAAAGCCAGCGCCATTGCCTCGGCCAGCAGTTTGCTCACCCATCTTCCCGCAGACGCGCAGCGTGTCCGGCCGCAACGCATCCTCCTCCGCAACCACGCCGCCGATTCCGTCAAGACTCGCCTCGCAGCGTGCGAACTACTCAGCGGACTACGTATGTTGCACGCCGCTCCTCAGATCGCTCTCGCCTCCGACAACATCTCCGTGGATTCCTTGGTGTTGACGCTAGAGGTCGATCCCTCGCGGTTTAGGCAATCCGAGGAATATGAAATCGCCGTGGCCGGCAAAAATGTGACTCTTTCCGCTGTCAACGAGCAAGCGCTGCTCTACGCCGTGTTCGACTTTTTAGGACGTCAGGGACTCGTCTTCGGCATCGACGGCACTACAGCGCCCATCGATCCACCCGCATCGTTGCATCTGCCGCTCGACGGTCAACGCTGGGTCGCATCGCCAAGATTCGCGATCCGCGGGCTGCTCCCGTGGCCGGACTTTCTTAACTGCATCAGTGTCTACAACGAAGAAGATTTCCGCGCCTACTTTGCCGCCATGCTGCGGATGCGATTCAACATGTTCGGCATGCATGTTTACACGCAAAACTGTCCGGGTCCGATGGCCGAATCCTACCTGTCGTTTGAATTTGCCGGCAGCGGCCATCGCGCCGCCCTGGAAGATACCACCATGCGGAGCTGGGGATATCTGCCCCAGCGCACCTCGACCTATTCCATGGGCGCCGCGCAGTTCTTCGACACCGATACTTTCGGCTCGGATGCGACCCGTCTCGCCGCCGACAACTGGGACATGGCGGCGCGCACCACCGCGATGCTGCGCTCCGCGTTCAGCTTCGCGGGCGACCTCGGCATCCGCACCGGCATCGGCTTCGAGCCCTATCAAAACCCGGCGGAGATTGTCCGCGCGCTTCCGCCGGAGGCGCTGTTGCATCCCAATGGATTCATCGAGTCCACCACCGCACGCGATTTGCTGGAGCGGCGTCTTGCCGACCTGCTGGAACGCTATCCCATGGTGGACTATGTATGGCTGTGGCAGGATGAGAATGCGAACTGGGAGAGCCGACAGAAAAACGTGCCGTTGTCGGTGACTCCGTTTGTGCAGGTGCATAATTTTCTAAAAAGGCATGCGCCCGACAAACAGCTTGTTGTCGCTGGATGGGGCGGAGTCACGCGCCATTTTCAGTCGCTCCACGAACGGCTCCCGGAAGACATTGTTTTTTCCGCATTGAGCGATTCGCTCGGTTGGGACCCTGTCAACGAGGCCTTCGGCAAGCTTGGCAGCCGCGAGCGCTGGCCCATCCCCTGGCTCGAAGACGACCCCTCCATGTGGTTTCCGCAGTTCCGCGCCAGCCGATTTCAAATGGATATGAACCGTGCGCAGAATTTCGGATGTCAGGGTGTGCTCGGTATTCATTGGCGGCATCGCATCGTCGATCCCACGGCAACCTATCTTGCGCGAGCCGGTTGGGACAGCAATTTGACGGCTTCGGCACACTATCAGAATTTTTGCGCGGCACAGGCGTCAGGCCCTCGCGCCGCGGAAATGGCCACACTTTTTGAGGAATGCGATCGCGGCCACGAGATATCGTCCACATTCCTCGGTACACGCGATAAGCAGGGATATGCCAATACGAGGGAACTTACCGGTGATTACGACGAGGCCTTCGTCTATGCGACGGTCGAACCGGAGCTCTCAGTTCTGCCGCATCAACGCGTCATGGCCGAAAAATTCCACCAGCTTATTTCTCAGGCAGTCTCGCCTGCGGAACAGGACCGCATCGGCTACTTCGCCGGCTTTGTGGGCTTCATGGTTTCCTACTGCGATGCCTTTGAAAAAGCGCACCAGCTCAACGCCGTTCTGCAACGCGCGGTCGCGCTGAGAGCTGTGGGAAATCTCAACCAGGCACGCGCGGAAGTGTTGCAGCACGGGGTTCCGTTGTGGCTGGCAATGGCGCCCATGGTGCGGGACACGATGGTGCAGTATCAGGCGGCGATTGCAACCCGCAACAACCAGGGCCAGCTCGCTTCCATGCAAAATAAGTTTGTCCGCATCGCCCTGGAGCGGCTTCGGCTTTCCATCAAGGAATTTCTGGATGAACTTCCGCCCGAAATGGATGCCGCCTATCGCGCAGCCGTCTCGCCGGAGCACGCGAATCGTATGCGCCTCTTCCTCCCGACTCGTCCATCGTTGCTGAGGCCGGGAGAATCCTTGCGGATCTTCATCGTCGCTCCCAACCAGCCCAACATTCTTGCCATCCAATTGCTGACACGACGCCAGGGCACACAGGCGTGGCAATCTTCTCGAGCGATGCACGCGGGGCGTTCTGTGTATACGGCGAAACTGGGCCCGTTTGCTGCCGGCGACGACACCATCGAATATTGCGCCACTGCCACCGGCGAACAAGGAATTCTCAGCGTCCCACCGCAAACGCCACAGCATGTCTACACGCTCAGTGTGCTCGCCTAGCTGCCCAGGGAACCTCGCAGGAGCGCAGACCTAACCTCGGCCTGCGCCCCTGCGAGAGGCGTATTCTTGGTGGGGTACCTGTAGAAGGTCAAGAGGTTGTTCCGGTGTCGGAGCGGCTGATGGGCGGCTTGTAGTTGACGCTTCCCTTCAACCCTGGACCGACTACTACTACCACCAAAGACCTCATGGTAGCCTCAACTACAAGC
>JBKQVW010000130.1:0-31502 GCA_052142955.1 Acidobacteriaceae bacterium | reverse complement strand
GCCCTGTTCTTCTTTAGCTGGAGCGCGCTGGCCGTCCTCGCTATTACCTACATGCTGGCCATCAATATTGGCATCGGAATGTGCTATCACCGCCTGCTGACGCATCGCGGCTACAAAGTTCCCAAGTGGCTGGAATATTGCATGGCCATATTCGCCACAACAGCGTTAGAGGGCGGACCGATGTTCTGGGTAGCCACGCATCGCGTGCATCACCAGTACAGCGACCATGTTGGCGACCCCCATACACCCACCGAGGGAGGTTGGTGGGCCCATGCCGGCTGGATTTTGAAAGGGAAAGCTCTCCACACCGAGACCGGTATGCTGGCCCGTTACGCACCGGATCTTGCAAAGGACCGGTTTTATGTTTTGTTGAGCAAATACCACTGGGTCCCATTGACCATCGAAGGCCTGATTTTGCTGGCGATTGGCGGATGGCAGTGGGTTCTTTGGGGCGTATTTCTTCGCGTTACCATTGGACTGCACGCGACATGGTTAGTCAATTCTGCGACCCACTTATGGGGCTCCCGTCGCTTCCAGACCCGCGACGACTCCCGCAACAGCTGGTGGGTTGCATTGCTGACCGGTGGAGAAGGATGGCACAACAACCATCACGCACATCCTGTATCGGCTCGGCACGGATTGACGTGGTACGAATTCGATCCCAACTACTATGGCATCTGGTTGCTGAAAAAACTTGGCCTGGCGCGCCAGATCAAGATCGCTCAATTTGACCCCAACGATCCTCGGCCAGCGGGCGTACAGCCCTCGTAAAGAGATTCACGTCCCTCTCCTGCCCTGAAGCCTGACGGCTGGAGCGATTTCTTAAAGGAAATCCGCTCTATACTGCCGTCAGGCTTTTCGTTTGTCTGAAAACGCTTGAACGAATATGCAAAAGATTACGCGCCGTCGCGGAGCCATCGCTTTCTTCATCACCCTGGGTGCCTGTCTGGTGGTGCTTGCGGTTGTGTTGAATGTCCGCTGGGTGATCCTCAACTGGCATGAAATTGTTCCGCTGGTTCTGGGCGTTATCTTCTTTGGGATTTTGATTGCCGGCGTAGTCTTGAACACTATCTTCCTGGTGAGAGAAATACGCCGCAACGAACGCCATGACAGCTTTTTGAATGCCGTGACCCACGAACTGAAGACGCCCATCGCCTCGATCCGCCTCTATCTTGAAACCCTGCAGCGGCGCGACCTGAGCGAAGAAAAGCGACAAGAGTTTTACCGCGTCATGATCAATGACAGCGAGCGGTTGCTGGCGACCGTGGAGCAGGTACTGAAGGCCGGTGAAGTTGGCCAACGCGGGCCGGACGACATCAGCATCCGCGTGGACATCAAGGAGATGGTGGAAGATTCCTGCCAGGTGGTGGCGCTCCGAAACCACCTGGCACCTGATGCAATCCGTTTCCTGAATGAAACTGGCGGCCTATCCACGATTGTCGTCGGAAATCCAGAGGATTTGCGCGCGGCCATCATGAACGTGCTCGACAACGCGGTGAAATATTCTCCGAAAAATCCGCAGATTCGCGTGCAGCTCACCGTGGAACACGATGCGTGGGTGGTTCTGCGAGTCATCGATAATGGAATTGGAATTTCAGATGTTCATCTGAAGCGGATTTTCAAGCGATTCTATCGCGTACCCAGTTTGCCTGTGATGCGCACCAAGGGCACAGGGCTGGGACTATTTTTGGTTCGCACGATTGCGCGACAGCACGGCGGCGATGCCAGCGCGGCCAGCGATGGTGAAGGTCGCGGAGCGACAATCACGATGCAATTGCCACGCATGCTGCAATCGTAAGCCTTCGGGGGGAAGTCGTGAGCAAGGACGGAGTGAACTCGCGCGTTTCTGCAACCACTCACAAAACAGACGAGAGAACCGGCAGTCGCATCCTCATTGTAGAAGACGAAACGCACCTCGCGCAGGGATTGCTTTTTAATCTCCAGGCGGAAGGACACGCGGCGGTGGTCGCACCGGATGGCGAAACGGCGGTCGATTTACTGCTGAAACAATCGACTCCGTTCGATGCCGTCATTCTGGATGTGATGCTCCCAGAGATGGATGGATTTGCTGTTGCCCGCGCCATGCGTGCCGCGCAAAATTACACGCCAGTACTGATGCTGACAGCCCGCGGACGGCCGGAAGATGTGCTGGAAGGATTTGCTGCCGGAACCGACGATTACCTGCCCAAGCCATTTGAGCTTTCCATTCTACTGGCTCGTCTAAACGGTCTACTGCGCCGCTCTCAGTGGCTTCGCCCCCAGGCAACCGGGCAGGAAGTACAAACGGCGGACGAGTACACCTTTGCAGGCAAGACGATCGACTTTTCTCTGCTGGAGTTGCGCGCTGCCGACAAACAAGTTCGCCTAACGATGATGGAGGTTGAGCTGCTGCGATATCTCGTGCACAATCCGGGACGCGCCATCTCTCGCAGCGAGATTCTGGATAAAGTCTGGCATCTGCACGAAGACACCGACACGCGCGCCATCGATAACTTTATCGTTCGCCTGCGCCGATATCTCGAAGACGATCCTGTTCACCCTGTGCACCTACAAACTGTGCGCGGTATCGGCTACCGCTTCGTGCCCGACCCAAAGGACGGTGCTGAATGAGTTTCGACGTTTCTGGAGTTTTCTCTGCCATGCATCGCAATCTTGTGCACAACATAACAGTTTCAGCCTTGGTGATGGTTGCCCTGGCTACGCCCTGCCATGCGGCCAACCAAAAAGTCACTCTGAATGGAAAGAGCAAAGGGAGCATTTTTCAAGGCATCGGCGCGCTGAGTGCTGGAGCTTCCTCGCGCTTATTGGTCGACTATCCGGAACCTTATCGGAGCCAAATCCTGGATTACTTATTTGAGCCAAACTACGGCGCTGCTTTGCAACACCTGAAGGTCGAGATTGGAGCCGATGTCAACTCGACCGATGGCTCAGAGCCAAGTTCCATGCGCTCTCGAAGCGATCATACCTATCATCGCGGATACGAGTGGTGGCTAATGGAGGAGGCGCGTAAGCGCAACCCATCGATTATTCTCGACACTCTCCCGTGGGGTGCTCCCGGATGGATCGGAGACGGCCATTTTTATTCGAAGGACATGGCGGAGTACGTCGCGGACTTTCTGACTGGTGCAAAGACGCACCACAACCTCGACATTGGTTATACCGGCGTCTGGAATGAGAAACAATTCGACGCAACCTATGTTGAAGACCTCTACGCGGCGCTTCAAGAGCATGGGTTGGATACAAAGATTGTCTGCTGCGACGAATATCCGGGTGAAGGCCTCGGCCAGTGGAGCATTCTCGATGCGATGCGTTTGAATCCTTCTCTTCGGGCCGCCGTCGCCGTCGTTGGCGTTCATTATCCATGGGTCAATGGCAAGGTCACGACCCCGCCAGGAGCCGACAAGTTGGGGAAGCCGCTATGGTCGAGCGAAGATCAACCAAACAGCGGTGGTGGCCCAATTCTTTCTCGGGACTGGAACGCAGGCGGAAAGATCTGGGCCAAGCGACTGAACCGGAATTATCTCGAAGGTCATCTGACGAAGACGGAAATCTGGAGTCCGGTAACTTCCTATTACGATATCCTGCCAGCTCCTAACTCCGGATTGATGTATGCCAACACTCCCTGGTCCGGACACTACGACGTGCAAAGCGCTATCTGGGTCACCGCTCACACGACCCAGTTCGCACAACCCGGCTGGCAGTATCTCGATCAATCTTCTGGCTATCTCACAAACGGCGGCAGCTTCGTAACACTCAAGTCCACGGATGGAAAGAACTGGAGTGTCGTTCTGGAAACAGTCGATGCCAAAGTACCTCAGTCAGTGACTTTCCAAGTGACAGGTGGTCTGTCGAACTCAACGGTCCATATTTGGGAAACAAATCAAAGAAAGACCTTCGCACACGTCGCAGACATTTCGCCTAAGCATTCCAGTTTCACCTACCTATTTGAACCAGGCTCGCTTTATTCTTTAACGACAACCACCGGCCAAGCGAAAGGTACGGCCACGCCGCCGACCGACAAGCCATTTCCCTTCCCTTATCACGACACGTTCGAGACCACGCAGCTGAATCGAGCGCCGAAGTATTTATCAGACCAGGACGGCGCATTCGAGGTCCATCCCTGCCTCTACCGTTCCGGTCGTTGCCTGGAGCAGGTCATCATCGCGAAACCCATCCCGTGGAGCCATCTCGCAGATCCATGGACGCTGGCAGGAGATGAATCATGGACGGACTATCATCTCGCAGCGGATGTATTGGTCAGCGAAACCGGCCCCGTCACTTTACTGGGGCGCATCGATTCAGCGAATTCGTTCCATGACGGCGTTTACCCCGGCGGCTATGTATTCCGTTTGTATCCTGATGGCAAATGGGAATTGTTATCCACCACCGACTCGTCAGCGCCGCTACTGCTTTCTTCTGGAGAAATTGAGTTATCGACGCTGAAGTGGCATCACGTTGATCTGGGTTTCCATGGCAGGCAGATCACCGTATCGCTAGACAGCAAATCCCTAGCTAAAATCGACGACAGCTCCCATAGCCATGGAATGATTGGTCTGGGTACGGGCTGGAATCAAGGACAGTTCGACAACCTGTCCGTGTCGAAAAATTGATCGTTCCATAGACGCAAGGCCGCCGCACCGTAGCAGATTCCTCCAGCTACATCTTGGTGCGAATTTGCGACGGATCGATCCTCGACTTCTACTTTGCCAATAGCTTCCGAATCGATTGCAGTTCCGCGCGCCGGGCTTCGGTGGTCCTGGGATAGCCGACTTTGAGTGCAGTGAGCGCATCAAGCACAATCGTGGAAACGATCAGCCGGGCATTCTCCTTGTCATCCGCGGGGACAACGTACCAGGGCGCGTTACGGGTCGAGGTTGCGTGCAGGCAGTCCTCATACGCTTTCTGGTAATCCTTCCAATATTTTCTTTCGTGGATGTCTGCCAGGCTTAGCTTCCAGTTTTTCTCCAGATCGTCAATGCGTGCCAAAAAACGCTTCCGCTGTTCTTCCTTGGAAAGGTGGAGAAATATTTTTACGATCCGCGTTCCGTTCCAATACAGATGGTCCTCGGATTCCACGATGGAGCGATATCGCTCTTTCCAAAGCGTTTTCTTATTGTGTGATTCTGGAAGCCCTTCATTGCGCAGCATCTCTGGATGTACGCGGACGACCAGGACCTCCTCATAGTACGACCGATTGAAAATACCGATGATTCCACGTTCTGGAAGCCGACACGTTGTGCGCCAGAGAAAATCGTGCTTCAGCTCTTCGGCGCTTGGCTGCTTGAAACTGAAGACCTGGCAACCTTCTGGATTGATTCCGGACAAGACGTGACGAACCGCGCCATCTTTCCCTGCGGAATCCATCCCTTGAAAAATCAATAGCAGCGCGTATCGGTTGCAAGCGTACAGACGCTGTTGCAACGAACTCATCTTCGCCACATGGTCCTCCAAAATTTCCTTGCAGCTTTCCTTCGTCGCGTAAACAGGCTTTACCAACGTCGGCCAATCCTTCAGGTAGACCCTTTTTCCCGGCTGCACTCGGAAATCTTCCGAGTCGATTTTGATCTTCAATTTTTCGGTCATTAGAGCCTCGTGATTTGCGTCTCTTTTTGGTGGGCTTTATTTCCCCGCATCTTTGTTTCCCGATTCCAACATACGATTCAGCATTTCAATCAGTGCCTCGGCTTCATAAACAGCCGGCTGACAACTTGTTCCGCTGCATACCACTGCGAAACTGCGACCAGTACTCAGGTCCGGTAGATGCGGCAGGGTCTCGGCCAATGCGGGCGGCAAAGCGCGCTGTTCTACGACGGCGCGTGGCAGGCTCAGCACAGTTTTGTTCACCGCATATCGTGCGGTCGCGATGATCGCGAGGCGCCGAGCTTCCTCGTCATCGCCTACGATACACACCTGCACCGGCGGCAAAAGATACCGCTGCAACGCCAGCCCATAGGCTCCGGCATACAGGCCAAACTGTTCGGCGACACCGGCAAATGCCTCAAGCGTCTCTTCGGCTTTTGCTCGTAAATCATTGCGGTCACTTATCTCCGATAGGCGAAGCAGCAGCATGGCCGCAAGGGAATTTCCCGCTGGCGTGGGAGAATCCTGCATTGGTTTCCGGCGAGCGGCCAGCACACCCAGCGGCTCCGCCGCAAAAGAGTTCTGCGCGGTATCAAAAAATCCGCCATTCGTTGCGTCATAAAAGCGCGCCACCATGGCATCGGCGATGCGTTCCGCCAGCTGATAATAGTGCATATGTACGGTCGATTCCCAGGCATCCAGACATGCCAGGCCGAGGGCCGCATAGTCGTCCAGCATGCCGGGCACCGGCGTCGAAGGACTTCTCCCGTCCGCATACGCCACGACGCGATCCAGACTGCCGTCGACATGCCATGACTCCCGCAGGATCCTGTCGAGCGAGAACAACGCGAATCTGCGGGCGTTCTCGGCCCCCAGCACACGCGCCGCATTCAGATAGGCCGAAATCGCAAGGCCATTCCAGTTGACATAGATCGTTTTGTCCACATACGGCGTTGGTCGCTGCAAGCGTGCCGCATACATTTTGTCCTTGGCAGACTGCAAGTATTCGGTTGCCTGTTCCACGCTGACGGCGGCACGGCGTGCCACTTCTGCCAGGGAGTAATCGATGTGCAGCGTATTCTTCTGCGGATTGTGGCGCATGTCTCCCAGCTCGCCAATGTCGTAATAGACGGCCGCAACACTCATCTCTTCCGGCGTCAAAACCGCGGCGGCCTCTTTGTGGGTCCATGTAAAGTAGTCGCCATCATCGTCGAGGGATTCATCCGCATCCTGGGATGCATAAAACCCGCCATGTTGCCGGTCGCTCAATACGGTATCCAACCAACGAATCACTTCCACCGCAACACGCGCGTGTTCCGGCTCGACGAAGCTCTGAAAACTATGCACATAATTTTTCAGCAGCCCGGAATTGTCGTACAGCATCTTCTCGAAGTGCGGAACAATCCAGCGCTCATCGACCGAATAACGATGAAACCCTCCCGCAAGATGGTCATACATGCCGCCGCTCGCCATTTTCTCGAGTGTCAGCCGCGCCACGTTATGCGCTTCTTCATCCGCACTGCGCGCGGCGTGGTCGAGCAGGAGATCCAGAATGGACGGATGAGGAAATTTGGGCTGCGTCCCGAAGCCGCCGTAATGCTTATCGAATTGCTGCAACGCCGACTGCAGCAGTTTCTCAATGATGCCGCTATGTAAATCCGCCGATCGGCCGGAGAACGATTCGTTGTACTCGATCGCGGCCACGACGCTATCTGCGGACTCAATCACTTCCTGGTTGCGATCATGATAGGCGTGGGCCATGGTCAGCAATACATGGCCGAAGCCTGGACGTCCATAGCGTTCGTCTTTCGGGAAATAGGTGCCGCCGAAAAACGGCTTGCCGGCGGGAGTGAGAATCACGGTCAACGGCCAGCCACCCTGCCCGCTCATGGCTTGAACGGCGGATTGATACCGCGCGTCCACGTCGAGACGTTCGTCGCGGTCCACCTTGACGGGTATAAAGTGTCCGTTGATGATGTCCGCGATCTCAGGGTCTTCGTAGGATTCACGGTCCATGACATGGCACCAATGGCACCACACCGCCCCAATATCCAGCAGAATCGGCTTGTTCTCGTTGCGGGCTCGCGCAAACGCGGCGTCGCCCCATTCCTGCCATCCCACCGGCTGATGCATCGCAGACCGCAGATAGGAAGAAGCCGCCTTCGCCAGCGCATTCACGTGTTCTTCTCCGTCGTGCTCACGCGCAATTTCACTGTCGGTCACTTGCGGAGAAAATTCGCTCGTGCCTTCCTCTTGATCGGCCATCTTAACTCTGCCCTTCCGTCCCGAATCGTTCGTATCGTTTGTTAGATGCCGCCCGATGACTGCACCAGTCGATGCGCAACCTGGATATACAGATCGATCGCCTCCATCTGCTCCTGCTTGGCCAGCCGTTCCCAGGGCGTGTGCGCAACGTGGATAGAACCCGGCCCAAGCAACAACGGTTCGCCCCAGTTTGACAGCGCGGGAACGTCCGTCGTAAAGGCCGCGACCATGGTGGGCAGGCCTTCAACACGCTTGAGTCTCTGAAATGGAATTTCTAGCGTCACATCCAGTTCCGCGTCGCCTTCCATCACATCCTGCAAGGATGCACGAATTTTGTCCGAAGGTCCCACCAGGCGCACCAGGATCGTGGCCGACGCTTCATCCGCAATCACGTTGGGCGCGTGGCCGCCTTCAATCACTCCAATGTTCAGCGTGGACGGCCCGACTTCCGGATCGGAAGGCAATGCCATATGAAGAACGCGCTCCAGCACGGGAATCAATTTATGAATTGCGGACTCGCCCAGCTCGGGATACGCCGAGTGCGCCATTTTCCCGCGCGCGCGAATCACGGCATTCAGTGCGCCCTTCGACGCCAGTGCCAGGCGGTTGTCGGTGGGCTCTCCGTTGATCAGAAATCGGCTTCCCTTGGGCTGTTTGTTGGCGACTTTCGCGCCGTGGCTTCCCCGCTCTTCGCCGACCAGGAATAACAGGCCCACGCGCACACCCGTGCTGCGTAACCGCTCCGCTGCCACAACCTGAGCAGCAATAATGCCTTTGGCATCGCTGCTGCCGCGTCCGTAAATGTATTGGTCGTCTTCCCGGCTGGGAAAAAACGGGGGCACCGTATCCATGTGTGTCGACAGCACCACGTTGGGCGCGTCGCTGGAAATGCCCGCATAAACATTGAATCGTTCGCGGCCGGCACTTTGTGGAACTGGCATTGTTTCCACCTGAAAGCCGTGTTCTCGAAGATAGCCGGCCAGAAAATGGCCGACAGCAGCTTCGTTTTCACTGATGGATTCGATATCCACCAACTGACGTGTGAGTGCAACCGGGTCTGTAGGCATGCATTTCCAGCATACCGCTACCGAAGCGGTTCCACGGTCCCTGACGCCGACTGACGAACCACGGCGATGTTTGTACCGACGCGAAATCTGCCCGAGAGTCACCACAGCCACAGTACTACCGTCGAACCGCCTGGGTGCACGTAAAATAGCTTTACTGCCGACCTATGGAACCTTTGCTTATCCCTCCATCGATTCGCTCCTTCGATTTAGCCGGGCCCGCAGGCACGCTGGAGGCCCTGCTGAACCGCGGCCGCGACGACGCGCCTTACTGCGCGTTGGTCTGTCATCCCCACCCGATGGGAGGAGGCACCATGCACAGCAAAGTGGTGTATCACACCATGAAAGCCCTGCATGGCCTGGGCTTTCCCGTTTTGCGCTTTAACTTTCGCGGTACCGGACGCAGCCAGGGAGTGCATGACAACGGCCACGGGGAACAAGATGATATGCGCGCGGCGCTCGATTGGCTGGAGCATGAGTTTCAGCGGCCCATTTTGTTCGCCGGATTTTCCTTTGGCGCCAACGTAGGGATGCGCGTCTGCTGCGGCGACCCGCGGGTCCATGGTCTAATCGCGCTCGGTCTTCCCGTCGTGGCGGAGGGCCACCGGTACACCTATGAATATCTACCGACATGCCGCCAGCCCAAGCTTTTCATTAGCGGCGACCACGATCAATACGGCCCTGTCACCGAGGTGGAGGCCGCAGCGGCAACGGCGTCCGAGCCGAAGCAGATGGTGTGGATCCGGGGTGGCGACCACTTCTTTGTTGGCAAGCTGGACCAGGTGCAGGCTGCTATTGTCAGTTGGGTGAAGGACAACCTTCTTCCTGGAAGCCGGTAACTACACAGACTCACGAGCGGATGAATCCATGGCAAATTTGCGCGACATAGCGCGGACGATCTTCGAACGAGCACTGAACGACTGCAGTGTCGAGCAAGCCGTGGCCCGCCACGTGTCTGTGCGTGGGCAAACCTTGCAGGTCGGCGACGAGGCGATCGACCTCGACGGTATTCAGCGGGTTCGGGTTGTGGCTGTGGGAAAGGCTGCCGGCACAATGCTCTTTTCGTTGCTTCAGCAACTGACCTTGCCCGAAAACTGTGATCTTGCTGGAGTCTTGATCGCGCCAGAGGGTTCGAAGCCGCTCCCCTTTACTCTTCCAAATGGATTCCAAGTCTTTGCCGGCGGCCATCCATCGCCGAATGCGGCCTCGTTCGCCGGCGCGCGCGCGGCATTGGCAATGCTAAGAGAATTGCCGCAAGATGCGCCCGAGAATACCCTCTGTTTCTTCCTGATCAGCGGCGGAGCTTCCGCCATGATGGAGCTGCCGATCGACCCGTCCATCTCGCTTGAGGACACGGCAAATTTTCACCGGACGCTGGTCGCGAGCGGCGCTTCGATTACAGAAATCAACTGCGTTCGAAAGCATTTTTCCGCCGTGAAGGGCGGCCGTCTTGCGCTGGCCGCCGGCAACGCGATCTGTCGTTCCCTGCTGATCTCCGACGTTCCCGTGGGTCGCGAGGATGCGCTGGGTTCGGGCCCGACAGTTCCGGATTCCTCCACAGTAGCCGAATGCAAGCAGATTCTGGAGCGTTACCATCTGCTTCCGCAATTCTCGGTTGCCGTGCGTAGATTTTTGGAGTCGGAGGCACTGGTCGAGACACCGAAGCCAACGGAGTTGCACGCACGGGCTTCCGTTCTTCTGAGTGCACAGACCCTCGCCGAAGCGGCCGTAAAAAATGCCGAGGCACTGGGTTACTTCGCGGTGATTGACAACGCCAGCGACGAATGGGAGTACAAGGCCGCCGCGCACTATTTGCACGAACGGCTGCGGGATTTGCGCCAACAGTACCCCAACGTGTGCCTGATCTCAGCAGGCGAATTGAGTGTGAGTTTGCCAGCCAACGCCAGCAGCTCTGCCGTGATCGGCGTTGGCGGGCGCAATCAGCAATTTGCACTCTATGCCGCCACCTTGCTCACGCCGCAAGACGACCCAATTGCCATCCTTTCTGCCGGATCGGACGGGATCGATGGCAACAGTCGCGCAGCTGGAGCTGTCCTGGATCGCGATACGATGGCAGACGGCGATTCCGACGCGGCCAGCCGAGCACTGAAACGATTCGACGCCTATCCCTTCTTGCATGATCGGAAAGCAACGATTGTGATTGGGCCATCCGGAAACAATCTACGAGATTTGCGAATCCTGATCGCGGGAGCTCCACAAGCCCCAGCAATGGCGAGAGTTGCCACGAAAATTCCATAAATCATATATTTCGATTTAGAATTGTGGATAGATCATCGCCCATGCAACACAGCCGCCCACAACCCGGTAGGTTCGTCTCCAGACCAAGCCCTGCTTGACAGCAAGCCCAAAAAGAATGCAGGAAAGCCGCCATTCGGAGCCAGGAGCGCCAGACAACGGATCGATAGACGATAAAGCAAAGATTTGAGGTTCGAAATTGCACTCGATATTTGGTTAAAGTACAGGCGTCTGCAAGGGCTAGATTGTCAGCGATGCCTCACTTCAGGTCTGGCACGTAAGTTGCATCACCGGTTATAGACTGCATCAGAAAAACCACAATAGTCTCTGGCGTTCTGACGCGGAAAGATAAGCCTCGAAATGCCGCGGAACATTCCATTCCGGATCGCAGCAGTTGTCCTGGCAGTGTTGACGGTAGCCGCGGTCATTTTGGCTTCCATCAACTACAGCCACGAGAGTCAGTTTGAGACTCCGACTGATCTGGTATGGTGGGCCGAGGCTCCCGGCGGACTCATCGCCCAGAAAGTGTTGCCGCACGGCCCCGGCGATCGCGCCGGCATTGAAGCCGGCGACCTGCTCACCGCCGTCAACGGCCATCCCACGTTGCGCGTTTCGGCCCAGCAACGTCAAGTCTTTGCGACGGGGGTGTATTCCAAGGCCACCTATTCAGTTACCCGCTCCGGCGTTCGGCTTGAAATTCCGGTTTATTTGACGGCGACGGACCGCAGCATCAACATTGGGTTGCGGTTGATTGCGCTGATTTACCTGTTGATCGGCCTGTACATTCTGTTTCGCCGCTGGACCGCGCCGCGCTCCGTTCACTTTTACATCTTCTGCCTGGCGTCTTTCGTTCTGTATGCCTTTAACTACACCGGAAAGCTGAACCTGTTCGATTGGTTCATTTTTTGGGGCAACATCGCGGCAAGCGCTGCTCAGCCGGCACTCTTGCTGCACTTTGCTTTCACATTTCCAGAGCACAACCCAACCATGCGTCGACGCCGCATGGCATGGCTTCTCTACCTTCCAGGGATCGCCCTGGTGGGCCTGTTCGTCACGGCCATTCGCCTCTGGTCTGCCACAGATCTGCTGTATCACCGACTGAACCAGATTGCCATCGGCTACATGACTGTGTATTACGTAGCCGCCGCGCTAGTATTCTTCATCAACTATCGCCGAGCAAACGACCCGCTCACGCGGCAACAGCTGAAGTGGCTGAACCGCGGCACCCTGCTTGCGGTCACGCCCTTCACGTTGTTGTACGCGATTCCCTATCTGATTGCCGGCGCAGCAAACACCGCACTGCTTAGCCAGATCGGCGTATTGTGCCTGGTTATTCTCCCGCTAACATTCAGCTATGCGATTGTGCGCTACCGGCTGATGGATGTAGATCTGATTTTCAAGCGGGGTGTGACCTACACGTTAGCAACCGGTACGCTGGTCGCCATCTATTTTGGCGCGGTCGCGTTTGCCGGTGAAGTGGTCCACAAGAGATTGCCGGCAGCGGGCGGATGGGGACTGGCGACCGCGATCATCATCGCCGCGCTGGTGTTCGATCCCATCAAGCGCGCCATTCAGGACCGCGTGGACCGCGTCTTCGACCGCAAGCGCCTCGACTCGCGTGCCACCCTGGTCGAATTCGCTCGCAGCCTGAATACGCAAACCGATCTGCGCGCCCTGCTGAATGCCCTAGTCGACCGGCTGCCTCGCATTCTGCAGGTTGCCAGGGTCGGCGTTTTCCTCGATGACGAGCGAGACGACCGTACCGCAAAGTTCCGGCTGGCCGCCAGCCATGGAATTCCCGCCCTGGCGCTGAGTCATACCGAGAATCTTGATACCGGATTTCTTCGCTTCGACGGACGGGAAGACGGTTCGCATATCTTTCTGGAAAGTACGCAGAATGCACCCCACTTGACCGAAAGCCAGCAGCGTGCCGTCTCTCTGCTGGATCTGAATTATTATCTTCCCTGCCGAGTGCAGCAGCGCACCATCGCTGTGTTGGGGCTAGGCCGCACCACGAACGGGGATTTCCTTTCCAGCGAGGATGTGGAACTGCTGGAGACGCTTGCCAGTTACGTCGGTATCGCGATTCAGAACGCACGCTTGTACGCCCGGCTTGAAGAAAAGATTGCCGAGTATGAGCAACTGAAAGAGTTCAATGAGAACATCGTCGAGTCCATCAACATCGGCATTCTGGCTGTCGATCTCGCCGACCGTATTGACAGCTGGAACGCACAGATGGAATCGATGTATGCCGTGCCGCGTTCGGAGGCGCTGAATCAGCCGCTGGCAAATCTATTTCCGCCAGATTTCCTGGCCGAATACGACCGCGTCAAGCACGAAAGCGGAGTACACAATCTGTATAAATTTCAACTGGCAACGCGGGCCGGAGAGATACGCAACGCCAACATCACCATTGCGCCGCTTGTCGATAAAGACTTTACCGCTGTCGGCCGCATCATCCTGGTCGACGACATCACCGAGCGGGTGCAGTTGGAAAGCCAATTGATGCAGGCCGACAAGCTATCTTCGATCGGCCTGTTGGCGGCCGGTATCGCGCACGAGGTGAACACCCCTCTGGCGGTCATCTCTTCCTATACCCAGATGATGGCCAAGCAGATTCGCGGCGATGATCGGACTGCGCCGCTGCTGGACAAGATTACGCAGCAGACGTTTCGCGCATCGGAAATCGTCAATAGTCTGCTAAATTTTTCCCGGACCAGCACCATCGAATTTAAAGCGATCAGCGTGAATCATGTTTTGCGGGAAACACTGGCGCTGCTGCAGCATCAGTTCAACACCGCAAACATTACCATTGACCTTGCCTTGCAACCGGAATTGCCAGACATCCTTGGAAACATGGGAAAGCTGCAACAGGTATTTCTGAATCTGTTTCTGAACGCAAAGGATGCGATGGCCGAGGGAGGCATATTGCGGGTGGAAACCGTCGACAATGGACAGGTTGAGGTAATCATCGGAGACACCGGCTCCGGAATTGCGGCAGAAAATTTACGCCGCATTTACGATCCATTCTTCACCACCAAGACCGCCGTGGTTGAAGGCCAGCGGCGTGGGACCGGCTTGGGACTCTCAGTGAGCTACGGTATTATTCAGGAGCACGCCGGCAAGATTCAGGTGGACAGCAAAATTGGCCGCGGCACAACGTTCCATCTGCAATTTCCTAAATTGAGGAAGCCCGTTCATGCCTGAGGTTGCGCACGAAAATTCTTCCCCGGAAACGGACAGTGCTCTTCCACTTCGCATCATCATCATCGATGATGAAGCAGCGATCCGCGAATCGCTGCAGCTACTGCTCGAGTTGGAGGGATTTGAGGTTGCAACTGCGGCCGACGGAGCCAAGGGTTTGAACGCCATGGAAGAGTCGGTGTTCGACCTGGTGCTCCTTGACCTGGCACTGCCCGGGCAGAGCGGATTTGAAATTCTTCAGGCAATCCGCGCGCGTCATTCAGACCTTCCCGTCATCATGATTACGGCGTATGGAACGGTGCAGAATGTGGTCGAAGCGATGCACTTCGGCGCCAACAATTTCATCCAAAAACCCTGGGACAACGAAAAACTGCTGGCCGATATTCGCGGCGCCATTGGACAGCATCGTGCGGAAACAGAAAACATCCAACTGAAGCGCGCGCTGAAACAGCGCTACAGTTTCGAAAATATCATTGGCAAAAGCGAGCCGATGCAGGCCGTGCTTGACCTGGTCGGTCAAGTGGCGCCCAGCCGGTCCACTGTGCTGGTGCAGGGCGAAAGCGGCACCGGCAAGGAACTGATCGCAAAAGCCATCCATTCGCATTCGCCGCGTCGCGACAAACCTTTTGTTCCTGTGCATACAGGAGCTGTGCCGTCCGACCTGCTGGAAAGTACGTTGTTCGGCCACGTCAAAGGCGCGTTTACATCCGCCATCGCATCGAAGAAGGGGCTGTTCGAAATCGCGAATGGCGGCACGCTGTTCCTGGATGAAATCGGCACCATGGCGCTGGACACGCAAGCCAAGCTGTTGCGCGTTCTACAGGACCGCAAGTTCATGCTGGTAGGCGGCGTGCATGAGTTGCAAGTAGATGTCCGAATCGTCGCTGCTACAAATGCCGATCTTCGCCTGGCCGTGCGTGAAGGACGGTTCCGGGAGGACCTGTTTTACCGTCTGAATGTCATCACCATCGACCTGCCTCCGCTGCGAAATCGCAAGGAAGACATCCCGCTTCTGGTCGCGCATTGTTTGAAGCGTTTCTGCGAGGAAAATCAACTTCCTCTGCGCACCATTTCCCCGGAAACCATGCGCGCGCTTATCGACTACTCTTGGCCGGGAAACGTGCGCGAACTGGAAAATGTCATCGAGCGCTGCGTTGTCCTTTCCACCGACCAGACGATCCCGAAGGAACTGCTGCCGGACCACCTGACCGGGCGGAACTACGAAGCGAGCCTGCTCGAACATAATCCAGACGCATCACTGTTCGAGATTTTGGAAGAGATCGAAAAGCGCATCATCACGGACCGGCTGGAACACTGCAACTGGAACCAGACCGAAGCGGCGGAAGCCTTTCGCATTCCTCTGTCCACACTGAATCAAAAAATTAAGCGATTGAATGTCGAGATACGGAAAAAGCTGAAGGATTGATTCTGTCCTTCTCAGCCCCGGCCGGCTCTCACTGTGTTATACGGCCGTCAACGCCTGATCCAGGTCGGCGAGAATGTCTTCGACGTCCTCAATCCCTACCGAGATGCGAACCAGTCCATCCGTGATGCCGAGCTTGCGCCGGCCCTCTTCGCCGGTCGCAGCATGCGTCATCGAAGCCGGATGCGAGATCAGCGTCTCAACCCCGCCCAGCGATTCCGCCAGGCTGCAAATCTTCACCTTTTTCAACATACGATTCGCTGCTTCCAGCGACCCAAGATCAAAACTCAGCATCGACCCGAATCCTGACATCTGCCGCTTTGCCAACTCATATTGCGGATGATCCGGCAGGCCCGGATAGAAGACGCTGCGCACTTTGGCGTGCTTGTTTAGCCACTCGGCAACGATGCGGCCGTTGGTATCATGCTGGCGCATCCGCACGGCCAGCGTTTTCACTCCGCGCAGCAGCAGCCAAGCTTCAAATGGCGACAGAATGCCACCGGTGCATTTCTGTACAAACGCGAACGTCTCCGCGTGCTCTGGTTTGGTGCCGATCAACACCCCACCAAGGCCATCGGAATGGCCATTCAAGAATTTTGTCGTCGAATGCATGACTAGATCCGCGCCAAATTCAATCGGCCGCTGGAAATATGGCGACATAAATGTGTTGTCGACGCTCAATTCGACACCATGACTGTGACAAATATCCGCGACTGCCGCAATATCAGTCAACGCCATCATGGGATTCGTCGGCGTTTCAATATGTACCAGCTTTGTCTTTGGGCGTATTGCCCTATCGACATTCCTGGCATCCGCGGTATCGACGTAGGTGAATTCCAGCCCGTAGCGGGTCAGTACCTGGTTAAACAGGCGTGTCGTCCCGCCATACATGTTGTCGCTGCAGACGACGTGGTCGCCGGCCTTCATCATCGTGCACAGCGCGGTGATGGCTGCCATGCCGCTGGCAAAAACGTGCGCCGACGTGCCGCCTTCGAGCGACGCAAAGTTTTCTTCCAGTGCAGTTCGCGTCGGATTCGACACACGGGAATATTCGTACCCTTTATTCTTGCCGATCTCCTCCTGCACATACGTGGAGCTGGCATAGATGGGAACATTCACCGCGCCTGTCACCGGGTCTGGGCTCTGCCCATCGTGAATCGCGCGGGTCGAAAAACCTTTCTTCTTGTCAACCATCGTTATTATCCTTGGAAGTCGCAAGATTCATGTGTCGGCGTGGGCTTTGGAAAAACCTTTCGACAAGCGATCTTACAGACCGCCGTCGAAAATATTCTTGGAGAGATATCGCTCGGCGGAATCCGGAATGATGGTCACGACGCGTTGCCCCGCCCGCATGGTTCGTGCCAGTTCGAGAGCTGCGAACACGTTGGCCCCCGCGCTGGAACCTCCCAGAACACCTTCTTCCGTAGCGAGCCTGTGCACCATGCCAAAAGCGTCATGATCGCTCACGCACACGACGGAATCGCAGACAGATGCATCGAATGTTTTCGGGATAAAACTGACGCCGATTCCCTCTACCTTATGCTTCCCAGGAGTGCCACCCTGCAACACGAACCCCTCGGTCTCAACAGCAACCGTGTGCACGTGGCCCAGGTCCTGGCGTAATCTGCGCACGATTCCGGTAAATGTTCCTCCGGTCCCGACTCCGGCGACAAACGCGTCAATGCGGTTCTCCATCTGATCGAGAATTTCCTGTGCCGTTGTTCGAAAGTGAAAGTCAGGATTGGCTGGATTGTCGAACTGCCGCGCCATCCATGCACCGGGAATGGTGCGCGCAAGAGCCAGTGCCCTGCGAATCGCTCCCTGCATCCCTTCCTCTTCCGGGGTGCGTTCCACTGTCGCACCAAATCCGCGCATCAGAATGCATTTTTCTTCAGCAAAGCCTTCGGGAACAAACAAAGCCACTTTGTAACCGCGACGAACGCCGATGAATGCCAGGCCAACGCCTGTGTTACCGGCCGTAGCTTCTACAACCGTGCCTCCCGGTTGTAACACCCCGCGCTGTTCCGCATCGAGAATGAGCCCCAACGCAGCGCGATCTTTGATGCTTCCGCCAGGATTCAGAAATTCAAGCTTGGCATAGATCGCAGCCCCATTTCCGGGCGAAATACGGCCCAGGCGCACAATCGGCGTATTCCCGACCAACTCCATCGTGTCCGCAGCCGTATTCCGATAGGCGTCTATATTGGCGCGGGTGTTCAGATTTGCTGCGTCCATCGCGTTTGTCGCACTCATCGCTGCATTCCCAGCAAACTGATTCAGTTTATCAGGACACGAACGAGCGCTGGCACGACGAAACACTCGTCCCGCAGATTTCCCTGCACCGTTGGTCGGGAAGTTACGCGGTCGACTTTTCGCAATGCTGTGTCGCCAAGAACTGATCCGGCCACGACGTAGGAGAAGGCCTGTCTCTGTGATAATTTGGATCAAGGTGAGAGCGCGTAGCTCAGTTGGTAGAGCAACGCACTTTTAATGCGTGGGTCCTGGGTTCGAGTCCCAGCGCGCTCACCAGAAACAAGCAGTATACATGCACCTTATAAGAAAATCAGGCCACTCTCTTACGAGTGGCTTTCTTTCGTGGTGATACCTGCGGAGATACTTTTGCGGGAGCTTTAGCAATCCGTTCAACCGCCGACGCGGTATGTGCCGGAGCGAGGTGTGAATAGCGGAGAGTCATGGTCATGGATTTATGGCCCGCAAGTTCCATGACCGTCCGCAGATCGACTCCAGCCATGACCAAGCGGCTGATGAATGTGTGTCTGCATGTGTGCCATGTGATGCCCGTCAACTTGGATTCTTCGACCACGTCTTCGAACCAGGTGCGTGGTGTTTTGATACGCGCCTTGCAACCTGTGGCCTTCTCTTTACGCTTTGTCAGGAACACCGGAACCGTATCTGCTGGCACTCTTGCTCGGATTCGCTTGAAAGCATCTAGAGCGGTGGAATTGAGCGGAATGTACCGTTCCCGTCCATTTTTCGTGCGGGGCAGATGAATCATCTTCCGATCTAAATTTACCTGCGGCCATTCTAGCGTGAACTGTTCGCCCAATCTCATGCCCGTATGAATAGCAATCGTGAACGCCTCCACATGATGCGGGAAGTCTCGCTTAATTATGTCTGTCAACGTCTTCTCTTCCGGGTCTGTGATGTAACGGATTCGCGCGTTGTCAACTTCGCGAAATGGAACAGACCGTGCGGGGTTACCGGAAACTTTTTTATTTATCAGAGCCTCGCGATAAATCATGCTGAATAAGGCGAGCAATCTGTTTTGAGTGGCTGGTGCCTTGGCGTGCACAGAGACATAAGCATCGATTTCCTCCGGTCTAATAGAATCGGCTTCCCTGCTGCCAAACTTGGCTTTCAATGTCGGGATTCTGAGATCGTCATTCTTCCAGTCCCGTTTGTGAGCCTTTGACCATTCCAGCGCCGCATCGGCAATCGTTCCAAAGGTCATGGACTTTGCCCGCATATTGGCAGGCAGTTTTATCCCAGCTCGAATGTCAGCCTTGCGTTTCTGGTAAAGGGCAGTGGCATCCGACTTGCGGCCAACTTTCTCCCGATGCAGTTGCCCGGAAACTCTGTAGCGAACCCACCATATACCACTGCCTGGATCTTTTTCAAAGACGCCAATTGCTTTCTTCGACATGAAAATAAGCCCTCTTGTATTTAATCATAGGAGGCACGCATTAAATGCTCTTATCACTGCGTTGATCCAAGAGAAATTGAAACTGTTCTAAATCCACGCGGATGAATATATACTCTCCAATTCTGGCTTGACCACAGTGACCTCCACCTTCAATTGGTTGAGATTTCCGGGGCAGGTCATGGCCAGCAGCAACCGCATTTCCCTCCGCGGCCCAATTGGCGTCCTGGGTTGGCGTTTGCCCGGGCAGGCAGGAAAGTGCAGGAATCTCCTACAGTAACCGATCAGCCAAGGGCAACCCGACCATGCGTCGATTGCTCAACCAGATGGCTCATGCCGCAGTGAAACAGAATGGCTGCTACTTTCAGATCCTCTTCCGTCGCTGGCTTCCACGCCTCGGATACAAAAAGGCAATATGGGCGGTTGCACACCGGATCTGCCGCTCGATCTGGAAAGTGTTGCACGAGAGAGTTCGCTATGTGCACAGAGGTCTCGATCTGAGCCCTAAAGCCGTTCAACAGAAACGACGACGGCTGGTCGCAGAACTGCGACTGCTCGGCTATAAGGTCGACCTTGTACCAGTCGATCCCGGGATGGCGCGGGGCTTGAGCATGTGATTTTCGACGGTGCGGATGAAGCATTTTTCAGTTAACGATGACAAAGCGCTTGGGTCTCATGGACTTGCCGCTAATGGATGATACGCGTGGCCACGATCGTCGTATCACGGGACGCTCCCGCGATCACGTGTGTTCTGATAAGAGCTTCAAAATAGACAGATTGAGCGTCGTCGCGTTGGATCCCCAGTGCCTTCCCCAATTGTAGGCAGTCCTTCGCATCGGAGAGAAACAGTCCAGCGGCTTCGGTTCCTTCCTCATGGAGTCCTTGCAGAATCAAGACCTTGCCACTTCCTCCTTCCGAAGGCAACAATGCGATTGTGGCATAGTCGTCTCCGTCTGATCCTGTAACTTGTAAATCCTGGTAGGTCGAGCTCTCTCCAGCTAGGGGATGCTTATTTTCGAAATATTTAACGCTTTGTCCAACGACCCCTTCATGCTCAATAAAGTTCAGCTTATCTTGAAACAGAGAAACCCATGGATTGGAGCCAGGGCTACCCACGAATATATAGTTTCCATTCTGCAGGTCTCTAGTATCTAAATCCCGTGCGGAGCGCACGATGAGATGGTCAGCCTTTGCCTTGGCAGCGCCGGCAATGGCATTAACAGTCACCGCGTCAGCGTAGGAAGTCAAAAGTGAATTCGAGAGGTAGAGAAACAGGCGTTTCTCTCTCTCGCTCATATCGCGTGGCATAAATGTCTGATCGAAGTCTGGGCTTAAATACTCTTCCAGAGATCCAGGTTTTTCTTCCATGATCCGAAGCATTCCGTAGCTGACATCAGCCAGCACGATATGGATCTGAGTCGCATTTGAAAAAACTTCGGAAAGCGGCCAAGGAGGATTGGCGACCGCTTTTTGCATCACGTTCATCTTGTGCCAGAGCACAAGGCTGACAACAACCAGACTAGCTGTGATTGCCCACGAAATAAATTGTAAGGACTTTCTATGAGGCGAGGGTTGATCAACCTGTGATGATTCATTCGCAGGCGTCTCTGGAAGTGATGGAGGTGGCGAAGGTTGGACATGACGAAAGACGGGAGTATATGCGCCTTTGGGGATTTCCACGATCAACGTCTCAGCGCGGCCTTCCCCATCAAAGTACTCATGCAGCTTTAGTCGCAACTGCCGCACTTGCACACGGACTGAACTATCCTCAACCGGATTGTAGTCCTTTGGCTTGCCAAAAATCGTGCTACCTATATGATGCTCGGTAAGCTCGGCGGAGTGGCCGTGAATCGAACGATCTGCCAGATATCTCAGAAGCTCTCGCAATCGAGGGGACTTTTGAAACGGAACGGTTGAGACGATGTGCTCGATCAGCAGCCAACGCTCATCTGTTTTGAGATCGTTTTCTATAGGTTCGGTGGGCACAATAACTCCTGCCGCATTCGCAGGCATCGATGGAACGTCTTTCGCACTAAGTCTCTGATCGTGTGATGTTGTCTCTATTGTAGCCGAACTTCTGGCGTGCTTTTTTGCGCGTAAACTGCAAGCTGATGGTGACTCGGTCGCGGTTTATTTTCCGGGTCAACGCCCGTGCTTGCCGCTGCAGTTGTCCGAGCGACGGGATTCTCCCCCGCCCCAGGCATTGACGGGAGAACAGGCTGATCTCATCTCGGCTTGGTTCAGCCATCTGCCGTGTTTTGGGGTGTAATGTACCATGAAATGATTCCACAACAGGCCGATGTTTTCGCCGAACCGGTCCACCAGCGCTTTGCGGCTATGTGAACTCAGATTGTCCATCACCAGATGAATGGTGCCGGCCTCCGGATAGCTGGCCGCGATCCCCGCGAGGTAATCGGCGAACTCGAGCGAGGAACGGTTCGCGGACGGTTTACTAAAGTGCCGTCCCGGCCGCATGGGTCGGGGCGGACGGACATCGGCGTGCAGCACCACCGGCTTCTCGTCCACACAGGCCACAGGCTCTTTGTCAGACAGCAGCTTCTCATACAGGGCCAGTACGTCCTCCATGCGAGCGATATACTCCTCATTCAAGTCCGCGATGCACCAGCTTTCCCCCCGCCACGGCTTCAGTTCGTGGGACTGAAGCAGGATGCGGATCGTCTCCCGGCCCACCTGTGGTGTCAGTTTCCGCTTTACCGCTATCAGTCGCACCATGGCGATGATCCGCTGGCTCTGGCCTACGGTGAGCGCTCACTGTCTACCGGGTCTCGGTTTTTCGACAGCGCCAACTCCAGCCCTTCCTCCTCACAACGTCGTGCAACAGCGCGCACCGTTCTCGCAGCTACACCCCCGTTGACGGCCACCTGCGCCACCTTCTGCCCCTGATCGAGCTGGCGCAAGTTCGATGCACGCCGGAACACACATACCGATTCCCGCTCCTTCGTCAGCATCCCGGCAAGCTGCTGACGGTCCATCCTCCCCAACTGGACATGCACCCGATGGTAGCCTTGCATGTCTTCACTATGCGGCCCACACTATCACTCCAAAAGTGACCGAATAGATACATAGTATTGCGGTATTGCGGTATTGCGGTTAAAAGTCTACTGCTCTCAAAATGATGATAACACAAGGATTACCTACAGGGGACCCAAATATTTCGGCGCTTAACATGTTAATATCCATAGATTTTGCAAGATTTATCAGGTGAGTCCCTTTGCAGGTTCTCAGGAAAGCATAGAGGATTATCCGGAGGCAACCGAGAGACGATCCCGGTCAGCGAATCTAGGGAACCACTGCGCAGGTGGTTGATTTGACGGTTATGCTGCGCAGACGGCGGCCTGCAATCTATATGGGCAAGCGGACTACGGAACGTCTGAATATAAATGCTTGTGGAGAGGGGCTTAGGAACGCATTATTTTGTGGTTCCTAATGTCTACAGTTCCCTCCCGCCAACTTTAAAACTTTTGCGGAGGATGGTGTTCATTATGCTAGTAAGTTATCCATTTCATTTTCATTCACCAGGAAAGCTCAACACCTTGACCTTAGTTTGCATTGGCCTAGTGATGATTTTTGCTTGTTCAACCCAGGGCTGGAGTCAGGCCGTTGGAAGCATCACCGGAACAGTTGCAGACCTAACAGGAGCAGTGATACCTCAAGCCAAGGTGACAGCTACCCGTAGCGATACGGGAGTGTCTCAGACCATTTTAACAACCGGCGCAGGACTGTTTACGTTTACTCATTTAGATGTTGGAACGTATAGCGTAACGGCGGAAGCTAAAGGATTTAATTCAAAGAGTGTTTCTGGCATCACAGTGGATGTGACCCAGGAGCGCAATGTGTCGTTCACACTTAGCGTGGCTGGTTCAGCACAGACGGCGGAAGTAACTGCGGCCCCGCCCTTGCTGGATACTACGAACGCACTGCTTTCAAGTCTGGTAACGACACAGCAGGTGGTGAATTTGCCACTAAACGGAAAGAGTATTGCGAATCTGGTAATGATGCAGCCAGGCGTAGCACCGAACATGGGAGGAATAGGCCTTCTGTCTCCTACGTGGTCAGGCAACGGAAATAGAGCGGAAACTGCAGAAGCGCAGTTGGATGGCGCCGACGTGTCAGATGCCGAGATGGGAACGATTCAATTTTGGAACTTTAACATGGACACGATTGCTGAGTTTAAGGTCTTACAGGCTAACTACTCGGCCGAGTTCGGCGAAGGGGGCGGAACCATCACCCAAATTGTGTCCAAGTCTGGCACCAATCAGTACCACGGCTCCGCCTACGAATTCATCCGCAACAGTAGATTTGACGCATTGAATTACTTCTCAACCACTGTACCGCCCCTGCATAGAAATGAGTTTGGAGTGGACTTGGGAGGCCCGATCTTAAAGAAAAAATTGTTCTTCGAAGGAGAGTATGCGGGGCTCCGCCAATCATTAGGAGAGCCGACCATTATTATAGTTCCCACGGCGGCACAACGAACAGGACTTGTCACGATCGGGGCATACCAATACCAAGTCCCGCTGAACTCTGTTGCAAAGGAAGTCCTGAATAAGTATCCTTTGCCGAATCAACCCAACGGGATCTATGGGGCCAACACTTACAATTATCAATTTTCCCAGCCAACAACAATGAATCAGTACTCAGTTCGAATAGACTATACGCCCTCGCAAAAAGACGCTCTGTTCGCGCGTTATTCCCAGATCAACAACACTCAAGCGGATACGGATCCGGTTGCGGCAATAGAAGGTCCGGGTTTCTCAGCCTCTGGATACAATTGGCCAAGAAATCTTGCGTTTAGCGAAGTACACACCTTTACGCCAAATTTGCAGGCCACTACTTTATTGGCGTTTAATCGGCAAATTGAAAGCTCCATGCCAAGTGAATTCAATGTTACAGACACGTCGACCAGTGATAACACTTTATCGACTTGGGGGCCGGACAGTTTCATTTCGAAATATGTAGAGAACTATTATGACCCGTCCGAAAGGATTGCATGGAATATTGGGCGGCATAGCATCGTCGCTGGCGTCCTGGTCCGTTATGGTCAAGATGACGGCATTGGCACTTCTGGTGGAGGCCCCAACGGCGAGTATACATTTTCGCCTGGCACTCCCCTTCCGGAAGCTATTCCCTCTACCGACGGGGGGCCAACCATCCCTGCTGGAGCGCCAAGTCCAAGTGGGATCGTCAGTATGATGGAGGGCGAAGATTCTGTTTTTTACCGTAGCTCGGCAATGCCCGGATATGGGACGCCGGGGGGCTTCACGAGATGGGGACTTCGCGTCTGGGATCTTGCCGCTTACATTCAAGACAATATTAGATGGAATGACAAATTAACGGTAGATTTAGGCCTGCGTTATGAATATCAATCGGTTCCTTATGAGATAAGGGATCGATTGGCCGCGATCGTCGATCAGGGTCCCCTTTTGGGGCATATGGTGCTCAATCCAGAGCCACTTTATCAACCTGATCGGCTCAACTTTGCGCCGCGTCTGGGAATTGCCTATCAGGCCAGCAGCAAGTCGGTGATCCGTGGAGGATTTGCGATCTTTACTAACATAATTCCGACTGTCTATCCGGATCAGGCAGCCGTACTTTTCCCCCTGGCGGCTTCTGGCTTCGTTACTAACGCGCCCTATTCACTAGCGTCTTCAAATGTGGAATTACCGTCTATATTTAGCACGAGTGGGGAGATCATGCCACCGAATGGTAAGACCACGCTCATTCCTCCGAATACTCCAATAAACCTGGCAAACATCGCGGCGGTCACGGGAAACATTATAGGAGACTGGGCATCGGAAGAACTCAGGAACGGCTACACGATGAGCGGGAACCTCACCTTCGAGCAGGAACTCACTTCAAAAATGGCGTTTACGGTTTCCGGCGTGTCGACCGATAGTACCACCACTTTCAATAATCGTTTTCCCAACGCATATTACGGCGCTCAGCCTGCAAACACTCCATACACTACCATAACGCCGGGCCTGGGAGAGGTAATGTTGTTCCACAATCAAGGGATTTTGCACTATCTGTCACTACAGACGCAAATACGAAATATTGCACCTGAGCATGGCATGCAATTTCAAGTGAACTACGCTTGGACGTCAGATCTTACGAACAGTGATTCCATATTTAGTCAAGGCGCCAAAGAAGGAGCTATGACCATGAACGATCCCACTTGTCTCTCATGTGAGTATGGGCCTTCCGCTAATGAAGTTAGGCAGAGGCTGAGTGGAAACTTCATCTATGCGCTTCCAGGCGATTGGGCAGCAGTGCCTAAAAAAATTAGCCGCGGCTGGGAGCTCTTAGGTATATTCACCGCTCAGACCGGCGAGCCCTTTACAGTCGGGAGCCCATACGGCACATATCAATACGGCATAGACGAAGAAAACGCATGGGCCGGAGGTACAGCGAGACCTAACTTTATTAAGAAGGCTCCTAGAGACCCACATCACAGAGCGCAGTATTTTACAAATGCTGCCATTGGGGGGGTAAACGAAGGACTCAACACGGGCTATTGGGGGGTTCCAACTACCCAAGATCCGGTTGATAATTTGGGGACCGTGCAGACAGTGCCGGGCAATATGAGAAGGAACAGTTATTATATGCCCTCATGGTGGAACCTCGATACCTCAATGATCAAGAATACCTCGATAACCACAACGATGATGCTGCAGCTCCGTGCTGAGTTCTTCAACGTATTCAACCATCCCACTTTTGGGGAGCCAGTCAATGAAATCACGGCCAGTGGTTTCGGGCTAAGTTCTGGTACAGCAACAAGTGAACGGCAGATGCAGTTTGGTGCGAGATTTGTCTTTTAATCGAGGAATTGCCTGGATTAAAGGTGTTAGCAAGAGTAGAAATCGGACTCCTGAAGAGTTTGAAATCAACATAAATACTACAGTGTTATAAAGCTGCATGTTGTTGATAGTAATACTGTAGTCGTCTACTTCACTTTATACAAGAGAAAGACATTTCTTAAAGTGTGACCAATCATGGGACCCGTTGGGCGAGTGTGCAGGTGCGGCTTGCGAGCCACGGTATGGGTCCGCCGCCCCAAGGCCGGGCGCGGTGGAGAGTGCGCCATGAAAGGCGTCGGTTCACAGCGAGTGCAAGCCCTGCCAGCGGAACTGATTCGTTCCGCCCGGTAGCAATGTAGAGCAGCGGCAGAGGCAACGAAGTCGCTGAAGCCTGCGATGTAGAGGATCGCAATAGCACGATGATTGCAGTGCAGATCGACTGGCACTCGCGAGAGCCAAGCCGGGCCGGATGGGGTGGCCGGAGACACTCGCAGTTCCCAAGGAACCAAAGACGCGGCTCTGCACTCTGCCGGAAGAAAAGCTTGAACTTCTAAGGAGTACGTTCGGACGGTGCAACTCGACGAAGACGGGGCAAGTCTATGTGGGCACGGTTACCGCTGAAGAAACCGGTTCAACGTATTCGTATTTTTAACAAAGCCGATCCGGGATCGCAACTAATTAGGACAATGAGGTGGAGTTATTCAATGAACACTCGTGGTTATTCAGCCTTCGCGCTACACGCTGCAATTGTTTTCACGACAACCGCTGCGCTCGTTGCAGGAGCTGTCAATGCTCCGCAAAGTTGGATGCTCGGTCCATTCCACCGGGCTTCCAATTCACCCGTAATTTCATCACAATCAGGCCCGACATTCATGGGCCCGATCCGCGGTCAGCTAGTCCATTGGGAGGCGCTGCACACCTTCAATCCAGCGGCCATTGTCCGCAATGGAAAAATCGATCTGCTTTATCGTGCGGAAGACAATACGGAGGAGAGGATGGAGATCGGCATGCACACTTCGCGTCTTGGACTCGCTGAGAGCAAGGATGGAATTCATTTCACTCCCCGGGGGACTCCCGTCTTCTATCCAGCAAAGGATGCACAACAAAGCCGCGAGTGGCCCGGCGGCGTGGAAGACCCTCGAATAGTAGAGAGCGAAGGCGGCACCTACGTACTGACATATACGCAATGGAACCGGAAAACTTATACCGTCGGCGTGGCGACGTCAAAAGATCTGCGGCACTGGACCAAATACGGACCCGCCTTTGCCGGTGCGGACGGAGGGAAGTACGACCAGCTCGAATACAAATCCGCCGGCATCCTTACCCATCTGGTCGGAGATCGCCTGCTCGCCGCAAAACTTCATGGCAAGTACTGGATGTATTGGGGCGAAATTCAAATTCGCCTGGCCACTTCGCCCGACCTGATTCACTGGACGCCGGTAGAAGACTCTCAAGGGAAGCCCCTCGTGCTCCTCACCAGACGGCCCGGCCTTTTCGACAGCGCTTTTCCTGAGATGGGACCGCCGCCGATCCTGATGTCGCAGGGAATTCTTTTGTTCTATAACGGTAAGAACGCCGATCACGGCGGCGCTTTGGGAATCGGGGCGGGCGCGTATTCCGGCGGCCAGGCTTTGTTTTCCGCAAATGATCCGGCCAGATTATTGAAGCGCGCCAATCAGCCCTACATTCAACCCAAACTATCGTGGGAAAAAAGTGGCCAATACACCGCAGGAACCACCTTTACTGAAGGACTCGTCTTTTTCCATGGCAAGTGGTTTCTATATTACGGTGCGGCTGACTCTTACGTTGGCGTGGCAGAGTGCAATCCGTCGCATGGCAGTGTACGCGCCGGAGCAAAAGCAAATAGCACTTCTAATTCAGAATTCGAGAATGGGCCTCGGAAGACAGGACGATTGTATTTGCAGGAGGACGAACACTCTCAAGTGAAGCGGTTGATCGCAAACCTGAGTACAAATTTGGAGAAGTTGAGAAGTATCACCGATCAACGTTAACGCTTTCGGGAGTGGTGCTGTGCGATGTGGAACGAACAAGGAGAGGGTGAGTGACGACGAGGCGAGAGTTTGTGGGTCTGTCAGCGGGCGTAGTGGGTTATACGCTCATGAAACCGTTGGGTGCTAAGGGTACCGAACCGTCTTCGACTGAGAGTGCTGCAGCATCAGCGCGAGCTGTTATCGCACGGATGGTTGGTGCGCGAGCAGATGACTTTGAACTGGAACTAGTGCCATCGAGTGATCAGAACCCGGTATTCGCAATTTCCGCATTGCATGGAAGAGTAAGGATTAAGGGCAATAGCCCCGTGGCATTGTGTCGAGGTGCGTATACCTATCTTAGGCGATCGTGCAACGCGATGGTTACCTGGAGCGGCAAGAATGTGCGTCTGCCCGCCGTGTTTCCGGATTGTGACGCGGTCACGGTCAGCTCCCCCTACCAGTTTGTCCAATATTACAACGTCTGCACCTTTGGCTATTCCACGCCATTCTGGAATTGGGACCGGTGGGAGCGTGAGATCGACTGGATGGCGCTCCATGGAATCAACATGCCATTGGCCATGGAGGGGCAGGAGTATGTGTGGCAGAAATTATGGAAGCAAATAGGACTCAGCCAGGCGGAACTGGATCGTTTTTCAACAGGTCCCGCGCAGTTGCCATGGCACCGGATGGGAAACATCAATTATTTCGATGGGCCGCTGCCTCAGAATTGGATCGATAAGAAGAGAGATTTGCAAAAGCGGATTCTCGGGCGCATGCGGGAACTCGGAATGTCGCCGGTCGTGCCTGCATTCGCGGGTTTTGTTCCGGAGGGCTTCAAACGAGTCTTCCCTCATGCGAGGACGTTCACGGAAATATGGAGCGGGGAATCGCCACGTATATCGGCAACGCTTCTTCTCGATCGTCGGGAGACAGACCTCTACAAAGAGATCGGGGGACACTTCATCCGCAGTTACGGCGAGGAATTCGGGAATCAGGAATTCTATCTGGCGGATTCCTTCAACGAATTGAGGGTGCCCGTGGATCCAAGACGCCGACAAAAGGAGCTCGCGCAATTCGGCCGGACGATTTACGAGTCTATTCTGGCCGGTAACCCGAACGCCAAATGGGTGATGCAGGGATGGATGTTCAGGAGTGATGCGAAATTCTGGGACAACGAGTCGATCTCCGCTTTTCTCTCCCAGGTGCCTGATGACCGGATGCTAATTCTCGACTTCTCCAACGACTGGAATGCTGCTGACTTTCGGGCCGGGGCAGATCCGACCGCAGGCGACGAGTGGAGGCTTCATAACTCGTTTTTCGGGAAGCAATGGATCAACGGAATGGTCCACACCTTTGGCGGAAACAACAACGTCAAAGGCAATTTGCCACTGATTGCTCTTCAGCCCGCGGCAGTTCTGAGGAGCCAGGACAAGGGGAACCTCGTCGGGTGGGGAATGGACCCGGAAGGAATTGAAAACAACGAAGTGGTGTACGAACTGATGACGGATGTCGGCTGGTCGAGGAACATTGATTTGGATAGCTGGATTCCGGGTTACTGCCGTGCGCGCTATGGGGATTATCCTTCGGCAATGGAAAAAGCGTGGAAGCTTCTGCGCCAGAGCGCATATCTGCGGCACGGATACTGGAATAGTGGTCAAACCTGGCAATTCCGTCCCAGCCTAGAGCCATCCGCGGGGCGAGCAGACTCCGGGCCTATTTTTCAAGAGGCTGTGGATGCATTTCTCTCCTGCCATGATGAGTTCAAGTCCAATGAACTGTATCGTAACGATCTTATTGAATTCGTTGCCCAGGCGGCGGGCGGCTATGTCGAACGCCGTATGATTGCCGCCTGCGCCGCACACAAGGCTGGAAAGCCACGGGACCGGGACAATATGGCAAACCAGTCATTGGATATGCTGATGCGCATCGATGCTCTGATGAATGTTCGACCAGATAGACGCCTTGAGACCTGGACCACAGACGCCCGCAGTTGGGCAGCTACGCCCGACGAGGCCGTATACCTGGATTCGAATGCTCGCCGCCTTATCACGTACTGGGGATGGAACGATTTAAATGATTATGCGTGTCGAGTCTGGTCAGGGTTAATCAGGGACTATTATGTAGGCCGCTGGAAGGCGTTTTTTGACGGACTTCGCGATGGCAACGACGACCCGAAGCTGCTGGATGAGTGGGAGGCGGCGTGGCTTGTTCAGCCGCTCCAACTAAGCCCTCCAAGGCTCGTTGAAGACGTGGCCTCCGAAGCCAAGTCGATATTTCAAATCTGCAAAGGATGGGCCTGATGACAACATTCCTCGATCCTATGGAAACATCTTCCGCAAAAAGTTCTGGGCCCTCTCAACGTCTTGTCTCCCTGGATGCGCTACGGGGTTTCGACATGTTCTGGATCATCGGCGTGGACGCCATGTTTGCCACGTTGCATAACATGTCCGGCAACAAAGTCATACAATTTGTGGCATATCAACTCGCTCATTCTGAATGGGAAGGTTTTCGCTTCTACGACCTCATCTTCCCGCTCTTTGTGTTCATCGTCGGTGTCTCACTGGTTTTTTCCTTGAGCAAAGCCATTGAAAAAGACGGGCGTAGTAAAGCGATCAAACGCATCTTTCGTCGAAGCCTCCTGTTGTATGCCCTGGGAGTTTTTTATTACGGCGGATTTTCCAATTCGTGGGATCACATGAGATTGGTGGGAGTGCTTCCACGCATCGCGTTCGCATACTTTTTCGCCGGGCTGCTGTTCTGTTTTTTCAAGCCGCGAACGCTCGTCATTACCTGCGCGGGAATACTCATCGGCTATTGGGCGCTGTTGTCATTTGTTCCATTTCCAAACTATCGGTCTAACGCTACGGCACCCCAAATGGTTCATGGCTCGTTCACCCAAAACCTTAATTTGGTTGGTTACTTTGACCTGCAATATCTGCCCGGAGACAATGGGAATGGAATAGATCCCGAAGGTCTTTTGAGCAACATTCCCGCCATTGCCAGTTGCCTGCTCGGCGTGTTCGCCGGGCTGCTCCTGAAGGATAAAAAAACGGGGGATCGGCGCAAGGTGATTTATCTGCTGTCATTCGGCGTCGTCAGCATCGCGCTGGGCTGGCTTTGGGGATTGCAGTTCCCCGTCATAAAAAAGCTCTGGACGTCATCCTACGTTCTGGTGGCCGGTGGTTACAGCGCCATCCTGTTGGCCGCGTTTTATCAGATTGTGGACGTGTGGAAATATCA
>JBKQVW010000129.1:0-4808 GCA_052142955.1 Acidobacteriaceae bacterium | reverse complement strand
AGATCAGCACGAACTGGAGCACCTCGTTGAAGATTGCCGAGAGCAGCCCGCCCAACCCCACATAAACCGCCACGGTCAGGGAAGAGACCCAGATACTGAAATTGATATCCCAGCCCAGCACCACCTTGAGCACCAGCGCCATGGCATACATGTTGATGCCGCTCATCAGAATCGTCATGACGGCGAAAGAAAACGCCGCCAGCAGTCGGCTCGACTCTCCAAAACGCAGCTTCAAATATCCCGGCACCGAGTGGGTCTTCGATACGTAATAGAAGGGCATCATGACCAGGCCGAGAAACAGCATGGCCGGAATGGCGCCAATCCAGTACCAGTGCGTCGCCAGAATGCCGTACTGATACGACGCCGCCGCCCAGCCCATCAACTCCAGCGAGCCCATATTGGCGGAGATGAAACTCAACCCCGCGATCCACGCCGTCATCTCGCGGCCAGCCAGAAAAAATTCCTCGCCTGTGCTGCTGCGCCGCTTCAGATAAAAGCCGATGTAGATCACCATCGCGAAGTAGACCGCGATGATGACTACATCCAGCGGGGCCAAGTGCGCCATGTGATCGTGCGCAGTGGTCGCAAAGAAAACGGCCAGCAGGTGCGGGACCCGAGCTGCGGCGATGGCGCTCAGCGAAACATTCATGTCCGACTACGCTCCGTCGTTATGTCGAGTGATCTACCCACGATGGCCCTGTCCATAGGTCGCGTTTGCCCCGTGTTTGCGCTTGTGGTGCCGGTCCAGCAGGTGTTGTGGAATTCCGGCACTGGGACCCGCAAGCGTTTCTGTGTGCAGCGCCATCCGGGCGACATATTCCAGAATCGCCGCGTGATGCACGGCATCCTCAACGGTTTTTCCCCAGCAGAAGGGCGCGTGGCCGGCCACCAGAACGGCGGGAACAGACATGGGATCGAGACCGTGAAAACAGCGCACGATCACTTCTCCCGTGTTGCGCACATACTCTTCTCCAACCTCATCGGCGCGCAGCATTTCCGTCACTGGAACCGGGCCGTGGAAATAATCTGCATGGGTGGTGCCATAACAGGGGATTGGCTTCCTCGCCTGTGCCCACGCGGTTGCATACTCGGAATGCGTGTGGACCACCCCGCCAATTTCCGGAAAAGCGCGATAGAGCACCAGGTGCGTGGCCAGATCGGACGATGGCCGCAGCGTGCTCTCGACGATTTTTCCGTCAAGATCGGAGACCACTATGTCTTCCGGATGCAGAGATTCATAGGCCACGCCGCTGGGCTTGATGGCGACCAGCCCTTGCTCGCGATCGATACCGCTCACATTGCCAAACGTGTCCATCACCAGTCCTAGCCGCACGATTTCCTGGTTTGCGCGGAGTACTTCGAGTTTCAATTCTGTCATTTTCACGTGGCACCCAACCCTATCCAGAAAGCGTCTGAAATGTTTTCGCAGTCATGGCATCTTCTTATGAAACGTCTATCTCAAAATGCTGCTTGTCGGCAAAGTTCAAGCGCTTCAATACGACCCTATCTCCGCTGATGGATCCCAGGGTTGCATTGCGGACCGGCTGGCCGTTGCTGGGATGGATATGAACGTGTATATCCGCTGAGAACCCTTTGGGTACATCGAGAGTGACCCTCCATTGACGGTCTGCAACGGCCTTGGTGGTCCACTGAATGGCGCCAAAACGGGTGGGGCAATGTTGCACTGAGATGGTTTCTCCTTGCCGAAACCAATGTTTGGGGGCGGCCTTTTGCAGATGGCAGATGTCCTGGTCGTTTTCTTCGTAACACAGCAGCCAGCGAAGGCCCAGCGCAGGTTGCAGAACACTGTTCACCACAGCGGAAGAGAAATACGGGTTTCCCTCGTCCGGTCTTCCGCCAGGGATGTAGGCATCTTCCGGCGAATACCGGTTTCCAGAGTCCGCGGCGAAGCAAACCAGCGCGTAGAGGGCCAGCAGGAAGGGACGGTAATCCGGCTGCCGGATATGCACGGACAGCGTTCCATGGGCCATAAAATTGGAAGTGCGGGCCACGTGGCCGTCCGTACCGAGTTCGAGTATTTGCTCCCTGGCAAGGATTCTGTGCTTCAGGTGGCCAAGGTCGAGCGCCGGGACTCCCCAGTCGGAAGTAAACCAGTCTTCCATAAAGCGATGGTTTTCATAGCTGGAAAGCTCTTGCGGGTTGTGTGAGACATCGTGGGGCGTGAACGGCGTGATGCCCGTCGCCTTCATTTCCGTGTCGCACGCCTGGAGCGTGGCTTCCAGTGAGCGTTGGATGTTTTGCCGCATCTCCTGGGCAATCGCATCCAGCTGTTCGGCTTCAGCCGCGTAATCGTCCCTTGCGGCTTGTTGCGAGGCGGCGCGCAGGCATCGGGCCTGTTCGACCAGCCCACGCCAAGTCCATGCGGCATTTTGGTAGTAATACGGATGCGAATCGGGGAAGTCATTGTTCGGGTCACCCAGGTCGGCTTCCGGCGAACCCCAAATCAGTCCGTAGCGACGGTCGTTTGGAAGGTAATGCGTCTTGCTGTACTGGTATCGGGCCAGCACGTAGTCCGTCATGCGTCGCAACACCGGGAGCCGCTTCTCGAGCGCCGCCAGGTCGCGCGTGTAGAAGTAACCCCGAGCGGAATTTGCCAGAAAAACTCCCGCATTGAGCGGCGCTTCGACCTGGTCTTGCGTGTTGTAGAGAAAGTTGCCATCCGGCAGGATGTAGTTGTCCAAATAGTGTTGAAGGTACGCATCACTCTGCTCTGTCAGGTTCCATAGCTGCTGCGCCCAGATAAATTCATACTGCGCGACGGGAAACAGAGCGTGGCTCCGTTCCGGGATCTTCGTGTACGCGCCTTCGCCAATCTGATAGGTCGGCTTCAGGCCGCGATAACTGCACCTGGAAAGCGTAATTCCAGCGCGCGCCGCATCGAGCAGCCATTTGTCCGGGACGTCCACAGGCATATTGTCTTCATAAAGACTATGCCACCGGTCCCAAATCCCAACCAGCGCCGCATAGAAAGCCGCCGGCGACGCATTCCAATATCGATCGATGAATAAACGGCCATCCGCATCTTGCGAAATAGGATCGCCGGAAGTCACATGGCCTTCAGGCACCAGGAAGCGCACGCGGGCCATGGGTTTTGCGTCCGTACCCGGTGGCAATAAAACAATGGCTTCATACCCGGCCCGATACCTGGGGTTCCACACGGCAATATCTCCGACCGGCAAATATCCGCCGAGCATAGTCCGCTTGCTGTAGCCGGCAACATACTCGTAGATCTGAGGATATTGCCCCGGTGCAAGCGCCATGGGATCGAACACGGGCCGGACCAGGTCGGGGGCCCACAGGCCTTCCCCTTTTGGATGATCGCAAAGCTCGCGAGACCTGCCGCGGGCGTCCAGGAAGAGCGACCGGAGCGGTCCGGCTTCTTCGTTCGCAACCAGCGTATACCCGATATACTCCGCGCCGAGCGCGGCCACATTCCCGTAGGATGGATCTTCCGTCGATTGCAGGATGTACCGGCCCGCGTGGTCGGGCTGCGGACCTTCTTCGTACGACTGCTCCAGTCGTATTCCTTCGGGAGAATGGATCGGCCTGGGACGGACTTGAGAAATGTCGCCGATCTGCTTGGGAACGAATGCGATGACGCCGTCCCGCTGCGTGACATATACAATTGCGCCACGATGAGTGACGTGTTTTTCGAAAACGGCCGTCATCGCGCCATTCATTTCGCTGATGTTCAGCAATCGCCAACCGTCGATCTGTTCGTCAAGTTTCACTGGGACAGATCGCGATCCCGCCTTGGCCAGCACTTCGCCGCTGGAAAATTGAATGACCGTTGGCGGGGACTGGAGGGCTTCCTGTTCTCCCGGCAGGAACAAGGAGTATTCATTGGGAACCTGTCCGGGCCGATCGCCGCCTTTCGGCAGTATCGATGTACTGTCGGCGCCCAGGGCCGCTACGGGGCCCACTGCGGACGTAAGTCCAGCCGCGCCCAACAATTTGAGAAATGTGCGCCGTTCCAGAGTCGACATAGCTCCCGCACAGGTGAATCGTGTTCGGTAAACATTTACGAACCAATAGTCAATTTAGGTAACAAAAAGGCAGTTGTCAACGTTCCACTTCGCTGCAAAGTCGGACACATAGCACTGTCGCTGCGATTGCAGCGAAGCCACAGACTGTCGATTGGGCCGGGCCCGCAGAGCAATCTCTACGAGAACCTGGCACGATTGCTCTCTCGAAGGCGTCCCCGGACGGGCCCAAACTCCCTGTCGACATCTGCCGAAATAAAGGGATAAAGTTTCCTGCTGAAGAAAACATTTACGCGACAATACGCGAATTTTAGGAAGGCATCGTGAATATAAGGGAATTCCGAGCGCTATTTGTCATGAGTTGCCCGGGTCTGCTGGCAATCGCACTTTTGAGCAGTCCGAGTATCGCTCAAACGGACACAGCGACTCTACAGGGTACAGTATCCGACCCGACGGGTACTGTAATTCCCCAAGCTCAAGTCCAGATCACGAACACTGCGACTGGAGCGGCTCGTGCAGTGACCACGAACGGCAGTGGAGAGTTCACTGCTGTCGGGCTGAATCCGGGAACCTGCTCCATCCACGTTGAACATGCAGGGTTCAAAGCGCTCGATACGCCCGGCGTGGTGTTGAGCGTCGGCGCCCGAGTAAACATTTCCCTCCACATGGTCGTGGGTAGTGCGGGCCAGAGCTTGTATCCGGCTCTTCTCGTCCACAGACAACGGCAGCGCGTGGTCGGGCGGATTCAGATACAGTCCGACGATCGCTTCCAGCTGGTTCGCAAACTCGGGACCGTTGCTGACC
>JBKQVW010000128.1:0-28836 GCA_052142955.1 Acidobacteriaceae bacterium | reverse complement strand
GGTCAGCAACGGTCCCGAGTTTGCGAACCAGCTGGAAGCGATCGTCGGACTGTATCTGAATCCGCCCGACCACGCGCTGCCGTTGTCTGTGGACGAGAAGAGCCGGATACAAGCTCTGGCCCGCACTCAAACTGGCCCTTCGATGAAGAAGGGCCGTGGCGCCACCATGACGCATGACTATAAGCGCAAGGGCACGACGACCTTGTTCGCTGCGCTGAATACCGCCAACGGCGAAGTCTTCGGGCTGTGCCAGGAAAAGTCCCGCCATCAGGAATGGTTGAAGTTCCTGCGCATGATCGATCAGACCATACCGGTCAACAGGGAAATCTATCTGATCTGCGATAACTACTCGAAACACAAACATGCACGCGTGCAACGCTGGCTGGAGTCGCACAAGCGCTTCCACGTCCGTTTCACGCCAACCTCGGCCGCATGGCTCAACATGATCGAGCGCTGCTTCCGCGACCTGACCCATAACCGCATCCGCCCCGGAGTCTTCCAGGACCTCGAACAGCTCATCACCGCCATCGGGAACTACATCGACGTCCACAACAAGAACCCCAAACCCTTTATCTGGACGGCAAAAGCAAACGACATCCTTGAAAAAAGTTACCCGCGCTCACACCGCACTCAATAAACGACCATCTGCCTGACACACTCCTCTGGGAGGCACGATTGTTGCCATAGAGTGCGCCAGGACCGCGGGAAACGGTTCACTCCGCGATAGACTCAAGGAGTATGCAAGCCCCTTGCCCGACGATTTTTCCAATGCTCTTGCCGGACCGTGACATGTGCAATCCGGAATGGCGAGATTCCCCTGCATTGGCTGCCGCGCAGAACAGTCCAAAATGGCGTGTCCCGCCGAAGCACGACTGATGATCTCCAAGCGCTGGCTGGTCGCCATTGCCGTGATGTCCAGCGCCGTCATGGAAGTGCTGGACACCTCAGTGGTGAATGTCAGTTTGCCGCACATTGCGGGGAGTCTCTCCTCGACCGTCGATGAAGCCACCTGGGTCCTCACTTCCTACATTGTTGCCAATGCGATCATCCTGCCGATCACCGGCTGGCTCTCGAATTATTTTGGGCGCAAACGGCTATTGATGACCGTCGTAGCTGGGTTTACCTTGTCCAGCGTTCTCTGCGGCATGGCGCCCAGCCTGCCGCTGCTTATTTTCTTCCGGGTGATGCAAGGCACCACCGGCGGCGGACTGCAACCCCTTTCCCAATCCGTGCTGCTAGAGGAATTTCCAGGATCGGAACGCGGCAAAGCCATGTCGTTCTGGGGCCTCGGCATTGTGGCGGCCCCGGTACTGGGACCCACGCTGGGCGGTTGGATCACGGAGAACTACTCCTGGCGCTGGGTCTTCTATATCAACCTGCCTATCGGGATCATCAGCTTGATTATGATCTACCTGTTTGTGTTCGACCCTCCCTATATCAAGCGTGGGTCGATGCGGTTCGACACCTGGGGCATGGGAATGCTGGCCATCGGCATGGGGGCCCTGCAGATCATGTTCGACAAAGGGCAGGAGGACGATTGGTTCGGCTCGCGTTTCATCACGACCCTGGCCATTACCGCTTCCGTTTTGCTGACGGCGTTTGTCATTCGCGAATTGCGGACAAAGCAGCCGCTGGTGAAGTTGTCTCTGCTCCGATACCGGACTTTCGCGGCCGGCATTGCGATTGTGACGTTGCTCGGGTTCGTGCTTTATGGCAGCCTTGTGTCCCTGCCCCTGTTCATGCAGGAGTTGCTTGGCTGGAATGCTGAAACAGCCGGCATCTGGACCAGTCCGCGCGGGATTGCCACCGCAGCCTGCATGCCATTCGTCGGCTATCTGCTCGGGAAACGCTGGGACGCCCGCTGGATGCTGGTTTTCGGGTGCCTCATTGGCAGTATGGCGTTCTTCGGTTATTCGACCATGGACCTGAACTCCGGGACCTGGGACATTTTGGAGCACCAGATCAATCAGGGGATCGGCCAGACGTTTTTGTTTGTGCCCTTGACGGTGCTCATCATGGAACCGATCCCGAAGGAAGAGATACCCTACGCGACCAGCCTGTACAGCGTGATGCGTAACATCGGATCCAGCATGGGGATCTCTTTTGTGACCACCTTGCTGGCGCGCCGGTCGCAGTTCCACCAGGCCCGCCTTGCCGGCAATATGGCCTCCTCCAATCTGCATCTGCTGCAGGCGCAAAACCAGGCCAAAGCGGTGTTTGCGCTGCACGGCGCCAACCCGGCGAACTCCTCGCGGCAAGCGCTTGGATTTCTCTATGGCATGCTACAGCAGCAGGCCTCGTTGCTCGGCTATATGGACGTGTTTTATGTGATGGGATGGCTGTTCTTATTGACGGCCCCTCTGGCGCTGCTGATGCGAAAGCCGAAGCGGCGCCCCGACCCTTCCGTGACAGTACAGTAAGTGTCCCGCGGCAGTGGGACACAAGACCGCTGGCTCACGGATGCCTTTCAAGGCTCGTCCGGCAGTGCGGTTCTGGGCCCCGTGCTCAATCCAGGGATGAGCTCGTCGCTTCCGAGAATGCGGCTGACGATCTCGTTTGGGAGACTACCTTTTTGCGCGGCCCAGGCCAACGCAGCGGGGCAGACAAGGAGAAAGTCATGCCTAGGAAGCAAAACAGGGTCGGCAGTCTACCCGTGAGAGAGCTTAACGCCGCGGGGATCGATGTGGGTGCGATGGAGATTTTCGTCGCGGTTCCTGGAGACTGCGACGCAGAGTCGGTTCGGTCCTTCCCAGCGTTCAGCGTCGACTTGGGAGCGTTTCACGGTCCATTACACCCCGAAACACGGCAGCCGGTTGGACTAGGCGGAGATCGCGATCAGCCTGTTCTCCCGTCAATGCCTGGGCCAGCGCAGACTCCCCACACTCGGCGACCTGCGGCGGCAAGCAAGGGCCTGGAACCGGAAAATGAACCGCGACCGTGTCGCCATCCACGGGCAGTTTACACACACAAAGGCACGCCGGAAGTTCGGCTATAACAAAAACAACATCACACGGTCAGAGACCTGGGCGCGTACAGTTTTCGCGTTTGAATCCTGCTCAGGCCAAAAACGACTCGAACAGGCAACCCCACGAATTGGACGCGCGGCAATTCTTCGCAATCGAGCGTCCTTTCTTCTATCATCTGTTCTGCCATTCATGAAAATGCTGCTTGATATCGTTCTGGGGATGGGCCTGTTTGGGATGGTCACCTCGACCATTTACACGGTGTTGGCGATGCTGGCCGTCCGCCGGTTTGCGGGCCGCAAGGACCGTGGTCCCCAGACAGATTTTCAGCCTCCCGTGAGTCTGCTGAAGCCGTTGCACGGGGCGGAGCATGATCTGGAGGCGCATCTCGCCACTTTTTTTCAGCAGGATTATCCCGCCTACGAGATTCTCTTTTGCGCCCGGCAATTGGACGATGCCGGACTGGTCGCGGCCAGGCGGGTCGCGGTGCGCTTTCCTCAGGTGCCGGTGCAGTTTCTATCCAGCGGTGAACCGACCGTCCCAAATGCAAAGATCCTGTCGCTGGAGCGGATGGCTGCAGCCGCCCAGCATGATTTGTTGATCATCAGCGATAGCGATGTGCGCGTGGACGCCAATTACGTGCGTGATGTGGTGGCGCCCTTTGCCCATCCGAATGTCGGAGCGGTGACGTGCCTCTACCGCGGCATTGCCGCGCAAGGAGGGGTGTGGTCCCGCGTTGAGGCCGCAGCCATGTCCGTCGAAATGAGCGCCGGCGTGCTGGTTGCCGACATGCTGGAAGGCATGAAGTTTGTCCTGGGCCCAACCATGGCGATTCGGCGATCTTGCCTGAACGAAATTGGCGGGTTTCTCCCCATGGGCGACTACTGCGCCGACGATTTTCTGCTGGGCAACTGGGTGGCGCAGCGGGGCCATACCGTAGTTTTGTCGCGGCATGTGATCGATCACGTAGTTCTACATGCGGCCTTCTGGCCTTCCATGCGGCACCAGGCCCGTTGGATGAAAAGTACGCGTTTTTCGCGGCCCAAAGGTCACCTGGGCACGGCGCTCACATTCAGCGTTCCTTTCGGCTTGCTGACGGCGGCGGCACTGTGCGGATTGCAGCCCCCACACTGGGGCTCGCTGGCCGCCTGCGCTCTGCTGTGGAGCGTTGGCACACGGATGCTGCTGGCCTTTGCGGTGAGCAAACGCGTCGTGGGGGAGAAATCCGCCTGGTCAAGCGTATTGCTGTATCCGGTCCGCGACCTGCTGGGCCTCCTGTTCTGGGCAGCCAGCTATTTGAGCCGCAAGGTTTTGTGGCGCAATGAGATCTATCTGTTGGAAAAGGGCGGCCGTATGCGCCGTATTCATCGATAAGTGGTACAGTTCAGTGTTCGCCGCTAGACGACCCCAGAAAGTCTCCTTTTTTTCAGCATCTGGCGACTCGCGAGAGCATCTAACTGAGTGCGAACAAGGAGAGCAAACACTATGCCCACTGCGACAAGAAATTCATCCTCGACCGATCACATCACCCCCCATGCCAATCAGCACGGCGGAGAAATCCAGAAATTTGGAACAGTCATCCAGCACCTCTCGATCGGGCTCAGCGCGGACGTTCGGCAGCAAATCACGGAAGAGCTGAACCTGCTGCTCGCCGACACCATCACACTGCGGGACCTGTATAAGAAAAGCCATTGGCAGGTGAGCGGACCTACGTTTTACCAGCTTCATCTTCTTTTCGATAAGCACTTTGGCGAGCAGGCAGAGCTGGTCGACACCATCGCGGAGCGGATTCAAACCCTGGGCGGTATCAGCGTTGCCATGGCCCATGACGTGGCCGAGTTGACTCGGATCAAGCGGCCCCCGCGCGGGCGCCAGGAGGTCCCGATCCAGATTGCCGAGCTGCTCGAGGCGCATGAGCAAATTATCGTAACAGCGCGCTCACTGGCCCGCGAAGCTGCGGAAAAGGGAGACGACGGCACCAACGATCTGCTGGTCAGCGACGTGGTGCGCACCAACGAATTGCAGGTTTGGTTCATCAGCGAACACCTGGTCAACATGCCGCTGGTACATGCGGGGAAGTAATCCGCGGCAGAAGCTTTGGGATGACCACGCAGCGAAACTTACTGCGTGGTTTTTCTTTTTCCGGCGAGAGGAAGAACAGCAGAGAGACACATCTACACACGGGGCTGCGCCAGTGTAGAAATGGAACATGCGGCGAGCAATTCCTTTTCGTCCGGTGCGGGGCGTTTTTCTGTTGTTTGTTGCGGGACTGTTGGCATCTGCCTACGCGCAGCAGGTACCGACGTTGCGCACCCGTACGAACCTGGTGCTGGTGCCCACACTGGTTGAAACCAAGTCCGGCGAACCCGTTTTTACCTTGACTGCGAAGGACTTTCTGGTCACCGATAACGGTGTCGAACAGAAGATCCATCTGGACACGGAAACCTACCGGCAGCCGATCTCGATTGTGGTGTTGGTGCAGGTAGGAGGTTCGGCGGTGCGGGAGTTTTACAAGTATCAGGGCCTGCCGACCATGGTGGACGCGCTCGCGGGCGACACCGAGCACCGGATTGCCGTGGTGGAATTCGATAGTCGGCCCAGGATGCTGCAGGATTTCACCAGCGATTCCAACGCAGTCGAGCATGCGATCTACTCCATTCAGCCCGGAGATGATGGAGCGGCCATCTCGGACGCAGTCTGGTATGCGGTGGACATGCTGCAGGATGAGCCGCAGCAGGACCTGCGTGTGATTGTGCTGCTGAGCGAAACCCGCGACAAGGGCAGCGTCACTCCGATGACGGCGGTGCTGCGAAAAATCGGGCAGAGCGACGTGATTGTCTATAGCCTGGCGTTTAGCCCGGCACGGGAGGACCTGTTCGATTTTTCTCCGCCGGCCGGTAACGGCGCGCACCTGCTTCCCCTGGTGAAAATGGCCGTCGCCGCGCTTCGCAAGAACACCGCCGCGGCGATTCCCCATATGACGGGCGGCCAGTATCTCCGATTTGACAGTGGAAAACAGCTGGATAACGAGATGGGAATGCTGGCCAATCAGGTGCATAATCGCTACATCCTCAGTTTTCAGCCCTCGGACGAGAAGCCGGGCATGCATTTGCTGAGCGTGAAATTGACCCGGCCGCTGGACGTGCGGGTGCTGGCGCGAACCAGCTATTGGGCAACCCCGCCGGCGGCAATGGAAGAGGATGCACCTTCACCCGGACCCCGCTGAAATTGTCCCGGTGCTTTTTTCAAATTCAAGCATCTGACGTATGCGGGCTTCAAGAGCAGATCCAGCGTTTGTATGCCCGGTCCAGCAGCTTTTCGGTAGGATTTTTCTTGATAGGAATCCTCTCTGGCAGTTCTGCCGCTGGCGGCATTTGTTCGGGATATGCTCAAGGCGGTTGATTCTATGCACGTCACAGTCCATCTTTTTCTCGAATACGGCTACTGGATCCTGTTTGGCTGGGTCCTTGCAGAACAAATGGGAGCTCCTCTCCCGAGCTCACCCATTCTGCTGGCTGCGGGAGCATTGACCGCGACCCACCGCATGGGGATCGGCGAAATCGTCTTCGCGGTGATGGCGGGGTGTGCCATTGCGGATTCCATCTGGTTTCGGTTGGGTGGCCGGTACGGGAGCGTGGTGACCCACTGGGTCTGCAAGTTCTCTTTGGAGGCTGCGTCCTGCGTTCGCAAAACAGAAGATATTTTGACGCGGCATGGCCCAGCGGCACTGCTGATCGCAAAGTTCATTCCGGGGTTGAATACCATGGCCGCTCCGCTGGCCGGCCAGAGCAGGATGAGGTATCGAATCTTCCTGTTGTACGACATGGCCGGGACCTTTTTATGGGTCGCGTCGTTTGTATTGGTGGGAAGGTTCTTTGGGGATGCAATCCGCCGCAATCATGCGTTCTTGCACTGGCTGGGCCGCTCAGCATTTGCCCTGGTGGTCCTCGTGGTCGTCGGGATACTGGTCGCCCGCCTGGTACGGCAGCAGAATTTTCTGCGCAAAATCCGGACATTGCGGATTGAACCCACGGAACTGAAGGCCATGATCGATCGGGGCGACAATCCCTACATCATCGATCTTCGTCATCCGCTCGACATTCTGCCCGATCCAAGAATTTTGCCGGGTGCGGTCTGTCTGCCTCCAAATGAACTGATTGCTCGTAATTTGGAGATTCCGCGGGACCGGGACATCGTACTGTATTGCACTTGCCCCAGCGAAGCCACCAGCGCGAGAGTCGCGCTGACGATGCGCCGCTTTGGCATTGAGCGGATCCGCCCGTTGCGCGGCGGTTTCGATGGATGGAAAGACCAGGGCTATCCCCTGGTCGAAATCTCCGGCTCCCTGGCCCAGAGCTGAATTCTTCCAGCGCCCAGGCATGGCAGGTTCGCGCGGATTCTTCCGCTTACCGCTGCCTACCGGTCGCCGATCCTGAATTGATCTACAATGTCGATTCATCGCTTGTTTACAAAAGATTGATAGCCTTCCAGATACAGGTCGGCAGTCTACCGCGTCCGTAATGCCGCGGCATAGTTTCCAGCCTAAGAATCAGGAAGGTTCCATGGTTCCCGGCTTCGAGAGAAGCCTCGGGACGGTGGCTGGCTTTTGTCATGCGGAGACACGTGACGCAGGTGAGATCGAATCGACTGGAAGCAGCCGCACAGGTTCGAACAACGGGGTTGGGGGCGTAAGTGGGCGCAGGAATCGAAGTGCAGAATCTAAATGCCTGGTATGGCGGCACGCATACTCTGCACGACATCAATCTGAAGATTCCGGCGAACCGGGCCACGGCCTTGATCGGGCCTTCGGGCTGCGGCAAGTCGACCTTTGTGCGTTGTTTGAACCGGATGCATGAGACCAATCCGATTGCCCGCGTGACGGGCTCGGTGAAGCTTGGCGATCTGGACATCTATAACGATGCGCCGCCGGTAGAGGTTCGCCGTCGTGTCGGCATGGTATTTCAGCGGCCCAACCCGTTTCCGACGATGTCGATCTATGATAATGTCGCCAGCGGACTCAGACTGGGTGGAATTCACAAGCGCAAACAGCTGGACGAAATTGTGGAGCGCAGCCTGCGCAGGTCCGCATTGTGGGAGGAGGTCAAGGACCGGTGGAAGAGCAAGTCCGGCGCGAGCCTGTCCGGCGGACAGCAGCAGCGGCTGTGCATCGCGCGCGCCCTGGCCATCGATCCAGAGGTGTTGTTGATGGACGAACCCGCTTCCGCGCTCGATCCCATTTCCACCGCGAAAATTGAGGACCTGATCTTCGAGCTGAAGACGGACTATACCATTGTGATCGTCACCCACAACATGCAGCAGGCGGCACGCGTTGCGGAGATGACAGGATTCTTCCTCAACGGGTATCTTGTCGAGTTTGATGCAACCACAAAAATTTTCACCAATCCGACAGACAAACGGACAGAAGATTACATTACAGGTAGGTTTGGATGACACGGACTCGGTTCCACCAGAATCTCGATGACTTGAAAGAGAAGCTGCTGGTTATGGCCGGAATGGCCGAGCAGGCGACCCAGCGCGCCATCGAGGCCTATCGAGTGGGCGATGTCTCCATCTGCGATCTGGTGATGCGTTCTGAACCGGCAATCAACCGCATGGAGAGAGACATCGACCAGATGGCGCTGGATCTGCTTGCCATGGAGCAGCCGATGGCGATCGATCTTCGGTTTATTTTGTCCGTGATCAAGATCAATGCGGACCTGGAGCGCGTCGGAGATCGAGCGGTGAAGATTGCTGAACGGGTCCGCGACTTGCAGACCGTTCCGGCCGTTGAATTTCCGGTGGACATTCCCAAGCTGGCGACGCTGGCGGCTACCATGGTGAGAAACGCGTTACAGGCTTTCATTGACGGCGATTCGCCGCTGGCGGAAAAAGTGCTGCTGATGGATGATGAAGTGGACGAACTGAATCGCGCCATCTTCCACACCTTGACGGGGTGCATCAAAGAGCAGCCGGCGCATACACAGCAGGCATTGAACGTGCTGTTGATTGCGCGGAACCTGGAGCGCGTGGGCGATCACGCCACCAACATCGCCGAAGATGTCATCTTCTGGGTGCGCGGCGCAGACGTCCGTCACCATTTGGCGACGGGCTAGAGCATTTTCCGTATGGGTATCGACCGAAGCGGGAGTGTCTGCGCAGCTTTTCCGTTAAGAAAAGCTGCTCTTAACTGAACCTGGAAAGTTCACAGTAATAGGGAAAATGCTCTGAACCAGCTCGGCAAGTTGGCCGAACGAGGCGTGCGCACTCAGTGCAGCCTTACCGCTATTCCGCAGGAATTGGGACCTTCCGAGTGTGGGTGCGGATCGAATCGCCATCCACCTGGATGCGCATCTCGATTCTGGCGTCGCGCCGGACATGATAGACAAGCGCCGGCCGAAAGCACGCGATGCAGGTCCCCCCGGAATGCCAGACACTTGGATAAATCAAGCCATTCGATTTGCCTGCGAGTAATTTGCGGGCGAGCTTTTGCGATTCTGCGTAGCAGGCCGGTACTGGACCAGGTTTCAGGAACTTCTGGTAATGGCGGCTCGTCGCTTCCGTATCTGCTCCGCGCAAGTCGTGAAATTCCGTGGCGAAGTCCGCCAGATAGTCGTCGTAGGCGGCTTTTTCTTCTTCCTTCCAGTCGATGTTTGCCAACTGCCGCGCCCGATGATAGGCAATTTCCGCGACCGAGGTTGCGCGCTCGACCCCTGCATACCAGGCTCCGCGAGTTCCATCGTTGAACCGGCTACCGGCTGGGTTCTTATGCGTGAAGGCGGCATTCACGATGGAGGCATAGCGAACGCCATAGACCAGTTCATGCACGCCGATCCCGGGAAGCAAGCCCTCCTCCCCCAGCAAACGATCGTTGGTCGCGCCATCGAGCTCGGCCAGATCGGCAAGCATGGATTCGTTGTCGCTAATGGCAGACAGGACGGAACCGCCCTCACTATGTTTCGCCGCGATGAGGCGATGAGTCGCGCGCAAATGGACCTGGGTAAGCGGAGGAATCACTGGCCGCCGCGCCATGCATCGAGAAGCTGACGCACATGGATCAGTCCGGGCTGGCCGCGTTCCACCATGTAGGCGAGCGGCGCTTCTCCGCGGAACATGGGATCGCGATTCGGTAGCGTCACCCAGGCATCGGCGAGCTTGTCGCTATAGAGAATATGCAGCGCTTTGAAGATGCCGATGACGAGCGAAATTCGCGTCAGTGTGTCCTGGTCAAGTTTCTTTCCGTGCGGATGCGCCTTCCATCCGTAGTAGGTCCCAGACGACGGACCGCCCAGCAGCTTCCGCGCATCGGCTTCCTTGACGCCCCATTTTTCCATGATGCGCACGAACCCTCGAATGGCGGATGGGCTAAGACGTTCGCGGACTTTCGGGTTGGAGAGGTCCGGCAGGGCATTGAACGGATAACCGGCGATGTTTGGAAGGGCATAAGCCGTAGCCATGGAGTCATCCTCCAAAATTGACATCTTTTCTTATCATATTTGATGGGAAGTAGAATTGCCAGAACTTATCCATCGCGCGGCCGGCAATCGCCGGGGGATTTTTCCATCGGCGGGCGCGAAAGTTCCCTGTCGAGCGTCCGCGGCAGCGCGACGAAAATTTCTCGAAACGTTTCGTTTCGAGGACTGAAGGCCGTTAGAATGAAATTTTGGGTCAACTGCTGAAGAGGGTACAACGGTGAAGCGATGGTTCTGGGCGACTTTTGGTATCGGCCTTTTCCTGGCGGGAAGTGCGGCGGGTCAGACACTGTGTTCCCAATGCGGAGACAACACCAAGAAGCAGGTTGAGACGATCGATTCGTCGCACGCCACCTATGCCATCGACATGGGCGGCAAGATCGATGGGCCCATGACCCGCGATCCGATCGGCTACTGGGCCTATGACCAGTATTGGGAGCCTAATGTTCGAGTGACCATGGAAAATATCGGGGATACGCCGGTGGTCAATCCGTGGCTCCAGCGCGTGGGGACGCCCGACACGCGAACGCTCAAGTCCATTGTCGATTCCATTGTGAAACCGGGGATGAGTGACCAGGAGAAGGCACGGCGGATTTGGGAGTTCGAAATCAACAATCGATTTCACGCGACTACACAGGACGACGAAGTTGCGGACGTGGTGAAGCGCGTGAACGTGTACGGATACACGCTTTGCTACGACGAGAGCAAGGACATCAGCGATCTGTGGCGCGCGGCGGGACTGAAGGTGCGCAAGGGATATCCCAACGGGCACAGCCTGGCAGAGGTTTATTATGACGGCGGCTGGCATGAGCTCGACTCCGACGAAAGCATTATCTCTCTGCTGCGGGGCAACGAAACGATTGCGTCCGAGTCCCAGATTGTCGCCGACCACGATTTAATGAAGCGCACCCATACCTATGGGGTGCTGGCGCCGGACAATCGGATGAGCGATGAAGGCGGGGCCGCACTGATTTACTGGGAGGGCCCGCGTTCGGGAGAGCAGCCGAGCCTCACCAAACACACGATGGACTTTACGCTCCGTCCGGGAGAATCCATTACCTGGGCCTGGAATCCTGCAGGCCGTTTCCACGCCATGCCCTACCCTTCCGACCCGGGTTCCAAGGACCCGAACCAATGGAACAAGCGCTGGAGGGTGATCGCGCATGTGATGGACGGCAATACCATCTATGCGCCGGATTTGAGTAAGCAATCCACGCTGCAATATCTGCAGACGGAGGGTGTTAAGCAGCGGGAGCCGGGAAAATTCGGGAATGGTTTGTATCTGACGGGGAGCACAGGGACCGTCGATGTCCCGGTAAACACGGCTTATCCGGTGGTGGGCGGCAGGCTGATTGTCGATCTCGCACGGCAGAATGTTAATGCGGACACGATTGCGATTTCGATCAGCTTCGATGGAGGCAAGACCTGGAAAGACGTGCAGACGAGCTTCGCCAGCGACTACGCCCGCATGTATGTGGACCTGAATCCTTTTTTCCCGCAGACCGATCCGGCGCGCTACCACTATATCCTCCGCTTCACGCTTCACAGCCCTGCGGACAAGCCGGAGGTGGCGCTGCAGGGGTTTACTCTCCGGTCGACGCTGGAGATGGCGCCGCTGGCGATGCCCGGCGTGGTACTGGGCGAAAACCACTTCATCTTTAGCGACGACTCTCCAGGCGCGACCAAGGTGCGGATCACTCATGTTTGGAAGGAATGCGATGGAAATGTCGCGATCCCGGCTGCGCCGATCGCCGTCACTCCAGGCGAAGGCAGGACCTATTCCGGAACACGCGTGAAATTTGTATGGCGTCCGGGTTCGGACGTAATGCCCGCAGACTATCAATTTCAACTGAGCGAATTTCCGGACATGCGCTGGCCGTTGTCGCCCAACTTCAACAAGTTGGTCAGCCGCACGGCCTACCAGGGCACGCCAACCTTCGAATTGCCGTATGTCGGGTTGCTGAATCCGGGCCAGAAATACTATTGGCACGTTCGCGCGCGGAGCCAGGACCAGGTGTGGGGACCATGGTCGAAGACATACGAATTCTCGGCGATTGCTCCAGCGGTAGCGGTCGACGTGCAGGCGAACTTGAATCGTGCGGAGCGCACTGTGCAGCTGACGTGGCAGCGCGGAAAGGATGGAACCGAACCGGTCGGCTATCGTATCTACGGCAGCGAGGAACGCGGGTTCACCGCCAACGACGATCGCTACCAATACAACGATGGCCTGAAGGGAATCCAGTGGGCGCCGGCAAATCTGTTGCTGGAAACGCACAGTAAGGACCCATCCGTTTCGCTGCCGCAGGCACTGTGGCGGCCCTACTATCGCGTGGTAGCTGTCGATCGGGAAGGCAGAGTGAGCGGGCCCTCGGACTTGGCGGAACTGTACCATCCGCTGATCGCGACCACGCAATTGCCGGCTGCCGTTCGATTACGCTTTTATCAGGCGCGGATTGCGACCAGCGCCTCGATCGGCCATCTGGTTTCCGCTGACGAGAACGGCAAATCCTACCAGATGAAGTTTCGCTATGGCGACGATCTGGTTTTCCAGATGACCGGGGCCCCGACAGGGCTTTCCATCGACAACCACGGCGTGATTTCCGGTTTTATTGGCGACGCGAAGAACACGAAGTATGAGCTCACCCTTGAGGTGAAGAACCAAAAAGGCGTGGGCGATTCGATCCAGCTTCCGCTGACAGTGACAGGAAAATAGCGGTCGCGGCGCAATCCAGCCGGTGCGGAGAGGCTCCGCATTTCTGGATTGCGAGGCTGGCGACGCGAAGGGGTGGCACCGCTGTTGAAAATGCCGCGGCTACGCCGACGCGCCGCAGCAGTGTTTGAATTTTTTCCCGCTGCCGCATGCGCAGGGGTCATTTCTTCCCAGCTTCCCTGCCTTCAACGCCGCCGCATCCTGCATCCGGACCCACTCCATCACATTGGCTGGCGCACGCTGCTGGCGCAGTTGTGCAGCCATAAATTGCATATACGGATCGATGTGGTTGAAGAATTTCTTATATCCGGCGCAAAGGTAATTCAGCCCCGCTTCGCCGTCCGGCGTGGTGGCAAAGCGGTGCTTCGGACATTCGCCGTTGCAGGCAAACCGCACTTCGCACTGCCGGCAATATTTCGGCAACGTATCGTTTTTCGCCTGGCCGAATTGGACCTGTTGTGGAGACTCGACCATTTCTGCCATCGCCTGCTGCATAATGTTCCCCAGTCGATTCTCCGGATAGACGAAATGGTCGCAGGAGTAGAGATCTCCGTTGTGCTCAATCGCAAGCGCGGAACCGCAGGTCTTGCGAAAGACGCATAGGCTGGCTTCCATGCCCATCCACATTTCCAGCGATACGTCGAAGAGTTGAACGAAAGTTTTGCCCACGTCGTTGCGGACCCATTCGTCGAAGATGGTGGAAAGAAATCGCCCGAACTGGACCGGTTCGACGGACCAGTCAGACACTTTCGCGTGGTCGGAAAAACTGGGCGAGACCAGCACCATGCCATCCTGCGTGGTGTGGGTAGAAATTCGTTCCACGATGGGAATGAACTGGATATATCCGCTGCCGCTCTCTTTCAAGAAGCGATACACATCGAGCGGATGATAGGAATTTTTGCGATGAACGGTTGTCAGGGTATTGAAGGTGACGGAATGTTTTTTGAGGAAATTTATGCCCCGCATCACGCGATCGAAGGTCGGCTGGCCGCCCTTGTCGACACGGTATGCGTCGTGCATCTCTCTGGGGCCGTCGATGGAAATGCCAATCAGAAAGTTCTGCTCGGCGAAGAAATCTCCCCACTCATCGTTCAACAAAACGCCGTTGGTTTGGAATGCGTTTTCGATTCGCTTTCCATTCGCATATTTGGCCTGCAGCGCGACAATGTTGCGAAAATAGTCGACCCCCAGCAATGTCGGCTCGCCGCCCTGCCAGGCAAAATGGATCGCATCTGTATTTTGTTGTTGAATGTACTGGCGAATGTACGACTCGAGAACGTCCGCGGGCATGGCCCACTTGGAGGTATCGGGATAAAGGACTTCCTTCTCCAGATAAAAGCAGTACTTGCAGTCCAGATTGCAAATTGGGCCGATGGGCTTGGTCAGAACGTGAAAAGGAGTTGTGCTGATTGCTGCCATTGGCCATCCAGAGTTGATGCCGGCAATCGCATTGTGACCGGCAAAAACATTTACTTCCGGCCGGCGACATATCCAATGCCCTAGGGGCATTGTAGACTGGAGCGGAAGCAGCCGACGACTGCGTGACATTCACGATATGGCGTGTTCATCCAGCTTGCAGCATATTGGAAGGCGGGAATCCCTCTGAAACTTCTGCTGGTTCGACATCTCTGGGGCATTGATCTCGCGAATGGTTTTGCTCCCTACCTATCGGACTGGCATGATGCCGGCTACAAGGCCATTGAGACGCCGTTATTCTGTTTGCCCGACCAAAACCTTTTCCACCAAACATTGAAACAAGAACAGCTGGCGTGGGTTCCCCAGGTATTCAGTAATACGTTCACCCCGGCGGGAACGGTCAGGGAACATTTACTTTCATTGAAGACCCAAATCGAGGAATGTCTCGATGAGAACCCTTTATTTATCAACGGTCACACGGGATCGGATGCATGGAGCTTTGCCGAAGCCGAAGATTTTTACGGCGAAGTGCTAGAGATGGAAAAGACCCTCGGCGTGCCGCTTGCCCATGAAACCCACCGTTCCCGTTATTTTTCAAATCCATGGAACACCGAGAAAATCCTGCGGCGATTTCCCGCATTAAAATTGACGTGCGATTACAGCCACTGGGTCTGTGTCGCGGAACGGCTGCTGCAGGATTGCGCGGGTATTCTGGAACTGAGCGCGGCCCATTGCTGGCATATCCATGCCAGGGTTGGGTATGAGGAAGGGCCGCAGGTGCCGGATCCTCGCGCGCCGGAGTGGGGGCGTCATCTCAGTATCCACGAGGAATGGTGGCAGCAAATATGGAAGGCGCAGGAGAGTAGCGGCCGCGAAGTTTCAACGCTGACCCCGGAATTTGGGCCGCCACCATACCTGCACACGATTCCGTATACGCAAGTGCCAGTGGCCGATTTGAATTCGATTTGCAATTGGATGGCGCAACGGCAGCGAGACCGATTTGACGCCGGCTGTTACTATGGTTGACGTTTGTTGGATCTGCGATTCGAGGCATGGAGGACAGTATGCGTAGTCATCGTCATTTTGGTTTTCTTGCTCTGCTGCTTACGGGAATTCTTTGGTTCCTTCCCTCTTGCGCCATGGCCCAGGCACAATCTCGCACATTGGCAGCCACGCCTCCGATGGGCTGGAATAGCTGGAACCATTTTGCGACCAAGGTGAACGAGGCCGATGTGCGCGCCGCGGCCGATGCCATGGTGGCGAGCGGAATGCGCGATGCCGGATACGTTTATGTGAATATCGACGACACCTGGGAAGGTCCCCGCGATGCCCAGGGAAACATCCAGTCCAACAGCAAATTTCCCGACATGAAAGCGCTGGCGGATTATGTCCATTCGAAAGGCCTGAAACTCGGGATTTATTCCTCGCCCGGACCGAAGACATGTGCGGGTTACCCAGGCAGCTACGGCCATGAACAACAGGATGCGAATACGTATGCGAAATGGGGCATCGATTACTTGAAGTACGACCTGTGCAGCTACGGCGCCATCATGAAAAAAGCAGCCCCGGGCGACCGGCAGAAGCAGTGGCAGATGATGCAGGCGGCATACGAGAAGATGCACCAGGCGCTGCTGAACACGCACCGGCCCATCGTCTTCAGCCTGTGTCAGTATGGTTTTGACGCGGTGTGGAACTGGGGCCCGAAGGTCGGCGGAAATTTGTGGCGTACGACGGGCGACATCGATGACAGCTACGACCGGATGTCGGTGATCGGGTTTGCCCAGGCTGGCCTGTCGAAATACGCAGCGCCCGGCCATTGGAACGATCCCGACATGCTGGAGGTGGGCAACGGCCGTATGACGCCCGATGAATACCGCACCCATATGAGCCTTTGGGCGATTTTAGCCGCGCCACTGCTGGCTGGAAACGATCTAAGCAAAATGAGCGACATGACGAAGAGCATCCTGATGAACAAGGATGTGATCGCCGTCGATCAGGACCGGCTCGGAATCCAGGGAGATCGCGTCAGCGCCATTGGGCCATTTGAGGTATGGATGAAACCGTTGGAAGGAGGGGCGAAGGCGGTGGCGCTTTTCAACCGCAGCGAAGCGGAATATCCGATTACCGTGCGCTTCAAGGATGTGGGCTTCGACGGTCCGGTCCATGCGCGCGACTTGTGGTTGCACAAGGACCTTGGCACGCTGCAAGGCTCCTATACTGCGATGGTCCCGGAGCACGGCGTGGTGATGCTGCGGCTTTCAAAGTAAGGCAGGGAGTTCACCACAGCTTGCCCGAATCCGCGTGCTGGCGGACCATTTCTAAGCGCTATAGCGTTTGGAGTCGCATTTCTTGCCCGTTGAGACTCGTGACATGTAGCTACATTTCCGCCTTGTACAACAAAGACACGTCGGCCGTGCAGGTGGTGAAAGTCAAAAGCGCAGTTCTACCGGAGAGAATCCGATGGTCTTGCTTTTTCGCTCGACCCAAAGGAACAGCGTCTTGGGACTGTTATTGACGCGAACTCCAATCACCACTCCACTGCCGTATTCCTTGGTGACTACAATCTTGGCCTTGGCAATCAGGCCATAATCCCCGGACGGACCCCAGTCCGATACAAACTGCTTATACGGATACACGGTGTAGCGATCCGAGTGCTGCTGCCAGTCGGGATCGCTGTTCCAAAGCGCAAACGCCTGTGAATAATTCTTGGCTTCAATCGCATGAAAGAACTGGTTGACGCGATGCTCCTCCGGCCAGTTCCACCAATACCAGGTGAAGAAGGCGACGAATGGAATCGCGATCAGAACGCCAATAATGATGTTGCGGCGGATGCGGACCTTGCGTGCGTCGTATCTGGGTGCATCGAGCAGCGTCATGGCCACATTGTAAGGCGCGGTGGCATGGGAAGGAAACTCCGGGCGCCCGAGGAAACTGGGCGCCGCAGCTTTGCCCGGCCTTGGGAACACTGGTCGCCGCAGCCGCGCACTTTCTCTACACTAGGAAGATGCAACCGCAGTCAGTGAATCGACCGACCGCCACGGGAGCCCCCAGGGCGATGCGGGCCTGGCCATTCGTACTTGGCCGGCCGCTGGTTTTTTATCTCTGTTCTTTGCTGGTCGCAGTGTGCGCGGCTCTTATGCTGCGCGGGATTCACCCCGAAAAACTTATCGATCTGACCAACTTAATGGGACCCCTGGCGGAAAGCGTGGCCCATGGACGCGGTTACATGGTCTGCACCGACGCCATGACGGTCGCCGGCAATGTCCTCTGTTCCCATGCCAGCCGCATGCCGTTGCCGCCGCTACTTCTGGCCGCTCTAATTCGCATCTTTTACGACAATTCTCTGGCGGTTGAACTGACGAAGATCGCCATGGTCCTGCTGCCGGTAGCGGCGGCGGTGAAGCTGGTCGACAACGACCTATGGACCGCGTCCCATCCTCTTGTCCGAGTGCTTGCTCCCGCATTGTTGTTCATCAGCCTGATTCTGCCCATTCAGCTGATCGACGTCGTGAATATGCAGGTGGAGGAAGGGTATAGTTTTTGCCTGCTGTCCTATGCCGTCGCCGTGTTGCTGTTTGGCGTGAGGGAAAAAGCGATTCCGTGGCGCACCGCGATTCTGTTCGCGCTCAGTGTGCTCGCACTCTACCTGACAAAAAGCTCCATGGTCGTCGCTGCTGCGTTCCTCGTGTTCATGTTCTGCCTTCAGGTACGGGAGGGCCGCAAGCGGTTGGCAGTTGTGTTAATTGTCGCGTGCGGTCCGCTTGGTTGGGGACTGTACACGTTGCACGGAAGCGGTCACTTCAGCATCGGAACCAGTCTGGACGGAATCAACCTGCACAAGGGAAACAATCCGCAGTTCCTGGAGAGATATCCCCCCGCAGACGAAGGAAGCCTGGATCGCTACGACCCATCTTTGAACGGAGGAAAATATTTTTCTAACGAGTGGGCCTTCAACTCGTTCCATAAGCAGGCCGCCGAGAACTATATTGCTTCTCACCCTGGTCGGACGCTGGACGCGGCATTCTGGAAAGCGCAGGTGTTTTTTTTCTCGCTGCGAAAAATTGGATCGGAACAATATCGTGGCTGGCTCGGCTGGATCACAAACATCAGCATGGTCCTGTTCCGATTGCTGCTGTGGAGCGCATGCGGAATCGCCCTGTGGCGCCTGGCGCGAAAGAGGCGTGCGGCGAGTGCGGCGATCGTGTATCTGGGCACGATAGGCACGGTGGCTGCCCCGTATCTGGCAGGCTTCGCATTGACTCGCCACGCCGGAGTGTTGATTTTTCCCTCCGCGCTTTTTCTCTGCCGGTGGATGATTTCTCTACGTCCGCTTCCCGCCCAGCTACTGTAATCCTTTGTCCGGTGTCATCGGAACCTGCTGCCATTTCCATGGTCCATGGGGCCCAAGACATTCGAGCTGGCGGTCCGCGACGACCAGATGGCCTTTTCCTCCGTCAACAAATTTCTCTATGGAGTAAATCAGGTCCGGATCGTCAGCTAATGCTGGAGAAATGACGCCGGAGGACACGGTACGTGTATGGCGATCCTGGTTCAGTCTCAGTACGTACATGCCATACTCTGCATCGAGCGGCGTTCGTGCGATGTAAATCGCATGCTTGAACGTGGAGACTCCTTCATGAAATAGTCCGAAAGATCCTAAAAGCAATCCAAACATAATCCAGGGTTTTGGGCGAATCTCCGGTAGAATCCCCGCGCAAATCCATCCAAGTACGACGATTGGGACCATATATCCGCGGCTTGCATAGTTATCGCCTTCCGGGAATCCAATGAAATAGGTGGAAAGGATGAATAGAATCGCAATTGAAGCGAATGCGATGTGGTCCAAACTTAGTTTTCTCCCATACAACATAAGTGCAATTGCATGCAGCAGGAAATTAAGTACGATAAATACAAGAAAGACAACAAAACCGACGGCCATTCCACGAAAACTTCCAATCAAAGCGGAAAGTACAGGATGCATGGATGTAAATTGCGCTGTAGTGACAAACGGGAATAGATCGTCGATTCCCTTCATAAACGGGAATAAGAAATGAACATCCTGACTCTTCCCTAGATAAATCCATAGAAGCGGCCAAACCAGAATTGCTGAACAACAGGCGACTGCCAGCATGCTTCTATCGTTCGTACGGGTCGTGCGCAGAGCGTAATATGCCGCAAAAGGCAAGGCTCCGAGAAATACAAAGACGCTGCTATAAAACGCGTATGCAAGTAAAAGGCTGCATTCGAAAAGCAAGGTCCATCTTTTTTCCTGCGTTCTATCCCAGATATGCCAGCAGACCAGCAACGCAACCGCGGCAGTCGCATGATGAGGGGCCCACAGGATGCCGATAAAGAGCGATGGAAAATGGATAGGCATCTCCGGGGCCAACAACCACACTGGATTTCGCCGAAGATAATACACCGCAGAAAAGAAGGACTCCACACCGGCCCAGCAAGCTATCAAATAAATTGCCCAATAAAGATGCTTCACGCTGCGCGCTCGCGCGGTTCCGATATATAGGAGCGTCAGGCAGAGAAGTACCTGATAAATTGCACAACCGATGGCGAATGCAGCTTTGATGGTGAATCCGTGAGCAGGGATTGCCAAATAAATCGCAGCGATCATCATCCATGGGGCGTAGTACAGGGAAAAGTATCGATTGGGGATGAGGCTGCAGCGGGCAGGATAGCGAACGGAATGTACGAGAGAGTTGATCTCCTGAAAATGCCAGGTATCGTCGTAAACGACCGGACCTACCAGGTGATGCAGATGCCCTTCCATCAGGTACGGCAGTCGAGCAGCGGCTAGCAAGAGCGCCACCACCAGCGCAAACAAGGTCAGACGACGTTGCTGTACAACAGACAAATAGGTTGGGTTGATTGATGGAATGAAGCAATTGTGAGAAATCCACAACGTCATCGCGCCAAATAAGCCGAAGAAGAGAAACGGCAGCCACTGTGTGTTCAAGCGCGCAACATTCATCAGCAACATAGTCAGAAAGTCCGCACAAAAAACAGCACAGACAATCCGGGCAGCGTAGGTCGGGAGTAACTCCCAACGCGAAAAAGGCCTACCCTGGAATGCGGAACTCATAAATCGCTCGGAAATATGCGAGCATCCGGTAGCAGCACTGCGATAAACCCAAAGGCAATGGTTGGAGTTATATTTCGGCTCATAATTTTCAGTGCAGACTTAGTCGCCGCCGTGGGCCATGCCAAAGCCGCGAGAAGGATTACTTTCCGGTTGTTCTCGAAACAGTGTACAGAGAAACAAAGCCAGACCGCCAAAATAGACATGAGAGAGGAGAAACGTCCAGCGAGTGAACATCAGCGGGGTCAGAGGCGCCCAGGTGTCCGTCATCAGGAGATATATCCCAAGCACAACAAAAAACATCTTCCACTGCTGGAACGCGAGCGGCATCCACAGCAGGAACGCCAGGAAAAATACGCCGTAGTGATGTTCCCATACGATCGGCGAGGCCATGGTGGCAGCCATCGCGAACAGTAAGAAGTCAGTTGTGGTGCGGGAAATTCGCCGCCATACCGGAAGAGCGAACGCCAGAAGCAGGACCACCGCGGAAGATAGAAGCGTGGCGAGATAGATCGCGCGATTGTACGGCGGATACCCATAGAACGACGTCACGGGCGAACCAACATGCATCATGCGATGCAGCAGGCCGTTCAGAGACTGATTCGTGGCCAACGCATCGCCGCGCCAGCCAAGATAGTTCAACACATGAAGATATTCCGCCGTGTTATGCCAGCCGAAGACGGCAAGGGAAAGTGACAGCCCCGCAATTAAGGTAATGAAAAGCGAGAGGACAAAACTCCATTGCCGCCGGAGCAGTCCCCACAAAAGAAACAAGCTCATCTGCGGTTTCAGCCAACAGGTAAGACCCATCAGGATTGCCGGAGAAATGCGGGAGCCGCGCAGCCACAGCAGCACACTGGCCATCACCAGAAAATTCAGCAATGTTTGGATCTGGCCCAGGTTGTACGCATGGATCAGGGGTAGGAAAACGACAATCAACAGGGCAACCAGCGTCCGAATTTTCCAGCGTTCCGCCGCGGTTGAATCAAGAATTGTTTGCGCTGGAAGCAGACGCAATAGAAATTCCCCCGCGACCGCCATGGATCCGAATAGCGACAGCAGCAACATGGCGTTCATGGCTACCGTGGGAGGAATTCCAAGCCAAGCCGCCGCCTGCCACGCTCGATAGAGCAGCAGCGATGTTGGAGGGTAAATGAAGCGGACGCCGCGCTGGAAAAACACAGTTTCATAGATGGCGTTCGGATGCTGCCGCCACGCCAGATCGCCTTGCGCCATGTAATACGAGGAGTCTTTGAGCACCCGCAGGAGCAGCGAATCTTTTGCGATCCGGAGAACGCTGCCGGAGTGAAATCGAGGCGCAACCGCAATCAACAGCACCTCAAACAGCAGCACGAGGCCGAGAAAGAGCGCCAATTTGCGCGTGACCCGCGCGAGAGAATCATCCTGGGTCGGGTTATCCATGGGTATTGTGGGACAGCTATGCTGTTGCAGCGCTGGGGATGTATCTACAAACCATATTGGTTGCTTTTCTTTTCTTGGTGGCGCTCCAGCGCCAGTTCGATCAAGCGGTCGATGAGCTGGCTGTAAGAAAGTCCACTGGCCTGCCAAAGTTTGGGATACATGCTGATGGCGGTGAAGCCGGGAAGCGTGTTCACCTCATTCAAGAAGATTTTTCGCGGGCGCGCGCCGGTCGAAGCGCCGGGTTCCATCAGGAAGTCCACACGGGCCATGCCGGCCAAATCGCAGGCGCGAAATGCGCCGATGGCCATCTGCTGTACGCGTTTCGTTTCCGCTTTTGTTATTTTTGCCGGGATGATCAGCTGCGATCCTTCGCTGAGATATTTGGCTTCGTAATCGTAAAATTCCTTGCACGGAATGACTTCGCCAACCACCGAGGCCTGGGGCGAATCGTTGCCAAGTACGGCAACTTCCAGCTCGCGCGCTTTGGCTCGCTTGCCGCCGATGCTAACCTCAATCACGATCTTGCGATCGAAGCCGGCGGCCAGATCGATGGCCGCACTCAGCTCCTTGCGATCGTGCGCTTTGCTGATGCCCACCGAGGAACCAAGATTTGCAGGCTTCACAAACATGGGATAGGGCAGCGCGGCCTCGACGCGTTGGATGGCACGGCGAGGATTCTGCTGCCACTCGCGACGCAGCAACGTTACATGTTTTGGGATCGGTAGTTTGGCGGCGGCGAATAGACGCTTCATCACATCTTTGTCCATGCCAGCCGAGGAGCCCAGAACCCCGGAGCCAACATAGGCGATGTCGGCGAGTTCGAACAACCCTTGCACCGTGCCGTCCTCGCCAAAGGTACCGTGCAGCACCGGGAAAATGACATCCACATTCAGGGATTTTTCCGCGCTGGTGCGTAGCGTAGCGAGCGCACTGCCGGTATGCTCGGCGGACGAGGGCACGGGTTGAACCACCACTTCTTTGCCATGCTCCAGTAGCGCCGCGCCCGGTGTTGCCTCGGGATCTCCGGCGCGCAAGTGCTGTGCTGCTCCAGTCGACGAAGGCAGCAGGTGAGCGGCATCGTTGGCGGTGAGCCAACGGCCATCCTTGGTGATGCCGATCAGATGGACATCGTACTTTCTCTGGTCCATCGCCTGAAGAACGGACGCGGCAGACAGCAGCGAGACTTCATGTTCGCCGCTGCGACCGCCAAAGAGAATGCCTACACGCAGTTTTTTCATGGGAAGCGGATGAAAGTTCAGTGTACTGCGAAGAGAAAGATTTCCCGCACTGCAAAATGCTGCAGTCGTTGCGGGCAACGCAGTGGGTATAGCATTGCTTCAACTCGCGATGAGATGGCCAGATGGAATTCTGAACCACCAGAACCACATTTGGCATCCATGTAAAAAGAAGCGAGGCCAACGGAGGGAGCAGCAATGGAGCAAAGAACTCTAGGAAAAGGCCTGAAGGTTTCAGAGCTGGGCCTGGGATGCATGGGCATGTCCGATTTTTACGGCGGACGAGAGAGCGACCAGGATTCGATTGCGGTGATCCATCGCGCTTTGGAGTTGGGAATCAATTTCCTGGACACCGCCGACATGTATGGACCGCATACGAATGAAGTCCTTGTGGGCAAAGCGATACGCGACCGGCGAGATAAGGTCGTGCTGGCAACAAAATTCGGCATCCTGCGCGATCCGAAGACGGGTGCGCCGGCGGGAGTGAACGGGCGCCCGGAATACGTGAAGAGCGCATGCGAGGGAAGCTTGCAGCGGCTCGGGGTCGAGACCATCGATCTTTATTACCAGCATCGCGTTGACCCGAACGTTGCCATTGAAGAGACGGTGGGCGCGATGGCGGACTTGGTGCGGGAGGGCAAGGTTCGGCATCTTGGGTTGTCGGAGGCGGCTCCGGCGACACTGCGGCGGGCCGTGGCGGTGCACCCGATCACCGCACTGCAAACGGAATACTCCCTGTGGACCCGCGATCCGGAAGATGGAATTCTGGCAACCTGCCGGGAACTGGGTGTCGGTTTTGTTGCCTATAGTCCGCTGGGGCGCGGATTTCTGACCGGCTGCTTTCGCACGCTGGAAGATCTGCCCGCCGACGACTACCGTCGCAACTCTCCGCGTTTTCAGGGCGAGAATTTTGCGATCAATCTTGACTTGGTGAAAAAGGTGGAGGAACTGGCCCAGGAAAAAGGCTGCACGGCTTCGCAGTTGGCGCTGGCCTGGGTGCTGGCCCAGGGCGAAGATATTGTTCCCATCCCAGGCACGAAAAGACTGCGCTATTTAGAAGAAAATGTCGGAGCGGCAAAGGTCAAGCTGACAGCCGCCGACCTGAAGCATATTGCGGAAGCGGCCCCTCAGGGGGTGGCGGCGGGACCGCGATATCCCGAGGCCGCCATGCAGCATGTCAACGGCTGATCCGCGTCAGGACCAGCCGAGATATGCCCGCTTCGCCAACAGCATCCTGGCTATTGACTGGCTTTGTGGCGATGCGCGTGCGTTGTGTGAGCGGGGGTTTCGTCGGCGGTTTCCGCCATCGCTTGATCGATGATTGCATAGAGCTGGTTGGGGTCTACAACCTCGACATACGGGATCCCTTGGGTCTGATTGGTGACCACCCAGATGGTGGGAGTGTGTTCAATGCCGACGCGCTGGCCCAACGCATAATCCGCCTTCACTGCCGCCGCAAGTTTGCCTTGCGGGTCGATGACAAACGGAAATCCAATGCCGTGCTGCTGGGCGAAGTTTTCGGCAAACATCCGCAACTCCGTCGGCGTCTCGATGCTGCGCTGATTGGCAAAGACAGCATTGCGGAAATCATCTCCCAATTTCTTCGACTTGGTATCGAACCAACGCGCGTCCACCGCAGCCTGAAAGCTCCAGGCATGAAAGGGCAGGGGAAAGTCGTAGTGAATCCAGGGAATGCGATACTTGGCGGCGGCTCCCATCAGAATGGGATTCACGAAGGCGCATTCGGGGCACTCCATGTCGTCAAACTCCACAATTGCCACACGAGCGCCGGCTGGCGGCTTCAATATGGTTGCATCGTGCACCTGTGTGTGTGGCGCCATCTGCGCGCGAAGAACAGGAGCAACGGCCATGAACGCAAAAACAAAGAGAAAGGAAAAAATTCGCTTCAGGAATGCCTGCGGAATCGTTGGTTGCGACATATCCACTATTTTACGACGTCAGCAGAAGTTTTTATGCGCGCGCCCAGCGCCCGGACGCAGCGAAAACCCGCCCTGCAAGCCGTTCTCCTGGATACGGATTTAACGGCGCTTGGCCGCGAACGCATCGATGAGAGCGACCTTAGCGATTCGGAGAGGGTTTACTTTCAGAGGGTTGCGCAGCTTTCGCTCCGGATTTCGTGTCTGACGACGAGTGCGCCGCCTTGCGATGATGGGTTGCGTGATGCCGCGTTTCATGCCGGACATCGTTCTCAACCACGATGGTCTTCGCGTGGCCGGAAACATTCTCGCCGACCGAGCTTTCTCGCACCCGCGATTGTAACTGGACCAATCGCTGGTTCTCAAGAGCAGCTGCGCCCATCAACTGTCCGGTCGCCATTTTGCGGGCAGACTCCAGCCGTTCAAGAGCGTTGTCGAGCATCGCCGCGTCGGTTTTCTTCTCGGTCAGGTCCGCCGCCATGGTCAGGCGTATCAGCACGTCATAGAGCGCGTCCACATTCTGCATCAGGCGCATTTGCGCGTCCAGGGCCGTCGGCGACGCCTGCGCCTGCTGGAAAAGTTCCGGCAGCCGATGGGAAAGATCTTGCTGAATGGAGTCTGCATCGCTTTGCAACTGGACTTTCCAGCTCTTCGACAGTTTCCAATGGTCGATATGGATCTGGCCGACGGTGTTCGCGACTTGTTGCAACGCCGGACGCAGCGACTCATTGAAGGTGGGGGAGAGCGATGCTACCTCGGACTGCGGCGGCGCGTCCGCATTCGACTGGAAAACCGCCGCCGATGCCGAGGGCGTCAGAATCGCCAGTTGCAGAAAGAAGAGAATGGAGGCCCCGAGAAAGCCTCTTGTTACGGAGGGAGCCGGGGAACGCGCCGAAGGAAATTCGCTATTCATGGTCCTGCTCGACACAACCGTTTCAGACATACCTTGGACGGATGCCTTCTGCGCCGGCACTGTTGCCTTGGACATTCCTTTCAATTGCGTCGCGAGCATCTCTCTCCCCAAGTCCGTACGTCGCCCGCCGCGCGGGCTGCGAATTCTGGTGCAGGTCGAGCGCGCAGTCGGACCGGCCGCAATTCTCTTTTTTCCCGTCTCCAGTCAGAATAATCCTTTGGCGGAATTTCGCAGTCCGTTCCTTGGCGGGCGCCGCCGCCGCCTCCCCCTCGTGTAAACTAGAAAAAGTTTTCCTGTGGGCCTGTGGCGCAGCTGGGAGCGCGCTTCCATGGCATGGAAGAGGTCGTCGGTTCGATCCCGACCAGGTCCACCAATCAGTCTCTGGTCTCTCGGATTCTGCGAATAATAGCCAACAATCCTCCAATATCCCCGCAATTTGGGCGTCTTTTGCTCCTGAAGGACACAGGAGAGGATTCTCCGCCTACTGAAATCTGCTCCTAAACAGAGCCGTTCTCTGATCGGCAAATGCCGAGTGTCCTCCGGAAAGCAGGAATGTCGGGGACGGCCGGATTTGAACCACCTTGTCAGCAATCAGATATCAGACAGATGAATGCTCGCTGGAAATCGAATGTCGAATTGATCCAAAGTTTTTCGACAATCCGGACATCATGCCGGGATGGGAAGCGGGTATTGGCCGTGAAGAATTCGATGAAGCGCCGGGCAGCATCCTTGTCCGGCGCAAAGAGCGCCGGCAGCTTCAGGGAGCCTGAAACGACCCTTGATACAGCCCCGGCCATCTCTTCCCCCTACCGCCCGCTTGTGAATGATAACGTCCTTTATCATGCATAAATTCATCACCTTGTGAAGAGCCAATTTACGTGTTGATTTGTGCTGTTCGCCGCTTTACGCAATAATGGTACGCAGCCAGCTGCTACCTCGAAGCGCGACGAACGCATGCAATCACCTCTCGCTTACAACCGCGATTATGCGCTCAATGCGATCTGCCCATATTTCACGATGTTTCCGCTGGAATATCCCGTTCGGATCATCGAAAAACACAAGAAAAGCAATCCCGTCGTCGTTGACCCGTTCTGCGGTCGGGGTACCACGATTTATGCGGCCCGCCGAGCCGGTCTCCGCTCTTACGGCTTCGATATTTCTCCAATTGCAGTGGCAATCGCCAAAGCGAAATTATCGAGTGCGATCTCAAATTCGATCCTCAAATTAGCTCGTCGGCTGATCAAGCGAGAACCAAAGGAGATCCCCTCCTCGGCCTTTTTCCGGAAGGCCTACGCACCAGACACTCTTAGGGAACTCTGCGCGTTGCGCGAGGGGCTCCTCGGCATTCGTATGGAGACAAATGAATCTGCTTTGCTAAGGGCAACCGCTTTGGGTTGTTTGCATGGCCCGCGTGCGAACGAGCTTTCGAGATCGGGTTACTTTTCAAATCAGATGCCACGTACATTCGCTTCGAAGCCCGCTTATTCAGTCAAGTACTGGCGGGAGAACTCACTAAAAGCGCCGAACCTTTCAGTCATCAACGTCCTTAAGCGAAAACTCGAGGCCATCCCAGATCTGAACAGACCGACGGTTGGAAGCTTTGACCGCGTCCGTTGTGTAGACGCAAGGAAAGGAAACCCATATCGAAACATCGTCGGGCCTGTCTTGGTAGTAACCTCACCGCCCTATTACGGAATGAGAACCTACATTCAAGATCAGTGGCTCCGCAATTGGTTTCTCGGAGGTCCGGCAGAAGTTGACTACCAAACGGAGACCCAGGTCATCCAGTCTGCACTGGATGCGAGAGCGCCCAATCAATTCATCGGTCTAGCTTGCGCCGACCAGGGCCACCCGCGTGCTGCTCTCGATACGGGCGATCTCCGGATACGCCACATTGGTGCGCAGCATCCAGTAGAGTCGCACGGTCAACTTCCTGGCCGCCGCCACCTTGGCCACACCCCTCGGCTTGTGGTGACAACGCGCCTGATACTGCTTCTTGAATCCTTCATCCAACCGGGTCGCCGATTGCGCCGCCTCCACCAGCAACTGGCGTAGAAAACGGTTGCCCTGCTTCGAGATCGTGCCCAGCCGCTGCCGGCTGCCCGAACTGTGCTCGTGCGGAATCGACCCCAGATAGCTGTCCGCATGGAAGCATCATGGCTGATGTAGCAGGCCGTATCGATGGTTGGTGGGGCGAAGTTCAGTGAGCGATCCACCGAGTGGTGATGCAGCATGAATTTCCCAGAGTCATGGTCCTCAACCTCTCCGGCAATTCATCCGGTGCAGCCGCACCGCACGGGATCACTCGGCCTTGACAACGCCTTCGTCCTTATCGAGGGCCACCCGCGGGCCAAAAGATCGGGATCGCACGGCTGGGCTGGCATACCTTCCGGCACAGCTACCGTTCGATGCTCGATGCCTGCGGCGTTCCCATCGGCGTGCAGCAGAAATTGATGCGGCATGCTCAGATCAGCACAACTATGAAATACGGAGATACTTACATGGGAGAAAAGCGGAAGGCCCACAGCGCGGTTGTGCAGATAATATTACCCGCGAGACTCGCTGCGGAAGCGGAAATTAGAGATGTTTCCTCTTAGCGTGGGGTTTTGAGAGCAGATTCTGTAGCCCAAAACCAATCATAACTCCGTTGGATTGTTTTGGTTGCGGGGGCTGGATTTGA
>JBKQVW010000127.1:0-48125 GCA_052142955.1 Acidobacteriaceae bacterium | reverse complement strand
AGGGCCAACTCTTGACTATCCCTATACTTCGCAGATTGATGGACGGCTCCGTGAAATTCGGTTACGGGTTGGAAAAACGCGCTACCGGGTTCTGTACTTCTTCGATGATGAACGCACGGCGATTCTGTTGCACTGTCTGACGAAGAACACTCCGGCAGTAGAGGAAGCAGACAAGCGTATCGGCAGCGCGAGGATGGCAAAACACGAGGCTCGTTTAGGCTCGAAGCGCCCCGCCGGGGCCAGACGCGGAAAAGGAGAAGGAAGCAAATGACGACCGCTTGGGATAGCTACGTAAAAAAGGAACTCCGTAAGCCCGCAGTCAAGAAGGCGTACGAAGAAGAGACGCAGGTATTGAAGATTGGTCTGGCGTTGGCGAATCAGCGGCGGCAAAAGGGGCTGACTCAGGCCGAGGTTGCCGAGAAGATCGGGACCAGTGCTCCGCAACTCAGCCGAACTGAGCGCAAACCGGAAAACGCCAACATGCGAACCTTGATCCGGTATGCCGCAGCGGTTGGCATGGACCTCGACATTCGCCTTGTTGCGCGTGGATAACGTACCCGTTATACGGGCGAAATAGGGCAATTTCAGTGGCTGTTTTGATGGCTGTTCGTTTTCAACTTTTCTGCGTTTCGGTGCGATTCTTTGCAAAGAAGGATCGCACTTTATCTTTATGAATACAAATACTTTATTCGCTTACGTGCAGCGCATTGCGATTCGATGCAAAACAGCCAAAATTGGACTTAAAATCCGCTGTGCAGTACTGGCAACTTCCGCGAATGCGGGGCCTTTGACGGGCAAACCGGAAACCAAAACGCCCGCCCCTTGGGATTGGTTGAGTTGGTATACCTGTACCACGTAATCCGGGAATCGCCAGTAGTAGTTACTTGATTTCGGCCATACGACAGGGACATTATGGGTCAGTTCCAGCGGGCAGATCGTCGGACTCAATCTTTGTGGGGCTGCCGAGCGCGTGAAGTATCGTTTGCTTATCGTCAGTGATCCGCAATCCCCTAACGATGACTCCTGAGTAGGGCAGGAAGCCTTCCTGAGTATCGCGAGTAGAGACAAACGCGCCGTGGGCAGATTCGTTGGGGATCGTTATCGTGGCCAATTGTCCATCTTCAAATGTCCCGACAATGCCGCGCGTCAGAAACGTTGAATGGGCCTTACTTCCGTTTTCCAAGTCTGGAAAGGAGAAACTGGGTGGCACTAGATGTGAAGTTTCACTAGGTTGTCCATTCGAACCGGATCGGAGAAGCTGATTGTGATGAGCAACAGCAATCTGCGGAGGAACGAATGGACTATCACCAGAATGCCAGACTTATGGTTCATCAGCGAGAGCAGTTGGCTAAGCGTTCCACTCGTTAGCGCAATCTTCATGCTTGGACTCAGCCTCTATTATGTTCTCTTTATACGGATACCAGCCGCTGGAGAGTCCTCGGTTTCCAGGTGACGACAGCGCATCCCGGCGACAAGAATGTTTTCTAAAAAGGAGAGCCGTACTACGTCTACCTCCCGTGCGGGCGCTACAAGCGAAACAGACGTAGAGCATGTACATCGGCCATGTTTCTACTGCGGATGCTGAGGCCAGGGTCGTGCCCGGCATGATCGATGTCGATATCGCCAAGTACAAGCTCAAGCAAGACCCGGCCGGCAACTGGATACATTGGAACTACGACACCACCACTGGCGCGGTCACCGTTGCGATTGATGGAGCGATCAAGACATCCGTGTCCAAATCCAGGATGTTTTGGATTCTTTGTCACCCATGCCGGGAGCGTTTGTCGCGGAACAGCAGCCAAATCCGCCCCCTCAAAGCCCATACATTTTGTTGGCGGCCCAGACAGCGATTCATATTCTGCGAAGGGAACGGTCCACTTCTATCACGTGAGTGAGTCGATCTCCGATACGCAGTGCTCCCACGACATGCCACGGTACAATCGTCTGCAAGTTCTGCAAGGCCATTCTCTCGCTATTGATTGGGATGATCGGCTTGCTCAATTACTTGCTGAATGGCGCCGGTGAAACAAGGGTGCGCCCCAGGTTCCGATGGCGAGCAATGCGCCAAACAGCACTACGGCATCGATGCTCTCTCGACCTTGTCGCGACCAGTATGCCATTGGATCCAGATTGAGCCAAAGAGCGAATTCATCCAATGTGAGGGCTGCACCCATCCCATAAACAAGCGCAAGCAGACGACTGAGAAGGATCGAGACGGAAGTATCGCCGGTCCCGACCTCTGCCAGCTCCGCATATCCAGAAATCAGCAGCAGCAGGATTCCCCAGACGAGGTGATGAATATGCCGCCCACCCATCTGCACGTAGCCGAATGGCCCAATGTGGTGCGTGATGGAGACGACCAGCAACCTGACACCCAGAAACGTAACAAAAAAGCTGACTGAAGCCAGGAAGAGCCGCCGATGCGGCCGGTCGGGAATCCGCTGATGGATTATTAGCCCCAGTTTCGTCAAGTGCAGCACCAGCATCATCAGCGCAGCGACCATGCTGACAAAAATCAGTAGAATCCAGGAACCGGAAATATGCATACGGTAGCATTATCACGGCTGACTATCTCCGACTGGCGTTCAATTCAAAAAACAGGCGCCGCACCAGCGTAATCACCTTAAAAAAACCATTGCCTACCTTTAGGGTTCAGGACTATCCTTCCTGAGAAAACCACCCACGAGGCGGTGCTTCGGTCGAGGTCCAGGTTGAGCGAACACGGGACACCACAGTATCCAACTGAACTCAAAGAATCGCAGGCATCTAAAGAGAGGTAACAAATGCGCGGACTTAAAGCCCTTGTCATTACAGCGGCGTTGATTGTGCCGCTGGCGATGCTACCGTCAGCCAAAGCCCAAGTCTCGATCACGATCGGCGGGCCTCCGCCAGTCTGCCCTTATGGTTATTACGGCTATGCACCGTATGCTTGCGCTCCCTACGGGTATTACGGGCCTGGGTACTTCTACAACGGCATTTTCCTGGGCGTAGGCCCGTGGGCATACTGGGGCTATCGGCACGGGTGGGGCGGCCATCGATTCAACAGTGGCCATGGTGGACGTTATCACGGCCGGCCGACCTACCACGGCAGACCCGGGCCGCCACATCACGGTGGTGGCAGACCGGGAGGTGGCGGCAGGCCAAGTGGTGGCGGTGGCGGTAGGCCTCCAAGCAGCGGCGGAAACCACGGTGGCCATAGCGACAGCGGGAGACACTGACGGGTAGATATTTTCATGGAACGAGAAGCGGCGGGGCGTTTTCGCTCCGCCGCTTCTCGTTCTGTTAGGAACTACATGATCGATCGCTTCAAGCGCCGTGACGCAACTCCCGGAAACTCTGGTGGTAGGGCAACAGGCTGCATCGCACTCATGTTTCCCTGTGTCGATGCGTGCTGCCATTCTTTTCGTTCATTGCGGAAGACGTATTTCTGCCAGTCGGGCACTAGAAACTTGTTGAAGTAGGCGGAGATTTTTGGAACGGATGGATAGAAGTGGCCTGGCATGTTACTTTGTTCTCTTCCCAAAATACTGAGATGTCTGTATTTCTGCTGGGCGTACGGAGTGAATGACCTCGTTCGAATTGTCGGCGGTTCCTTTTGGAATGCCCGGCAAGATTTCTACCAGCGAAACTAAAACAGAGAAAGTGCGTCGTTTACTTGTAAAACAATGCCAATGCCAGAATGAGGACCAGAAGCAGCCCGATCAGTGCGTTATAGAGGTTCAGATAGCCGGATTGCAACCGACTGACTGCTTCGGCGATCCTGCGGGTGACTTTTGCCAACGGCGAGAACAGATACGGCCCAAAGATCGGCGCCACCTCCTGATTGAAGATAAGCCGCTTTACGAAATACGGTCCATGATCATACTCGCGCTCCAGATTGTGTGTTGGACCGTAGATGAATCCATAAAAGGTGCGCAGTGCATTGGAAAATGCCAGCGAGGTGGTAGCAATCTCTCGCGCATCTTCCCGGCGTCCGCCGGACCATACCGGCACTCGGCGAGCAGGAAACGCCCGCCGGCTCAAGAGGAAGAAAGTGATCGGAATGAGCGCCAGCAGCGGGCAAACGACGAGCATTTTGGTCGGCGAGATAAAGGCGAACTTGCTGCTGAGCGGCACCAGAAGCCAGCCATCGCGCATCTGTGCCGCGGCATCGACCCCGAAGATCGCCTGACTTCCTGCTCCCAATGCATGGAGCCACCATGGCATACCTACGGCGAGAGCGAGCACGCAAACACCGAGGAAAAAGACGACTGCGCTTCGAGTGCCCGCGAAATGCCGGGTATGAACATGACCATCGCCAAGAAGGCCAATGCCAAATAGCTTCACAAACGTTGCCAGGGCCACGGCAGCGACCAATGCCAAACCTGCCGCCGCCACCGTCATGGTGAGCCGGGCGGGCAGCCCGTGCACCTGCATTCCATGAAACAGGGTTTGGAATATATACCATTCGCTGACGAAACCGGCCTGCGGAGGCAGTGCGGCCAGACTCATCGCAGCGAACAGCGCGCCGATACCTAGAATGGCAGAATTATTTCGCAACACGCCTCTCTGCACAATCGTGTAGCTACCGTTCACGGAGTTGACGCCGTCGGCTGTGAGAAACAGGGCGCCTTTGGCCAGGCTATGACCGGCCAGGTGCAGGAGACAAACGATCCATGCCAACCCCGCCTGCACGGGAAGCCCACTGGCGAGAAGTAACCATGAAACGCCCAGCACCGCTACGGCGACTCCTGCATTTTCCGCCGACGACAGGCTTAACATGCGTCGCCAGTCTTCCTCCTGAAAGGCATTGAAGATTGCCAGAATGGCGCTCAGTACGCTGGCGAAAATCATGATGCCGGCAACAGTCATCGTCCAGGCGCCAGAGTGCGGCAGCCACTCGATCACACCACGGGCAAGCGCATAGAAAGCGGCATTCAGGACGATGCCGGAAAAGACGACTCCCGTTGCGCCGCTGCCGGAGCCGTACGCAGCGGGAAACCATTCGTAGAACGGCAGCACTCCCAGTTTTGCTCCAAATCCGAAGAGCAATAGCAGGCCAAGAAGAAAAGACATGGGGGTTGCGACAGCGTTTGCTAAATGAAAACCCGCAAAGGAACAGGAGCCAGTCTGGTTGCCAAGAAGGAGCAGCGCTAGAAGAATCGCCACAGTTCCTACCTCAAGCAGCCCGAGCATGAAGAGCACAGGAACACCGGGACGTTCCGCATGTCCCTCGCCCAGAATCATGACGGCTCCGCCCACGCTCATCACCTCCCAGGCGATGAGGAAAGACATGGCGTCCTGCAGCCCGAACACGCCTACGGCTCCAAGCAAGGTAAGGCCCAGACCGGCGAGCCAGCATGTCTTTCCCCGCAGGGAGGTCGCGTTTGTCCCCAGCCCGGCAGCAAACAGGGCCGGAAGGAGTCCGAAGAGCATGAGCCAAAGCGCTGCTGCCGTCAGCTTGAACTGAACCGGCGTATTGCCTAAACGGATTCCCAGTGAAATCGTGCTCGATTCGCCGGGCAGACCGATCAGGCAGGCAGCAATACCAACCGCGCAACCAAGAACAATCCCTGCACGCGCCACTGTGCCGCGCGGCTCGATCAGCGCGGCGACGACAGACGCCAGCCACAGCAGTGCCATCAGCAAGAGGGCATCAGCGAGCAACTTGGCCTCCTTGTACGTGCTGGCTCGCACGATTGAGGAGCAACAACAGCGCGTGAATCATTGCCGTCGGGTTTGGAGGACAGCCGGGCACATAGACGTCGACTGGCAGGAATTCCTCTACACCGTGCCCACAACTATATCCGCCACCGCTGGCTCCGGCGGACACGGCGCAGGTTCCCATCGCCATTACCCAGCGCGGCTCCGGCATGGCGTTGTATGTCTCCATCAGCGGACCTCGCATCGCATAGGTAACCGGGCCGGTCACGAGCAACAGATCCGCAAAGCGCGGCGAAGGCGTGAAGAAAATACCCAGCCGGTGCAGGTTGTAATACGGATTGTTCAACGCCTCTAATTCGGACTCGCATCCGTTACAGGAACCGGCATCCACATGGCGGATATGGAGGCTGCGGCCGAAACACTTTTGGATTTTCCGGATGACTTCTTCCGCCGGAGCGGATTGGAGCGCTTCCGCCCATACCAGATCTTCGCGGTTCCGGACGCCAAATGCCCAGTCCTCCGATTTGGTGAGCGCATCGTTGGGACAGGCCTCGGTACAGAGCTGGCAGCTAATGCACTTGCCATAGTCAAGCGCAAGCCGCTCTCCGGAGACACCCGATTCGAACGAGAGCGCGCCGGGCAAGCAAACATCGGCGCATGCGCGACAGTTATCCTGGCAACGGTCGGCGTGGTAGCGCGGTAGGCCTAGAACTCCCGGCTGAGCCGTCGGACCGTCTTTCCCGGATCCGAAAGCCGTCGCGATTCCGCGGCTGATTCCATACAGTGTCCACACCGGCATAACTACTCCTTCGCTCTATCGGTCGCAGCCAGCCATGGTAAGGCCAAAGCTTGCTTCGTTGATGGCGTAGTCCATCATGTTGGTGTCATGCACCGTAAATGGAAAAACACGCCAGTTGGAAAATGAGGCCGATTTGATTTTGACCCGCTTCAATCGGCCTGTATCGTCAAGATGCACGCAATAGTAGGTCGACCCACGGGTCCCTTCGCACCATCCCAAGCCTTCTCCATTGGGTGGATAGACGATTTCAGAAGATATCGAACCACCGGGAATCTCGTTCGCAGCACGGACGATCAGCGCGAGACTTTCCTGAATTTCTTCCATGCGAATTTGTGCGCGCGCGTGCGCGTCACCCTCATTTCGTACCGGTATATTGATCGGGAGCCGGTCATAGGCGGCGTAGGGATGGTCGCTGCGAAGATCGCGGCGAATGCCGGAAGCCCGCTTGACCGGCCCGGTTGCACCCTGGTCATATGCCGTTTGCTGCGGCAGGTGTCCGGTGGTGATCAATCTGTCCAGATGGCTATTGGTTTCTTCCATCGCTCTGAGATAGTTTGCGATCTCCGGTTGCAGCGCCTTCAGCTTTGCCGGCAGCGCGCTTACATCGAGATCGCGGCGCAATCCGCCCGGCATGAGAATGCTGCGCAGGAATCGGCTCCCCGTCATAGCTCCATTGACCTGTTTACATTGTTCGGCGAGTAGCTTTCCCTGCGCTTCTCCTACTTTCAGCGTGGTCGTGTGACAGAGATGACCGAAATAATACAGATGATTGTAGAGCCGTTCCAATTCCGCCAGAATTGTACGAAGATACGAGGCACGTTCCGGTATCTGACACCCACAAGCTGTTTCGATCGCCTGGCAGTAGGCCAACGAGTGAGCGATGCTGTCTACCCCTGAAATTCGTTCCGCCAAAACCGTTCCGAGGGCAGGCGACAATCTCTCGAATCGCTTTTCCATGCCGCGATGCTTGAAGAACAGGCGAGGATGACAATGGAGAATCGCTTCCCCAATGTAGTAGAAGAAGATCTGAGCGGATTCGAGCACATCGCCCCGCACCGGACCAAACGGCAGCGTCTGCACATCGTCACCTTCGATGGGTGGAAGGTTCCACGGTTCTGAAGTAAATGGCATCATCTCGGTTGACTGATATCGCGGATCCAAGGGTGGCATGGAAGGATGTGCACCTTCATGCAAAACGAGCGGCCGCGACTCGGGATGTCCGTCAAAACTAATTCCACATAGGTCTTGAATCTCGCGTTCATACCAGCCGAGCAAGGGAATTTGCGGGGCGAGAGATTGGAGATGCGGCGAGTCCGCGGGCAGCGGGCAGCGCAAGCAGATATAGGGTTCATGGGGAGCGGCCGCCAGGTAGACAACTTCCACAGACTGGCCAGGCTTTGGGAACCATGCATAGGCCATTTGCAACCGTGCCCCGGCCCGCATGAGATCGACGCATGTTTGCGGTATTTCTTCAGGCCGCAAGACCCGCTCCACAGTCCCCTTCAATGTGCGCCTCCCATGATTTGAGCCGATATGGCGGTGAATACAGACCAGAGGGCGTGTGGCCACCACAGCCCGAAGACCAGCACCGGAAGAAACGACAACCACATGGGCAGAGCTCTCCACACCAAGCCGGGCAGCACGCGTGGCGCAGCCGGGCTTTTGGATTCGTCAAAGTACATGGCACGAAAATGGGAGAGAAATCCGACAAATACCACAACCAGAAAAATGACGAACAACACCGCAGCCCAGCGATAGGGACCGGCGATGCCGGCACGAAGAATGGTGAACTCGCTCAGGAACAGGGCAAACGGCGGAGCGCCTGCAATCCCTACGGCACCCAGCAGCCACAAAATTCCGGTGACAGGAAAAGTTCGAAGCACATCGCGGATATTCGTAATTTCCTTGGACCCGTAGGCGCGCATGGAGTTCCCCGCGCCGAAGAACATCAAAGACTTATTCAGCGAATGGTTGAGCATGTGATAGAGCGCGCCGGCGATTCCGAGGACCCCGCCAAAGCCCAGGCCTAGCGCCTGCACACCGATGTGTTCGACGCTGGAGTACGCCATCAGCCGCTTGATTCCGGTCTGGCGAACGATGAAAAATGCGGCAATGACAAAAGAAAATATCCCAAAGCCAACCACGGCTGCATGCGCGAACATATTCACGGAGGTTCCACTGACGACACCGAGAAAACGTGCGATGCCCAGCATGGAAGCATTCAGAAGTGCTCCGGAAAGCATGGCGGAAACAGGCGCCGGAGACTCGCTATGTGCATCGGGCAGCCAAGTGTGCATCGGCGCCAGCCCTGCCTTGGTGCCATAGCCCACCAGCACCAGCAGGAACGAGACTAATAGCAGCGGGGTGTAAACGACGGGAGCAGCTTGGTGGAGCGCAGCCCACGTCATCGCATAATGCGGTCCCAGCACAAAGGAGCCACCCCAGTAGAAGAGCACCGTACCTAGCAGCGCTAAGCTGATCCCTCCCGAAACAACAACAATGTATTTCCACGCGGCTTCGGTGCTTTCCGCTTCGCGCTCAAAGCCTACCAGGAAGGTGCTGATCAGCGTGGTCAACTCGATCGCAATCCAGAAGACCCCGACGTTGTTCATCACGCATGCAGCAAGCATGGTGAATGCGAAGCCGGAAAACAATCCGTAAAAGAGAGGCAGGCGAGCATCTTCATCCAGAAGACGCATGTAGCCGACGGCGTAAATCGACGAGAGCATGTATACGAGCGCGATGCAAAGAATCACCCACGCCCCTAATGGGTCCACCTGAACGTAGCTGTGCGCGAAAACAGCCGGAGCGGTCAGAACCCGTAGGAGAAGTGGCACGCTTACGAAGAAATCCACAATTGAAGCAACCACTGTTGCATATTCCGCGAGCCGAGGCGATCGAATGCCAAACGACAGCGCAATCGCTGCGAAAGGTGCGGCAAACAGGAGGATGAGCAGGTCTTGTGTCATACGTTTTAGCCCACCAGCCGATTGAGTTGACGGCTGCTGGTTGTGCCCGTGTGGACTACCAGAAAACGAACCAACATGCCAAAGCACGCCACAACAATTAGCAAGTCGAACAGGATTACGATCTCGATCAGGACAGGCATTCCCGGCACCAGAATCTGCGACCCAAGAAAGATACCGTTTTCCAGAACCAGCAGCCCTAAAATCTGACTCACCGCCTCATCGCGGACAGAAAGCATTAGAAAACCGAGAAATTTCATGGAAAACATGATCGTTAACGCCAGCACAACCACGTGTGTTGCCAGCAGCGATGGACGGTTCATGTGGTTAGCAATCACGAAGGCAAACATCACCAGAAGCGCTCCCAGAACGAGGTTGGAACTTGGCTGAAGTACCGCATGGATTTCCCGTTTTACGTTCAGCCGAGAAATGATGCGCATCAGCAGGAATGGCAATACCAACCCTCGAAAGAGTGCGGTGAGCACAGCGATCAGGTAGAGCTCCGGATATCCGGCAAAATAGCCCACGCAGGCGGAAAGCGCTGCGATCAGCCACGACTGCACGGCAAAGGCATACACATAATTACGCAGCCAATGCGACCCCAACATGACGAAGGTGAGCAACAGACTCGCCACCGCTAGAGAACTGAAGATGGAAGCCTGCAGCGGGCTGATATGCGCCAAAAACATTGAGGTTCCCCTTACATTAACTGGCTTGAAACAATGGCGAGGACGGCGAACAAAAATCCCGCCGCTAGAGGTTCCTGATAGCGGTAGAAGCGAAGCCGCGACTGCACCGTTTCGACGACGATGACAGTCAGCGCCACGATGAGGAATTTGATCATCAACGTTGCAAGGGAGCCGAGTTCGCCGAGCGGAGTACCGATTTGCGACATTTCCCAAGGCAACACAAAGACGTTGCAGAAAATCGTATAGAGGATGACCTGCTTCATCATGGAAGCCCACTTCAACAGCGCGAGCAACGGTCCGGAGTACTCGAGGATGCGGGCCTCGTCGATCATGTAGATTTCCAGATGCGTGCTCGAATGCACTGGCAATCGATCCGTCTCAACCAGAAGCAGGGACAGGAAAGCCAGGATCAGGAATAAGTGGGCAGGACTCCAATAGATAGACAAGCTGCCAAGCAGCAAATGGTTGACGACGAAAGGCAGCATTGACTTAGCAAGCAGGCTAATTCCGACCAGCACGAGGATCAGGGTTGGTTCTGCCAGGATCGTGAGCATGACGGCTCGGCTCGACCCAATGCCGCCGTATACGTTGCCGGTATCGAGGCCTGCCAGAATGATGGCAAAGGAACCGAGCGTCAGGATCAAACCACCACCAAGCATGTCTCCCATGTCCGATAGCGGCAGAGGCCGATCAGTCAGGACCGGAATCAGAATTGGCACCGTTAGCATCGCGGTAAACGCGATCACTGGAGCCACAAAGAAAATCCACGACGCGGAATCGGGTACGACGAGTTGCTTATGGAAGAGCTTCCACAGGTCGCGATAAGGCTGGAAGATGCTTGGACCGCGACTGCGCTGAACCCGTTCCTCCACCTTGAGGATGAAGCCCTGGAGAAGGGGAGCCAGCAGCATTACGCAAAGGACTTGGAGGACCTGCAGGAGAATATCGGAGAGAATCATGCGGCTCTCCAGCGCTTGCAGCGATTGAGGCAAACTGTGTCAGGAGATCGTGGAACGGAGTATCTATATGGCTGGCGCGAGTGCGGCGGACTCTTCTTCATGGCAGGGTTCCCCGTTAGGGTAGGAGTCATCAGCCATGAAGGCGGTTAACGGTGGACTTCATCACCCGATATAAATTGTGCGCACTTGAATCTTCGATCCTCGCTACCTGTTTGTCAAGATCGCAAGCGCCAGATGCATTGCAAGTCAATCATTCCTATCGTACGGAACTCGTGGGCAAATTCTTTAAGGACACGATAAACAGATAAATACTCGATCAAAATAGTCGGGGTCCGAGCTCAAACTTCGGCAGCGTCGTAGAGTGTAATAAGGCCGATCCATAACGTGCGCGGCTTGAACAGCCAACCAGGGAAGAGCATTCTGTTGGGACTTTTTTCTCTCCGGATTCCCCGCTCTCTTGGAAGGTAAACGTCGTGCCATTCAGCCGGTGGTTCCAGATCGCCAACAGGGATTCAGCTGCGGAAAAGATGACAGGGCCCAGGACCAGGCCGCAGATTCCAAACAACCAGATAGCCCCGAGCAGCGACAGGAAGATGGAGACGGTATGCTGCCGCAATTGTGCTCTGACCAGCATCGGGCAGACCGTCCCAGCATCATGGTGATCCAGAAAAACAGGTGACTGTGGGGACCTTTGTGGGTATCCTGCTTCAAAATCGCGCGCAACTGTGGGGAATGCTGCAGCATTTTTTTGTTCTGACTGTTCTTTTTTGGGCTTCTTAAGAATCGATTCCAGCGCGGTTCATTTCGTCCCCACGTGGATGCGGCTGTAGTGTTTCAGCATCTGTTTCGAGACATGGGCGCCGATGTTCTGAATTGTTTCTAGCTGATTTCCGCGAAGGTGTATGGCGTTTATGGAAGCTTCGGCGTCGCAGTTGAAACTGGGAGTTTCCGCGCACCATTCGACATGGTCCCGTGTGAGGGCTGAGGATCGGGCTTCACCGGCTTATCTGTAGAAGTCGCTTCGCCAAGGGGGGCAGCCGGTGCTCCGCTCGCCGGTGGAGGCGATGCCGAAGCCCATTTTACAATCAGCGATACGCGCCGGTTGGATGGGTCGAGAGGATTCGACGGCACACGCAGCATCTGGTCGGCATATCCGCGCACCTGGGACACCTGGTTTGGACCGACGCCGCCCTGCTGTAGCAGCCGGCGCGCTGAGTTTGCCCGGTCTGCCGACAATTCCCAATTCGTGTAATCGCTGCCCTTCGAAAAGGGCTGAGCGTCCGTATACCCCTCGATCAGCAAACGATTCGGCAATACCTTCAACTGGCCGGCGAGCAGGTTGAGAAGTTCCACACCGCTGGGGCTCAGTTTCGAGCTTCCACTCTCAAAGAAGGTGCCCCCTTTGCTTTCGATCAGATCGATCCTGAGCCCTTCACTGGTAATTGTGATCAGTATTTGCTTGGAGAGTTTACTCAGATCTGTCTGCTTGAGGATCGCCTTTTCAATCTCCTCTTTCAGTTTTTGGACATTCTTCTGGTCGATCGAAATACTCTTGTTCGTTCCCTGAATTGTGGTGCCAGTTTCTTGTCCATTGCTCCTTGGGTTGTTGAAATATCCTGCGACCGCTTTCTTGATTTGAGGAGTGGAGTTCATGAGCCACAGCACGATGAACAGCGACATCAAAGCGGTGACGAAGTCGGCATAGGCGACTTTCCATGCACCCCCATGGTGGCCGCCGTGCGAGGCTTTCTTTTTGATGACGATAATCGGCCGAACAGGTTTTCGATCCGCTGTCATGACCTAGTTCCTTATGCCGCGTTGCCGTCGGCTGGTTTGCTGTCTACGCTCGGACTGACGGCGGCCGCCGACGGACGCTTGCATCCCTTCTCCATCTCGTCGAAGGTAGGCCGCACGCGCTCTGGAATCGCGCGCCTCCCCATCTCGATGGCGAGAATCGGAGCCAATCCCTTCAGAAACGCGAGAATAATGACCCGCAGCACATGCAGGTAGGAGTTGTGCTCATCGGCGCCCTTGTTCATGCTGGCTGCCAACGGACCGACCAGGCCATAGCACATCAGAATTCCCAGGAACGTGCCAACCAGTGCGGCGGCGACCTTTCTGCCTATCTCTTCCGGCGGTCCACCCAGCGACCCCATGGTGATGACCACGCCCAGGACCGCCGCGACAATTCCGAGGCCAGGCAGCGCATCGGCCACCGTCATCAGCGACTGGATCGGTTGCAGTGTCTCATGGTGCGCAATCTCCATGTCGATCTCCATCATCTGATCCATATCGAAGGGGTCGACTCCTCCAGTAATCGCCGTGCGCAGCGTATCGCACACGAAGGCTTCGGAGTGGTGGTCCTTCAAGAAGTCAGGATATTTTTTGAATATTTCGCTGGCGGTGGGCTTCTCGATGTCATCCTCGATTCCGTTCAGCCCGTTTCTGCGAACTTTATTGAATAATTCGAACATCATCTTCAGGGTGTCCAGGTATCGCTGCTTGCCGAACTTCGAAGGACTCAGCACGCCGATTAAGCCTGCAATCATGGCCTTAATGATGTAGACCGGATTGGCGATGAGAATCGTGCCCAGGGCGGCGCCGGCAATAGTCACCAGCTCGGCAGGTTGGAGAAGAACCAGGATGTGGCCCTTCTCCATCAGAAACCCGCCAATCACCGCTCCAAAAACTACGACGATTCCTATGAGTGCAAGCATTCCTCTCCCCTTGCTTCGGTGACATGGTTGCCGCCGGCATATTCACTGTTCCGCATTGCATGTAGCGCGCGGTTCAATAGGGATTGCAGCGTGTCTGCCTCAATCGCATAGCTGGCTCCGATACTCAGGGTCAGGCCGACCCGATCGCCCCACCAGCGAAAATCCACGGTACGGGCAAGACCGGCCAGGCGCCGTCCGTGATCCGTCAGCAGCTCTGCCGAGCGCTCGTGCGCAATCACCAGGAACTCGTTATCGCCCCATCGTCCGATCGTCTCGGCAGGTCCCATTTGACGCAGCAGGGTTTGTTCGACCGACCGCAGCATGGCTTCGCATGCCTCCCGCCCATGGGTCTTGCGCAGTGACCTTGCCTGATCGACCGTGATCCAGAGCAGGCCGAAGGGCATACCGCTGGTCATCCATTGGTGATGCGCGGCATCCAGCCGCTCTTCCATGTCTTCCTGGCTGGCTTCGATTGCCGCACCTTCACCGGTCTCTCCACGAGGCAGGGAATCCACCTCTTCCACCGGATAGAACAGCAGGGCCGCACCCATCGGCGTACCTTGCAAATCTTGCAGCGTAACTTTGCGGAGCATCCCCGGCACAGTGTGTCCCAGTTTGTGGTGCATAGAAACAAGGGTTGGCCGCTCAGAAAACTGCTCACTTGCCGGCCCTGTTCGCTCCGTCGTCAGTCGATCGTAAGAGGTCCCACCCACTTCGGAATCTTCGGCCAGCGGGCCCAGTCCTGCCTCGGTGCTTCCACCCACTCTGTCATGATGATGTTTATCGATGCGGAACAAGCCTTCCGGGCATTTGCGGCAGGTCACATCCTCCGCCTCGTACCCGGTCAGGACTGCCGCTGCGTGGTTCCAGTGCAGCACGTTCGATTGCTCATCAAGTACGGCGATTCCTTCCTCCATCAGGTCAAGAGTCGCCTCGAGCATCGCCACACGATCTCCCATATCCGCAGAACCTCAGGGGCTCCCGGAGCCTCCATAAAATGCTTATCGACCGACTACGCAGAGACTTCACCGCAAGGGTGAGCGGCTTCGGCCGGCATCGCCTGTTCATGGCTGCGCGGTTGAGATTGAGGGCACGCCCATTGAGAATCCGACAGAATTTTTTCTCTCGGAGGAATTTGCACGGTATGCATAGGTATTCCTCAATAAGAGGGTCGACACTGTGACAGTGGTAACTGGTTGCGGAGTTCTTCTCGCAAACCTTGCGATGAGAATGTGCTGTAGACAGCATCCTGAAGAAAGCGACGGTCTGCCGTAGCACGTGGACACCGGTGACAGCTGATACCGTGGACTCGAACTCCAGGGCAAGCCGCCTACCGGTGAAAGCCACCGCGCCGAGCAATCGGCTCAGCCCAGTCGCTGCGACCAGTTCGGTCAAAATGACTTCGGGACCTCGATGGAAAAAACCTGTTGAGTCTCTACACGTAGACTTTTCCACACACACTGCGGATATTTCGACTTACGCCGGCTGATCACAGCCTTCCACTAACGTTTCATTGCAAGCGGTCGATAGTCAGGACATATGCCGATGAATTTCCTGGGTGAATTTTGATCGTGGCTAGGTTTGTCGTCGATGGGACCGCGCCCTCAGTCGAATACTCGGACGACTCAACGAAGAACCTTGCGAGGAAGAAATGATGAACGGTCCAAAGCCGGAGGAGTTGTATGAGGCGGTGTGTCGAGCCACCGAGGAGGTTTTCGCCACCATGCTGAACCTGGAGGTAGCGGCATGCCCCCCGGTACTCGATCAGGACTTTCCCGGACAGTTCGACGGTGTCGTGTCATTTGTCGGCATGGCTGGCGCCTGGTTGGGGACCGGCAGCCTTTGCTGCAGCGCCGCCTGTGCCCGCAAAATCGCCGCCTGTTTTCTCATGATGGAATTTCCATCTGTCGACGAGGAGGTGTTGGACGCATTCGGCGAACTGACCAACATCATCATTGGTAACGTAAAAGGTACCATCGAACAGTCTGTGGGCCCCATGGCGCTCAGCACGCCGACTTCGATTGTGGGCCAGAATCTGACTGCCCATTCGCTGGGGAAATACAAATGGACGGTTGTCTCTTTCCGGTGCTGGGACGAGCGGCTAGATGTGATGCTGCGCTTGGTTCCGCGGCCTGAGCTCGACCTGGAGGCGGAAATGCGCCGAAAAGCACTGGTCCGGTCGTGAGAGCTTGCGCGGAATGTCGGCAGGGAGAAACGAATCTCTCGGTTCTTAGCAAGGGTCAGTCAAAAGAATTCTGAAAGGAAAGCAGGACAGGGATCGTATGTCGAAAGCGATGGTAGTAGACGATTCACGCACAATTCGAATCATTCTGACGAAGATGTTGTCGGAACTTGGCTTCGAGGTTTGCCCGGCGGGCGATGGAAAAGAGGCACTGGAAGTGGTGGAGCGCGAAAAGGGAGAATTCTCCGCCATCATGGCAGATTGGAACATGCCGGAAATGAATGGGCTGGAACTTGTCAAACGACTGCGGTCCGATCAGCGCCTGGCTTCCGTTCCGATCATGATGATCACCACCGAAACAGAGACGCGCCAGGTGATGGCGGCGCTGGAGGCGGGGGCAAATGAGTATGTGATGAAGCCTTTCAGCAGAGACATCATCGCCGATAAGTTGCGATTGATGGGAGTGATCGAGTAGAACCGCGCGACCCTGATGACTCGCCGGAGACGCGGTTACGGGGGAGTTCGTCTGCCGTCGGAAACACTAAAGCGCACGCGGTATGAGTCGATAACCAAGAGTTAGGCATAGGGTTCACATCAAGCTTGAATGATTCATCTCCGTCGAGGAACACTGCGGCAATCGCAGCTTCCATCTGATCGGAATACTGATTCCGGCGGCCATTTACACGGCGCCAGAAGTCCGCAAAAGGAGAGGTTGCATGGACGGCACGGATGGCATGGACGACATTGTGAAAGAGTTCATTGTCGAAAGCACCGAAAACCTCGATCGGCTGGATCGTGACCTGGTAAGTCTGGAGAAAAACCCCACATCAAAAGATCTGTTGGGCTCCATCTTTCGGGCGATCCACACCGTGAAAGGTACGACTGGGTTTCTTGGATTTTCCAAGCTGGAATCGGTGGCCCACGCCGGCGAGAGTCTTCTGAGCCGCCTTCGCGAGGGCGTGCTGGTGTTATCCCCATCCATTACGAGCGGTTTGCTGGCCATGGTGGATGCGGTGCGTACTATGCTTACCGCCATCGAGACCACGGGCTCCGATGGAGACAAAGACTACGGAGCGTTGATTGAGATCCTGACGCAACTACAAACTCCGGCAACTTTCAACGAGATGCCATCTTCCTCTCTAACCGCAGAACCGCCGGCCTGCGATTCCGACCAGAGACAGCAACAGGTGTCGCAATCGCCGCTGTGTGCAGCCGAGGACAATGGCGAGGAAGGTGTGCCGCTCGGCGAAATTCTCGTTCATGCGGGGCGCGTGATGGAAGATCAGGTAGCCAGCGCTCTCAACCAGCAGGCGGGCGGTGATCCGCGGCGTGTGGGGGAGATTCTGGTGTCCCAAGGAGCCGTCCATCCAGAGGAAGTGCTGGACGCGCTGGAAATACAGAAAGAAATCTCCTCATCGAATCTCTCCAGCAGCAATATTCGCGTGGATGTAGGCCAGTTGGACAAGCTGATGAACCTGGTGGGTGAGCTGGTTCTCGCTCGCAATCAGATTCTCCAATTCAGTACGACGCAGCAGGACTCGACCTTTCTGAATACCACCCAGCGCTTGAGTCTGATCACCACGGAGTTGCAGGAAGGCGTGATGAAGACGCGGATGCAGCCGATCGAAAACGTCTGGGGAAAATTTCCTCGCGTGGTTCGAGACTTGGCTCTCGCCTGCGGCAAGCGGGTGCAGGTGGAGATGGAAGGGAAAGACACCGAACTCGACAAGACCATTCTGGAGGCCATCAAGGACCCGCTCACGCACTTGGTTCGCAATGCCGTAGATCACGGAATCGAGTCGCCCTCGCAACGCGAAGCCGCCGGCAAACATGCCGCAGGACGACTGTTTCTTCGCGCCTACCACGAGGGCGGACAGGTCAATATTGAGATCTCCGACGACGGCGCCGGAATCAATCTAAACGCCGTCAAGAGCAAAGCGATCGAGCGCGGACTGATTACCCAGGAGCAGGCTGCGCGGATGAGCGAGCGCGAAGCGCATCACCTGATCTTTCTGCCCGGTTTCTCGACCGCCGAGAAAGTGACCAATGTGTCCGGGCGGGGTGTGGGCATGGATGTGGTCAAAACCAACATCGAAAAGATTGGCGGCATGGTGGACCTGCAAAGCGAGCCGGGCTGCGGAACCACGGTGAAAATCAAAATTCCGCTGACGCTGGCGATCATCCCGGCCCTGATTGTGACTTGCGCAGGAGAACGGTATGCCATCCCGCAAGTCAGCCTGCTGGAGCTGGTGCGTCTGGAAGGCAATGGTGCGCGACAGGGGATCGAAAGCGTTCATGGTGCGCCCGTCTATCGTCTGCGCGGCAATCTGCTGTCGCTGGTATATCTGAACCGGGAACTTCATTTTGATTCCACGGTTCCCGAGTCTTCGGTACAGCAAGAGGTCGTGAACATTGCGGTGTTGCAGGCCGACGATTGTCAATTTGGGCTGATTGTCGATGAAGTGAACGACACGGAAGAAATTGTGGTCAAGCCACTGGGAAAACTGTTGAAGGGGCTCTCCATTTATACCGGGGCCACCATCATGGGCGACGGCCAGGTGGCCCTGATTCTGGATGTCATGGGTCTTGCCCAGCATGCCGGAGTCGTCGGCGAAGTCCGCCAGCGGAAGCTGGCCGAGGATTCAACTCCGACGGTAGCGCGGATGCAGGAACGCAAAACTCTGCTGCTGTTTCAGAGCCCGGACGACGGTCGCATGGCAATCTCTCTTTCAGAAGTAACGCGACTGGAGACGTTTTCGCGATCCTGCATCGAGCGTACGGGCCAGCAACAGGTGGTTCAATATCGGGGAACCATTCTGCCGCTGGTGCATGTTTCCGGCATGGTCGAGGAACGCCGCAGCCAGCCACGGGATCTCTCTCCCGTATCCGACGACAAGATCCAGGTGATTGTGCATACGCTGGACCGTCGCAGTGTTGGCCTGGTGGTGGAGCGAATCCTCGACATCGTGGAAGATGACCTTTCCACGCGACGTCCGGCCAGCCGCAAAGGCGTGTTGGGCTCCATCGTGGTGCAGGGTAGGGTAACCGAAATCCTGGATGTGGACGGAATCATTCGTACGCAGGATCCCACCTTCTTTGCCGAGGAACCGGTTTTGACAGGAGTTGCGTCATGAGCGACAAGCAGCAGTTCGCCACGTTTTTTCTTGGGGACAACTATTTCGGTGTCGAAGTGGAGCGAGTGCAGGAAATTCTGCGCAGCCAGGAGATGACTCCGGTGCCGCTTTCCTCCCCGGTCGTCCGCGGCCTGATCAATCTTCGCGGCCAGATTGTAACCGCCATCGATCTTCGCCGCCGTTTGGGATTGGCTGAACGTGCGGATGGCCAACCGTCGATGAACGTCGTGGTTCGTAGTTCCGGGGGCGGTGTCAGCCTACTGGTGGACGACATTGGGGACGTGGTGGAGGCTGAAGAGTCGACGTTTGAGCGGCCTCCCGACACGCTCGATGGGGAAGCCAGGAAGATGATTCGTGGTGTGCATAAGCTGAACGAACGGCTGATGCACGTGCTGGACACGGAAGAAGTGCTGAACGGATTTTCCGAGGGGCAGGGATAAACCGGGTTTAGCCCGGATGAGAGGACGACCGGTCGCGCAAGCGCGCCCGTCAACGATAACGAACAAAATTGATTTGGATGAAGGGGAGAACATGGAAACGAGCGTGGAGAAGAAACCGAGAAATGGCGGAACAAATGGAGTTTTGAGCCATGCGAAGCATGAGAAAAAGTCTTCGCATCCTTTGCTGGAGTCTGTGGACAAGGCTGAAATCTATGACCTGATCCCAGGCGCAGTCGTCGCGATGGACACCAACCACACGATTCTCGACCTGAACGAAACCGCCGCCCAAGCTGCGGGCAAACGCAAAGAAGACTGCATTGGAGCCAAGTTCTGGGACTTGTTTGACAATCCCGGCTGCCGGGCCGGCACTTGCGCGGCATCGGAGGCGGTGCGGACAGGCAAAGTCTGCGAAGGCGAGGCCCTGCCCATCGTCCAAGGCAAGGAGATGCCGGTGCTGGTGAAAGCGGCCCCACGCTTCGACGAAAAAGGACGGATCGTCGGCGCGGTTGAGCTGGTTTTCCCGGCTGCGGGTGAGATTAACCTAGCTCGCGAAACAGAGCGATTGGCCACGGCAGCCAAGGAAGGACGCCTCAGCGAGCGTATCGATGAAGGCAAGTTCCAAGACCGTCATCTGGAAAGAGCTAGGGCTCTCAACACGATGCTGGATGCAGTGATCGGGCCATTAAATGTGGCCGCCACATATGTGGATGAGATTTCCAAAGGAACAATTCCATCCAAGATTTCGGATAGTTACAACGGCGATTTCAATACGATTAAGGACAATCTCAACGCGTGTATCGACGGCCTTGGTGGATTGGCCGAAGCCAACGAGATCCTGCAGCGGATGGCTGCTAACGACTACACAACTCGCGTTCAAGGCTCATACCAAGGGATATTTGCGGATGTGGCGAAAGCTACGAACAAGACTGCGGACACGCTCACAGGTAGCATTCGACAGATTGGCCAGAACTCCCACGCACTGGCCAGTTCGTCGGAGGAACTCTCAGCGGTCAGCAATCAGATGAGCGCCAATGCTGAGGAAACAGCGACCCAGGCCAACGTGGTTTCCGCCGCCGCTGAACAGGTCACCAAGAACCTGCAGACGGTTGCGACTGCCACCGAGGAGATGACTGCCAGTATTAAGGAAATCGCCCGCAACGCCAACGATGCCGCCAAGGTGGCAACCTCTGCCGTCAAGACGGCCGAATCCACCAACGCCACGGTGGCCAAACTGGGTCAGTCGAGCGCCGAAATCGGCCAGGTCATCAAGGTCATCACGTCGATTGCCCAGCAAACCAAATTGTTGGCGCTGAACGCCACCATTGAGGCAGCGCGGGCCGGCGAGGCCGGCAAGGGCTTTGCCGTAGTCGCCAACGAAGTGAAAGAGCTGGCAAAAGAGACGGCCAAAGCGACCGAGGACATTACCCAGAAGATCGAGGAGATTCAGGGCGACACCAAGGGGGCAGTGCAGGCGATTGCGGAGATCAGCCAGATCATCACGCAGATCAACGACATCGCCAACACCATTGCCGGCGCGGTGGAGGAACAGACCGCGACCACCAACGAAATCGCCAGCAACGTGGCCGAGGCGGCGCAGGGAGGCAAGCAGGTGGCGGAGAACATCAGTTCCGTCGCTACCGCTGCGAAGAGCACCACCGAAGGCGCATCAAATACGCAGTCCGCAGCCACGGAGCTTTCCCGCATGGCATCGGAACTGCAACAGCTGGTGGGTCAATTCCGGTTCGACGAAGTGCAGGCCGGCAATGCGGCGAAGAAGCGGCCTATGAAAGTCGCCTAGCAGCGTCGCAGGAGAAACGCTCTGCGACAAGGGCGCCGGCAGGAGGGGTCTTGACCTCGGAAGGATTCACGACCCTGCCCGCTGGCGCTCAAGGTTTGAGGGACAGACGATCCTTCTGTTGAGGAAATCTGTTCGGTTCGACTCGAGCTGCGCCGAATCACCACTCCCGACAGATCTCGTCGGAGTCCAGCCGGGAGCGTTATTTTTTGCCTTCCGTTGCAATCGCGATTTTTAGCCGATGGTCATCGCCCTTATGCCAAAGATCAGAGTTCTGGTAGTGGATGATTCCGTAGTGATCCGCCGTATGGTCAGCGACGTTCTTGCCGGAGAACCCGACATTGAAGTCGCCGGCGCGGCGGCGGACGGACGCATCGCATTGCAGAAAATTGAGCAGGTCAATCCGGACATTGTGACGCTGGACGTGGAAATGCCGGTGATGGACGGTCTGGAGACTCTGAAGGAGCTACGCAAATCTCATCGCCGCCTGCCAGTCATCATGTTCAGTACGTTGACGGAAAGAGGGGCATCGGCAACCATCGATGCACTAGCCGCGGGGGCGGTGGACTATGTTACCAAGCCCGCCAATGTAGGAAGCGCGGCAGCTGCTCTGGAAAAGATACGGACCGAGCTGATCCCGAAGATCCGCGCGCACGTTCCTCAAGCTACGGCATTCGTCCCGCGATCGACGCCAACGCCGGTGACACAGACGACGCGCAATCCATTATTCACGCCCGCTTCTCGTCCTGTGTCATCCCGGATCGAGGTGGTTGCGATTGGAACTTCCACCGGAGGTCCAAACGCGCTGGGCGAGATTCTGCCGCTGATGCCGCAGAATTTTCCTGTTCCAATTGTCGTTGTCCAGCACATGCCGCCGATTTTCACGAAATTTCTTGCTGAACGGCTCTCCTCGAAGTCGCAGATTCAGGTCATTGAAGCGGAAAACAGACAGGAGTTGTTGCCCGGCAATGCGTACATCGCGCCCGGGGATTTTCACATGATGGTGGAGCACAACAAGGACGGCGTGCGCATCCGAACTCACCAGGAACATCCCGAAAACTCCTGCCGCCCGGCAGTGGATGTGCTGTTTCGGTCGGTCGCGGAGACATATCCAGGCAGCGCGCTGGCGGTCATCATGACCGGGATGGGTCAGGATGGGCTGCGGGGATGCGGAAGGATTCGAGAAGCTGGCGGCCAGATACTCGCGCAGGACGCGGCCACTTCCGTCGTCTGGGGGATGCCGGGATTCGTGGTGAATGCCGGCTTGGCGGATTTGGTACTCCCGCTGGAGCAGCTCGCTGGGGAAATTGTGCGGCGTGTTCGTGTGGGGCGCCTGTCTGGCCCTCGTCCGGGAGAACTCCATTCTCTCGGAGCGGGCGTCCAGAGATGACCGTTAACCGTGCCGAGTTCGAGTATGTACGCACACTGATCCATGAGCGTGCCGGCATTGTGCTGGAAGATGGAAAGGAATATCTCATCGAGTCGCGGCTGAGTCCGCTCGCGGAAAAAGAGGGTTTCGATTCGCTGACCGAATATCTGGGGCGTCTCCAACGGGACGCGTTCAATGGATCTCATCGAAAATTGATCCATGCCATGACCACGAATGAGACCTTGTTCTTTCGGGACATCCGCCCGTTTGAATTGCTGCGCACCCGACTGATTCCCGACCTGATCGCCGCGCGCGCGGCCGAGCGACACATCACCATCTGGAGCGCGGCGTGTTCCACGGGACAGGAGCCCTATACGGTCGCCATGATGCTGCGGGAATATTTTCCTCAGTTGCAGGGATGGAATGTGCGCCTGATCGCCAGTGACCTTTCAACGGATGTCCTAGCCCGTGCCATCCAGGGCTGCTATTCGCAGTTGGAGGTGAATCGCGGCCTTCCCGCCAAGTTTCTGGTCAAGTACTTCACCCGGCAGGGCGATACCTGGCAAATCCTGGATGACATCCGGCAGATGATTGAGTTTCGTGAAATGAACCTGACCGAGGCGTGGTCGTTTCTGCCCAAAATAGATGTTGTTTTCATGCGCAATGTATTGATCTATTTTAACCAGGAGACCAAGCGCAAAATCCTTAGCAAGGTTGCGCCACTGCTTGCCCAGTGTGGATATCTTTTCCTGGGAAGCGCCGAAACGACGCTGAATATCGCCGATGAGTTTGAACCCTTTCCGGGAGTGACGGCCGCCTGCTATCGTCTGAAGCAGGGAAAGCTTCCGTAATGCAGTGCGGGTTCTTATTACTCTAGTCACCAGTGCACAACGCTGAACGACGTTTTGTGAGAGTCGCGCGGTCCCTCCCGCTTCGGTTCCCTTCGCGGAAAATCCGCTCTAGCAAGAACTATTCTTAGCGACTGTAGACATGGCCCAGATTGCGGTATTGGTCCGCCTCCAGCGCGGCGATGGCACACATCCTTCCTGCGGGCCGCAAGCATACAACGGTGGAGACTACTATCGGCTGTGCCTCGCGTCACATCAGTTGAAAACTAGTCTTCCTTCAGGAATTTTCTTATTTAGTCCCGAAATGGATTACCTCGGTGCACCTCCCCCCCGGTTTTCGATTGCTTTCCCGATCCGCTCCAGCGAAGTTAGAAGAACCTGAACGGGAAAAATTCACTTGAAGCCTGGGAGCATTCCAGAGGAACAGTGTTTCTTCCACAGGGATAGGTACGAGCGTTTCGGAACTGTATTATTTTTCCTTTTCCCCGAAGGGATTTCTGCTGATGCGAGTCTTGATTGCTGAAGATGATCGTGCGCTTGGAAGTTTGCTGCAGCGCACTCTGGAAAACGAGGGTCACACGGTGGCCTGGGTGCGGGACGGCGATTCCGCGCTGGTTTCCTGGCAAAAGGCGCAATATGGGCTTTTGCTCCTGGATCTGAACCTGCCCCGTAAAGATGGATTGGAAGTACTACAAGCCATTCGCCAGGTCAGCGATGCCGCCGTGCTGGTATTGACGGCGCGCAACACTGTCGAAGAACGTTTGCGTTGTCTGGAGTTTGGCGCTGACGATTTTTTGTCCAAACCATTCGTGCTGCGCGAGCTACAGATGCGTTGTCGCGCGCTGGTGCGTCGGATGCAGGCGACGATCGGTTCTCAACTGAGGTGCGGCGATCTGGTGCTCGATCGAGGGAGTCGTGCCGTGCAGCGCGGCGGGCGCTCGATTGAACTCACGTTGAAAGAATTCTCTCTGCTGGAATACCTGTTAGAACACCGGGGAGAGTGCATCTCGCGTGGAGGGCTGCTCGAACACGTCTGGAAAATGCACCCCGATGTCACCACGAATGTCGTGGATGTCTACATCAATTACCTTCGCCGCAAGGTGGATGAAGGTTCAGAAAACAAATTGATTCACACGGTGCGCGGCAACGGATACGTTCTGCGCAACCCGTCCCCCGAAGCAGCCTGACGCCGTTTGGCGTCGGGTTTTTGTTGTATTTTGTGCCTGCTGTTTGTGTGAGGAATTACGGATGCAAATTCAAAAAACTGTTGAGGTCCGCGCCGCTGTGTCGCGGACTGCCGTGCTGGTGAGTGCGGACGCTTCGTTTCGTCGACGACTGGCTGAAATCCTGACGGGAATGCGATGGAAGGTGCGTGAGGCATCCGGCGGTGCGGAGGCGCTTGGCTACCTGGAAGAAACTCCCAGTGAAGCTCTTCTGCTCGACTTTTGGTTGCCGGACCTGGAAGCCGGCGATTTTGCCGAACAAATCCGAATCCAGTATCCAAAGTTGGATCTAATCTGCGTGAATGAGACCGAAGAGATGCTGGGCAAGCCTCGTTCCACTCGGCGGCCGGAGCTGCTGCATGCGCTTCGGCGGGCGCAGGAAGCGGGAAATTCAGTTCGCGCAATGCCGGAAGACATTCATCCCACGGCACTTCAGCCCATGGCGCCGCATGGAATTCGTTCGCCTCAGGCCCACGGAATCAATCCAGCCGGAAGTTTTCTGTACACCAAGCCGGTCCGGATTTTGCCGGAAGCGCCAGGAAGTTCCGAGCTGTGCGATACACCGGAAGCGATCCAGGACGAGCCTCCGAAGGATTTGCAGGGCGCCTCGTTTTTATCGAGAAGCGCGGCAGCCGCGGTGGCATCCGTTCCGCATGTTTCATGCTTGCCCGGATTACTCGGCAGCAGTGCGGAAATGCAGCAACTGGCCCACTCGATTCGCCTGGTGGCCCCACGCAGCACGACCGTCCTGATCGAAGGGCCCACCGGCAGCGGAAAAGAACTTGTCGCGCAGGCCATCCACGAGTTAAGCCCGCGAGCCAACCGGCCTTTCGTCATCCTCAATTGCGCCGCTATTCCAGAAGCGCTTTTGGAAGCGGAGTTGTTCGGCCACACCCGCGGAGCGTTTACAGGAGCGATCCAGGCGCGCACAGGACGCATGGAGGCGGCACACGGCGGCACACTGTTTCTGGACGAGATTGGCGAGATGCCAATGGCGCTGCAGGCCAAAGTGTTGCGTTTTCTGGAGGCCGGCGAACTGCAACGGATCGGTGAAAATGAACCGGTACGCGTCGACGTTCGAGTGGTCGCAGCCACCCATCAACCGCTGCTGCAGCGCGTGGACGAGGGAAAATTCCGCAGCGATCTCTACTTTCGTCTGGCTGTCTTCCCCATTCACACGCCGTCGCTGGCGGAGCGGCCTACAGATATTCCAGAACTGGCGATGCATTTTCTAGAGAAGCTGGGACAAACGGGTCCTTCGAAGACCTTCGATGCAGCGGCCATCGAGAAATTGTGCAGTCACAGTTGGCCGGGAAATGTACGCGAGCTGGCCCATGTCGTCGAACGCGCCTATATCCTGGCCGAAGATCGCCCGTACATTACAGCTGCGGAAATCCGCATGAGGTCCAGGGAAAGAACGCCGGCGGAAGGCAAAGTCTGAGGATTCTCTTATCTGATGGGTCCGACTTTAGACCTTCCAATTGCATATCGGCTAGGTAGAGAAAATCTTGAGGCCAAGCTGGGCAAAATCCTCGCCAAAATTAACGCAAGGAATGCGGGCTGTGAAGTTGGGGGGAGGCAGGCTGTTCGGCAGGAAGCTCGTGAGGGAGGAGGACCGATGGAGATCACCACGCCGCTGATCGATGTTTTGGGGAAGTTTCTAGACCTGACGACGACCCAATTCAAGCTGACCAGCAGCAATGTTGCGAACCTGGATACGCCGAACTATCGCACGCTTGGTATCGATTTCGCGTCTGAGTTTTCCGCGGCGGCCTCGGAGGCCCTGGCCGCACGTCAGGATGGCACAAACGGGCAGCCGGCGGGAACTCTGCCGCCCGATCTTTCCGGGGGTGCGCCTGCTGTAGAGCAGGTTGGAGGTCTGTTGGAACGGCCCGATGGCAACAACGTTTCCATGGACCGGGAAGGGCTCAATTTGGCCAAGGAACAACTGGATTACAAAACCGGCATCGAGCTGCTGCAGGAGCAATTGTCGGTGATTCGCAGCGCGATTCAGGCGCAGTAGCGCGGATCGAAGGCCAGTGCAAGCGAGGGATTGCGATGAACCTGTTTGGAGTGATGGACATCAGCGGCTCGGGGCTCGAGGCAGAGCGAATCCGCGCCGAAGTGGTGTCGGCGAACATGGCGAATGCGAATACCACGCGGACAGAGAGTGGAAAACCCTACCAGCGCCAGCAGGTCGTGTTTGAGAGCGCCCCGGTGGACCAGCCGCAGGATTTTGCGAGCACGCTGCTTGCAAGCGGGGGGTTGCCTGCGCAGCAGGCGCAGGTGGGCGAGGGTGTGCGCGTCGCCGCCGTGGTAAGCGACAACGTGCCCGCTTTGCGCCGGTACGATCCCGGCCATCCCGATGCGGACGCCAATGGTTATGTGAACTATCCGAACATCAATCCGCTGACGGAGATGGTCGACCTGATGGGGGCGCAACGCGCTTATGAGATGAATGTTTCGGCGGTGACTGCCGTGAAGGGCATGATTACCTCGACGCTCGATCTTTTGAAATAGAACGGGAAGAAGTCCGGGTAACGCAACGGTTCAAGCAAGGCAAGGAAAGGATGCAGGAGAAGCAAGATGACGGCGATTGTCAATATCCAAGCCGCCGCGCAGCAGATCATGGCCAAGGCTGCCTCCACCAGCGCCGCTTCCGGCGTTCAGGATGGCAGCGAGGCTTCGCTCTCCTACCCCACTCCCTTTGCGGGGTTGCTGGAAGAGGCGATCGGCAAGACGCAGCAATTGGAAACAAATGCGGCCAACACGGTCACCGGTCTGCTTTCAGGGCAGGGTGTCGACGTTCACACGGCGATGATTGCCACGGAAAAGGCCAACCTGGGATTTGAGATGATGGTGGCCTTTCGCAACAAGGCGGTGGCGGCATATCAGCAGCTGATGGGAATGCAGTTCTAGGTTTGCGGCCAGTCGATAGAGAAGAAAAATCATGACCGAGAAGTCCACCCCACCCCAGACGCCTTCCGCCCTTGCCAAAACCGGCATCGAGCAGCGCCTGTCTGCCAACACCCAGGCGTTCCGTGCGCGTCTCGCGGTCATGTCGTCGCGCCAGCGCTGGGGATTACTAGCTTCTCTGGGCGTGCTGCTGGTCGTAGGTGCCGGGATGATATGGCTTGCCATCCGGCCCGACATGCGTGTGCTGATGAGCGGATTGGAAGCGCGGGATGCTCAGCAGGTGGAACAGGAATTGATGGAGGCAAACATTCCCTACGACGTCACGCCGGATGGGGCGACCATCCGTGTGCCCGACGCTTCGTTGAATAAGGCGAGGCTGGCCATCGCCGGCAAGGGGCTGCCTTCCAGCGGACGAATGGGATTTGAAATCTTCGATAAGCCGAACTGGGTGGGTTCGGAATTCGACGAGCGCGTGAACTATCAGCGGGCGCTCGAAGGGGAACTGGACCAGACCATTCAATCCCTGGATGCAGTCGAGCAGGCGCGGGTGAATCTGGTGTTGCCGCACGACTCGCTCTTCACGGATGATCAGCGGAATGCCAAGGCCAGCGTGGTGCTGAAACTGCGCCGCACCTTGAGCGACGAAGAGGCTCAGTCGATTCGCAGCCTGGTGGCGGGCGCGGTCGACACATTGAAGACCGGTCAGGTGACCTTGGTGGATGCCGACGGCCGTCAGCAATTCGGCCCCAAATCAGCCGGGGCGGAAGAGACCCAGTACGAACAGTTGCTGACGAACAAGCTGCTGGCAACTCTAACGCCAGTTGCGGGCGACGGCAATGTGCGGGCCTCCGTGACTGCCGATTTCGATTCCGGCAGCGAAGACGACGTGGACGAGGTCTACGACCCGAGCAAAGTGGCGACGCTTTCGACCGATCGCAGGGAGGCCAGCTCCGGCGGGCAAACTGCGCCGGGCGGCATTCCGGGAACGGCCAGTAATACTCCGAACGTAAAGCCTGTCTATCCGCAGCAGACGACGCCCATGCAGAATTCAAAGCGGGAAGAGGACACCTACGCCGTGAGCAAGATGGTCAGCCATCGCATGCAGGGGCCTGGACGCCTGCGTCGTGTGACCGCGGCGATTTTGATCAACGATCGCATGGTGGCTCCCGCCGGCGGCAAGCATGTGACCTGGGTGCCGCGTACCCCCGCGGAAATGCACGAGATTCAGCAATTGGCGCAGGCCGCGATCGGGATGGATACTGCTCGGGGCGACCTGGTGACGGTGCAGAACCTGAGTTTCGCGAGCAATGCGACCTTTGCTCGTCCAGGGTTGGCGACGCGGCTGGCAGCAAACGTCGGCGACAATTTGGGATTTGTGCGCTATGGCGTGCTATTTGTGGTTTTTCTTTTGGTCCTCATCTTCATCGTGCGTCCGGTCCTGGGACAGCTGAAACAGCTGAGTTCTTCCGTACAAACGCTGCCTGCGAACGGCGGGCAATCGCCGCTGCTGACATCGGCAGCTGCAGGTCCGCACTTGGATCAGACCGAGGATCTGAGTTTCGAGAGGCAGCAGGCACGCGCGCAGGTTCTGTTCGACCACGTGTCGGAGTATGTGAGGAAAGAGCCGCAGCAAGGGACACGGCTGTTGCAGAGTTGGGTGCGCTCGGCGCATAAGTCGTAATCCGGAAGCGGCGCAATCGCCGCGCGACGTTGACGGCGGGACCTGGTTTTTTGTTGGAGTAAAACGTGAAGGAGACAGCAGATATGTCGACAGCGGCCTCCGTACCGCCGGTCGCGGCCCAAGCCGCACCTCCAGCGATGCTTCCCGTGGAGAGTGCGGACAAGGCACCGCACAAGAACCTGACGCCTTTGCGCAAGGCTGCGGTTCTGATGATTACGATTGGCGATGAACTGGCGCGGTCGATGTATCAGAATCTCTCCGAGCGAGAGCTGCAGTTGTTGACCGAAGAGATTGCCTCCGTGCGCGATGTGAGTCCGGAGGTGGCGAGCGGGGTGCTCGAAGAGTTTTATCAACTGATTGAGACCCAGCAGTATATGGTGCATGGCGGCCTGGAGTATGCGACCAAGCTGCTGGTCGACACGTTCGGGAAGCAGCGCGCCGGAGATCTGCTGAGTCAGGTAAAGAATGCGCAGGAGGCGCAGCATAGCGATCTGGCCATGTTGCAGGAGGTCGATCCCCATCAGCTGAGCAAGTTTCTCGAAGGGGAGCATCCGCAAACCGTCGCTCTGGTACTCGCGCATCTCGATCCCAAGCGGGCTTCGCAGGTGTTGCAGGAGTTGGCGGAAGGTCAGAGAGTCGACTCAATCCGGCGGCTGGCGGAAATGCAGCAATTCTCGCCGGAAATGGCACAGAAGGTGGCGCTGGTCCTGCATAAACGGCTGCTGTCGCTGGGAGACACTCACCGCAAATCCTACTCCGGGTTCAAAGGGGTTGCCGATCTTCTGAATCGTCTGGATGCCCTGGCCGCGCGCGGAATTCTGGAGCAGATTGAAAAGGACGACCCGCAGTTGGCCATCAATATTCGCAACCTGATGTTCACGTTTGAAGATTTGGTGACGGTACCGGCCGCAAGTATCCGCGAACTGATTTCGCAGGTCGATAAAAAACAGCTGGCGCTGGCGCTGAAGGGAGCGAACGCCGAACTGAAGGCCCACCTCTTTAAAGCACTCAGCTCGCGTGCGATCGAGATGCTGCAGGAGGATATGGAGGTGTTGGGGCCGGTGCGCGTACGCGAGGTGATGCAGTCGCAGCAGGAGATTCTGACCCTGGCACGAAAGCTGGAGGCGGAGGGCAAGCTGATTCTCGCCACCGAAAAAGAAGACGATCTGATGGTTTGAGCCATGGAGCAAAGATTTCCGGAACACGATGCTTCGCCATCGGAATCCACGGCTGAAACAACGATGTGCGGACATTAGTTGCAGCATGAAAGAGGAACAACTGTGGCAGCGACGAGAGCTATTCCCGTGAACCTGAACGAAACCGAGACTCCCGGTGTCCCTACGCTGGAACGACTGCAATATCGTACGGCACAAACGAGCAAAGGCCAGGCGGCAGCGTCGGTGCGGGATTCCGCCATCGGTTCGCCATCCGCGCGTCCACTGGTCGCTCTTTTTCCCAGCGATGGCAATGGCCTCGCGGATGGCGAAGATGTACGCGAGGCGGCGAACCGCCGCTCCGAGAAGGAGTCCGACTGGCATCGGACGGTGGCCGAACTCCAGAATCGCCTGGCGGAGGAGAAACTTGCAGCCGAACAGGCAATTGCCATGGCTCGGGAGCAAGGGCGCCGCGAAGGACGGCAGGCCATCGAGCAACAAGTAACGGTCGGACAGCAGCGGTTGCAAACGCAACTCCTGCAGACGCTCGAAGATTTCCGTCTGGAACAGCAGAATTATTTTCATCAAGTGGAAGGAGAAGTGGTTCGCCTGGCCCTGGCGATTGCAGCCCGGGTACTGCACCGAGAGGCGCACCTGGATCCACTGCTTCTGGCGGGTGCGGTACGGGTCGCTCTCGATAAGCTGGGAGATTCCAGCGCTGTCGTCATGCGTGTCCCTCCTCCGGAGGTCGGCCAATGGAAGGAATTTTTTCGTGGGACGGGCAATGTGCACATTCAGCCGGGAGTTTTGGAAGACCCTTCTCTTTCTCCGGGAGAGTGTGTGCTGGTGACCGAACTGGGCACGATCGAACTGGGTGTACGGGCGCAGCTGGAAGAAATCGAGAAGGGTTTTTTTGACTTGCTCGATCGCCGACCCACGGGAGTTAGCACGAACGCTGCGCCTGCAAGCCGGAGTTCAGCGTAGAGCGGATTTCATCCAGCTCGAATCGAAGCCGTGAATTTTTGGGCAGCCTTTTCCCAAGAAATGCCGCTCATTGCTGAACTCGATTGGCTGTGGCAGAAGGAAATCCAATGGAGCTGCTGCACCCGTGCACGGATCTTGACGTGGCGAAATGGAGGGGGGAACGATGTCCGATCCTATGTTGCCGGATGGATTAGGAATCGATGCGATTTCTCTGTTCCAGCCAGCCATGCATCCGCTCCGCAACCCGGAGGAACGGCAAAGCAAGCCTGGGCCGGAAACCATGCCCGAGGATTCCCCGTCCTCGGCGCAGCCTGCCATTCTGGCGGATGACCTTTGGGAGCCAAATATCACCCAGGAAGATGCCGAAGACTATTCCCGCAGATGGAAGGCACCTCTTTCGCAGGTTGCGGATGAGATGGACGAAAGGAAATTGGCTGTCGATGAAGAACCCGCCGATTCTGCACGCATACTTCATGCCTACTTTTGCCGACTGGAGAAACGGCCGGCATGGCGCTGGCATGGGCGTGTCATGGAAGCGACGGGCCAGACGATTGAGTCCGAAGGTCCTTTTTGCTCGGTTGGGGAATGTTGCGAAATTTTCGATCGGGAGGGCAACAGCCATCTCGGAGAGGTCATCGGTTTTCGCGGGCCGCATGTGCTCTCGATGACACTGGATTCTCCCGACGGCATCCGCTTTGGCGACAGTGTGGCCGCCCTGGGAGACACGCCGTCGATCGATGTGGGGGATGACCTGCTGGGCCGCGTGTTGAATGCTCAGGGCTATCCGCTCGATGGCGGACCGAGACTGCGGGTGAAGGAAAGCTGGCCGCTGGAGAGGGTGATTCCTCAGCCCATGGATCGTGTGCCGATTCAGACTCGGCTCGGCACCGGGCTGCGCGCGATCGATGGGCTTCTCACCGTGGGCCGCGGACAAAGGGTCGGCATTTTTGGTGGTTCCGGCGTCGGCAAGAGCACCTTAATCGGCATGATGACACGGAACACCGCGGCTGACCTGACCGTGGTGGGACTGGTGGGAGAGCGTGGCCGCGAGGTGCGCGAATTCCTGGAAGACAGCCTTGGGGAGCAAGGTCGAAAGCGTTCTGTGGTGCTTGTTTCGACCAGCGACCAGTCGCCGCTGCTGCGGATGCGGGCCGCCATGGCAGCCACCTCGATTGCTGAATTTTATGCCGCGGAAGGAAAGCATGTTCTGCTGGTACTCGATTCCCTGACGCGTTATGCCATGGCTGCGAGGGAAATCGGCCTGGCGGCGGGCGAACCGCCCACGGCGCGCGGCTACACTCCCTCGGTTTTTCGCCGCATGGCGCGGCTGATCGAACGTGCCGGCCAATATGCCAGCGGGAGCATCACTGCGTTCTACACCGTATTGATGGAGGGAGACGACCTGCAGGACCCTCTTGTCGATGCGGCCCGATCGTTTCTCGATGGGCATATTGTGCTGTCCCGCGCCATGGCTTCCGAGGGTTGGTATCCGCCGATACAAGTTCTGGAATCCATCAGTCGTCTGATGCCGGCCGTCACTACCGCCGAGCATCGGGAACGCGCCACACTGATTCGACAACTGCTCTCCGCCTATGCCCGGTCGGAAGATCTGGTGCGCATTGGCGCCTACAAAGCGGGGGCCGATCCCGACCTGGACCGCGCGCTTGCCGCGCGCTCGAAGCTGCGGGCATTTCTTGAACAGAAGCCGGAAGATCGGTCGTCGTTCGAGGAAACATTCAGCCAGATGCTGCAGCTGAAAATTTAATCGGAAAGAAATTGCTCTCGTGGCCAAAACTTTGCGGCGTATTTTGCGATTCCGTCAGTTGGCGGAAGAACAGGCTCGGCTGGAGGTTGAACGGGCCGCCCAACTGGTTCGGCAGGCCTCTGCGGCTTGTGAGCGGCAGACGACTCTGGAGCATCAGCAGCGGTCGACCCTAGCCGAGAGCTGGATGCCGCAGGCGAACAGCGGTCTCGAGAACACCGAGACAAGCGACGGCGATGCGGCGATTCCGCAGGAAGCGATGGAGGAAAAGGGTTGGTTGATGGAAGAGGCCGTGCTGGAGTTTTCTGGCTGGAAGCGAATGCGCCTGGAACAGCTCCGCGAAGCCGAGTTGCGCCGCATGGAGCCGATGATCGAGCGCTACACGGAATGTCGCCGCGAACTTCGCCAAACCGAACAGCTGTTGGAGCAGCAGGCCACAGTCGAACAGATGGAACAGGACCGGCGGGCGCAGGCGGGGACCGATGAGTGGTTCCTGCAACGTAGCCTGATCCGGCGAAACCAAGGGCAACAGCGAGCGCCGTCGAAGGGAAAACCGCCCGGAGCGGACGAAACGGCGTCTTCCGGCGATTGACGGAATTGTTTTTCGGCAATTCTGAGCCAATCCTTATCGATCTCTTATCTCCTGCAGTGACCTTTGGCACACCAGCTGCACCATTCTTCCCCATCAGGAGATTGTGCCGGCATGAGTCCAATCCAGCATATCGATGGAGCTACGCCCAGGCCTGTGGTGCCGGGATCTACCGGCGCAGAGCCGGGTGCGGCTGGATCGAGCAACCAATTTGCGACGGTCATGCGCTCGGCTTTTTCCGCTGCCCATACGCCACAATCCTCTCCCAATCGTTCGACCCAATCGAGTGCAGCCGCATCGGTTGCCTCTCCAAGACAGTCGGCTCGATCCCAGTCCAGTGCGGCAGCGGATTCAAACAGTGGCGGCGACAATGTATCCCCAGAGGCCGGTTCGGATGCAACCCAGGGGGGACAGGTAGCGAACGGCAATCCTTCGGCACAGGCTGCGAATGCCGCTGACCAGAACGCTTCCCCATCCTCGGACTCGTCCACGCAAGTCTCGGTTCAGGGAGGAGACGGCTCGACGCTGACGCAGCCCCAAATCGTACTGCCGGTACAGGCGGATGCCCACGCAGTTCGATCCAGTTCCACTGTGACGTCCAATGGCGACCCCGGTACAACGCAGTCTGCGACATCCTCCACGCCGCCAGGCCGGAAAGCGGCGCTGTCCGGAAAGGGCGCGAGTTCGGGCGGAACGACGGGTGCTTCGGTCTCTCCCGCGGTCGTGGCCAATGTGGCTGTCGTGGCAGTGACGAACACTCCCGCGGCCAAGACATTAGGATCGAACCTGGCAGGAACGGAGACGCCGGCCGACACAACCGGAGCGACCGTTTCTTCCAAGAATTCCTTTGCGCCCGGTGTAACAACATCTTCCGCGTTGCCGGTAGGAACCCCGCAACAGGATGGAACCGGCGGCAACGACACGAACATCGAGGCGCGAGGCGCCCAGAACAAGCAGGCGCAAGGCGCCCTGAACATCCAGGCAGCCGGAATCATTCCGGGGGGAGCGATCTTTTCCGGTCGTGAGATGGCGAGTCGTCCCAATCTAGACCAGGCGCACGACGCACAAGGGACAACGGCAGCCCAAAGAAACGACGACAAACCGGCAGCGGGAAATTCCGCGGATACAGCCAGCGCGAGTTCGAGCTCCGGCGGCAATCAGGGTGTCATCTCGGGTAGCGGCGCAGCTGGAAGTCAGAGCGCGGCACCAGCGGTTGCGAAGACGGTCAACAATTCCGCGAATGGTTCTGCCGATTCATCGGCCAACGCGAGTGCCTCCAGTGCGTCGACCGCGGGCACTCAGGGGCCCGCTGGAAATCAAAGCTCGACAACCGACAGCGGAAATGGGTCCTCGACCCACAACAGCAACAGCGCTGCCGGCAATAATTCCTCCGCGGGGACGCAGCTGCCCAATGCCGCAGCTGCCAAAGCAAGTGACGGCGGGCTCGCATCCTCCATGCCGCCAGGAGCCGGAATTCCGCATGAAAATCCTGCGGACTCGGTCGCCGGTGTTCATGCCAGTTCCAGCGTTTTTCCGGTTTCAAATCATGCAAACGCTACAGGAGCTTTCGCCGCCTCGAATACGAATCTAGCAGGTACGCGCGGAACGCCTTCCGATGCTTTTATGGCGCTTGACAGCGGGGCAGCCGGGGAACGCGGGGTTTTGCTGCATGCCTCGCCGCATCAGTTTGCGGTCGGTGTCACCGATCCCACCCTGGGATGGGTCGAAGTGCGCGCGGAACGCACTGCGGGACAGGTGACGGCCGCGCTGGCCACCAGTTCGGCTGCGAGCCATGCCGCATTGACTTCGGTCCTGCCGTCGATGGCGAGCTATCTGCAGGAGCACCATGCCGGCGTGCAGCAGGTTCATGTGGAGACGGGTCTCGCAGGCGGTCAGACCGGAACCGGATCGCACAGCCAATCCTCTCCCCAGAGCGACGGCCGTAACGGGGCGGAAAATACGACTGTCGTAAATGCAGCAAGCAACAGGTGGACGGTGATGCCCTTGGGTGGAGAGTCCATCGGCGCGGTCCGGGGAACAAGCTCGAGCATCGAAGGGCGTCGTTTCAGCATTCATGCATGAACGTCACACAAGACGATAACGGGAAGGGAATGCACTATGAGTTTGCTCAGTATGTTGGATCAGGTAAAACATGTCGTCGCGTCGCCGTTCGAATCGAAGCCGAAGGCACAGGCGCAAGCGAACGGAGTGAAGGCGATGGCTTCCTCCAGCACCGGAAACACCGGCGCAACCGCCGGTTCTACCAATGAAGCGACGATTACGGCCAACGATTTCCTGACGTTGCTGGTCACCGAAATTCAGAATCAGGACCCGACGCAACAGACCGACCCCATGCAGTACATCACGCAATTGGTTGGGGTCAACAGTTTGGAACAACTCGTTCAGATCAACCAGACGCTGACAACAGCGACGGGGACCACCACGCCCACCAGTAGCGCAGCGAGCAGCCCCAGTACGGCTTCGCCCGCGGCAGCGGCGGCGAAGACCGCTGCTTCATCGGCTACGACCGCAGCCGCAGCCCAGACCGCCGGGCATCTGCTGCCGCTGGGCAGCAGCGTGCAGCTGCCGGCCTCTTCCGAAGCCGCTGTGGCGCAGGCGTTTACCCACGCCTCTACCTTGCCGACACAGGCCGTGGCGCCCACGCAGATGCCGCTCAGCCCGGAGGTCATGCGGGCCTTGCAACATTCCATTCCAGGAGCAACGTTCACCGGATCCTCTTCCTTGCCGGCTGCAACCACGGCAGGAACGGGGGCGGCAGTTCGCTAAAAGAGGCGGTTGCGATTCACAGGAATTTTGTGACGGCATTCACCAACATTATGTTTTTCCAGGAGAAAATGCATGGCTTCCTTTTCCATTCCACTGACAGGATTGAACGCCGATCAAACGGAGCTCAACACGATCGCAAACAATATTGCCAACCTGAATACAACCGGATTCAAATCTCAGTCCACGTCCTTTGAGGACTTGTTCTATCAACAAGTCGGCTCCTCCGGTTCCGGAGATCCGGTGCTGGCAGGTCAAGGCGTCAAGGTTGCCGCCAATTCCACCGACTTTACGCCGGGCAGCGTGGATACCACGGCGGGCAGTCCGAGCGACGTGGCGCTGACTGGAAACGGGTTTTTCGTAGTGAACAACGGCGGTACCCAGGAATACACGCGCGCAGGGGATTTTCAAACGGACCAGAACGGCAACCTGACGACCGCCGACGGGCTCGGAGTGATGGGCTATCCTGCCAGCAACGGCGTGGTCAATACGAATGCGCCGCTGACCTCGATTCAGATTCCTTTGGGAGCCACGCAACAGCCGCAGGCGACCACGCAGTTTTCTTTGAATGCATTGAATCTGGATGCCAGTTCCGCCGTCGGCACGGTCGTTCCGGCGCAAGTCACCATGTACGATTCGCTGGGGCAAAGCCATGTGGCCACGGTGAATTTCACCAATCAGGGCGGCAATCAGTGGAGCTATGCCATCTCCTTGCCGGCCGGCGACTATACCGGAGCTGCCACGAACACCACGGGAACTCTGACTTTCAACAGCAGCGGGCAACTGACGGCGCCGGCCGCCGACGTTACCGGCATCAGCTTCGCGGGCATGGCGGATGGCGCCAGCAATCTCAACTTCAGCTGGAATCTCTACGATGCGAACAACAATCCCACCATGACGCAGGCGGCGTCGGCGTCGACGGTTGGCAGCACCACGCAGAATGGATATTCGAGCGGTAGCTATCAGGGATTTTCCATCGGATCCGACGGTACCATCTCGGTGCAGTTCTCCAATGGGCAGACCCAGGCGGTTGGGCAGTTGGCGGTGGCGATGGTCAACAATGAGCAGGGCCTGCAACGCACCGGTGACAATAACTTTGCCGCCACGCTTGCCTCCGGCCCGGCGACCGTCGGCGTGGCTGGCGCAGGCGGACGCGGCACCATGGAGGGCGGAGCCCTGGAGGACTCGAACGTCGATATCTCCAGCGAATTTTCCAACCTGATTGTCGCGCAAAGCGCCTATGAAGCCAACGCCAAATCGGTAACAACATTTGATACCGTCACGCAGGCCACCATCAACATGATGCCGCAGTAACTGCTGCCATCGACCCTGGCGGATTTGGCCTCTCAGGCCCTTCCGCCTTCGGTCGTTCCGGTCTCAGTGAAGTCAATCGAATCCCAGGCACCCAAGAGGTTGGCAGATGGAAGCATTGCAGGAAACGAGTGCGTCGGAGAGCGATCGAGCGGCAGGCGGCGCCTATGCGCACGGCGACCCGCCCACGCCGGAGAGCACGCAGCTGTCTCCGTCCATCCCTCAGCGCAACGCATGGCCGGCTGTCGAATGGTTGCCCATTCAGCTGGGCGTGGCGCTGCCAGTGCAGCGGTTTTGTGTACGAGATTTGCTGGCCCTCGATCCGGGCCAAATCATCGCCACCGCATGGGCCAGTGGCGATGACCTTCCACTTTCGATCGAAGACGTCCAGCTGGCCTGGGTCGAGATGGAAGCGGTGGACCAGGAAATGGCCATTCGCATCACGCGGCTCTTATGACAATTTTCCGCGGCAACGCCGCGACACCGAAACGATAGGGGACGAAGAGGAAACCGGGCAATGGGTACAGAGGCAGGCGCAATGTGGATGCCGGCGGAAGGGCTGATGGGAGCTTCCGGGCAGTTGTCGGAGCAGGTCTCCACGCAAGCATTCATGCAGGAAAATTCGGCGATGACGGGGCCAGCCTCACTGCCGCGCCGGCGGAGCTGGATACCGCTGTTGGACCGTATGCCGCCGTTGGTGCAGTTTGTCCTGCACGCCGCGCAATGGTGCCGCGCGAAATGCGTCCCGGGTGCGAAACAGGGTGCCCAGCTGCGTCTGGTCGGGCAACTGGCTTTGGGAGCGAAACGTCATTTGTCCCTGGTGGAAGTAGGCGGCTACCGCTTTCTGGTGGGCGGCGGCACAGAACATGTAACTGTGATTGTTCCAATTCCGGCGGAGGCCCTCGGGAATGCGGCGGAAGCGGATGATTCGGGCCGGGAGCTGTGCTCATGAATCTGGTACCCCTGCTTCTGCTGGCGCCCGCGCCGTTGCTGGAGCCAACAACGAATGGGCTGCGCATCGCGGGTAACGGCACGGTGCCGTGGACGATCATTTTTGTTCTCACGTTTCTCACGCTGATTCCAGCACTACTTCTCTCCATGACACCGATGGTCCGCCTGCTGGTGGTGTTTCATTTTCTACGTCAGGCCCTGGGCACACAAACCGCTCCCAGCAATCAGGTTCTGATGGGCCTGGGTTTGATGATGACCTGGTTCCTGATGCACCCCGTGCTGGTGCAGGTCGATCGGCAGGCCGTGGAGCCATTTCGCAGCGGGCAGATCACGGGCACAGAAGCTTTGGAGCGTGGGATGGAACCGCCCAAGCTCTACATGCTGCATTATGCGCGGGAAAAAGACCTGGCATTGTTTGCCTCCGCCACCATGGCCAATCGCCCCGCCAAGCCGGAGGATTTGCCGTTGCGGGTTGTCGTCCCGGCCTACATGCTTTCCGAACTCAAGGCAGGTTTTCAGATTGGAGCCGTTCTCTTTCTGCCGTTTTTGCTGGTGGATCTGGTGGTTGCCTCGATCACGACGGCCATTGGGATGCTGCAACTGCCTCCGGTGGTGATTTCCACTCCGCTGAAAATTCTGCTGTTCGTCATGGTCGATGGATGGAATCTTCTGGCGGGATCGTTGTTGAAAAGCTTTTAGGAAGCGGACGGAAACGGCGGGCAACCGCAATGGGAAAGAGAGGAGAGGCTGCATGGGTCCGGATCAGGTGACAGAACTCGCGCGGCACTTGTTGATGGAGGCCATGCTTCTGAGCGCGCCGCTGCTTCTCGCTGCCGCCATTGTCAGCATTGGGCTCAGTGTGGTGCAAACCTTGACTTCCATCCAGGAACAGACCATCACCACGATTCCCCGCCTGGCCGCCGTCGCGGTCATGTCGATTGTGGGGATGCCTTGGCTGCTGCGCCAAATGGTCGCGTACACGGTCTCGTTGTTTCAGGATTTTCATCGCTTTCTTGGCTGATGCGATTTCCGGCAGCGGTGCCAAGCGGGCATTCACGAAGGATACCGGGGAATTAGGAAGAGTATGGCGGGCTGGAGCGGATTCGTGGTATCGGGCATTCTGGTGCTGATTCGTGTCAGCGGCCTGATGCTGTTCGCCCCATTTTTCTCCTCCGCAGCCATTCCGCGCACCGTGAAGGCGGTCTTTACGATTGTTCTGGCGGGATTGCTTACGCCGATTGCGGCCAATCATCCCGGAGCGGTGCCTGAGCTGGGATTGATCTCGATGCTTGGGGAGCTGAGCACGGGCCTGCTCTTCGGGCTCTCGCTGACCTTGCTGCTGGAGATGCTGAATTTTTCCGGGCAGCTGCTGGGACTGCAGTTCAGTTTTTCGCTGGTCAATGTGCTCGATCCCAACTCCTCCATCGAAACCCCGCTGCTGAGCCAGTTGCTGAATACGATCGGTCTCCTGGTCCTGCTTGCCGCAGGGCTCGATCGAACGCTGCTTTCCGCCCTGATGCATACCTTCGCCGTTGTGCCGGTGGGCACGGCATGGATGGCGACTCGCACCAGCCTGGCGCTGGTACGGATGACGAGCGGAGTCTTTCTGGCTGCGGTCCAATTGTCTGCGCCCGTGATGGCGGCAACGATGCTGGTCGACGTGGTCGTGGCGCTGGTGGGACGGTTCTCGCCGCAATTGCCGGTGCTGTTCGTGGGTATTCCACTCAAGACGCTGATTGGATATGTGATCCTGATTGGCTCACTTGCGGTATGGCCGCGGTTTATTGAGGCTCGCTTCGATGGTTTGCTGAACCAGGGCATGCAACTGGTTCTGGCGTCGCATCGGGCATAGACGGGGCGAACATGGCAGGCGATCAGGGCGACAAGACAGAAAAAGCCTCTCAGCGGCAAAAACAGAAGGCGCGCGAGCGCGGAGACATCTTTCAAAGCCGTGAGTTGACAGGCGGGTTGGGCATGGCCGCGGGCATCCTTGCCATGGGGATAATGACGGAACGCTTTGCGATCGGGTGGCAGGCAGGGTACGTCCAAGTGCTCGATCTTGCCATTCACCGCGACATGAGTCTGCATGATGGCGCAGTGGTGAACGATGTGGCGCGTGCCAGTCTGATGCACGTAGTTGTCCCTTTCGCCGTCGTACTGGCGTCGATTCTGGTTGTCACGCTAATCGTCGGCATTGCGCAAACGGGAGGGCTTCGGTTTCATGGCGAGTCCATGCAACTGAAATTTGAACGCCTGTCTCCGGCGACGAATTTGAAGAATGTGTTTTCGCTGCGCTCTTTCGCGCGCATGCTCAAGTCTCTGATTCCGGCGGCGCTGGTCATGGTGCTGGGGGCGGACATTTTGAAGCACACAGTTTTGTCGCTGCCCGTACTGTCGTTGGAGCAACTGCCGCTGCTGTTCGAAAGCCAGTATCGGTTGCTGCTGGCGACCAGCGGCATTCTGTTCTGCTGGTCGGCTCTGGACTATCTGGTGGAGTGGCGCAGCTGGGAGCAACGCCTGCGTATGAGCAAGGAAGACATGCGCCAGGAATACAAGGAGATGGAAGGCAGTCCGCAGACACGCAGCCGCGTCCGTTCCATCCAGCGGCAGATGCGGCGCCGCCGACTTCAGGCGGACGTTTCCCGGGCCAGTATCGTCATCACCAATCCCACGCATTACGCCGTGGCACTGGAATTCAACTTCGAAACCCTGCAGGCCCCGAAAGTGCTGGCCAAGGGAAGAAACCTGATGGCCGAGCGGATCAAGGACGAGGCGCGCTGGGCCGGGGTGCCGATTATCGAAAATCCCCCTCTGGCACGGTCCCTGTATCGTTCGGTGGAACCGGGGCAGTCGATCCCGCACGATTTGTATGCGGCGGTCGCCGCCATTCTTGCGTTCCTCTATCGCCAGCGCGTGGAAGAGAAGATGCGCGCTAGCTCGCGCGAACAGAAAAAATCGCGGGAGCCGCACCGTCCCCGCCGCGCGTACACCGCTCCGCCGCTGCGGCTTGGGTCAGGAATAGAGAAAACCTCGGAAACCGGCACCGACTTTGGCACGACGGATGCACCAGACTCATCGAAAGACCCGGCAGCGGCAAATTCAGCGGAAAACGATCCATCGAAGTTGGGCCCATCGACCGAAGGTCCGGCGGGTGAAGGACCAGGAGAAGGCGTGTGAACACGCAAGTTGTCGTTCAGAACCCGACCCCCGAACTCCAGCCAAAGGGTAGCAGTCTCTTGCGTTGGATAACGCCCGAAATGAGCCGTCGAGCGCACGAAATGCTGCTGCCGGCGACCGCCATCAGCATGGTGCTGGTGATGCTGGTTCCGTTGCCGGCCTTTGCGCTCGATTTGCTATTGACGATTTCGATCACGGCTTCCTTTCTGGTATTTCTTTCGGCCGTGCAATTGCGTAAGGCGGTTGAGTTTTCCGTTTTCCCGACGTTATTACTGCTGCTGACGCTGTTTCGGCTGTCGCTCAATCTGGCCTCCAGTCGACGCATTCTGCTGCACGGGTTTGAAGGAACGGGAGCTGCCGGGCAGGTCATCGAGGCCTTTGGACAATTTGTGGTCGGCGGCAATTACATCGTTGGATTTGTCGTGTTTCTGGCGCTGATTGCGATTCAGTTTCTAGTGGTGAGTCACGGCGCCGTGCGTACGGCCGAGGTGACGGCGCGGTTTACTCTCGATGCGTTGCCGGGTAAGCAGATGGCGATCGATGCCGATTTGAATGCTGGAGTCATCAATGAAGTCACAGCGCGAAAGCGGCGCGAGGCGATTGCACGCGAAGCCGAGTTCTATGGGGCGATGGACGGTGCGGCGCGCTTCAACCAACGAGACTCGATGGCGACCATCCTGATCACCGCCATCAATATTATTGCGGGGCTTTTGATCGGAGTGTTTCAGCAGAACATTGCGATCGGCGAAGCCCTGAGGACCTACACCGTGCTCACCGTCGGTGACGGTCTGGTCACGACGATTCCCTCGCTGCTGGTTTCTGTTGCAGGCGGCATTGTGCTGACGCGCGCCGCATCCTCTTCTAATTCGCTCGGCACAGAGATTGGGGCGCAGATCTTCGGACGCCCGAATACCTTGTGGATTGCCGCCGGTCTGCTGACCGTCATGGCACTGATTCCGGGTTTGCCGAAGCTGCCGTTTCTGTTGATGGCTGCGGGCCTGGGCTACATGGCGTATCGGATGCCCGCGGTGGCGCCGGTTGCGGAAAGTGAGAGCGCGGCTCCTGGAAAAGATGCGAAAGCTGCGACCGGCGCGCAGGCGGATAATCTTGCCGCGCTGCTGCCGATCGACGATCTGAGTCTTGAAATTGGATTTCAGTTGATTCCGCTGGTCGATGAAAAACAGGGCGGCCAGATGCTGGCCCGGGTGCGGGCGCTGCGCAAGCACCTGGCTAAGGAGCTGGGCTTCATCATTCCGCCGGTCCACATTACTGACAATCTGCGCCTGAAGCCTCGTGAGTACATGATCTCCTTGCGCAATGCCGAGATTGCACGCTGGCAGACGGAAGGCAATCAACTGCTGGCGGTGAATGCCGACCCCAAGGCGCGCGCGTTGCCGGGAACAGAAACTCGAGAGCCGGCCTTTGGAGTGCCGGCGCGGTGGATTCAGCCATCGCTGGCGGAACAGGCCATGGCCGCGGGTTATTCCGTGGTCGATCCCACCACGGTGATTGCCACCCATCTGGGAGAAGTGATTCGTCGCGAGGCCCATCGTCTTCTGGGCCGCGCGGAAACCAAGCGGCTGCTCGACAGTCTCCAGGAGACGCACCCCAAGCTGATCGAAGAACTGGTGCCGAAACTGATGACGCTGGGGGAAGTGCAGCGGGTACTGCAGCAGTTGTTACGGGAACAGGTTTCCATCCGCGATCTTGGATCGCTGCTGGAGGTGATGGTGGAAGCAGCCGCGAATAACAAGAATACGGTCCACCTGGTGGAAACGATTCGCCAATCGATGGGGCGCACGCTGATGCAGCCGATGCTTGACGCCGAAGGTCAAATGCGCGTCTTTGTGCTCGATCCGTCGCTCGAAGAAGATGTTCTGGCGACGGTGGAAGGAGAGAGCGCACAACGTCTGCTAGGCGACGGCAGCCAGCCGTTGCGCAATGCCACCATTTTTTTGCGCCGCATTGTCGAGTCCTGGAAGCAATTGACGGGAGGAGCGTCGATCTCAGGAAGCCCGGTCCTGCTGTGTCCCAGTCCTGCGCGGTATTACCTGCGGCGCTGGCTGGAGCCCTTTATGCCCAGGGTCGCGGTGGTCGCGCCCGCCGAGCTGCCGCCGGATATACGGGTGCGCTCGTTAGGAACGTTGAGTTAGTTGCGAGGTGCCGGAAGGACTTTCACCGGCACGCAGAAGGAGAGAGCAGACATGCCTGTACCGAAATTTCCATGCACGGCAGATCGTGAACACGAAACCCCCATTTCGCTGCTGACCGGTCAGCTCCAGGCGGAGACCGACGAGAGCGCCGCTTCCACGCCGGACCCGCCATTCAACCAGATGGACGCAGCCGAGCGCGAGCAAATCCTAATCGAGCATCTGCCGGTGGTGCGTTATATTGCGCGCCGCATTCATGAGCATCTACCCGCGCACGTGGAAATGGATGATCTGGTGAGTGCGGGCATGGTGGGGCTGGCCGACGCATTCAATAAATTCGATGCGGGCAAAAAGGTACAGTTCCGCAGTTATGCCCAGTTCCGTATTCGCGGGGCCATTCTCGACAGCCTTCGTACGCTCGACTGGAGTCCGCGCGATCTGCGCCGGAAGGGCCGCGCGATCGAAGCGGCCATGCACACGTTGACTGGACGGCTGGGCCGTACACCTCTGGAGAACGAAATCGCCGCTGAGATGGGCATGTCTCTGGACGAATATCAAAACCTGTTGACGGACCTGAGAGGCCTGGAAATTGGCAGTCTCGACGTGGGACATACGGAAGATTCGTCCGAAGATGAAGTGGCGTATGTGCCCAGTTCGCCGGAAGAAGGTCCGTTGTTCCAGTGTCTGAAGGCAGAGATGCGGGCGAGATTGGCGGATGCAATTACCGCATTGCCGGAACGGGAACGACTGGTATTGACCCTCTACTACTACGAGGAAATGACCATGAAGGAGATCGGCCTGACGCTGGGAGTTGTGGAGTCGCGCGTGTCCCAGATCCATACCTCCGCAGTCTTGCACCTGCGTTCGCTGCTGGCGAACGTTTCCGGGCCGGCCAAGAAAGAACGTTCCGGCAAACCTGAGGGAGGCCGGCCCCGCATACAGCGGGTGCGTCCCGGTTCGGGAGCCGTTTCCCCAGGCAATCACGTTCGAGAAAGGCGTCCATTGGCGCCGCAGGCTGAGGACGGAGAGAACAAATGGATAAGCCGTTAGCGCAGGAAGAAATCGACGCACTGTTTGCCGCTGCCCGCACGCGTGCCAGCAGTGTCAAGGAGGAGCAGCCAGTCGCCGCGCGGGTGCAGCCCTTCACCTTTTCCCGTGTCGGCCAAATCAACAATGAACAGATGCGTGCGATTAGTCTGCTCAATGACAATTTCGCCCGGAACCTGACGCATAACCTGGGAGCGTTTTTGCGCAGCCGGTTCCAGGTGGCCCTGGCCTCCGCGGAGCAGTTGCCGTATTCGGAGTTTGTCGAGCGCGTTCCAGAGATCTCTTATGTCGCCTCGGTTCGACTGGAGCCGTTGGGGGCGATCTGCGGCCTGGAACTGGATATGGCCTTGGCGCTGCCCATGATCGATCTGCTGCTCGGTGGAGAAGGCAAAGCGGCTGCGGTACGCGAGCTGACCGACATCGAAGAGTCGATCCTGGCCAGCGTGGTGGAGGTGTGCTGCCGCGAGTTGACATCGGCCTGGCAGCCGGTAGGATTGGGGTTCAATTTTGAGAAGCGGCAACAGCAGACGCAGATCGCGCGCCTGATGTCTCCCACGGAAAAGACACTCTCCATCAGTTTTGAAATTCGTATGCCGCATGTTCAGGGAAACCTGAACCTGGTCTTCCCGGCGGTTGTTTCCAACACCATTTTGCGTCGGTTGATCACGGACTGGGGACGGCAAAATCGCCGCCGTTCTCCAGAGATTCTGGCTCGCATGGGAGAACGGCTGCAGCACATCCGGCTGCGGGGCGCGCTGCAATTGCCCTCCGTGCGTATTCCTGCCACGGAGCTGGACGCGTTGGAGACGGGTTCGATCGTGCGCTTGAATTTGCCGGCGACCTCGCCTTCCGAACTGCGCATCGGTGGAATCCCTTTGTTCCACGCCATTCCGGTGCGCGCCGACCAACACCGTGGCGCGCAGATTACGGCGAGAAACAACCCCCTGTTGAACCGGGCCGTGGAGTGACCTGGATTCGGCAGATATAGGCGCAAGGCGCGACGAAGAAATTCCGTTCTACCGCTGGAAAAGTGAGGCTAGGCATGATGGCAAGCAATCGGGCAATCCTGGATTTATGGATCGAAGTTGTACGCGCGGAACTGCAAGAGCTGGTGCGTGTTCCGGCGACAGTCCGCGTCACGGAGGATGTTTCGCCGGCGGCCAGCGCCTACCGCAGCCAGCTGCTCTTCGAAGGCCCCGTGCATGGAGTGATGTATGTGACGGTCTCCGCCTCCGGCATGGTGCAACTGGCGCAAATTGTGGCTGGCGAACCGGTCGACCCGCATGCCGCCTGGACAGAAGAAGGGCTGGAGGTATGGCAGATATGGCTGACAGCAGCCGGCGGTAAACTTTCGACGCTCCTGTCGGAAGAATTCCCAGGATCTGCCCAGGGTGCTTGTGCCATCCTGCTGCGCGACACAACCGCGGTCGAAGGAATGCATCTGGCCGCCGGACCCGATACCGCGGCCTCGGGAGCCGCCACCCAGCAATGGTTGCTGCAGGCCGGGGAGGGAGAAATCACGCTTTCCGTGAGTGTGCAGGTGAAATTTCCGGGTGAAGAATTGCCGGTTTTCGAAGCGGATGGGGCCCAGGAGGTGAGCGCCTCCGCGGAACAAGAAACGGGAGAAGAGACAGAGAACTCTGCTCATGAGATCGAGGCCGAGGTCCCGTTGCCGAAGGCTGCACCGGCTCCTGTTGCAGATGTTCCGGTCTTTGAGCAAGCGCAGCAGGACAAGCCTGAATTGCATGCGGAGCAGAAGCCGGCCACGCCGCAGGCAGAAGACCGACGCGGGTCAGAGACGATTCCTCCACCTACGGAGCCGGGACACAAACAACGGCTCGAACTCTTGCTCGATATTGAACTGGAGGCGACCCTGCGCTTTGGCGCGTTGGAGTTGCCGTTGCGAGAGGTACTGGAACTTGGGCCCGGCGATGTATTGCCGTTGGACCGTCACGTGCGCGAGCCGGTCGAGCTGGTGGTCGGCGACCGGATTGTGGCGCGAGGCGAAGTGGTCCTGGTGGGCGGAAACTTTGCCTTGCAGGTCACCGAAGTTGCGGAGCCGCGGCGCCGACTGGAGACCATTCGATGCTTGTTCTAGACCCTTTCATCGTTGCTTCAAACAGGCGGCTGGCGGCAACGGTACCAGTTATTGAAATAAAAAATTACGAAAGCGAAGGCATATGACGATGTGGACGGAGCAGCTTCGAACCGATAGAAAAGCGGCGCTTCACGAATTTCCTGCCACGTGGGCGGAAGTAGCCCGCAGGCCAGACGCATGGCCGTTGCCGTGGGGCAAAACTCCCCAGCACCTGTCGCTTGTCAATACCTGCATGAACGCCTACTGCAAAACCACCTGGCTGCGGCTGTGGCGGCGGCGGAATGTTCCGCGCTTTGAGGGGCAATGGGCATGCAGTCCAGAATGCATGCAGGTGCTAATCGAGCAGGCGGTCGAACGGGAGCTTGGCGACGGAACTCCGCTGGAACCCAAGAAACACCAGCACCGCATTCCCCTTGGACTATTGTTGTTGTCCCAGGGATGGATCACCCAGGAACAGCTGCGCAAGGCGCTCGATGCGCAGCGCGAGGCGGGCGGAAAGGCGCGCATTGGCGCGTGGCTCATGCGCCAGGCGAACCTTTCCGAGGAGCAGGTCACGCGCGCGCTCAGCATGCAGTGGGGCTGCCCGGTGCTTTCTTTAACCGGCCATCAGCCGGAGACGGTTTCGACGCTGATTCCGCGCATCCTGTTGGACACCTACGGAATGCGCGGAATCAGCGTCGAAACCGTCTCCGGCTGATGGCCGGTTAAAGAAAGCACCGGGCAGCCCCACTGCATGCTGAGCGCGCGCGTGACCTGC